>JANNWM010000075.1:0-7757 GCA_031408435.1 Bacteroidota bacterium
TTTTTTTAATTGGCTGCAAAATTGTCTTTTTGCCCCATATTTCAGATTTTTTTTATTCGATAGCGATGCTATCCAATAAAAAAAATCCAAAATCTGAAACAAAAATCTTAATTTTTCGCTTCAATCAAAAAAGTTTAAAACCACTTCAATAAAAAAAACCTCTAAATGAGGTTTTTTTTATTTTTAATGTTTTCTAGTAGATTACTTTTGCACCTTTGGCCGAATCAGCGACATAAGACAAAAGCCATGCTATTTGGGATTGTTTAACAAAATATAGCTTTTTATTATTTATGTTTCCTAGATTTTCTAGAGCTGTAAGCAATAAAGTATTGGCCGAAATTAAATGTTTTTGAGAATAGGTTTTCAAGACTTTAGCAGCATCTGGATTCGATTCTGCCAAATCGCTAAATTTTTTAAAATTATTTTTTAAAACTGCGTCATAATATTTTACATCGTCTAATGTAAATTCAGCAAAATTTTCAGTTTGGTTTAAAGCACTTAAAGTAAAAAAAGACCAAACTGCTCCGCCAGTCAAATAAATATTTTTTTTATCTTTGAATTCAGGTCTTTCTTCAAACATTTTTTTTATATCTGCATCTAGTTCAATGCCATAAGTAAATAATTTGTTTTTAAATAAATTGATATCATCTGGGTTTTTTAGACTTTTATTTATTTTTTCGGTTAACGTTATTGTGCCTAAGTTAATATTAAATGGATAAAAAACATTGTTTTCATCGTTACGTATTTCTACATAACCACCTTTTGTGTTGCCACCACCAATATCAAGTAACAAAGAGTTTAAATACATTTTTTTGGTAATGCACCCTCTAAACATTAATTTTGCTTCAAGCTTAGAGGAAATAACTTCTAAATCTTTGTTGGTCAGTAATTTAATTTTATCTACTAATAAATCAGTATTATTGGCTATTCCAACACCCGAAGAAGCAACAATAAATATGTTTTTATCTTCGATTTTGAATTGATTTAATAATTTTAAATAATTCTCTAGAACAACACTTCCAGCTTTATCAATATCTGATTGAGCAAGGCTTCCGTCAATTGAAATTCCTTTTGCTACACCAACGTTTTCCGTCCAAAATTCTTTTAATGTGAATAGGTTTTTTTTTGCATTTTCTACGTCAAGAATTGTCATTTTTACACCTTTACTACCAATCTCTATTCCGCCAAATAAAGTATTTGAATAGGTTTTAACCGAAAAAAACACAAATATTAATAAAATTATTAATTGTTTTATTTTTAGTAATTTTAAAATTTTCATTTTAGTAATATATATTTAATTTTTTGCAAAAATAATCGATTAATATTAACATATTATAAATTAGCAAACTTTTTTTTTAAAAATAAACGATTAAATACTTTGTTTATCGTTTAAAAACTAATTTTGTTGATCTTTTAATAATTTCATTTTTATTCAACATCATTTTTCTGAACTTTCCTGCGACAAACATTTCGGTTTGGTCGTTGTAATGTTTACTAAACGGGTTGCCCGAATTGCCTGTTGGTAAAATACTTAAACTATTTTCAATGTTAGAAAAATCGATAATTCTTCGGGTTGATGGCCCGCCTTTTATTATATTTGTTTCATTGTCAGAATAAGTAAACATGTTATTATTTATGACTTCGCATGAACCAGCAACATCAAAAACACCTACATTAAAGAATGGTTTGAAAATTGCAACACTTCCTAACGGATGTCGAAATTCTAGTTTTTGAACTCGGTTCCAAGTCCAAGAATTAATGTCATTGCCCAATTGTTTTTCTAAACTCGAGATGGTTTGTTGTAACGATAAATTAAAAATTTCTTGTCGACTCTCAATTTTATTTTTGGTCAATAAATTGTCCCACCAAGGCGAATTTTCTATTTTTGATTGGTTGCCAATTATTTGTTTTACCAAATGTGTTTGTAGCAATTGATTGAAAGAGATTTTGCCTAGTTCGTCTTCGAAAGTGTTTTTCAAGTAAAAATAAATCCATTTGTTATAAATTGTTGGTGCAATATCATTTAAATCATTAGAACCTTTCCATGATTCTAATATTTTGATTGCCTTATTTTCATTTGCCGAAAGGCTATTTTTATTCAAATAAGAAATAAAGTTTTTAGCAATTTCTGGAGCTGTTACAGAAATATTATCAGTGATCATTGAGCTTGCCGATGTTTTATCCCAATTTGATTTAGAATCTAACAAACCCGAAATTCTGTTTGCACGATCTTCGGGCAAATAATATCCTGGATAATCATAACCATTTATAGCTTCGGGCATGTTGTTCGACGAATAAACATATCCGTTTATTGGATTGATTGATTTTGGGTTTTTATCGAATGAAAGAAAGTTTTTTTTATCGTCGATTCCGTTGGTTCCATTTAAAATAAAATTTGGATTGACGCCTTTTTCGAGATTGTATAATTTTCCGGTTGTAAACCACGCCACATTATTTTTGGCATCGCCATACATAATATTTAATCCTGGGGCAACGAGTTTGGATACAGCGATTTCAAATTGAGAAATATCATTCGAATGGCTCAAACCATAAGTTGCTTCGAGAATTTTGATAGGTTGCTGGGTAAATATCCACGAAAGTGAAACCGGTTTTTTGGACTTGAAATCAGCAATTAAATCATTGATAATCGGTCCATGTTGCGTTTCTTTTACGACCAATTTTATCGAAATAGAATCTTTTACTTTAATGATTTTAGTTGATGTTTTATAATCTAAAAAACCTGTCGAAGTTTTGTATTGATTGGCATTATTAGGATTGCTTTGTTCTTGAAAAAAATCTGCATCGTCGTTTTCGAACATGGTCATTCCGTAGGCATATTCTCTATTATGACCCAACAAAGGAAACGGTGTTCCTGCGACATAACAACCGTAAATTTCGTAATCTGGACAAGAAATGTGTGCTTCGAACCAAGTTCCAGGTTGCGAATACTCTATGTGTGGATCGTTGGCAAAAATAACTTTACCAGATTTGGTTTTTTGTCCGCCAATAACCCAAGAATTGCTTCCAATAAATGGTGCAACTGGCACTTTACTCATTAACTCGGCAACAGATTTAGAGATTTCTATGTATTGTTGGGTTTGCTCTGTTGTGATTTTTAATCTTGTAGGATTGTATTCGTAGTTTACGCCTAAATCTTTCAAGTATTTTTCTCCAAATTGATTGCGAATATCTGTCAATAACGGATCGGTTTTTTGAGCCATAGCAAAACTAAAACACATAAATCCAAAGGTATTATAAACATCTTTTAGAGTAAATTTCTTTTTTTCGATACCAAGCATTGTAAATTCGATTGGCGTTTTGCCGTTTTCTAGATATTGATTCAAACCGTCTAAATAAGCTATTGCCATTTTGTAAGGTTCTCCATTTTTATCTAATTCCGTTACTGCTTTTTGCGATGCTTCCTCGATGCCTAAACCTGCAAAAAACTTGTCGTTTTTTAAAGCTCGAGTTCCAAAAATTTCTGATAATCGTCCTGGAGCAATTCGGCGTAACAATTCCATTTGCCAAAGTCTATCTTGTGCGTGAACGTAGCCAAGAGCAACCATAGCATCGTGCTGGTTATCGGCATAAATATGAGGAATTCCAAATTCGTCAAAATAAACATTGGTGTTTTTCGAGATGTTTTTTATTTGCAATTCGCCTTCGTAAGTTGGTTTTTGATATTGTGAATAGGCGAAAAAAGCAATTATTAAAACTGCAATTATTGATATTAGAATAAGAAATATTTTTTTGAGGATTTTCATATAATTTAAATAATAATAAACTGAAATTCAATTTTTTTTTAATAATTCAATAAAAAATAAAACTAATCTCTAAAAACAATCTTATCTCCAACATTCAAACCATTATTTTTAGCTAACATGCCGCACATGTGGTACAACATTCGTGCACCAACATTTCCGTCCCAATCATCATCGCCTGGTGCAACTTCAACTAAATCAAAACCAATAATTTCTTTGTCTGAATTTGCCAATTTGCTTAACAAATAAGTAGCTTGTTCATACGAAAAACCGCCTGGAACCGGTGTGCCTGTGTTCGGACAATACCACGAATACAAACCGTCAATATCAAACGAAACAGTAACTTTTTGAGGTAATTCTGCAATAATTTCGTCGCATTGTTGTTGCCAAGTTTTCCCAGAAAATGTTTCAGTTTTCATATCCAAATCAGTATGAACTACTACTCTATTGGCTTGTGCAACTTCAACTTCTTGTTTGCAAAAATCACGAATTCCGACCTGAACAATTTTTGAGATTTCTGTAATTTGTAAAGCGTTGAACATTATTGATGCGTGCGAATATTTAAAACCTTCGTAAGCAATTCGCAAATCCATATGTGCATCAAGATGCAAAATTCCAAAATCACTGTGCTTTATCGCCAACGCTTGATAATATCCTAGCGGTGTCGAGTGATCGCCACCCAAAAGAGCTACTTTTTTACCTTGATTTAACCAATGCAAAGTTTGATTTTTGACTTCATCGTTAAATTTTTCGCATCGAGCATTGATTATTTCTAAGTCTGTTTTCAAAATTGGATTTTCAGCAATTATTTCTCCAGACTCTAAAGCTCTAATAATTGGTTGTGCCAATGCTTTGAATTTGGTTGAATCGTTTGCCCAATTTTCGGTTTTTTCATTCAGGTCAAGATACATTCCTAATTTCCATAATTCGGGAAATTCCTGATGGTGCAAATCTACTTGAAAACTGGCTTCGAGAATCGCACTAGGCCCATCAGATGCACCTGCACCATAACTAACCGTAACTTCCCACGGCACGGGAATAATAATGATTTCTGATTGTTCGGCTGTAAACGGTAATCCGAATATTGATTCGTCTGCCAATCCTGGCTGACTTGGGTCAAAAGTTGCAATGATTTGTTGTTTTGTCATTTTTTATATTTAGAACGTGGATGACACAGATTTAACTGATTTTTCGCAGATTTTTTATTACATTAATGATTTGATTGTATCCCTTTTTTCAAAATTTGCCCAAAATTATACATATCTTCGAATGAACAATATAAAGGTACAGGAGCAAAACGAATTACATTGGGTTCTCGCCAATCGGTTACTACTCCGTTTTTCATTAAATATTCGAATAAACTACGTCCTTCTCCATGAAAAAATACTGACAATTGACAGGCTCTTTCTTCTTGATTTTGTGGCGTTATTATTTCAAAATGACCTGCAACTTCTTTATCGATTTCTTGAAGAATAAATTCTAGATAAGCGGTAATTTTATTTCTTTTTGTAATGATTTTGTCGATTCCGACTTCGTCGAACATTTCGACAGATGCTAAATATGGCGCAAGTGAAAGAATAGGTAAATTAGAAATTTGCCAACCGTCGGCACCATGAACTGGATCAAAATCTTGTTCCATTTTGAATCGTCGCTCCTTATTATGTCCCCACCAGCCAGCGAATCTAGGCAAATCAGCATCAAAATGATGGCTTTCGTGAATGAAACAACCCGATGCGTTGCCTGGTCCAGAATTCATGTATTTATAAGAACACCAACTTGCAAAATCTACATTCCAATCGTTCAATTCTAATTTAATGTTTCCTGCGGCATGTGCCAAATCCCAACCAACTTTTGCTCCTTGTTTTTGTCCAGCTTCGGTAATGGTTTTAATATCAAAAACTTGACCTGTATAATAATTAACTCCACCGATTAAAACAAGTGCTAATTCATCGCCAATTTCAATAATTTTTTCTAAAACATCTTCTGTTCGAAGATTGTGTTCACCATCTCGACGTTTTAATTCTATTATGGCTTCGTTTTTATTAAAATCTAAATTCTTAGAATGAAAATCGACTTGTGACTGAAACATGTATTGATCAGACGGAAACGCTTTTTCTTCGCAAATAATTTTGTAGCGTTTTGCAGTTGGACGATAAAACGAAACCATAAGCAAATGTAGATTTACCGTCAAAGTATTCATAACCGTAACTTCAGATGGTTTGGCTCCAACAATTTTGGATAATGGTTCTGCAAACCGCTCGTGATAATCCCACCAAGGTTTTTTGGAATAAAAATGTCCTTCGACTGCCAAACTAGCCCAATCGTTCATGACCTCGTCTAGATATTTTTTGGTTCTTTTTGGTTGCAATCCGAGTGAATTTCCTGTAAAATAAATGACATTTTTGCCATTATGTTGCGGAAAATGAAATTCTTCTCGGTATTTTGACAACTCGTCTTGAGTGTCTAGCTGTTTGGCGAATTCTGGGTTATTTTCGAAAATCATTTTTTTATTTTGTTTTGTAAAATTAGTTAAAAAGTTTTCAGATAATATAAAATAATTCAAAAACTTTCAAAATCTTAATTTATTAAAAAGGAAAAGGAATTTAATAATTTTTATTTTTTATTATATATTTGTATAAAAGTATTCTACAAAAATTGAAAAAATGAAATCAATACTCAAATTAATTCTAATATTTATTTCTGCAAATGTTTTAATTTCTTGCAGCAAAACCGACTCAGTTGAAAACCCTGTTGACTCTGAACCTACAATTGTTGCTAAATGGGAATATTCTAAACAATCGATTTCTGCAAATGGACCGTTTACTGATTATCCAACAACATCAAATTGTGCTAAAAAAAATGAGGAATTTAAGGAAAATAACAATGCTATTTTAAAAGAATATTCAGGAATAGATTGTACCGAAACAATAAAATATGCAATTTATGAAATTAATGGTAAAGAATTAAAAACTACCGCTTCTGCTGGACGAGGGTTTACTATTAGAACTATAATAAGTATTACAAACACTGAATTAAAACTACAAGATGGTAGCAATTTTTATTTAATGACTAAGAAAATATAATTAGCTTTTATTCTTAAATAATTTAAAAAATCCAATAAGTCATTAAATAGTTTTTACAAAAACGCCTCAAGAAATTTCTTGAGGCGTTTTTTTATAATTATAGGTACATTTCTTTACATTATATTCAAATATACATTATTATTTCTATTTCTCAAGTATATCAAATTTTTGTTTTAGAATTTGAATTTGTCTACTAATAGCGCAGTTTTATTGTCGCTCAAGAAATTAAATAATTTATGTTCTATAAATTTAACTTCTAAATAAATTTAAGATTAAGGCAAGTTAAAAATTATAGTTTTTACTGGTCGTACAATTAATTTCTTAAAGTATCGATAGTTGTTGCAGCAGAAGTTGAATATTCAGTAGTTTTTGCATCGCCAATAAATTTACCAGTTGCATCATATCTTGACATGCAAATAGCAGTTTCTGCTTCTGAGCAACCTTTTTCTTTGCACATTGCTAGACATTCGTCTTTTGTCATTTTAGCACATTCGTCCATTGAACATTTAGTTTCCGAAACCATTTCAGTTTCACAACAAGAAGCTTGTGCATTATCAGAGTGAGAACCGTTTCCTAATATAGGAGCAATTACCAATCCAATTAAACAAGTCAATTTAATTAATATATTCATAGATGGTCCAGAAGTATCTTTAAATGGATCTCCAACAGTATCTCCAGTTACAGCTGCTTTGTGTGCATCAGAACCTTTGTAAGTCATTTCGCCATTGATCATAACACCAGCTTCGAAAGATTTTTTAGCATTGTCCCAAGCACCACCAGCATTGTTTTGGAACACAGCCCAAAGCACACCTGAAACGGTAACTCCAGCCATATAACCACCTAACATTTCAGCAATTAATTGGTTGTTATCTCCGTAAACTAATTTGCCTAAAAGGACAATAGCAATTGGGAA
>JANNWM010000076.1:0-17391 GCA_031408435.1 Bacteroidota bacterium
ACCTCTAAAACTTTTTGATAATTTTTTACTATATTTGACATAAATATTGGGTGTTTGACGACAACAAGATACTGAATTTCAGTGTCTTGTCCCAATATTTAACTATCTTTATTTACAAAAATAATTGCACCCAACGGGTTAAAATTTACATATTGATTTAATCCAACATTTGTTGCGCCATTTATATAACTATTTGTAGGAAATGTTGGTGCGCCAATATTAAGAATTTTAGAAATTACACCCGTTTGACCACATGAATTAGTAACATTAGCATTTAACGTAACTTGTCCATTTCCTCCATTTGGGGTTAAAGTTATTGAGCTTGCAGTTGGATTACTAATTGTTGCAACTGTATTATTAGATAAACTCCAAGAATTGACGGTTTGGGTTACTGGAGATATTGTGTAGGTAATGCTTGAGCTACAGAGATTATTTCCTGAAATCATAGCGGTGCTTGTAAATGCGGGTCTACTAACATTACAGTTTTTTGTCCCTTGCGAAACACTGTTCAAATTGGTTTGAACAGAAACTGTATTTGGCAAAATTGTCGCAGATGCTGGTGTTAAAGTAATTGTATTTGTTGTTGTAGTAAATGGACTATTTACGACTGAACCATTACGTATCCAACCATAAGCATTCCAAGAATAAGTCAATGTGCCTGGCGAACTATAAACATTTGCAACCGTAAATGTTGTTGCTTGTGTTGTACCACAAGGAATGCTAACATTAGTTGGCGATAGATTAAACTCTGGAAGTTGGGTTTTCTTTAAAAGATAATTACACGAATTGTATATTGGATTATTTGAACCAATCGTAAAACCAATTGTAACTGAACTTCCAGTAACTTGAATAGCCGAACTATTAAAATTACAAGATACTGTTCCAGTTACTGTGGTTTGTCCTTGACCATTACTAATCCAAGATGAAGGTTGCACTATATATTCACCACCAATAGTATAATTGCCAGATATAGAATTTGCAAGGTAAATTTTTACAGTCCCAGCCATATTTGCTTGTGCAGTTGGTTTTGAAAGTGTAAAATAAAAGGTCAAGTTATTGCTTGTTGTTGTTCCAATATCTATTAAATTACAATTTGTAACCGTAGTTTGATTATTTACATAAACGCTATTTATTGTTGTTGTTTGTCCAAATGTATTGATTGAAAATATTGCTATTATTATCGAAAGAATTCTAATTTTGTAAGTCATAATATTTTTTATTTATTTGTTATTTTCTAAATGTATTTGAAAACCTATTGCAAATGTTAAATCATTAAAAACTGTTTGTTCTAATTTTGAAGTGTTATAATTTAATGTCATTTCTAACGCGGCACTGCTATTAAAAAAAATGACAGGACCTGCTTTAAAATTATAAGCCGAACCGAATGTTGACTCATCAATTCCTTGAGTTTTTGAAGTCCCAATAGAATACTTTGCCTCAGCCAATATATTGACAATTTTTTCAGGTTTCAAGAAATAATATCGAACAAATGGGCCGCCACCATAACCTATGCCAGAAACACCACCATCAGTTTTAGAATAGCCAAAACTTGCCTGTAAACCCAAGGCTAAATTGTTTTTAAGAAAGTAGCCAATATTAGGATTAATATTAAGAGCAGATGAACTTTGCGTAAAACCACCTTCACTATTAGATGATGACCTACCAAACGAGGCAGAACCACCCACCAACCAGTTTTCTTCGGTTATCTGAGCATTAGATGTAATTGTCAATAATAAACTAGCAATAAATAGTGTTTTAAATAATTTTTTCATTTTGATTTTAGGTTTAAATTGTTTTTGATTTTTAATTTTAAATGTTGGTAGACTGTTGTCACGTGGGTAAATTTTTAATTTCATTTTGTCTGCAGGATTTTTTTTAAAAAGCAGCGCAGACTAATTCTCAATGCTTGTTTCAGAGGTTCGTGGAAACCTTAACACAAAAGCAAAAAGAACGTC
This sequence comes from Bacteroidota bacterium, assembly GCA_031408435.1. Taxonomy (GTDB): domain Bacteria; phylum Bacteroidota; class Bacteroidia; order Flavobacteriales; family Flavobacteriaceae; genus Flavobacterium. The sequence goes on from JANNWM010000076.1 coordinate 1,956, forward strand.
TGTGCAGTTGGTTTTGAAAGTGTAAAATAAAAAGTCAAATTATTGCTTGTTGTTGTTCCAATATCTATTAAATTACAATTTGTAACCGTAGTTTGGTTGTTGACATAAACGCTATTTATTGTTGTTGTTTGTCCAAATGTATTGATTGAAAATATAGCTATTATCATCAAAAGAATTCTAATTTTGTAAGTCATAATGTTTTTTATTTATTTGTTATTTTCTAAATGTATTTGAAAACCTATTGAAAGTCCATAATCGTTAAAAACGGTCTTGTCTAATGTTGACGAGTTATAATACAATGCCAATTCTAATGCAGCGCTACTATTAAAAAAGATTGCAGGCCCTGCTTTAAAACTAAATGAAGAAGAGCTTGTACTATCTAGTCCTTGACTCTTAGAAGATCCAAAACCGTAATCTGCTTCTGCAAAAATATTGACAATTCTTTCAGTATTTAAGAAGTAATATCTAGCAAATGGACCAGCCCCGTATCCTATAACTGATGAATTTTCGCCAGTTTTTGAATAACCTAGACTGGTTCTCAAACCAAGCGCAAATTTATCTGTGATAAAATAGCCAATATTAGGCAAAATTCTTATTCCTGTTGAACTCTGCGTAAAACCATCTTCGGTTTTTGCTGATGAATTTCCGAAACTAGCATCTCCTCCAACCATCCAATTGCCTTTTGTAATTTGCGAATTAGCGGTTATTGTAAACAATAGCATTGCAGTAAAAAGTGTTTTAAATAATTTTTTCATTTTGTGTTTAGGTTTTAATTGTTTATAATTATTGCTTTTCTTTCTGGGCGGACTATTGTCGCGTAGGTAAATTTTTAATTTCATTTTGTCTGCGGTTTTTATAAAAAACAGCGCAGACTAATTCCAAATTACTTGCGCTTGAAGGTCCGACCAAGAACCTGTACCACAAAGCAAAAGGAACGTCTGCGCATTCTGCAGACGTTTCCACTTTACTTTCCCTGTGGTACTAAAATTAAAACTGGTCGGTTTACAAGTACAAGAAAATTTTAAGCAAAACGCTATTTTATATCAATAGTGATTACATCATATTTTTTATTTTTTACAAAAGTAAACATTGTTAAATTATAAAATGTACGGGAAAACCACACATTTTGTTAAATATTTGTTAATAAGGTTTTAATAGAAAAATTGTTACAAAAATTAGTTTTTAAACAAAAAAAATCCCGAATTTAATTTCGGGATTTTGATTTATAATTTTTATGCGGCAATCATTGCGGGTTTCATTCCCAAATCTTTCAAATGCTTGAAATGGGCAATAACTGCGCTTGTCATTGTTTCGTATTCAAAATATGGCAAATCGCATTCTAAAGCTGTTTCTTTAACAATTTTGGCTATTTTTCCGTAGTGAATGTGGCTTATGTGCGGAAACAAATGGTGCTCTACTTGATGGTTCAACCCGCCAGTGTACCAATTAACGAACCAACTTCTTGGTGCGAAATTTACGGTTGTAAACAATTGGTGTATTGCCCAAGTATTGTCCATTTCATTGGCTTCATCTGGATGTGGATTGGTCGTATCGTCGGTAATGTGAGCCAATTGAAAAACAACGCTCAAAATTAATCCTGCAATGTAGTGCATTGCGAAAAAGCCTATTAAAACCTTCCACCAAGCCACAAAAAACATTGGAACAACAATCCAAGTAGAAAAATAAATAAATTTGGTAATCCATAATGTAGTCCATAATGTTTTTGGACTTTTAACTTCGCCATACGATAAATCTCTGTCCAAATAACGTTTCATTTGACTAAAATCGGTAGTAAAACACCAATTAAAAGTTAGCAATCCGTAAAGGACAATCGAATAATATTGTTGAAATGCGTGAAAACTTTCCCATTTGGCTTCTTTGGTAAATCGTATTACACGTCCAGCATCAAGATCTTCGTCGTGACCCGGAATATTGGTATAAGTATGGTGCAAAACATTGTGTTGCACTTGCCAGTTGTAAACATTTCCTGCAAGTATATAGATGCTTCCGCCCATAATTTTGTTGACCCAAGGCTTATTTGAATAAGAACCATGATTTCCGTCATGCATAACATTCATTCCAATTCCAGCCATACCTATACCAATAATTAATTCAAGTAAAATGAATAAACCAAAATGTATATTTGGAGTTGTTACTATAATAATATATGGAGCTGTAAAGAGTGTAAAAAGTATAATTGTTTTCAAATCCAATTTCCAATTTCCATTTTTAGAAATATTATTTTCTTTGAAATAATTGTTTACGCGAGAATTCAAAGTTCTAAAAAACTTTAAGCTGTCTTGTTTGGCAAATGTAGGTTGAGGATTATTCATATATATATGTATTAATAATTTGCAAAGTTAATTGATAAATAAATTTATTTGCCAAAATTGAGATAAATATTTTAAAAGTAAAGTATTACATTTGTTAAAAAATACTAAAATGGACGAGATTCTAAAACAATTTCCTGATTTAACTGATATTCAGATTGCTCAATTCGAAAAATTAGAAGTTTTATATAATGATTGGAATGCTAAAATTAATGTAATTTCAAGAAAAGATATTGATGAATTGTACACGAAACACGTTTTACATTCGTTAGCTATTGCCAAAGTTCAGAAATTCGAACCTGGGACTTTTATTCTTGATGTTGGCACTGGTGGTGGTTTTCCGGGGATTCCGTTGGCAATTTTATTCCCCGAAACTCGTTTTTATTTGATTGATATAATTCTCAAAAAAATCAATGTAGTCAATGCTGTTGCCGAAGGTTTGGGTTTAAAAAATGTAAAAGCCGAACAACTTCGTGCCGAAAATGTAAAAGGCGACTTCGATTTTATTGTAAGTCGTGCTGTAACCAACATGCCAGATTTTGTTTCTTGGATAAAAGACAAAATAAAAAAAATCAACAAGCATGAACTAAAAAACGGAATTCTTTATCTAAAAGGTGGCGATTTGACCGAAGAATTATCTCTATTTCCAAAAGCCACTCAATACAATATTTCAGAATTTTTCGGTGATGAGTTTTTCGAAACCAAAAAAGTCGTGCATTTGCCATTGAAATTCAAGTCTTAATTTTTGATTATTTTTTCTGCAAAACTTCCCTTATCAGTATCGATTTTCAAGAAATAAATGCCGTTTTGAAGTTCGCTAATATCAAAATTTTCAAAATTCGAAGTTTGATTAGTTATTTCTCGACCATTAATATCTGACAAATGCAAAGCGATTATATTTTGGTTATTGTCAGTTTTAATATTCAAAATATCATTTACAGGATTTGGATAAATTTTAAATTTATTTATAAACTCATTTTCTTTATTTGTTGATAATAATACTGTAACAAAATCTTCAATTTGAGTGACTGTTTGGTTAGTTATATTTAGTAAAGGTATGTTAACAGCTACCTTGGTGTAACGCAATTCGGAATAACCTACCTCGCCGATGTAATTATATGTTGTCTGAACCATCGTTCCTACTGGCAAAAATCCAATCGTTAAATTAATATTTTGCACAGTTTTTAGTCTAGTTACTGCTCCCGAAAACGAGCCGTTTCCTGTATCGTTTAATGTTAAGGTTCCGTAGGGCATCAACGCTAGTTATAATATTTCCAGAAAATGTACCATTATTTGCGCCGCTGATAAATGTTCCTGCTGTTGTATCAGTAAAATCATAACCATAAGCTAATGGAAATGTACCAATTTTGGCATTATTTGATATATATTTCAACTCTAATTCAGGAGTTTTAAATCCAGTAATCGAAATTTCATTGGCAATATTTGTATAAAAGATTTGATTTGTTGTAGCAATATTACCAACATTAATATAAACTTGATTTAATGATGTAGAATTTGGAAATGTTGTGATTTGATCGAAAGTTGGAATCGAATTATAAGAAGTAGAACCTCCAACCAATACCAATTGATCGAAATTCCAAACTACATTTTCACCTGACATACTTTGGTCAATATCAGGTGTTGATGTGACAACATCATAAGCTGCACCATTTACATCAAAAAAAGCATTTATTGGTGTTTGCCCATTCGAGATAATCGAGAAAAAAATTATCAACAATAAAGTAATTTTGGTTTTCATAAATTTTAATTTAAATGTTAAAACAAATATACAAAAAAAGCCCAAATATTGCTATTTGGACTTTTTAATATAAATATTTTATTCTCCTAAAAACGGATATCGATAATCTTCGGGCGTTACAAATGTTTCTTTTATAGTTCTTGGTGAACACCAACGTAACAAATTTTGCATTGAACCAGCTTTGTCGTTAGTTCCAGAGGCTCTTGCACCACCAAAAGGTTGCATTCCAACGACAGCTCCAGTTGGTTTGTCATTAATATAGAAATTTCCTGCAGCGTTTTGTAAAGCCACCGTTGCCTCTTCGATTGCATAACGATCTTGACTAAAAATCGCTCCTGTCAATGCATATTCTGATGTTTGATCTACAAGTTTCAAGGTTTCTGCCCAATTCGCATCTTCATAAACATAAATTGTGATTACTGGACCAAAAAGTTCGGTTTCCATTGTCGAATATTTCGGATTGGTTGTCACAATTACGGTTGGTTCAATGAAATAACCTTTTGATTTATCGTAATTTCCACCAACTATAATTTCAGCGTCGGTATCTTTTTTGGCTTGATCGATGTAACTTGCCAATTTATCAAACGAACCTTCGTGAATTACGGCTGTAATAAAATTTCCAAAATCTTCTGGCGAACCAATTTTCATTGATTTTGTATCAGAAATAATTTCAGATTTAACATCGTTCCACAAACTTTTTGGAATATAAGCTCTCGACGCTGCAGAACATTTTTGACCTTGAAATTCAAACGCACCACGAACAATTCCGGTTACAACTTGTTTGACATTGGCTGATGGATGTGCAACAATAAAATCTTTTCCGCCAGTTTCGCCAACAATTCTTGGATATGTTTTGTATTTATGAATGTTGTTGCCAATATTTTTCCAGATTTCTTTAAAAATAAAAGTCGAACCTGTATAGTGAATTCCTGCAAAATCTGGACTTGCTAAAACCGTTTCGGTAATCATTGCTGGATCGCCAAAAACAACATTAATTACACCGTCTGGAACGCCAGCTTCTTTGAAAATATCGATAATAATTTTTGCTGAAAATACTTGACTATCACTTGGTTTCCAGATTACTACATTGCCCATTAAAGCGGCACTCGCTGGCAAATTAGCTGCGATTGCTGTAAAATTAAATGGCGTTACTGCATATACAAATCCTTCAAGAGGACGATATTCAACTCGGTTCCAGGTATCCGACACTGATTTTGGTTGATCTGCATATATTTGTGTCATAAATGCTACGTTGAAACGCAAAAAATCTATCAATTCGCAAGATGCATCTATTTCGGCTTGAAAAATATTTTTAGATTGCGCAATCATTGTTGCTGCATTTATTCTTGCTCTGTAAGGTCCAGCAATTAATTCTGCAGCTTTCAAGAATATTGCTGCACGTTGTTCCCAAGCCATATTTGCCCATTTTGCTCTAGATTCTAAACAATTGGCAATTGCTTTTTCGATGTGACTTTTTTCTGCCAAATGATAAGTTCCAACAACGTGTTGGTGGTCATGTGGTGCAGACATTGTTCGAGTGTTACCAGTTCGAATTTCTTCGCTACCTATATATAACGGTACATCGATAGTTTCGTTCCACATTTTTTTATAAACTTCGAGTACTTTTGCTTTTTCTGGCGAATTTGGAGCATAAGATTTTACGGGTTCGTTAACCGCATTTGGTACATTGAAAAATCCTTTTAACATAGGTTTTGAATTTGATAATTAGTCAATCTGATAATCAGAGAATTCTTTTATTACGAAAAATCTAATTTTAGACAAAAATACAAAGGTTAATTTGATAATTCGATAGTTTTAATTTAAAAAATAAATTTTCATTGAAGATTGATAAAGTGGTTCTGATAAATGTGATTTTGTTTTACAAATCGTTACAAATATTACTAGGAAACTTGCAATAGCTAACCAACAAAGTAAATAGTTCAAAAAAAAATAAACCCAAAATCTAGCAGAATTAAATTTAAAATATTTATTTTTGCTCAATTAAAATTTTGATACATACATATAATGAGAACTATACAATTTAGAGAAGCAATTTGTGAAGCAATGAGCGAAGAAATGCGCCGAGATGAATCGATATATTTAATGGGCGAAGAAGTTGCCGAATACAACGGTGCCTATAAAGCATCGAAAGGTATGTTAGACGAGTTTGGACCTAAACGAGTTATCGATACGCCAATTGCAGAGCTTGGTTTTGCTGGTATTGCTGTGGGTTCTGCTATGAATGGTTGTCGCCCAATTGTTGAGTACATGACTTTTAACTTCTCATTAGTTGGTATAGATCAAATTATAAATAATGCTGCCAAAATGCGCCAAATGTCTGCAGGACAATTCCCAATGCCTATGGTTTTTCGTGGACCAACAGCTTCTGCTGGACAATTAGGAGCAACGCATTCGCAGGCTTTCGAAAATTGGTTCGCCAATACGCCTGGTCTAAAAGTAGTTGTACCGAGTAATGTTTATGATGCCAAGGGTTTGCTAAAAGCGGCTATTCGCGATAATGATCCAGTAATTTTCATGGAAAGTGAGCAAATGTATGGCGACAAAGGAGAAGTTCCAGAGGGCGATTATACAATTCCGCTTGGTGTCGCCGACATAAAACGTGAAGGCACAGATGTAACAATTGTTTCATTTGGAAAAATTATAAAAGAAGCTTACGCTGCCGCAGATGAATTGGCGAAAGAAGGAATTTCGTGCGAAATTATTGACCTAAGAACTGTTCGCCCAATGGATTATGACTGTATTGTAAATTCTGTTAAAAAAACAAACAGATTGGTCGTTCTTGAAGAAGCTTGGCCTTTTGCAAGTGTGGCTTCAGAGATTACCTATATAGTTCAAGAACGTGCATTTGATTTCTTAGACGCTCCAATTCAGAGAATTACAACTGCCGATACACCAGCACCCTATTCTCCAACTTTATTGAAAGAATGGTTGCCAAACGCTGACGATGTTGTAAAAGCAGTGAGAAAAGTGATGTATAAAAAGTAAAACAGTTTTCAGATTTAATAAACAGACAAAACCTGATTAGTTAATAAACTTTTCAGGTTTTTTTGTTTATTTGATAACAAAAATTAAAATTAAACATTTAATAGAAAAATAACATTAATTGTTATATTTGAAAATTATTTTAATACTTTGTACTTTCAATTTATGAGAAAAAAAATATTTTTCAGCATTTTACTTATTCTAACAATAATTAACACAAATTTTGCTCAAACCAAAGTTTCTGGTGTTGTTTATGACGATACCAATCAGACTTTGCCGTTTGCAAACATCTATTTTAAGGGCAGTAAAACTGGAGTAGAATCTGACGAAAACGGAAAATTCAAAATTGAATCAAAAACAGATTTTTCGGCAATTGTAGTTCGTTATTCTGGTTTCAAAGATTTGGAAATTTCATTGAACACATCAATAACAGAAAACTTAAAAATAAAAATGCTAAACGAACAAGAACTTAAAGAAGTTGTTGTAATCGGAAAACCAAAAAAACATTTATCTAAAAAAGAAAATCCAGCTTATAAAATTCTTCAAGGAATTTGGAAAAACAAACGAAAAAATGGTTTGCTGCTCGCTAAACATTATCAATATACTCGATACACAACCATTTCGCAAGGTTTGAGCAATTTGGATAGTGCTTTTCTTAAAAAGGTTTTGACCAAACAATTCGACAGCGTTGTTAAAATTGCAAAACAAGACAAGAAACAGAAAAATTTTATTATTCCAGTTTATTTAAAAGAAACTAACGAAAAAATTTATGGCGATAATATTCTAAAAAAAGAACGAATTGATGTCGAAGGCGAAAGAAATACTGGAATAGTTCAAACTGGGTTTGTAATGGATCGCATGAGCAATTTAATGAAAACAGTTGATATTTATAATGATGATATCGAAATTTTGAACAAATCATTTGTTTCTCCGATTTCTAATAGAGGTTATGGTCAATACGAATATTTATTGCGAGATAGTATTTTTGAAGATAATAAGAAGTTTTATGAAATTTTGTATTTTCCAAGAAATTCACAAGATTTACTGTTCGAAGGTCGCTTTAAAGTCGATGCTAAAACATTTGCAATTACAGATATTCTATTGAAAAATAATAGAAAAATGAACCTTAATTTTGTAAGAAGTTTGTCTATCGAAAAATCATTTACTCAAGAAAACGATAGTATTTACTTGCCTTTGCGAGATTATTACGAAGGCGATTTTACGTTTATGAGTAAAAATGACGAAGAAAAAGGGCTGTACGTAAAAAAGAATATTTTATTTTCGGCTTATGATTTTGAAACTATAAAAGAACCAACCTTCTACGACCTTCAAGTGCAACAAACACGAAGTAAACAATTCGAAAAAGATGATAATTATTGGCAAGGACTGAATAATCGAGAAGCTGGTTTGAACAATACTCGAAAAATTATTACAGAAATTGGTTCTAATAAAAGAGTCCGAAGAGTTTCTAACGCAATTACTATTCTTTCGACTGGTTATTTTGGAGTTATGAAAAACATTCAATTTGGATCTTTTTGGAATACGATTTCTAACAATAATATTGAAGGAATAAGACTAAAAGCTGGATTTAGAACTTTTAAAACTTTAAATGATTTGTTTAGAACAAAGTTTTATGTTGCATACGGAAATAAAGATAAAAAATTTAAATATGGCTTTGAAGTAAAATACCTTTTAAACCACGAACCCAGAATGACAATTGGCGCTTCTGTAGTTCAAGACAATTTGCAGTTAAGTGGTTTTGGTTTGCAAGAAAGCGAGTTGGCACCAAATACAGCTAGTACAAATGTTTTGATTGCACGAGGCGAAAATTTTTCGTTAACAAAGTTACAAAGACAAGTTTTGAGTTATAATTTAACTTTTTCTAACGAATTTAAAACTATATTCGAAGCCATACATAGAGATATGAGTTCTAGTAATCAAGATTTATTTTCGATTGGTTATCAATTGCCTGGCGATATTATAAAAACCAATTTGTCTGATTTTGGTACTAGTTTAACATTGGTTTATTCTCCAAAAAGAGAAGCTTTGGGTTTTGGAGTCGAACAAGCAAATGGAGTAAATTTATTTCCAATATATACACTAAAATACACAAAAGGAATTAAAGGTGCTTTTGGCGGAGCATTTAATTATAATAAATTACAATTCAATATCAATAAACCAATTCGAATAAGCAATTTCGGAATTCTAAGATTTACGCTAGACGCAGCCAAAGTTTTCGAAACATTGCCGTTAACATTGCTTACACCAGTCGTAGCTAATCAATCCTATTCGTTGCAATCAAGCGCTTTTTCATTGGTCGATTTTTATGATTTTACGACCGATCAATACATAGCTGCTCATTTAGAACATCACTTTAACGGATATATTTTTAATAGAATTCCGTTAATTAAGAAATTAAAACTTCGCGAAGTTGCTTTTTACAGAGCTGTTTTGGGCGATATTTCTAAAGAAAATATTTCTATTAATCGATCAAGTATAAACTATAATGCACCAAACAAAAAACCTTATGCAGAATTTGGTTTCGGATTTGAGAATATTGGATTCGGTAACTTTAGACCAATTAGAGTAGATTTTATTTGGCGAACCCAGTTTAATAATGTCAACGGATTGGTGCCACCAACTTTTGGAGTTCGTTTTGGATTTATTCCTGATTTTTAAAAATGAAAAAAGCTATTGATTTTCTTTCTAACAAAGATTTTATTTTCAAATCGATAATTCAAAATTTTGGAATTCCTGTTATTCCAAAACGAGCTCAAGGATTCGAAACTCTAGCTTTGCTAATTCTAGAACAACAAGTTTCTATCGATTCTGCAAAAGCAACTTACAACAAACTCAAAAACCAAGTTGAGGTTTTTCGACCAGAAAATTTAATCGTACTGTCAGATACGGTTTTTAGATCTTGTGGTGTTAGCCGACAAAAAACCAAATACATAAAATGTCTCGCGGAAGCCATTATTGAAAAATCTATCGATTTAGAAAGCTTGCCTAACAAACCTGCTGATGTTGTGCGACAAGAACTCATTAAAATCAAGGGAATTGGCAACTGGACGATTGATGTTTATTTGATGTTTTCTTTAAATTCGCAAGATGTTTTGCCTCTTGGTGATATTGCAGTTGTCAATACAATCAAAGAATTATTGGACATTCATGAAAAATCAGAAATGGAAATCTATACCCAAAAATGGTCGCCATATAGAAGCATGGCGACATTTTTGTTATGGCATCATTATTTGCAAAAGCGAAATAGAAAAGTAGTATATTAGTTGCTGTTTTTCTTTTTAATAAACAAAATCAATCCTAAAAGGCTTACTACCAAAATACCTAAAACCGATATAACGGTTACAAAATCACGAATGTTTTTGCCTGCCCATTCCATAAATAAAAATTTGTGTAAAATCGCAAACGAATAACCTTCGATTCTTGTTCCAGAATTTACAACAGCTGCCAATCTTGAAGTTGATGGTTCAATATAAAACGATAAATTATCGTTGGTTTTAAAATCTAATCTCACAACGGGCAACCGTTTGTTGACAAAACCATATTCGCGTTTGTCAAATTCGGTTAGAATAGCACTCGATTTTAATTCTAAATTGCTTGTCGAGGATTGGTTTTCGTCCATTTCGCAGCAACCTTTTTCTGGTTCTAAAAGCATTTTCTGAAATTTCGAAACTAGAAATTTCGCATAATCGATTTCAATGTTTTCTAATTTATTTGATTTTGAATTGATATAAACAACCGTTTTTTCTTCGGTTTCTGAATCGAATAACGAACATTGAAAATAGCAGTTTTTCTTGAACTTGACAACCGAAATGTTCGTTAATTGAGAATTATTAACATTCAATTTTTTTGATGCAATTGGCAAATCAGAAATGTTTATCAAAGGTTCGAAAATCATTTTTGGTAAATTATTGGGTTGCCATTTTTGGGTTGCATGAAATCCGCCACTAACGGCAAATGTCAAAGTCAAAAACGAAACTAGAATTCCAATTTTTCGATGGTTTTTTCTGAGAAAACCCACGGATTCGGTTGGTGTAATTTTCTTGAATTTTTTCCACATGAAACCATAAATCACAATTCCAGCAATTGCCGAAAACGAAATGATTGACAATAATAAAAGCATCGTAATAATGCGCAAATAATTATTAGAAATGACATCGATAAATGCCCAATTATGAAAATTATCGAATATCCAAATAAAAATTTGACGAGATTTCGGGTTGAATGTTGCGAGTTTGGACGAACTTGTTTCGACATAAATTTGCATTGCATCGTCTCTGTTAAATGTTAGTTTGTAAACTGGCAAATAACGATTGATGTATTTGTATTGTGATGTAAATTCGGTTAGAAGTTCAATTTTCACTACTTTGCTTTTATAATCATCAAGAAAATAACGTGATAAATATTCGGCATATTTTAGGTCACCATTTTTTAATTCGATAGCATTTGATGCATCAAAATATTGATAATCGCCAAAAAGATTTTTTATTTGATAAAAGGTTTTATTGTCAAAACTCACAATCCTGAAATTTTTTATAACATCGAGTTTATTGATTGTTAAAACTTCTTGAACCGAAAATTTTAATTGTGAGGCATTGATTGGTTTTGTTTCAAGTTTTTCGTGCGCGATTGTGGGTTTCAAAAAATGGGCCATTAACGGATGCATTAATCCTGAAAGTGTCCAAAACAAAACTGGAATAATAGTGATTATTCCTAATGTACGGTGCCATTTGTACATGTTTTGCTTTATTAATTTTACTGTTTTAGAATCTTTGTTCATGTGCTTTTATTAAAGCCACAAATTCATGAATTTTTTAAATTTAAAATTGATATTATTCGTGAACTCGTGACTGATTTTTTTTATTTGTTGAATTCTAAATTATATTCTACTCCAAACATAAAAGTTCGTGGAGCAGCAACTCTAAACGCGGCTTTATCGGTTGGATTGTTTCCTTTTTCGACATTATAGGCGAACAATTTATCGGTTAGATTTATGATGTTAGCATAAAACTCAATTCCATTAATGGCATAACCAATTCGTGCATTAAAAAGGTTATAACCATTGTATTTTACTGAGTTTATTTGGTCTTGATAATAACTTGAAACATGTTGCCATTCGGTCGCGATTCTTAGATTTGGCAACCATTTTGGATAATAACTCACCTCTGAATTGGCGACCCATTTTGGTGCATTTGGCATTTCGAAACCGTCTAGTTTTTGTATTTCGCCAACTTTATCGCTAATCTTAAAGTCAATAAATTTGTGCTTAGCGGTTGTTCCGCCAATGCGAATATTCCATTCTTGGGTTGGTTTGTAATTGATTCCAAACTCGATTCCTTTATGGCTAGTTTCTCCAGCTGACTGATAATCGGTTGTGTTATCAGGCTGACGAATGCTTAATAATTCGTTTTTGCCTTGTAAATAATATACCGCATAATCGACAAATAATTTGTTGTTTAAAAGATTTAAAAATCCTCCAAGTTCATAATTATTGAATTTTGCAGGTTCTAAATTATAATAAAATTCTGCTGGAACATAATTTCCTGCAACTACTTTTCCGGTATTTGGTTTTAATCTAAAAATTGAAGTTAGACTTGGTGGCGCAAAACCCTGAGCGAAATTTCCGTATAATCCTAGGTTTTTATTAAGGTTGACATTAACACCAATTTTGCTTGTTATTTGGCTGTATTTTTTCTCGCCAGCAGCTGCAATAACATCTACGTTATTAGTATAATTCAAATCCATTTGGTCAAAACGTGTTCCTAAAGTAAATTTTATTTGGTCAAAAACATTAAAACTGTATTGAAGATAACCAGCAGAATTTTTGATAATGGCGTTATAATCTGCAAGTTTTACACCAGTTTGACCAATAATTTCATATTTGTTTACTGATAAACCTCCAGGATTTAAGTTGGCTTTTATATTAATTTGATTCGAATAATAATCGTTTGGCGATCGATCAAATAAGCCACCAACGATTAAACTTGATTTCAAAAAATCGAATTTTTGCGAGTGTTGACCCAAAACGCCATAACTCTGAAAGTTGTTAGAATTGATTTCGCCTTTTGCAAAATTTGGATTATTTCCGCCTGTTGTTATTGAACTCCAACGTATTCCGTAGGCTGGATTTTGACCCAATTTGTTGTCTCTGTAAAAAACAGTTAAAAAACTTTCTGATTTGTCGTTCCAATTGTGGTTTAATTTTAGGTTGGTTCGCAAAGCGTCTGAACTTCGGTATGTAAAATCGGTTGTGCTGGAATATTGTCTGGAATTAAAAACATCCTCGTTTATATTACCACTGGTTTGCGAAAAATATTTGCCTTGCATGAAATTTGCAATCAATTTTGTGTTTGGCGAAATAGCATAATCTAATCTCAAATTAATGTTGTTTTTATCATAATCTGACGCAGCCAACCAAGAGTTTTTTTGATTAGATGTCAAACCAGAAACATAAAAACCAACTTTACCAAATGTTGCACCACCAGCGACTTGCATACGTTGGTATCCGAATTGATCGGCTTGAAGTCCAACTTTGAAAGTAGGATTTAATGTTGGTGCTTGCGTAATAAAATTGATAGTACCGCCAACAGCTTCTGGTCCATAAATAGATGAAACTGGCCCTTTGACAACCTCAATACTATTTAATGAAAACTGATTAATCTCAAGCAATGCATTGTGGTTAAAAATACCCAATGGTCGAATTGGCAATCCATCTTCGAGGTATAAAAAGTAACTGTTATATGTAATTGGTTGACGAACGGCCATAGCATGTTGCTCATTACCAAGATTGACCATTAAAACGCCTGGAGTTTTATTGATGACCTCGTAAATAGAAGTTGGTTTGGTCTCTGAAATGGTTTTGGCAGTTAGTTTACTTACAGATACTGGAATTTCAGATCGTTTAGTTGCACCACGATTGGCGGTTACAATTACATCTTCGAGTTGATTGGTTTTGGTTGAATCTTGTTGTTTTGTGTTTTGAGCAAAAGCGTATTGTCCTAATAACATTAGGATTAAAAATATATTTTTCAATTTATTTAGTTTTAAATTTTTATACTATTTACGCTTAAAAAGAACATGTTTTTTGAATCAATATAGTTTTTATCAGTTCATTAAAAGTTCGATTTATTGCATAAAAATTGTTTTTATTATTGAAGTGGATGCAAAAGACAAATTTTTTAGCAAATGGGAAAAGTTTAAACCACTTCATTTTTAGAATATTAAATAAAATATCAAAAATTGAAACGCTCGGTGGTCGAAAAACTTTAATAATTCTAGATTTTGGTTTTACAAACAAATAGCAATTCGCTATTTTTGAGTAAGTTAAGTGAGTGTATTGAAAAAAATTGTATTCTGTAAACGAATTTGTATAAAAAATTTCTGATTTTTCTTTAAGGTTCGAATCGTATTTTTTTTCATTCTCGGATTGTTTTTTTAATTCTGCTTTCAACGCACAATGTCCCTGACAAGAATTGTTTTTTACTTTTCGCATTACGCAAATAGTTTTGGCAATTTCGTCTTGATTGATTTTGAATTTTAAGTATACAATTGCATTGCTAAAAGAATTAAGCAAAATTGTCAAACTTAAGAATAGTGTAAATAGAAATTTCAAATAGAATTTATTTAAATTTTACATAACCTAAATTATCATCTAATGTTTTTAGACGATAAAATTTTATATTTCTGTAGCAGAAATATAAGTTTTAGATAAAATTTAAACGATCGGCGGATGAAAAACTGCAAAAACCTCATATTTTGGCTTTGCGGATAAATAGCAAATTGTAGTTTTAGGCTTTGTAGTATGAATATAATGAGAAAAATCGTAATCAATAACTGAATTTGTATAAACTATTTCTGATTTTTCTTTTAAAAGAGAATCGTGTTTTCTTTCGATTTCGGTTAGTTTTTTTAATTCGGCACGTAAAACGCAATTTCCGTTACACGAATTGTTTTTTTGAGTTCGAAGTTCACAAATGTTTTTCGCAATATTGTTTTGATTGACTTTGAATCTTAAACACACAATCGAGTTGCTAAATGAACTTAGCAATATAGACAAAGATAAAAATATTGTAAATAGAAATTTCACAATTTTTTTTACAAATTTATAATTGAAAATTGGAATTTCAAAATTTTAGTTAAATAAAAAACAATATTTTTTTTCAAATTAAATTCTACTAAATGAAGTGTTTTAAACTTTTTTGATTGAAGCGAAAAATTAAGATTTTTGTTTCAGATTTTGGATTTTTTTTATTGGATAGCATCGCTATCGAATAAAAAAAATCTGAAATATGGGGCAAAAAGACAATTTTGCAGCCAATTAAAAAAA
>JANNWM010000077.1:0-2609 GCA_031408435.1 Bacteroidota bacterium
TGTGCTGCATCTTTTCCTAAATAAGTTTCGGTTGTTGTTTTAATTTTGGTTTTTAAATCGTCAAAAAATGGACTTGCCCAAGTGCTTCTTTTTGTTTCTAAAAAAGTTCGGTTGGCAATTGCATTTTCGATAATGGTTGCTGTTGCAATTAACATTTCGACATCTTTAACTTTGTATTTTCTGGCAATTTTAGTTGGCATAATTTGTAATTTTTAAATGTTTGAATTACAAATATATTCAAATTATTGTTTTTCTTAACGGAATGAAAAGATAGTTTTTGGCGAAGCCAAAAACTATCTTTTTTTATTTTTATAAATTCGATTTTTGTTTACGCTATTTGTCGCTTGCAGGTGTCTGCCAACGTCTCGTGGCTTGCAGAAGTTGGGGTTTTGGTTAGCCTGAACTTTCAGTAAATCACTGAACACAAAAGTACAAAACAATGTTTAAAGTCAAGACCAAAACCCCAATTTTTGCAAACCGCTGTTGGCGGAAGATTTTATTTTTTCTATTTTTTTTATTTAAAAGCAAAAATTTAATTACATTTTCACAAAAACAATCCTTTCCCCATCATTAGCTGAACCGTTATCAAAAATAAGATTACCTTGATAAAAGCCAGTTGGAAATGACTTATTTGAAAAATTCAAAACCCCATTTATTAACGTATAATTAACTTGAGATGTTGTAGTAATAGGAATATTTGAATTTGGCGATAAGGTTGTATTAATTGTTACATTTAACGTATTATTGTTGCTGAATTTCCATACAACTTCATTTAATGTGTAATTTTCTGGCGGTTTACTAAATCCAAAAGAGTAACTTTTTAAGTACCATTCTCCCGTTAGTACATCTGGAGTAATGATGCTTTTTATAGGTTCAACATCTTCATTTTTTTCGCAACTAAATATTGCTAAAACTAAAATTAAATAAATTGTTTTCATAATTTCTAGTATTAATGATTAATAATTATTGTTTTGATGAGTAATTCATTTTGGTTTTGTAAATGTAAATAATAAGTACCTTTCTTAATTTGACTGATATCTATTTTATTATTTTCTTTATCAATCTTTCCAATTTTAAGAATAACATAATTATTATCAAATATAGTAAAATTAAATTCATTTTCTATATCTGATTTTATCAAAATTTCTGAATCGGACGGATTTGGATATATGAAAATATTTGTTCCTCCTGTTGTGCGACAAATGGGCTGACTTGATTCTAATATGTTTGTATTATAGGTTGATAAAGCTTGCAAGTGAGGAAGGTTATATAAAGCAGACCTCATTCTATTGCCTTGTTTCACTGTAAAACTTGTCATACAAGTTGGTAAGCTGTACGACATTATATTTTTAGTATTTGGAACATAAAATTGTCCATTAGCATCAACTGCACCTCCAGCATACCAATTGCAAGCAGAATTTACATTAAAGCCTAATGATGGGTCAGCTGGTGTATCTGTTATATAATCACCGCAGGTCGCAGAATTTGTCGCATTTACTAATTCAGGGCACTGACTAAAATCGTAATTTGGGTCGTTTGTAATACCTTCATTAACAGTACCGTGTTGTGTATGCCAAAGCCCAAGAACATGACCCATTTCATGAGAAATTACGTGGGATGTTGTCAACGAAAAATAAGGTGACTTCCAATACTTACCGCTTACAAGAAATGCAGAATCCGTTCCAATTCCGCTTGCTAAACCACCTTGATATGCCGTATTTGAGTCATCATATAAATAAATATCTATTCCATTTGTATGCCCATTTATTGAAAAAATAGTTGGTGGACTTACAGCATAAATATAACCTGCTCTGGGGTTTGCATAATATGTTGAGTTGTTTATATAATCAATACTGCCGTCCCAATCGAATGCAATTCTTCTATTCAAAAAATCTTGATTTAGAAGATTAATAGCTTGATTAACGGCAGTGGTAGTTTGTCCACCTGTTCCATTTGTATTTCTAATAACATGCACATAAATTTTAACACAAACTGATAGATTATTTAGCGGAATTGCTAAATTTGGGTTAACAAAATTTATCAGTGAGTTATTAATTGAACTAATTGCTGCCGGTGTACTACAAATACTTTTGACAGGTATTGGAATTCTCGAATTAGTTTGAGACTGTAAATTTTCGAAACTTATCAAACCAACTAAAATAACTAAAAAAAATCTTAAACTTGTTTTCATAATAATTTAAAACTTCCCATTTATATTTGTGTATTTACACAGGACGATAACTTTAGGTACTTTTTTAAGTGTTAATTGTACCGCCCAATTTTAAATTTATGATATATTTTAGCGACCTTATTTCTAATTTTGCAGTTTAAATCTCTTTATTTGCAATTTTTATTAGTTTCCAGTGTTTCTCGCTTCTGCTGTAAATTTTCTGCCAACGTCCCGTGGCTTGGCGTCAGTTGGGGATTTGGTTAGCCAAATGTGTAAATTAAAGACCGAACTTCCAAGTACAAAACCAACTTTAAAGTTTGCCTAAAACCCCAATTGCGCCAAACCGCTGTTGGCAGTAGTTGTTTTTGATAGTTTAGTCGTTTAAAAATTCCATAATATACTTATTCATTTCAATTTTTTGCTTTTCTGTCGCATTATC
>JANNWM010000078.1:0-1705 GCA_031408435.1 Bacteroidota bacterium
TCTGAAATTTTGAATAATTTTTCTTCGGGTTCGATGTCAATTCCGTTGATAACGCCTGCAATTTCGATGGTGCCAGAATTAAAAAAAACAGGCGTGTTTATTTTGGTAGCCACATCAATAATTCGTTTATCGAGTTTTAAATCTTGAATGATTTTTTTGCTGTCGTAAATCGATTTTCCTCGGTCTTTTGGTTTTACAGAATTTATAAAATTGGTGTTATTTTTATATTTTTCTGATAACAAAATAGGCTGATTTTGAGAAGGTTTTACTTCATTATACAATCTAACGTGTGGCGTTTTATTGAGCATTAATCCATCTAACAAATCGTTTAAACCATTCATAAAACTAACCAAAGCAATAAACATAGCAATACTAAAAGTTACACCAACTGCAGCAACAATAGTTTGTTTTAGTCGTGCTCGAAGCAAATGTATAGCAATATTTAGAATTAGTTTGTAGTTCATTCTTTAGGCTTATAAATTATCTCGTTAGGTTTTAATCCTTCTAGAATTTCTATTTTTTGATAATCGGACATACCTGTTTTTACTTTTCTTTTTTTCTTTTTATCAAAAATTATTGAATCGCCTTTTTGCAAATAATTTTTAGGAATGGTTATGGCATTTTTCTTGGTTTTAATTATAATATTGGCCTCAGCAGAAAGATTTGGATATAATTTTGGAGGCACTTTTACAAAATGGGCTTCGACTTTGAAAGTTCTCGACATTTGATTCATTATCGGATAAATTTTATCAACTTTAGCATCAAAAACTTGATTTTTATAACTGTCTAAGGTTACCAAAATAGATTGATTCAATTTGATGCGTGCCATATCATTTTCGTCGACCTCGAGTTCTAATAAAAAAGTATATTTTTGGCCAATAATAGCCAACGGAATTTGTGGCGAAATCAAACTGCCTTCTTTTACTAGAACATCAAAAAGTTGTCCTGAAAATGCGCTTTTAATTTGATAATCACTTTGCGTTTTTTGACCAATTTGCAATAAAATATTGTTTTTGTTTTGGTCAAAATTCAATTGAGATTTAAGTTGAGATAATTGTTTTTGCGAAGTTTGCAAATTCAATTTTGACGATTTATATGCCAATTCTACTTTTTCAAAATCGACTTCCGAAATAACATTGTATTGTTTAATGCGATTATTTCTGTCATATAAAGATTTATCAACCAACAATTTATCACGCGCCAATTGAACTTTATATTCCATTTCCGAGATTTTATCTTGAATATAATGGTTGTCATTTTGACTTAATTGATAGGCTAACCTAGCATTTTGAGTATTTAATTCGGCTTTGTCGTCTTCTAATTCAAACAGTAATTGATTATTTACAATGGTTTGTCCAACTACAACATTAATTTTTTTAAGAATACCACTTACAGTCGAAAAAACAGTATATTGGTTTTCTGATTTAATGATTCCCGATGCATAAACGCTTTCTGTTACATTGCCAATTGTGGGTTTGGTTTGTTCGAGTTTGTCTTTGCAGGAAATGAAAAATAGTAGCGTTATAAAAAGGATTTTTTTCATAAGATTTGCTTCAATTAATTAACAAATCCTTCTTGAAGCATTTGTTTGTAAACGACTTTTGCTATTTCGTTTGTCATGTTTTTCAATCCATCTGGATTTGTAGTTTCGGTTAATGCTGTCCAGATGATTTTATCCATTTTTATAGAATACACATTGGTTTCG
>JANNWM010000079.1:0-10236 GCA_031408435.1 Bacteroidota bacterium
GATTGAAGCGAAAAATTAAGATTTTTGTTTCAGATTTTGGATTTTTTTTATTGGATAGCATCGCTATCGAATAAAAAAAATCTGAAATATGGGGCAAAAAGACAATTTTGCAGCCAATTAAAAAAAGTTTAAACCACTTCTTAAACCCAAATTACGCATTTACAATCCACTCAACTTCATCCGCTGAAATATATTCAAGCCCTTTATTCATGATTTGTTATTTTTTTGTGTGCATCAATCTTCGATATGTCATTTTTAAATTTTGAAATATCATATTTTTTCTTTCAAAAAATTCTTAGAACACTTGACTTTAGTGTAAAATATTGTTTCCTAACGATTCCTAATGCGTAATTTGGGTTAAAAATAAAACACTAACTTCGAATCAAATTTAATTCAACTTTCATCAACGATGTTATGAAACTTGACGATTAATCATAATTTCAATACCCAAGGTTTAACCGATTGTATTTATTTTGTTAAAGATCCAGATGAGATTAAAATTGAAAAATTATTCAAGTTGATGAAACAATAAAATGAAAATTTCGATTATAATGATAAAATATCAATCAATTAACACAATAATTTCTAAATAATATGTAATATTGCAATTCTAACAAACAAAACAACTAAAAAAATGGGATTAGGTAGCTTTATTAAAGGATTATTTGGAAAAGACAATAAACAAGTAGAAGAGATGGTAAACAAAGCTGAGGTTTTTGCTGACGATTTAATCGAAAAAGGAAAAGTTGCAGCCTCTGAAATGGTAGACAAAGTTGACCAATATGCAGATGTAGCCAAAGCAAAAGTCGAAGAATATGTTCCAGGTGTTGGTGATAAAATTGATAGCGCAGTAGAGTCAGTTAAAGAAACAGCTGGTGATCTGATTGATAAAGCTGGAGTAATGGCAAATGATGCCGTTGAAACTGTTAAAGAAAAAGTTGCCGATTTTACTGATGAAACTCCAAAAGCTGCTGACGAAAATGCAGATTAATTTTCTGAAATAAATAATATTAATCCTGCTTTTGCAGGATTTTTTTTGTTTATTTGTATTCTAAATACAAGTTATATGAAAACAGTTTTAGTGCTATTTTTCGTTTTAAAACTTTCGTTTTGTTTGTCTCAAAATCAAGGTGTAGGTAACAAATTTGAAGTTGTTGACCCAAGTAGAACCGGAAAAATTTTTAGAAACCCAATTAAAGAAGCTTCCAAAATCGAGGGTTCTCCTTATTTAATTGCTAATTATAGAAACGTAAAAGTTGATTCTGTTAATCAAGAAGCAAAAATGAGATATAACGTTTTTAATGATGAATTCGAGTTTATTTCACCAAAAAACGACACATTGATTTTAGATAAAATTGATGATTTCAAAAATCTAAATTTTGTTGCAACAAATACAAAATACAGACTTGTTAATTATCTTAATGTAAATGACAAATTTCAATTTGGTTATTTGATTGATTTGTACAAAAAAAATGACTTTGGATTATTAAAAAAAGAAAACATACAATTGACTGAAGAAAAAACCGCTAAAACATCATTAGAACAAAGTATGCCTGCCAAATATTTTAGATCTAGCGATGTTTATTTCTTTAAAAATAAAGATAAAATTTCGGAATTCCCATCAAATAAAAAACGACTTTCTAAGATTTTTCCTGACAAAAAAGAAAAAATAGAAATATTTGTTAAAGAAAATAAAATTGACTTCGACAAAGAAGCAGATAAAATTAAAATAATTGATTTTTTGTCAACTATGTAATTTTTTTTGGTGTTGTGATCAGGAAATCTTTCAAATAATAAGGTTCAAAATAGGCAACATCTTCAAAAGATTTGTTTTGGAATTTATCAAAACTTAATTTGCTCATTTCGTTTGCAGATGGATAAATTTTATCAGCTATAAAAATAAAATTATCTTTACTTAATACAGTTTGTGCTTTTTCGTTGCAATCGCCAACAAAATAAACATTTTTGTCTATTTCCGAAAACGAATTTTCATCAAGAATTTGTGCTTCTACGTCACGAATTTTATTATAATTTTTGTCAAATATGGCGCTGTAAACTTCCATTCTTCGGGCATCAATCATCGGAATTATAAAACCGTTTACAACATTGCATTGACTTGCCAAAACTTGCAAAGTATCAACCGAAATTAACGGAATATCGAGTGCGAAACACAAACCTTTGGCAGCCGAAACTCCAATTCGCAACCCAGTGTAAGAACCTGGACCTTTGCTGACCGCAATTGCAGCTAAATCTTTAAATGTCAATTTAGATTGTTGTAAAACAGTTTCAATAAAAATGTGTAATTTTTCTGCGTGCGAAAAACCAGCTTCTGAAAGTTCTTTACAAATTATTGTTTTTCCGTTATTTGATACCGAAACAGAACAGTTTTTAGTAGATGTTTCTATGTTTAAGATGTACATTTAATATTAATTTTTTAAACTTTAGACTCTAGTTATAGATTTTTAAAAAAATAGGCTCTGGTCTAGAAAGTATATTTAAGTAAAAACTTTCTGCCACGGATTTAAAAGATTTAAAGGATTTTTACTATTCAAAAATAAAAAAAATCTGTGATAATTTGTGTAATCTGTGGCTAAAAAAATATCATATATTAACTAGACCAAAGCCAAAAAATATAATTACTCGCAATTTTTTTAAGCAAACATTGAACACTCAACACTAAACCTTACTTAACAACCAAAACTTTAACTTTATCGCCAGATTGCAAATCTTTGGTTACCGTTGTGTATGGTCCAGTTATTACGGTTTCACCTGATTTTAAACCTTCTAGAACCTCAATATTTGTATCGTCTTGTATACCAGTTTTTATGATTCTGATTTTGGCTTTATCGCCAACTTTCACAAATACACACTCGAATTTTTTGTCCGATTTAGGCTTTAATTTCTCTTCTTCGTCGTCTTTTATATCTGTTATTTTCACGGCTGTAGTATCCGATTTTATAACAACTGAGCTTATTGGAACGCCAATTACTTTGTTTTTTGTTTTGGTCATTATGTCAACTGTTGCAGTCATTCCTGGACGAAAAGGCGAGTAGCTTGCTGGTTTTCCTTGGGTTAAATCTACATAAGATTCTTTAAGAATTCTTACTTTTACTTTAAAATTGGTTACTTGATCAGCAGTCAAAGTTGCAGTTGCCGAGTTGGATATGCTGGTTACAATTCCTTTGAATTCTTTTTTCAAGTAAGCATCTACTTGTACTTTGGTTGCATCTCCAATCGAAATTTTTACAATATCATTTTCGTTTACATTGACTTCGACTTCCATATTATCTAGGTTGGCGACTGTCATTATTGGTGTTCCTGTCATTTGTTGTGTTCCAACAACTCGTTCACCCATTTCGACCGTTAATCCAGATATTGTTCCATCGGCTGGTGCATAAATAGTAGTTCTGCCTAAATTATCTCTTGCTTCGCTAACAGTTGCATTGGCGCTTTGAACATTGTAATAAGCGGTTTCTTTCACGGCTTTTGAAACTTCGAAAGCTGCGACAGCTTTGTCAAAATCTGATTTTGAAATAATACCTTTGTCAAATAGTGTTTTGCTTCGGTCATAACTTGTTTTGGACTCTCTAAACGAAGCATCTGCTTGGCTCAAACCTGATTTTGAGCTTGATAAATTTGATTGCGAACGGTTTAAACCAGAAGTGTATAAATCTGGATTTATTTTGACTAACAAATCGCCTTTGCGAACAACTTGCCCTTCTTTTACTGCCAATGCAGTAATTTCTCCAGAAACTTCCGATGATATTTTGACCTGAATCTCTGGTTGAATTTTGCCTGTTGCAGAAACGGTTTCTATGATTGTGGTTTCGTTTATTTTTGCAAATTCTACTTCTTTGGATTCGGTGTTGTCTCCAAATGTTCCTGATTTTTTCAGAATTATTAATAATGCAATCAAACCGATTACGATTCCCGATACTATTAAAATAGTTTTTTTTGACATAACTTTAATTTTTTAACTTGAAACTTGAAACTTGAAACTTTCGAAAAACAAACAACTTAATTAGAAATAATCGGAATTCCGAAATACAATTCGACAATTTTTATCTTGAAAATATAGTCATACTTTGTCCTAATAACTTCCGATTGAGCATTGACCAGTAATGATTGCGATTGGTTGTAATCAAACGAATTCATCATTCCGACATTGAATCTTTCTTTGCTAAAAGCTACTGCGTTTTGTCTTGCTTCTAATGAAATTTTTGCCGATTCGAATGCGTTTTGCGCACCTTTGGCATTTGCGTAAGCGGTATAAACATTGCGTTCTAAATCGATTTCTGATTGTTGCAAAGCAATTTTAGAACGTTCAAAAGCAATTTTGTTTCTGGCGACATTATTCTTAACTGTAAATCCATTTAGAATCGGAATTGACAATTGAAAACCAAACGAGTTGCCTTTAAAATCTGAAAATTGGTCAAAAACTGGTGCGGCACTTCCTAAAACCGGAATCAAATTTGGTTGTAAAACTCTTGTTGTGCTTCCTTCGACAAAACCAATTGGCGAAAAAGGATTGTTTGAATCTGGAGCAACACCAATCACTCTATCATTGTAACTCGCACGAGTATTAAAACCGTAAAACGCACTTAAAGTTGGCTGAAAAGCTCCTTTTGCAATCGCAATATCTTTTTCGGCAAGCTCTAAATTAGATTTTGCAATTTTCAATTCAATGCGTTCATGTTTTGCCTTTTTTAGAATATTTTCTGGGTTTTCAAGAAGAATACTACTTTCTTTAGAATCAGAAATGGTTTCAGCAACATCAAAATCTTTAAAATCTGAAAGCTGCAATAGTTGCGCTAAACTTAATTTCGAAATCATTAATGCATTTTCTGCTAAGACAACATTTTGTTTGTTTCCAGCAATTGTGGCTTTAATTTCTAATAAATCGCCACTTGGAATTGATCCAGCATTGACCAATTCGTTGGTTCTAGCAAATTGTTTTTCGGTATTTGTCAATTGTTCGTTTTGAACTTTAAGATTTTCTTTATTGAATAATATTTGTAAAAAAGCATTGGCAATGTTCAGAGCAACATCATCTTTCATCTTCGAAATTTGAAATTGAGCAGCAATAATCGATAAATTTGCTCTACGTATTTTATTTTGATTTTGTAAACCGTTATATATTGTTAAGCCAACATTTAATCCTAAAGAAGTATTTTGTTGGGTCTGATTTTCTAGAATTCCTGTTGTAATGTTTTGATTTAGACCAATATTCCAAGAATGTTGTGCATTGGCATTAACGGTTGGAAGAAAATTGCCGATTGCTGCATTTTTTTCGATTGCACTATTTTTAGAATCGAGTTCGGATAATTTTATGGAGATGTTATTTTTAAAGGCATAAACGACACATTCTTCTAAAGTCCATTTTTTGGTTTGAGCGAATGTATTTGTTACGAATAATAAAAATAAAATAATTTGGATTGACTTTTTCATATAAAAATTGATATGCAAATTTACATTTTTTTTATTTTGTAGATTATATTGATTAGACTTTTGAAATAGTTTTTTGTTACAAGAATGTCAAAATTTATTTAAAACAAGCTTTGCTTTTTCCAAAGTTCGAAATATTTTGATTTTAAGTTCAATAAATCTGGATGATTTCCTTGTTCGACTATTGCTCCATTTTCCATAACCAAAATAACATCTGCATTCGCAATAGTACTTAATCTGTGAGCAATGACAATTATAGTTTTACCTTGAAGTTTGAAATTATCAATAACATCTTTAACCATTTTTTCTGATGCTGTGTCTAATGATGATGTTGCTTCGTCCATTAATAAAATATCAGGATTTTTGTATAATGCCCTTGCAATTGCAATTCTTTGTTTTTGACCGCCAGAAAGCATTGCACCGTTTTCGCCAATTTGTGTTTCGAATCCGTTGGGCAATTTTTCTACAAAATCATTAATGCCAAGTTGTTTAGATAAATCTAAAATTCGTTGAATATTCGGAAAAATTTCTCCAAGTGCAATATTTTCAATAATATTTCCAGAAAATAAATTTAATTGTTGTGGAATTACGCCAATTGCGTTTCGCAAACTTTTGTAATGAATAAAATTTGCATCATAATCGCCAATATAAATTTTCCCTTCTTTTATTGGATATAAATTTTGTAGTAATGAAATTAAAGTAGTTTTGCCTGAACCACTTTCTCCAACAATTGCTGTAGTTTGGTTTTTTTTGAAAACTGCATTAAAATTCTTGAAAACTTCGGTTCTGGAGCCATATCTAAATGAAACATTTTCGAATTTTATGTCGCCTATATTTTCTCTAGTTAATTCAATTTTATTTTCGGTTTCTTTTCTTTCTAAATCCATAATTTCGAATAATCTGTCAGCTGCAATCAGTGCGTTTTGTGCTGTTTTATTCATTGTTATTAACGATGCTACTGGCGAAGTAAAATAACCAATCAATGCGTAAAACGAAAATAATTCGCCTGGTGTTATTGCTCGGTCGATAACATATCCTGAACCTATCCACATTAGAATCACTGTGAAAGTTGATGCTAAAAACTGCGTTGAAGTTGAAGAAAATATGCTATTTAATCCCGATTTGTAGGTTGTGAAAAGTAATTTTACAAATCGATTTTCGGTTTTGATATTCGAAAATTCTTCGATTCCAAATTCTTTTACTGTTCTAATGTGTGTGATACTTTCAACTAATTGCGTTTGCAATTCGGCAGCGTTTTCCATTATTTTTCGTTCTACTTTTTTGTTGAATTTATTGAGAATAAAATAAATCAAAGCATAAAACGGAATAATTAACAAAATAACCAAAGCCAATTTCCAGTAATAAGTAAACATCAACGAAAACGAAAAAATGACGATAAACACATTGACAACCATATCAATAGCAACTTCGTTAATGAAAGAACGAATTTTTACAGCATCGTTAATTCGTGACGTGATTTCGCCAATTTGCATCGTATCAAAAAATCTTTGTGGCAAATTGAGCAAATGTTTGTAGTAACCGAGAATTAATTTGGCATCGATTAATTGCCCAGTTTTCATTACAAAAACACTTTTTTTAGAGCCAATATAAGCTTGTAATAGAATAATTGCAAGCATTGAAATACTCAATAAATTCAATAATTTTCGATTGCCATCGACTAAAACATAATCAGTGATTTTTTGAATATAAATAGACATTGCCAAGCCCAGAATTGTGAAAACTATTGCTCCAAAAAGTGCTTGAATTAAAATAGTTTTGTGCGGTTGAATTAAATTCCAAAAACGATTTATTGCAGAAGTTTTATCGTTGTAGATTCTAAAATCGTCATTTTTAGCAAAAAGTACCAAAACGCCTGTCCAAATTTTTTGAAAATCTTCGACTGTGTAGATTTCCATTTTTCCAAAAGCTGGATCCATAACTTCGATTTTGCCTTTCGAAACAGAATAAATCACTAAATAATGGTGCAATTGCTCTTTCACGATTACGTGAGCCATTGCGGGAAGCGGAATTTTATCTAAAGCATCAACACCACCTTTTACACCTTTGGCAATGAAACCCATTTTTTCGGCAGCCTCGATGATTCCTAGAACATTCGTGCCACGCTTGTCGGTATTTGCAAATTGTCGAATTCTTGCGATTGGAAGATTTACATCAAAATGATTGCCGATTGAAGCTAAACAAGCTGCACCGCAATCTTGAATGTCGTGTTGTTTGATTTTGATTGTTGCCATTTTCTGAATTTTAAGTTTTCAGAAAATAACATGTAGGGTTTGTATTATTCGATAAAATTTAATAGCTTTTCTATCAATTCAGGATTTCTTCTTTCATCGATTACAATTTGTACTTTCAAATTATTATTTAAAATTTCAAAACAAACAGAAATATGATTATAAGTAAAATAAAATAAATTTTCTACCGAAGTTTTTTGAGGCAAAGCAATTGTATAATCTATTGTTTTTAGTTTGAACCTAATTTCTCTGTTCAATTTTTGGCTATAAGTTTTACTCTTATTTCTTTTAATGTAAT
This sequence comes from Bacteroidota bacterium, assembly GCA_031408435.1. Taxonomy (GTDB): domain Bacteria; phylum Bacteroidota; class Bacteroidia; order Flavobacteriales; family Flavobacteriaceae; genus Flavobacterium. The sequence goes on from JANNWM010000079.1 coordinate 7,993, forward strand.
AGTTCAATATTTCCATTAAATCAATTAAAGCGTCTTTTGACCATTCTACTGTTCGTTTAGCCATTCTGCAACTTTTAAATCTACCTCGTCTTGAGTAAAAAATTCACCATTCGCAAATTGTTCTCTTGATTTAGCAAGTTTTTGTAATTGAAAATCTGAAAGAACATAAACCTTCTCCTCTTTTTTATCGACAATTTTCTTGATTTTATCTAAAACAGAATCATCATCAATAAGATTTATTCTTGAAACCAAATATTTTTTTAATGCAATTGCTGTCATAACAATACTTTTTATTCACAAATTTACATATTATTTTCTTGATTTATATTTATTTTTTAGATTAATTATTAACCGATAACTGCTATTGAAAACTGTTAACTGCCAACTATTTTAGGGTTCAACCAATCATCGACTTTGTCAAATAACAAATCGAACAAACTTCGACGGGCAATTATGTATCTGGTTGTCAATGTCATTCCTTTGGAAACTTTGGTTTTGTAACCCGATTTTAGTTTCATTTCTTTGGTATTCAAAAGACAACGAACTTTAAAAAAAGCTTGGTTCTCTTGAATTGTTATGTTGTTGTCAATTTCTATAACTTTGCCTTCCAACAATCCCCATTGGTTGTAATTGAATGCATCAATTTGAAATTTAACTTTTTGATTTTTCTGGATTAAACCAATATCATTGGGTGAAACATTGCTTTCCACAATTAAATTATCGATTGCAGAAATATTGGCAATGGGTTGCGATGCGTTAACAAATTAACCAATTTGTAAACCCGAAAAATTCTCGATTGTTCCAGAAATTGGTGCTAAAACAAAATAATTGTTCTCTTCGACTTCAATTTTCTCAATAGTTCCGTTTCCGTTTTTGATTTGGTTTTCTAAATCGAATTTCTGGTTTTCCCAAGTTGCTTTTTGTTTGTTTATAAAACTTTGCAAAGCTTGATTGGCAAACTTCAATTCATATTGAAACTTCTCGAATTCTGACTTCGCAATTACATCTTTGTCAAAAAGGGTTTTATTTCGATTGAAGTTGCTTTGCGCTTGTGCAACTTTACTTTGCAGTTCGATTTTCTGAGATTTAAATTTATAAAAATCCTCTCTGGCGGATGAGGTTTGAATATTTGCAGTATTGTTATTCAATAAACTAGAAACATCATTTAACAATGCCGATGTTGAAGTTTGCAAAATGGTTTGAGTATTTTTTTGAGTATCAAGATTTTCTTTTTCGATTTTGATAATCGTGTCGCCTTTGTTGACAAAACCGTTATTTTTTAACGAAAGCCAAGTAATTTTTCCGCTAACAATTGTCGTGACAGGCACATTGTCTGTTTTACTGCGAATAATGCCACGACTTTGACTACTAATGTCAATGTTGATAATTGGCAACAAAAAAAGTAATGAGATTAAGGCTAAAACAACCACTAAATAAATAGAAAAACTTCTAGTTTTATTTTTAGCAGTAAGATTCTCAAGATTATTTATTGGGTCTGAACTAAAGTTCATTTTATTTTGAATTTTTGCACAAAAAAAGCAAAATAAAAGATTGAAAGCTATAACTTAAAAATGTTAATTATAACTTTTTAGGTCAAATTTATTTGAAAAAGTTATAATAAATTACATCCTTATTCCCAAACCAGACACAACTTGATACATTTCTTTCTCGTAACTTGACTTTACGGTTGCAATTGCTTGGTTTATTGCTACGACTAGTTCATTGTCAATAATTAACCCATTATAAGTAATTGAGATTATTTGTTGTGATAATTTTAAATTTATTGTTGTATTTCCATTTTCTGAAATAAAGTTTATTGTTTTTTGGTCAATCTCTGACTTGGCTTGTTGCAATTGTGCTTTTATAAATTCTTGATTTTGCATTTTTAAAATAATATTTTAACTATATGAATTTTAAAATTTAAATGATTTTCTTTTTAAAATTTATCAAACTATAAAATATAATACAAATCCCAATAAAAATAAATGGTATACTTAATAATTGACCGATGTTTAAAGGCATATTTGCCTCTGCTTCAACCTGATTTGCTTTAATCGTTTCAATAATAAATCGAAAAATAAAAATTAAAAAAAGAAATAAACCAAATCATTGTTGTCCGATAAAAAAATAAAAATAAAAGAAGCCAAATTAATGGCTTCTTAAAAAACATCGTAAATTTGAATTGCAAAATTTAAAAACACGATGAGCAAAAATAAGTATTTTTCGACAAAATCTGTATTCGGA
>JANNWM010000080.1:0-13894 GCA_031408435.1 Bacteroidota bacterium
ACTTAATTTCTGCTAAATATTCTAAACAATCTAGGTCAGTTTTAAACCTATCTGTAAAATCTAAAATACTCTGTCCTATAAATTTTTCCATATTGTAAATATACAAAAAAATTATAAGTATTTATCAGAACACCTCAATAAAATTAAATTGTAATATAAATTTATTTAAATATCATATTACTAATGATTCGCTTTATAATTGGTTATAATACAATTTTTAATTCTAGTTGTATTTCAAAAAAGACTAGTTTTAAACGAAAATATTCTAAGAAGATGTTAATCTAAAATAAATAATCGAATTTAATAGTGCAGATTATATGTTCTCTGAAGAATTTTTTGATATGTCATTTTTTTTATATTTTGATTAATTTATTTAATACGGCAAAAATTTATTTGCATAAATAATCATTAAATTTGCCAAAAATAAATAAATGTTTAAATTCAAACAATTTTCAATCAATCAAGATAAATGCGCCATGAAAGTAGGAACTGATGGTGTTTTACTAGGAGCTTGGTGTCCAATTGATAACAATCCAAAATCAGTTTTAGATATTGGCACTGGCACCGGAATTATCGCTTTGATGTTGGCACAAAGAACAAATGCCGAACAAATTGATGCTCTAGAAATTGATGAAAATGCATTCGAGCAAGCCACGGATAATTTTGAAAATTCAATTTGGAGTGACAGATTGTTTTGTTTTCACGCTGGTTTAGACGAGTTTATAAACGAACCTGAAGATGAATATGATTTAATAATTTCGAATCCCCCTTTTTTTGTAGAAGATTTTAAATCGACTGACGAGGGTCGAAATTTAGCTCGTTTCTTAGATGCAATGCCATTTGAACAATTAATTGAAGCTGCCGATTTGTTATTATCAGAAAATGGTGTTTTTGCAGTAATTATTCCTTTTAAGGAAGAACAAAATTTTATTAACTTGGCTAGTAATTTTGAGTTATATCCAATAAAAATTACTCGAGTTCGTGGCACTTTTAACACTCCAATTATCAGGAGTTTATTGGCTTTCAAACGATTCGAGATGCCTATTTTGGTCGCAAACGAATTGGTAATCGAAATCGAAAGACACAATTATACTAACGAATACATAGAATTGACCAAAGATTTTTATATCAAAATGTAATTTAGTTAAAGATACATTTCTACTAATCCAATTGGCAAGTCCATAATAACTTTTTGGTTTTCGCGATCAATTTTTACTAAAAATTGATCTATCATAGGGATAAGAATTTCTACTTCGCCATTCAAAACTTCAAAGAGTGGTTGTGCCGAAGAATCATTTATAGACTGAATTTTACCAAAAACACCAATACGCTTGTCTTCGATTTCAAAACCTATAACTTCATGAAAATAAAATTTATTACCCGAAAGTTTGGGCAATGTGCTTAACGGCAAATAAACTTCTTTGTTAAGTATCGCATCTGCATCTTCTTCATTATTCACTTCTTCAAAACGAACTCTAAGAAAGTCATTTTTGTGTAGCGAACTATTTTCTATAAAAAATGGAACCAAATTTTTGTTTAATTCAACAAAAACTGATTCCATATTTTCATATAACTCAGGCTCGTCAGTATCTAAATAAATTAGAACTTCGCCTTTAAAACTAAATTTTCTTGCGATTTTACCTAAGTAGAAACATTCTTCTTTACGCATCTTCGCTTTTATAAATTATGCTTCTGTCGTTGTTTCAGCAGCTGGAGCTTCATCAGTAGTTTCCGCTTCGGTAGTTTCAACAACTTCCTCTTCAACAACTTCTGGAGTATTTGCAGCTTCTTCAGCAGCTACTGCAGCGGCTAAACGCTTTGCATTAACAGCTTGTTCAGCTTTAAAAGCTTTAACTTTTGCATCAGCTTGAACCTTAGTTAAACCGTCTTTTTTTGCATCTACTTTTCCAGATTTAGCATCTAACCAAGTTGCTAATTTAGCATCAGCTTGTTCTTGAGTCAATGCGCCTTTACGAATTCCGCCATCAAGATGGTGTTTCAACAAAGCACCTTTATAAGAAAGAATTGCTCTTGCAGTATCTGTTGGTTGTGCACCATTATGAAGCCATTGTACGGCAGCATCAAGGTTCAATTCAACTGTAGCTGGATTTGTGTTTGGGTTGTAAGTACCTATTTTTTCTAAGTATTTACCATCTCTTTTTGAGCGTGCATCTGCAGCTACTACCCAGTAAAAAGGTTTTCCTTTTTTACCGTGTCTTTGTAATCTAATTTTTACTGACATAATCTTTATGATTAAATTTTGAGGTTCACGACCTCTGTTAATTAAGTTTGCAAAACTACATCATTTTTTTTAATTCTTATATTAAACATGTGATTTTTTTTATTTTTTCAATATTTTTTTTAAAAGAATTTTAAATGCTAAATTATTGTTTTACAATTAAAAAAGCTATTTTTGTATTTCATATACAAAAACACAATGAAAAAATTTATATATTTTTACGTTTTAGCGATTAGCTTTTTTTCTTGTCAAGAAGATGTACAATTTAACAACCCAGCTATTCAAGCACAAAAGCAAGGTGTTTTGTGGCGGGCTACTGAGTTTAAAGTAAGTCTTACCCCGAATGGAGAAGTGGGAATATTAGGAAGCAAAGGTTCTGAATCTGTAACTTTGAAAACAACTACAATAACTCCTCATACTTCTATTTTTGGAATAGATGCGTCAAATTTTGGCGAATATAATAATAATATTGTAGGTTTTAAAGGAAATTATTCTACGGGTTTTAATGGCGGATCGGGTCAGTTAATAATTTCAAATTATGAAAACAACACAATAACTGGTAGTTTCAAATTTAAAGCAATTAACATAAACCCTATGCTGGAGAATCCAGATTCAGTTAATTTTACCGAAGGTGTTTTTTATAAAATTCCTATTACTAAAATAAAGTAATATTAATAAATCTATAAATTATACTTAAAATAGTGATTTAAAATAAAATAACACTACATTTGTTAAACATTTAAAATAATAAATATGAATATTTTCGTAGGAAGTCTTCCTTTCAGTATTGAGGAAGCAGATTTAAGAGAGTCTTTCGAGGCTTATGGAGCAGTAGATTCAGTTAAAATTATCTCAGATAAATTTACAGGAAGAAGTAAAGGATTTGGTTTTGTTGAAATGTCAAATGACGACGAAGCTCAAAAAGCAATAGACGAATTAAACGGTGCAACTGTTCAAGGACGTGCAATCGTAGTTAACAAATCAGAACCAAAACCAGAAGGCGAAAGAAAACCTTTCAATAGCAACCGTGGTGGTGGAGACAATCGTGGCGGTGGTTACGGTGGAGGAAACCGCTCAGGTGGAGGAGACAGAGACAACCGTGGTGGTGGAAACCGTGGAGGTTATTAATTAAATGCATCTTTAGAATTATTTAAAAATAATTTTTCTAAAATATTAAACTCATTTATCATTTTTTTGATAAATGAGTTTTTTTGTTGATAACTTACCAATAATCCAATCCCAAAAAAACCTAAATTTGAAATTGATAAAAAACAATTTTTTTTAAATCTAAAGTGTTATAATCCAGTTAAAAACACAACCGAATTCTAATTAAATTCGGTCCTTCTCTCAATGGAGGGCTGGCAAGGGACTTATGTACTTAATTTTCGATACCGAAACCACAGGATTGCCAAAACGTTGGGGCGCACCAATTTCTGACATTGACAACTGGCCACGCTGCATACAGATTGCTTGGCAATTGCACGACGAAATGGGTCAACTAATCGAACACCAAGATTATTTGATACAACCCGAAGGATTTAATATTCCGTATGATGCCGAACGCATTCACGGAATATCAACCGAATTGGCACAAGCCGAAGGAATTTTATTGGCAGAAGTTCTCCAAAAATTCAATATTGCATTATCAAAATCAAAATTTATTGTGGGTCAAAATTTAGGTTTTGATGTCAATATTATGGGTTGCGAATTCTTTCGATTAGGAATTGAAAGTCCAATGTCATCGTTGCCAATTCTAGATACTTGTACCGAAGTAACCGCTAAATTACTAAAACTTCCAGGCGGAAAAGGCGGCAAATTCAAGTTGCCAAAATTAGAAGAATTACACCAATACTTGTTCAATAAACCTTTTGCCGAAGCCCACAATGCAACTGCCGATGTCGAGGCTACTGCTCGTTGTTTTTTCGAATTGATTCGTAACGAAATATTTACAAAACAAGAACTTGAGGTAGAACTGGAATATTTCGAAGATTTTCAGTTAAAAAATCCTCGTGAAATTCAACTTATTGGTTTAAAACATATAAATCTTAAAGCAGCATCAGACAAAATTCGCCAACAATTGGGCGGAAACGAAACTAAAATTGCTTCTAAAAAAGAATTATCGGATAATAAAAAAGTTTTAACCGATACGCAATTTGTTCATTTACATAATCACACTCAGTTTTCGGTTTTGCAATCTACAATTTCGATTGCATCGCTTGTTGGTGCTGCTGCGAAACAAAAAATGCCCGCAGTCGCATTAACCGATTATGCCAATTTAATGGGCGCTTTTCATTTTGTTCGTGATGTTTTAAATCACAATAAATCTGCCGAAAGCAAAAATAGAACCGCTATCGAAAACGGCGAAGCACCAACTGAAGTGACAATGAAACCAATTGTTGGTTGCGAATTTTTTGTTTGCGATGACCATACCAATAAAAAAGTAAAAGACAATGGCTATCAAATTGTTTTTCTAGCAAAATCCAAAAAAGGTTACTTAAATCTTGCTAAATTATCGTCGATTGCACACACCGAGGGTTCGTATTATGTTCCAAGAATCGACCGAAAACTCATTCAAAAATACAAAGAAGATTTAATAGTTTTATCAGGAAATTTATATGGCGAAGTGCCAAGTAAAATTCTGAATCTAGGCGAGAACCAAGCAGAAGAAGCCTTGCTTTGGTGGAAAAAAGAATTTGGCGACGATTTTTATATCGAATTAATGCGTCACAATCAAGAAGATGAAAATCGGGTTAACGAAACATTGATTGATTTGGCAAATAAAAATAATGTGAAAATTGTTGCCACAAACAACACATTTTACATTAATAAAGACAATGCCAACGCACACGACATTTTGCTTTGTGTGCGTGAAGGCGAAAAACAATCTACGCCAATTGGGCGTGGTCGTGGCTATCGTTTTGGGTTGCCGAATCAAGAATATTATTTCAAGTCGGGCGATGAAATGAAAAAATTATTCAACGATTTGCCCGAAGCAATTTCTAATTTATCCGAAATTGTCGATAAAATCGAAATCTATAATTTGGCTCGTGAAGTTTTGCTTCCAAAATTCGAAATCCCAAATGATTTTCTCGAACCCGAAGACGAGGAAGATGGCGGTGTTCGTGGCGAAAATGCTTACTTAAAACATTTATCTTATATAGGAGCAAACAAACGCTACAAAGAAATCACTCCAGAAATCGAAGAGCGTATTGATTTTGAATTGCTTACAATATCTAATTCGGGTTATCCTGGTTATTTTTTGATAGTTCAAGATTTAATTGCTGCCGCTAGAGCAATGGACGTTTCGGTTGGTCCAGGTCGTGGTTCAGCGGCTGGTTCGGTTGTTGCATATTGCCTAGGAATCACTAATATTGATCCGCTTTTATACAACTTACTTTTCGAAAGATTTTTGAATCCTGATAGAGTTTCATTACCCGATATCGACATCGATTTTGATGACGAAGGTCGCGGAAAAGTGATGCAATATGTAATTGATAAATATGGCAAAAATCAAGTAGCACAAATTGTAACTTATGGTACAATGGCAGCAAAATCTGCTATTCGTGATACAGCGAGAGTTTTAGATTTGCCTTTATTTGAGGCCGATAAAATTGCCAAGTTAATTCCAGGACTTATTCCTTCAAAATGGAGTTTAGCCCGTTTTCTGAATGACGAAGAAGTAAATTTCAAGAAAGTTTTGCGTCCAGAAGATTTTGAAAAAATCAAAGAATTAGTAGCATTTTCTAAATCCGAAGATTTGGGTGGAGAAACCATTCAACAAGCCCAAATTCTTGAAGGAAATCTTAGAAATACTGGAATTCATGCCTGTGGAGTTATCATTACGCCAAGCGATATTACCAATTTTGTGCCCGTTGCAACTGCCAAAGATTCTGATTTATTTGTTACTCAATTCGACAACTCGGTTGTTGAAAGTGCAGGTTTATTAAAAATGGATTTCTTGGGATTAAAAACCCTAACATTAATAAAAGATACGGTAAAATTAATCAAATATAGAACTGGCGTTGTTGTCGATCCGGACAATTTTCCGCTTGACGATATTAAGACCTACGAGCTTTTTCAGCGTGGCGAAACGGTCGGCATTTTCCAATATGAAAGTCCTGGAATGCAGAAATATTTACGTGAATTAAAACCAACTGTTTTTCCGGATTTGATTGCAATGAATGCACTTTATCGCCCAGGTCCAATTGCTTATATTCCGAGTTTTGTTCGTAGAAAAAATGGCGAAGAGCCCATAGAATATGACCTTGATGCCTGCGAAGATTTGCTAAAAGATACCTACGGAATTACAGTTTATCAAGAACAAGTAATGCTTTTGTCGCAAAAATTAGCCAATTTTTCTAAAGGCGATGCCGACGTTTTGCGAAAAGCAATGGGAAAAAAATTGATTGATGTTTTGGCAAAAATGAAACCAAAATTCATTTCTCAAGCAATGGAAAACGGTCATGCCGAAGACAAACTCGAGAAAATCTGGAAAGACTGGGAAGCATTTGCCGAATATGCTTTTAACAAATCGCACTCTACTTGTTACGCTTGGATTGCCTATCAAACCGCTTATTTGAAAGCCAATTATCCAGCCGAATATATGGCCGCAGTTTTGAGTAATAATATGAGCGACATCAAGCAAGTTTCGTTTTTTATGGAAGAATGCAAACGAATGGGATTAAAAGTTCTAGGTCCAGATGTCAACGAAAGTTTCTATAAATTTACTGTTAATGATGATTATGCAGTTCGTTTTGGAATTGGTGCCGTAAAAGGAGTAGGTATGGGAGCTGTCGAAACTATTGTCAACAATCGAAAAGACGGAAAATACAAGTCGATTTTTGATTTAACCAAGCGAATCGATTTGCGTTCGGCGAATAAAAAAGCCATTGAAAACCTGATTCTCGCTGGCGGATTCGACTCGTTTGCCAACACAACTCGGGCGCAATATTTTCATACTGATGGCGACGGAATTACTTTCTATGAAAAAGCAATTCGGTTTGCATCGAAATTTCAGGAAAATGAAAACTCGGCACAAGTAAGTTTGTTTGGCGAAAGCAGCGACATTCAAATTGCTGAACCCATAATTCCGACTTGCGAAGATTGGTCAACAATGGAAAAATTAGCCAAAGAAAAAGAAGTTGTTGGAATTTATATTTCGGGTCATCCGTTGGACGATTTCAAATTCGAAATGAAATATTTTTGTAATTCGAAACTCGAATCACTCAAAGACTTGAACCAACATTTGAATAAAAACTTAGTTTTTGGTGGCATAATCACTAATATTCAGCACAGAATTGCCAAAAACGGAAAAGGTTGGGCGATTTTTAACCTTGAGGGTTATGACGAAAGTTACGAATTCAAGATTTTTGGCGAAGAATACATGAAAAATCGTCATTATTTAATTCCGAATAGTTTTACTTACATGAAAGTTTTGGTCAAAGAAGGTTGGATTGACAGAGAAACTGGCAAAAAATCTGACCCAAGATTAACGTTTACAGATTTTAGAATGTTGCAAGATGTGTTCGAGAATTTTGCTAAAAAAATCAATATTTTGCTAGATGTAAAAGATTTGAATCCAGAATTTATAGAGAATTTAGGTAAAGTTTTTCAAGAAAACAAAGGCGATAATCAAGTAACATTTGATGTTTTGGAATTAGAAAAGGTCAAAATCGAAAAACCAATACAAGAAGTTTCTAAAATTGAAGAAAAAATTATCGAACCCGTTTTATTTGAATCTAATTTGAATGAAAATGATGATGATGAAATTGTTTTTACCGAAGAAATCTCTGACGATGACGAACCAATTATTGCCGAACCAATTATTGAAACAGCAGTCGAAGAAACCAAAGTTATAACAAGATTATGGATGCAAAGCCGAAAACTAAAAATTAAAATCTCGAATGAATTGTTGACCGAATTGGAACGCTTGCAAGTTAATTTTAAATTGAATTAGTAGGTTTTATTCTATGTTTTTTGTCATTTCGACGTTAGGAGAAATTACATTAGTTGCTCGATTTATGTGATTTCTCCTCACGTCGAAATGACAAATAGTAAGGATAAATATCTTTAATTTTTTTAAAAAATATTTCGACATTAAAAACTAGCCATAAAAATAGAAAACCATTGAATTCATTGATAAAATTACATTTCATTATCTGCCAAAAACTATAAAAAAATCAATTTTTGGCTTAAAAATAAATATATAATCAGCCAAAATATATAAAAACATTTAAATTTGGCTAAAAAATAATATTATTATTTGCCAAAAAATGAAATAAGTAGTATATTTGGCAAAAGATTTAGTGATGCCAATAATAGGTCGATTGCCAGAAAGAAAAAGAATCAAAGAAATTATCGATGATAAAAAATCAGCGTTTATTGCTGTTTATGGAAGAAGGCGCGTTGGAAAAACCTATTTAATTAAAGAATATTTCAATAACAATTTCACGTTTTATGCCACAGGATTAGCCAACAGCAATACCGAAATGCAATTGGTTAGTTTTACAGTTTTTCTCAACGAATCATTCCAAACGAGTTATGCGCCGCCACCAAATTGGTTTCAAGCATTTGTGATTTTAAAAACCGAACTTTCTAAAATAAAAGGCAAAAGAGTCATTTTTATAGACGAATTGCCTTGGTTCGACACCAAAAAATCAGATTTTATGACTGGATTAGAGTTTTTTTGGAACAGTTGGGCAAGCGACCAAAAAAACTTGAATCTCTTTGTTTGCGGTTCGGCAGCGTCATGGATGATAAATAAATTAATTCGAAACAAAGGCGGATTGTACAATCGAGTTACGCATCGATTTAAAATAGAGCCATTCACATTGCAAGAAACCGAAATGTTTTTGCACTCTAAAAACATCAATCTTGACCGTTACCAAATCGTGAATTTATATATGGTTATGGGCGGCATTCCCTATTATTTAGAGCAAATAAAAAAAGGATTGAGTGCTGCGCAAAACATCGAAGAAATGTGTTTTAGCACTACTGGACTTTTACGAAACGAGTTTCAATTTATATTTTCGTCGTTGTTTAATAATTCCGAAAAACACGAAAAATTGCTGCGAACAGTTCATGAACTAGGCAACCGCGCCACTCGTGATAATTTAATTGTGGCAATGAAAACAGTTTCTAACGGCGATTTTAGTGTCAAATTAAACGAACTTGAAGAAAGCGGTTTTTTAAAATCATATACACCAATTGGAGTCAATAAAACCAAACGTGTGTATGTAATTGCCGATTATTACACGCTTTTTTATTACAAATTCATCGAAAATGCTGGAAAATTTCAATCAGGAAATTGGATTAACAGACTAAATAACGGCGCGACCAATGTTTGGGCAGGATTGACATTCGAGCAAGTTTGTTGGGATCATGTTCAAAACATTAAAATGAGCCTTGGAATCGATGGCGTTTATAGCGAAACAAGTTCTTGGCAAAAACCAGCAGATCAAGAAGGAAATGGTGCACAAATTGACTTAATAATTGATAGAAAAGATCGAGTTATTAATTTATTCGAAATAAAATACTCGGTCAATCAATTCGAGATTACTAAAGATTATGACATGAAATTGCGCAATAAAATCGGAGCATTTAAAAATAGTTCTAAAACTCGGAAAACTGTTTTTTTATCGATGATAACCACTTTTGGATTGGTCGATAATATGTACAGGCATTCGGTTGTTCAAAATTCTTTAACGTTAGATGATTTATTTTTAATTCGATAAATGTTGAAAATTTTAAAATATTTAATCCTAATTCGATTCAGAAAAATATTTGCAAAAGATGATTTTTTTGCAATTGGTCTTTTGATGTTTGCAATTGCTATTTTGAGTTATTTTTTTCATGCAAATTATAGTAAATATACAAATTATTTAGGGCTTTTTATTTTGCAGACTTTTGCTATTCAAATTGATAGAAAAGACTTTGATTTTTTAAAATTAAATAATAGTTTCAGATTTATCTTGTTTCTAGAATATGTAATTCTGAATTTTCCAATCTTAATTTTATTGATTCTAAATTTAAAAATATTTAATGTTTTAGGATATTTATTTTTAATTTTTTTAGTAACATTCATCAACAAATCGACTTCGAAAGTTTTTCGCTATCCATTCAAAATGTTTGATGTTTTTTGGACAATTTCTTTCAGAAAATACAAATTGTTTTTGCTGATTCCAGTTCTTGGATTTGTAATTTATATGAGCCAAAAATATCAAAATCCAAATTTGCAATATTTTGTTTTATTGGCGTTGGGAATAATTCTTTGTGTTCCATCAAACGAAAGAGAAAAAGTACATTTCATAAAAGCAAGCTCGTTTATCGGAAAAGATTATTTGTGGCAACAAATAAAAACAATTTTATATAATTCGATGTTTGTTTTGTTTCCGATTGCTATTATTTTTCTGGTTTTGCAAGAATTTCAGATTATAATATTTATGCCATTATTATTAATTTTGCCAATTGTGAATTTGCTTTTCAAGTATGTTTTTTTCGATAGAATAATTGTTCATAATATTGCTTTTTTATTTTTTTTAGGTAATCTAATGTATGGTTTTCCGCTTTTATTTATACCAATATTATATTTTAAATCCATCAAAAACCTAAAAATTATTCAGAATGCTTGACATACAAATCCAAGAAAAAAAGTTTGGTTCAAAAGTCATTTTAGAGAACATTATTTTACAAATTCTTGAAAATGGAATTTATGGCTTTGTCGGCAAAAACGGTCAAGGAAAAACTACTTTCTTTAAAACCATTCTTGGATTAACCGATTTTGATGGAAAAATCGAACTTAATTCAGAAAAATTAATGCTGAAAAATATTGCTTGGTGCCCGACCGAACCAAGTTTATATCATGAATTAACGGCAAAAGAATTTTATGATTTTTATCGAGAATTGACCAATTCTAAAAAACCTGATGACAATTTTTTATTCGATATTCCACAAAATCAATTGATAAAAAGTTTTTCGACCGGAATGAAAAAGAAAACCTATTTGAATGCTATTTTTCAAAACGACTATCAAATTTATATTCTCGATGAACCATTCAACGGATTGGATTTAGAATCGAATTATGTATTAATGAATTTCTTGAAACAAAAAAGCCAGCATTCGATTGTATTAATTTCATCTCATATTTTAGAAGTTTTGTATGCCAATTGTCAATCAATATTTGTTGTGAAAGATAAAAATATTGAACAATTCAATAAAGAAAACTTCGGTTTTATTGAAAGTAAATTATTTGATTTATAAAGAAGCTTTTTGTTTGGCAACAAAATTATTCGATTGTAATTCAAGCAATTCAGTAGCATTTCTACGTTGTAAATCGTACATGCTTTTATCACCCGAAATGTCTTCATAAACTTTGTCGTGCATTGATGCATTTGTTTTTACAAGCAAACTTCTTTGGTATTTATCTTGTTCTAGAGTTGATTTTAAAGCAGTTTCGGTATCTTCGAGTTTAAAATCATATTCGCCTTTTGGCGATAATAATTTAGCAATAATTGGCGAAGTTTCTATTGCCAAAAACAACAACATAATAAATAATGAAGGTAAGCTTGGTAACTTATTTAAAGCATTTATTCGTGCCATTAAACCATCGAAACCATCAATAATTGGTTGTGTTTGGGTAACTTTTTTATCTAAATCGGTTTGTAAAGTTTTAGTCTTGGCTTCTTTAATCTCAATTTTGGCCAAATTTACTTTCATTAAAGTATCTAATTCTTTTTTTGCAAGATCGTGTTTTGCAATTTTTTCTTTAAAAACTGGTCCTTTTCCAAGTTTTTTGGTTCCTGCAGTTCCTTCGGCTTCTTTTATATATGTTTCGTAATAAGCGTTTACTTCTTTTTCTTTTTTAGAAATTTCTGATTTCAAACTGTCAATTTCTGACTTGTTTTTATCTAAATCAGATTTAAAATAGTTGCCAATTTCTTTTTTATTAAGCATTGCCATTGCATTTTTTTCTTTTAAAAGAACGGTATTAATTTCTTTTTCGAAAATTTTAATTTCTAATGGTTTCGAAATTACAATTGCAATGATTATCGCCAAAATAATTCGTGGCGTTGCTTGACCAAATTCTGACCAAAAACCATTCGTCTTGCGAATTGTCGAAACTATAAAACGGTCTAGATTAAAAATCAACAAACCCCAAACTAGACCAAAACCCATTGCAATAAATGAATTGTCAAAAACCGTAAAAAGAGCATAACTACTGGCAATAAAAGCCATTACGGCAGTAAAAAAAACAGTAGCTCCGATTCCAGCAAACTTGGTTTGTTCGCCTTCCGAACAATTCTCGAGTAGATTGCTGTCGGCTCCAGAACACAATATAAAAAAACGTTTTAACATTTTGACTTGAATTTGATTGATTGTTATTAGTACAAAACTCAAGCCAAAAGTTACAGAATGTTCAAAAGAAACAATTATTATTCTGGCAAAATTAAAATAGGCAGTTGAAAAAGATTATGCTTAGAATTTTTAAACGCATTATAATCAACTAATTTATATCATAATTATTTCAATTAATTTGTGGTTGCTGGTTTTGTTTTAATGATTTTGATAATTGCATTTTTTGGCTCTGGTCTAGAAAGTATATTTAAGTAAAAACTTTCTGCCACAGATTTAAAAGATTTAAAGGGTTTTTACTATTCAAAAATAAAAAAATCTGTGATAATCTGTGGCTAAAAAAAATCATATATTGACTTGATTATAGCCATTTTTTTTATTTTTAGTACATAGTTTGCAATTTACAACTTCAAATTTGCAGATTTTTAATGCGTAATTTGGGTTAAAAATCGGTTTCGATCATCAATTTACCGTTTTCGTAATTTTTTAATTTTATTAGTTTTTTATTCGCATCATAAAAGTACCAATTTCCAAAATAAAACCAATGCAGTTGTCCGTTTTTTATTTCAATCATAGATTGTCCACGTTGCATTACTTTGCCATTTTTATGATAATAAATGGTTTTACAAATGTTTTTATGGTATTTTTCTTTTTGGTATAAAGTATCATTTTTATAATATTTCCATTTTCTAATTGGGTTTCCATTGCTGTAAGTTCCAGTCGATTTGTATTCTGATTCGCCAATTTTATAAGTTTCTATCCAATATCCTTTTCTGACTTTATTAATTGTTTGATTGGTCTTGCAACCAAATATTAAAGTAAGAATTAAAATAAAAATTAATTTTCGCATATTAAATTATTTATGTTCTTTAAGAAGTGGTTTAAACTTTTTTTAATTGGCTGCAAAATTGTCTTTTTGCCCCATATTTCAGACTTTTTTTATTCGATAGCGATGCTATCCAATAAAAAAAATCCAAAATCTGAAACAAAAATCTTAATTTTTCGCTTCAATCAAAAAAGTTTAAACCACTTCTAAATGTAGTTTTGTTTCTGCAAACATATAAATCGTTTTCTTAATTTCGATTATAAAATCTTCAATAAATAAAATATACTTCTTTTCTAAAATTATAAGCCTTATTTGTTTTAAATTTGTTTTTTTATATGAGAAGTGGTTTAAACTTTTTTTAATTGGCTGCAAAATTGTCTTTTTGCCCCATATTTCAGATTTTTTTTATTCGATAGCGATGCTATCCAATAAAAAAAATCCAAAATCTGAAACAAAAATCTTAATTTTTCGCTTCAATC
>JANNWM010000081.1:0-8340 GCA_031408435.1 Bacteroidota bacterium
GATTGAAGCGAAAAATTAAGATTTTTGTTTCAGATTTTGGATTTTTTTTATTGGATAGCATCGCTATCGAAAAAAAAAAATCTGAAATATGGGGCAAAAAGACAATTTTGCAGCCAATTAAAAAAAGTTTAAACCACTTCATTATCAAATTAAACTATATTTGTGCCTATGAAATTCGAATTACTTAAAAAAGATACTCAAACCAAAGCCAGAGCTGGAACAATTACTACCGATCACGGCAAAATTGAAACGCCGATTTTTATGCCTGTTGGTACAGTAGCGTCTGTAAAAGGTGTGCACCAGCGCGAGTTGAAAGAGGAAATAAATCCGGATATTATTCTTGGAAACACCTATCATTTATATTTGAGACCAAAACTGGATATTCTTGAAAAAGCTGGTGGATTGCACAAGTTTATGAATTGGGATAGGAATATTTTGACCGATTCGGGTGGTTATCAGGTTTATTCGCTTTCGGCAAATAGAAAAATTAAGGAAGAAGGTGTAAAATTCAAATCGCATATTGATGGTTCGGTACATTTTTTTTCACCAGAAAATGTTATGGAAACCCAACGAACGATTGGTGCCGACATTATTATGGCATTTGACGAATGTACACCCTATCCGTGCGATTACAGATATGCGCAACGCAGCATGCACATGACGCACCGCTGGTTGGATCGTTGCATAAAACATCTGGAAAAGTTGCCGTATAAATATGGTTTCGAGCAAACTTTTATGCCAATTGTACAAGGTAGTACCTATAAAGATTTGCGGATGCAATCGGCAGAATATATTGCCAATTCGGGTCAAAAAGCCAATGCAATAGGTGGTTTGTCGGTAGGTGAACCAGCCGAAGAAATGTATGCAATGACCGAAATAGTTTGCGATATTTTGCCAGAAGAGAAACCACGATATTTGATGGGTGTTGGAACGCCAATAAACTTGCTAGAAAATATTGCACTTGGCGTAGACATGTTCGATTGTGTAATGCCAACGCGTAATGCTAGAAACGGAATGCTTTTTACGGCAAACGGAACTATAAACATTAAAAACAAAAAATGGGAAGCCGATTTTAGTCCAGTTGACGAAATGGGTTTGACGTTCGTCGACAGAGAATATTCTAAGGCTTATTTGCGGCATTTGTTTGCTGCCAACGAATATTTGGGAAAACAAATTGCAACGATTCACAATCTTGGATTTTATATGTGGTTGGTTCGAGAAGCCAGAAAACATATTATTGCTGGCGATTTTGCTAGCTGGAAAGAAATGATGGTTAAAAACATGAGTCAAAGATTATAGGTTTATGAGTTTATTAAGTTTAGATTCTAAGCCTAATAATCTTTTTTTGAACTTTATTAAACAAAAAATATGTTAACAATTTTAGATAAATACATTCTTAAACGATATTTAGCCACATTTTCGGTGATGTTGCTTTTGTTTATACCGATCGGAATAATAGTCGATGTTTCAGAGAAAGTCAATAAAATGATTGAAAATAAGGTTCCAATTGGCGAAATTGCTTATTATTATTTGAATTTTACAATACATTTTGCAAATTTCTTGTTTCCTATATTTCTGTTTTTATCTATTATTTGGTTTACTTCTCAGTTGGCCAATAAAACCGAAATTATTGCAATTTTAAGTTCAGGAATATCATTTAATCGATTTTTGAGACCCTATATTATCGGTGCAACAATTGTTTCTTTTTTTGCGCTTTTAATGGGGTTTTATTTGGCTCCAAAGGCAAGTGGCGTTTATAATAATTTTAGATATACTTATTTAATTGGAAACGGCGGTAACGAAATGCGTGGAGAAAGTACCGATGTTTACAGACAAATATCGGATACCGAATTTATTTATGTTTCGAATTTTAACACGGTTTCTAAAATGGCTTTTAATTTTTCTTTAGAAAAATTTAATCCTAATAAAACCATGAAATATAAAATTACAGCTTCAAGAATAAAGTTCAATCTAAAAGATAGTACTTATTCTATGTTTGATTATACCAAACGAAAAATTGGTGCTTTAAATGATATTCTTGAAAAATCAGACAATAAAGATACAATTTTTAATTTTGATTTAGAAGATTTAACGCCAGTTGTTTACATTGCAGAAACATTGCCTTTGTGGGATTTGAACAAATTTATCGAAAAAGAGCGGAGTCGAGGCAATGCTAAACTAGATGTATATTTGGTAGTTTTGTATAAAAAATATTCTATTCCCGTATCGGCTTTTATTTTAACAATTATAGCCGTTGCAGTTTCATCAATGAAACGTCGTGGAGGAATGGGAATGAATCTTACAATAGGAATTTTGTTGGCATTTTCGTTTGTATTTTTTGATAAAATATTTGGAGTTTTAGCCGAAAAATCCAGTATTCCAGCCATAATTGCTGTTTGGATTCCTAATTTTGTATTTGGAATAATCGCTATATTTACACTTCGCAATGCTCGACGATAAACTAAAAAGCCATTTTCAACTTCATTTAATAGTATTTATTTGGGGATTTACAGCCGTACTTGGTGCATTGATTTCTATTAAAGGAGCTTCGTTAGTTTGGTACAGAATGCTGTTAGCAGGAATTTTTTTATTGGTTTATATTTTAATCACAAAAAAGTCATTAAAATTGCCTATTACAGAAATTTTAAAAATAGGATTAGTAGGATTTTTAATAGCAATTCACTGGATAACTTTTTTTACTGCAATCAATATTTCTAATGTTTCTATCACTTTGGCAATGTTTTCACTTGGAGCGTTTTTGGCTTCAATTCTTGAACCAATATTTTATAATAGAAAAATTCTGTGGTATGAAGTTTTGTTTGGATTGATAATTATTGCGGGACTTTATGTAATAATGCAAGTCGAAATTAATTATCTTGACGGAATGCTTTGTGCTTTATTGTCAATATTTATAGGTGTAGTTTTTACATTATTAAATGGTAAACTTATTCAAAAACACGATTCGACAGTTATTGCTCTTTATGAGTTTATTGCAGGATTTATATTTGTAACGATTTATTTGTTTTTTCAAGATAAATTCAAAATATCATTTTTCGAAATTTCTACAAGAGATATTATTTTTATTTTGATTTTATCATCAATTTGTACTGCTTATGCATTTACGGCTTCAGTAAACGTAATGAAAAAATTAACACCATATACAGTCATGTTAACCACGAATCTGGAGCCAGTTTATGGAATTTTCTTGGCTTATTTTATTATTGGCGGCAACGAGAAAATGAGTATCTCGTTTTATATTGGATCTGTTATTATTTTGATAACCGTTATTTTAAACGGAGTTGTAAAACATTTTAAAAAATAATATTTGGTTTTCTACAAATAAAAAAAAATCGATTAAAAAAAATGGCTCTGGTCTGGAAAGTATATTTAAGTAAAAACTTTCTGCCACAGATTTAAAAGATTTAAAGGATTTTTACTATTCAAAAATAAAAAAATCTGTTATAATCTGTGTAATCTGTAGCTAAAAAAATATCATATATTAACAGAACCATAGCTAAAAAAATTCAATTGATTTGGCTTATTTTTAAAACTAAAAATAAATCACTTAATACTAATCACTTTTTCACGGTATCGCTTTCTATCAAACCATCACGCAAACGAATAATTCTGTGGGCATATTCGGCAATTTCTTCTTCGTGGGTAACCAAAATTACGGTGTTGCCAAGTGCATGAATATCGCCAAAAAGTTTCATTATTTCGATAGATGTTTTGCTGTCTAGATTTCCCGTGGGTTCATCGGCAAGAATTATCGATGGTTTATTGACAAGCGCACGAGCAATTGCAACTCTTTGGCGTTGTCCACCCGAAAGTTGATTGGGTTGATGGTCCATTCTATCGCCTAGATTGACTTGATTTAAAACTTCGGTTGCACGAATATTTCGTTCAGATTTTGAATATCCTGCGTAAATCATTGGCAAAGCCACATTGTCTAATGCTGTAGTTCGAGGCAAAAGATTAAAAGTCTGGAAAACAAAACCAATTTCTTTGTTGCGAATTTCGGCCAAATCGTCGTCTTTCATTTGGCTTACATCTTTTCCGTTTAGAATATAAGTCCCAGAGGTTGGCGTGTCTAAACAACCTAAAAGATTCATTAAAGTTGATTTTCCTGAACCTGATGGTCCCATTAGCGCAACATATTCGCCTTTATTTATTTGTAAATCAATGCCTTTGAGAACATAAACAATTTCGTTGCCAAGAACGAAATCTCTTTTTATATTCTTAATGTCGATTAATGATTCTTTCATATTTTTTAGTATTCTGTCGTAGTTTTCAGTCGCAATTTTAAATTTAAAATCAAAAATAAACAACATTTCATTATTAGACATTAAAATTAAGAAAATGTTACATTTTAAAAAATTATCGACTTCAAACTACGACTTCAAACTGAAAACTTTCTCAAACCCGAATCACAAAATGTTCTTTTTCTTGCTCAACTCTAAAAAACACCATTCCCCATTGAAAAGTATCGATTGTAACTTTTACTTTCGGATGATTTTGGATGATTTCCCAAGCGTTTTCCATTTCTTGACTCCAATGAATATCATCGAAAATCCAAACGGAATCGTTAGTAATTGTGGGTAATAAAAGTTCGAAATAATCTAAAGTTGCTTTTTTTGAATGGTTACCGTCGAAATAAATTAAGTCGAAAGTCGAAAGTCGAAAGTCGAAAGATTTTAAATAACTTGAAAATTCGGTATTTATAAATTCTACAGTATTGAAATTGAATTTTTGAAATTGCAATTTACATTGATTAATTGTATTTGGACAGCCTTCTAAAGTAGTAATTTTACTTTTCGAATTTCCTAGAGATAATGCAGATGTTGCTAAACCCAACGAAGTTCCTATTTCTAAAATAGAATTTGGTTTAAAATAATTGACAATTCGAAACAACAATTCGGCTCTTTTTGACGAAATTCCAGCTGTTTTAGCAATTTTAGAAATCTGTCTTGTTTTTGATTTAAAAACTCGTGAACCAGCACCAAAATCAGTTACTTCAATAGTTTTTTTATTTTCAAGAAGTGAATTTCTATATTTTTTTAAAATAGCATATTCTGGATAAATGGTTTTATCATAAAAGCATTTAATGATCAAATCGAATACAAAAGGAGAATGCACGCCGTGTTCGTTTTTGGAGTTCCAAAGATATTTTAAATACGATTTTGCAATCATAATTCTTAGCTGTATTTTTCCATTAATGACTTAACGACTTCCTCCGTTTTTGCAAAACGCTCTTTTCGTTCCAATTTTTTGGGTTGTGCAACACGTTCCTGACAATCAACAATAGCGCAGGATTCGCAAGTAACACCAACCTTTTTCTTTTTTATATCAGAATCGTTCAAGAAAGCAATCTTACTTTGAGCGTGTGGCGAAATCATTATTCCCAGTGCAATACTTCTAAAATATCCATATCTAAAAGGATCTTTTGTTGCCGATGATAAAACTAAATAGTCATTTTCTGTATGATCGTAAGATGAAATTTGTGCTTCAAACAAATGATTTTTATCAGAAACTGTTATTTCTTTCAAGGTTTTTATAGAAACCCATCTTCGGCAATAATGTTCATTATTTTCGTTGGCATGTGGTTCTTGAATATTGGTAATATGCAATTCTTTTGTCAACTGAAAATCATCTCGTTCAGGCTTGTAATTGAATCTTAAAAAAAACAGGTTTTTTAAGTTAAAATATTTAGGTAAAACATTTGTCAATCGCTGGTAAAATGTTTCTGGCGAATCGGTAAATTCAGCTATTAACTTTAAGAAAATTTCGGTATTCAATGTTTTAGAATCAAAAAACGTTTTTAATTCAGCAACTAATTTTTTTCTAGGAATAAGCAATGCTCCAGCAAAATAAGAAGCGTTAAAATTATTTAAAACCTGATCAAAACTATCAAATTTTATCCAAGAAAAAGTATACAATCTATCGGTAATATTCAAAAAATTATAACCAATTTCTTTAGCAAAAATGAACATGCGTTGTGATGAATCTGCTTCTTTAGAAATCAATAATGTTTTAGTTTTCGGCACAAAAACCGAACGCAAATTGGTCAATTCTTTATGCTCTGTTAATTCCTCATTATTTATTGTATAACCATATTCTTCTACTAGAATATCTTCCAAATCTTTCTCATTCAGCCTCTTCGACAAATCAATAGAATAAGCCTTTGCAAATCGTTCTACATCATTTTCTATGGCTTCAAAATAATTATTATGTGCCTCTTGGTACGATCGTAATGACGCCAAAAAGAACCGTTCTCTACTCAAATTATAATGCTTGGCAATTTCAAAAAGTGTACTAATAAAAGCATTCACTTTCAGCGGAGCTTCTGCAATAATATCTATCAAATCACTTTCTTTAATGCCAAAAATATCCAGCGGAATTTCTTTCAAAATTTTAGATTGCAAAATCTCTCCAATTGGGGCTAAATTTTTATCTAACTTTAGTGAAACCATTTGGTCATACGTCGCCTCGAGTGCTTCAGTAAGCAAAACAATTTTATCGCGTTTCGGATATTTTTTTCCTTTTTCAATTTCGTTCAAATACGATTTTGAAAGTCCAGTTACTTTGGCTAAACCAAACAAAGACAAACTTTTTTCGGTTCGTAATTGTTTTAATTTCAATCCAAAAATCAATCGTATGTATTCTTCTTCAATCATTTTATTTTTTTTGAGCGAATCGTTCGAGTTTTATCTATCAATTTCGTTCCTGCTTTCGACTTTATCTCTTCTCTCGTAAAAAAACGAGATTCGAGGATATCGCCTCAATCAGGGCTAAACGAACTATTTCTAGGTGTATTTGTAAATTTTCGATACACAAAACAAATATAGTTTATTTAATAGCGAAAATACAAAAATAAATTATTTTTTAAATTTAGCGAACGTTCGCTTGTTTTGTATTTATTTATTTTATAATATTGCACCCAGATATAAACAACACTCTACATTTATGGAAACTCAAATAGAAAACAGCGAAGTAAAAATTAAGAATCAAAATGGTTACGAAAATATCATAACTCCTGATGCTTTATTTTTTTTAGAAGAACTTCATAAAAATTTTAATACCAAACGAAAAGAACTTCTTGAAAAAAGAGAAATTCAACAAGTATTATTCGATAATGGTGAATATCCAATTTTTCTGTTAGAAACCAAAAATATAAGAGAATCCAATTGGGTTGCATCTCCAATTCCAGCTGATTTATTAGATCGTAGAGTCGAAATTACTGGTCCTGTAGATCGCAAAATGGTTATAAATGCTTTAAATTCTGGTGCCAAAACTTTTATGGCCGATTTCGAAGATAGTTGTTCACCAACTTGGAATAATTTAATGGATGGACAACAAAATCTTATTGATGCGGTAAACAAAACCATATCGTTGGAACAAAACGGAAAATCATACCAATTAAATAATGTAATTGCTACTCTTATAGTTAGACCTCGTGGGTTGCATTTAGAAGAAAAAAATCTACAATTTGGAAACGAAAATTTTTCTGCTTCTTTAGTAGATTTTGGTTTGTACTTTTTTCATAATATACATAATTTACTAAAACAAGATTCTTCGTGTTACTTTTATTTAGCAAAATTAGAACATTACGAAGAGGCAAGATGGTGGAATGAAGTATTTGAATTTTCACAAAATTATTTAAAAATTCCAGTAGGAACCATAAAAGTTACGGTACTTATTGAAACCATAACGGCAAGTTTCCAGTTGGACGAAATAATCTACGAATTAAAAAATCATATTGTTGGACTTAATTGTGGTCGTTGGGATTACATTTTTTCATTCATAAAAAAATTAAAAAACAAACCTAGTTTTCTTGTGCCAGACAGAGATCAAGTAACTATGACAAGCCCGTTTATGAGTGCTTATTCTTTAAGAGTAATTCAAACTTGTCACAAAAGAGAAATTTTAGCTATTGGAGGAATGGCTGCTCAAATTCCGATTAAAGGCGATGAGGAAGCTAACAATGTAGCTTTCGAAAAAGTAAAAGCCGACAAAGAGCGTGAAGTAAAAAACGGTCACGACGGTACTTGGGTAGCGCATCCAGGATTGATTCCGGTGGCGATGAAAGCTTTTAACGAAAATATGTTGACAAAAAATCAGATGCATATTAAAAGAAACGAAATCAACATAACCGAAGCACAACTTTTAGAATTGCCAGTTGGAAATGTAACAGAAAAAGGCGTTCGAAAAAATATTAATGTTGCCATTTTATATGTAGAATCTTGGCTTATGGGAACTGGTGCCGCAGCTATTTACAACCTAATGGAAGATGCAGCTACAGCAGAAATTTCAAGAGTCCAATTATGGCATTGGTTAGACAAA
>JANNWM010000082.1:0-18964 GCA_031408435.1 Bacteroidota bacterium
GATTGAAGCGAAAAATTAAGATTTTTGTTTCAGATTTTGGATTTTTTTTATTGGATAGCATCGCTATCGAAAAAAAAAAATCTGAAATATGGGGCAAAAAGACAATTTTGCAGCCAATTAAAAAAAGTTTAAACCACTTCAATTTTAATAAAATTATTTACAAAGGTTAAATTGACAAAATATTTTTTTTAAAAATTAATTAGAAAAGTTATGTTTTAGAAACAAATCAAATAAACTGAAATAAATATTTTACAAAAAAACTTAGTTTACTAAACTTTAATATCTTCATAAAACTTCAAATTACAAAACAGCTTTACAAGCCTATTTTTCTCGTTTTTGAACCCAAACTAACAAAACTTATTAACAAAGTGGTATATTGTGGTATATTGTGGTAATATTTTTTATATTTTTGCTATTATATTAAAACATATCTAGTGAGCACAATAATAGGTACATACGAATGCAAAGTCGACGCCAAAGGACGTTTGCTTATGCCTGCGCCTTTAAAAAAGCAGTTGACTGCGTGTTTACAAGAAGGTTTTGTATTAAAACGCTCAATTTTTGATACATCGCTAGAACTTTGGCCAATGTCAGAGTGGAATGTTATGATGACAAAAATTAGCAAACTAAATACAATTAACAACAAGAACAATGACTTTATCAAAAAGTTTTTGGCTGGTGTAAAAATTATCGAAATCGATGATTTAGGTCGGTTATTGGTTCCTAAAGATTTATTGGCTTTTAGTAAAATATCAAAAGATGTGGTTTTTGCATCTAAAATAAATATAATCGAAATCTGGGATAAAGACCTTTACGAAAAAGCAATTGATTTTGATGATGCCGATTTCGCAAAACTAGCCGAAGAAGTTATGAATAATGTAAATGAAAACGATAATGGAATATCATAACCCAGTTTTGCTGCATCAATCGATAGATGGTTTGAATATTAATCCAAACGGAGTTTATGTTGATGTTACTTTTGGCGGCGGCGGACATTCTCGTGAAATTCTTAATAGATTGGGTTCAAACGGAAAACTGTTTGCATTTGATCAAGACGAAGACGCTTTGGCAAATGCTATCAACGACGAAAGATTTACATTAATAAACGAAAATTTCAGATATTTAAAACGCTATCTAAGATTTTACGGCGTCAAAGAAGTTGACGGAATTCTTGCAGATTTAGGCGTTTCGTCGCATCAATTTGATGTGCCAGAACGTGGTTTTTCTACTCGTTTCGACGCTGAGTTAGATATGAGAATGAGTCAAAAAAATGACATAAATGCCTACAAAATAGTCAATGAATACAGCGAAGGCGATTTAAAACGCATTTTTTATGATTATTCTGAATTGTCAAATGCTCCAGCAATTGCAAGAGTTATTGTCGAAGAAAGAGAAATTGAACCTATAAAAAACACCGAACAATTAAAAATGGTTTTGAGCCGTTTTTTGCCAGTTCATAAAAGTCATAAAATTTTGGCTCAGATTTATCAGGGTATTAGAATAGAAGTCAATCAAGAAATAGATGTTCTGAAAGAATTTCTTGAACAATCTCTAGAAATTCTAAAACCAGAAGGTCGATTGTCTGTAATTTCTTATCATTCGCTAGAAGACAGATTAGTAAAAAGATACCTAAAAAATGGATTATTCGAAGGCGAACCCGAAAAAGATTTCTTCGGAAATTTCTCTGTTCCTTTCAAAAATATTGGAAAATTAATTATTCCAGATTTTGCAGAAATAAAAACAAATAATCGTGCACGAAGTGCCAAGTTAAGAATAGCATCAAAAAGGTTATAGGTTTTAAGTTGTAGGTTTTTCAAAACCTGAAACCTGAAACCTGAAACCTGAAACCTGAATAAATGAATGGAGTTTACAGCATATTAAGAGCAAGATTTTTAATCAACGAAGATGCAAACGCAACCAAAAATTGGCGTTTTATAGTTTTTGTGATAATTCTCGCTATTATTATGATAGCAAACACACAACGATTCGAGCAAAAAGTATTCAAAATAATCGATTTGAATAATGATGTGAAAGAGCTTCGATCGGAATTTGTAGACAGAAGATCAGAATTAATGAAACTAAAAATGGAATCGACAATTTCGGCAGAAATGGAATCAAGAAAAATTTTGCCAGCTGTTGTGCCACCAGTAAAAATTAAAGTTAAAAAAATAGAAGATCAAGGTTTCTTCAAAAAATTATGGTAAAAGACGATAAAAATAGTTCAACCCGAATTTACATAGTTGCTTTTGTAATCTTTATGATGACAATCGGAATTATAGTAAAACTCACTAATATACAGTGGGTTGAGGGTAACTATTATCGAAAATTAGCCAAAGAACGCACAGTTAAAAACTTTGTAATTCCAGCCAATAAAGGAAATATTTATTCATCTGACGGAAGTCTTTTGGCAACATCAATCCCAAATTACAATATCAGATTCGATGCTTTGGCTCCAAAATTAGAAATTTTTGAGAAAAATATTATTCAATTATCCGATTCTTTATCAAAACTTTTCGGAAAATCTAGCAGTTATTACCAAACCGAATTGCGACTGGCTCGGTCTAACAAAAGCCGTTATTATCTGCTAGCAAAAAGTTTAAGTTTTACAGAATACATGCGAATAAAAAATTTCCCCTTATTAAAACTTGGTGCTTACAAAGGTGGAATAATTACAGAACAATTCACAATTCGTGAACACCCAATTGGCAAAATTGCTGAACGAACAATAGGTTACGAACGCCGCGACGAATCTGGCGAATTATTGCAAGTAGGTATAGAAGGCGCATTTGGAAAATATCTAAAAGGAAGCGACGGAAAAATTCTTAAGCAAAAAATTGCCAAAGGCCAATGGAAACCAATTTCTGACAACAATGTAGTTGACCCTCAAGATGGTTACGATATTGTATCTACGTTAGATGTTTACATTCAAGATATTGCACACCATGCTTTGCTAAAACAACTCGAATTGTACAAAGCCGATCACGGTTGTGTTGTAGTTATGGAAACCAAAACAGGAAATGTAAAAGCCATTTCGAACTTGGGTCGTTCTAAAAATGATAGTACCTATTTCGAAACCATAAATTATGCTGTCGCAGAATCGCACGAGCCAGGTTCGACTTATAAATTAGCCGATTTAATGGCTTTGTTAGACGATAAAAAAGTCGACACCAGCGCAGTTTATGACACAAAAGGCGGCATAATTACTTATTCAGGACAAAAAGTACGTGACTCTCACACTGGTGGATATGGCAAAATTTCATTAGCTCGTGGATTTGAAGTATCGTCGAATACGGTAATGGTTCAGGCGGTTTATCAAAATTATAAAAAAGAGCCATCAGAATTTGTAGGTCATTTGAATGATTATGGATTAAACAAACGTTTAGGATTGCCGTTTCAAGGCGAAGGTTATCCATATATACCTCAACCAAAAGACAAGTGTTGGAGCAATATTTCACTTCCGTGGATGGCGTTTGGGTACGGAGTTTCGATTACGCCTTTGCAAACTTTGACATTTTATAACGCTGTCGCGAATGATGGAATAATGGTTAAACCACAATTTGTTTCAGAAATAAAAGCGTGGAACAAAACCATCAAAAAATTCGAAACACAAATCATTAATCCACAAATTTGCTCGCAAGAAACCAACCTGAAATTGAAAGCCGTTTTAGCAAATGTAGTAAAACGTGGAACCGCAAAAGCGTTGTATTCTAAAGATTTTTCAATGGCTGGAAAAACTGGAACTGCCGCAGTAAATTACTCTAAAAATGGCGGAATTGATAAATATTATGCCTCGTCATTCGTAGGTTATTTTCCTGCCGAAAAACCAAAGTATTCTTGTATTGTTGTAATACACAAACCAAATACATCGAACAATAATTATTACGGAGCCGATGTTGCTGGACCAGTTTTCAAAAGAATTGCTCAAAAGATTTTTACTGATGCACCAACAACAAACGAAATTAAAAATCTAGACAAGAAAAATACCAAACAAGATAATAGTTACGAAACTTATAACATTAAAAATCAAGAAAAATCAAAATTTATTCCAAACGTCAAAGGAATGTCTGGAATGGATGCAGTGGCACTTCTTGGAAATTTGAAATTGAAAGTTAAAATAATCGGAATCGGAAAAGTAAAATCGCAATCAATTTTGCCAGGTCAAAATATTGTCAAAAATGCAACAATTGTTTTAGAGTTATCATAGTAAAGTCGCAGACTTTATTTAGGTTTAGCGATTCAGATAGCTATCGGAACCGACTTCGTGATTGTGTTAGAAGGTTTCAGACCTTCAAAATAAAATGAAAATGAAAAATTTAAACGACATATTAAAAAACGTCAAAATCGAATCTGTAAAAGGTTCGACAGAAATTGCTATCAATAAATTAGAATTCGATTCTAGAAAATTGGTTGCAAACGATGTTTTTATTGCCATTCGTGGAACAATTTCTAACGGTCACGATTTTATAGACAAAGCTATCGATTTAGGCACAACAGCAATTATTTGCAATACATTTCCAGAAAACATTAAAGATTCAATTGCATATATTCAGGTTAAAGATACCAATTTGGCAATGGCAATTATGGCTTCGAATTATTTCACAAATCCATCGAGTAAATTAAAATTAGTTGGTATTACAGGTACAAATGGTAAAACGACTGTTGCTTCATTATTGTATCAATTATTCAAAAAAGCTGGTTTTAAAGTAGGATTATTATCGACAGTAAAAATTTTGGTTGACGAACAAGAATACAAAGCATCGCACACAACTCCTGATTCTATAACCATAAATCATTACTTAAACGAAATGATTGAAAACAAAGTTGAGTTTTGTTTTATGGAAGTCAGCTCACACGGCATTCATCAAAAACGAACCGAAGGATTAACATTTGCTGGTGGGGTTTTCACGAATTTATCGCATGATCATTTAGATTATCACGCCACATTTGCTGAATATCGCGATGTTAAGAAATCGTTTTTCGATCATTTGCCGAAAGGCGCATTTGCATTGACAAACATCGATGACAAAAACGGAAAAATAATGTTGCAAAATACAGTTGCAAAAAAACTGACTTATGCATTAAAAACCTATGCCGATTTCAAAGCTCAAATTCTAGAAAATCAGTTATCAGGTTTGTTATTAAAAATCAACAATAACGAAGTTTGGGTTAAATTAATTGGAACTTTCAATGCTTATAATTTATTGGCGATTTTCGGAACAGCAACCGAATTAGGTTTAGAAGAATTAGAAGTTCTTAGGTTATTATCTGAATTAGAAAGCGTTTCTGGCAGATTTCAATTCATAGTTACAGACGAGAAAATCACAGCAATTGTAGATTATGCCCACACGCCAGATGCTTTAGAAAATGTTTTGAAAACCATCAACGACATTCGAACCAAAAACGAACAATTAATAACAATTGTTGGTTGTGGCGGTGATCGTGACAAAACAAAACGACCAATTATGGCAAACATAGCATCGTCAATGAGCGACAAAACCATCATCACATCTGACAATCCAAGAACCGAAAATCCCGAAACGATTATTCAAGAAATGGAAGTTGGTGTCGAGCCACAAAATTTCAAAAAAACATTATCAATATCAGATAGAAAACAAGCTATAAAGACTGCTTGTCAATTAGCAAATCCAAACGATATTATTTTAATTGCAGGAAAAGGTCACGAAACTTATCAAGAAATTCAAGGGATTCGCCACGATTTTGACGATATGGCAATTGTGAAGGAATTTTTAGAATTAAGGAAATAGAAATTAAACAATAGATTATAGACCTAAAGATTTTAGACATTTAATTTTTACAATATACAAAATACAAAATACTGTTTTATGTTATACTACATCTTCGAATATCTCGACAAAGTACTCAACGTTCCTGGAACGGGCGTTTTTCAATACATCACTTTTCGGTCAGCGTTGGCAATAATTATGTCTTTGTTAATTTCGACAGTTTTCGGAAAACGAATTATCGAATATTTACGCAACAAACAAATTGGCGAAACTGTTCGAGAATTGGGCTTAGATGGGCAGAAACAAAAAGCTGGAACCCCAACAATGGGTGGATTAATTATTATTTTGGCGACATTGGTTCCTGTTTTATTATTAACAAAATTGAATAATATTTATATTATTTTATTAATAGTTACAACAATTTGGATGGGTGCAATTGGTTTTCTAGACGATTATATCAAGATTTTCAAAAAAGACAAAGAAGGTTTAAAAGGCATTTTTAAAGTAATCGGACAAGTCGGGCTAGGCATAATTGTTGGTTCAGTACTTTATTTTAGCCCAGCAGTTACGGTTAGAACCGATATTCAGAAATCGAATTTAATCATCAATCAAACCGAAAATACAATCAAACAAACGCCAGTTTACGAAAAATCGACGGCAACAACAATTCCGTTTTTCAAAAACAATCAGTTTGATTATGCAGAAATACTATCGCCAATGGGCAAAGGTTATCAAAATTGGGCTTGGTTGATATTTATTCCAGTAGTAATTTTCATCATCACAGCAGTTTCAAATGGAGCAAACTTAACAGATGGAATCGATGGTTTAGCAGCTGGAACTTCAGCAATTTCGGTCATTGCACTCGGAATTTTTACATTCGTCTCTGGAAATATCATTTTCTCGAGCTATCTTAATATAATGTATATCCCAAATGCTGGCGAAATGACCGTTTTTATAGCAGCATTCGTCGGAGCATTAGTAGGTTTTTTATGGTACAATTCTTATCCAGCATCAGTATTTATGGGCGATACTGGCAGTTTAACAATCGGCGGAATTATTGCTGTTCTGGCAATTGCTACTAGAAAAGAATTATTGATACCGTTATTGTGTGGCATATTTCTAGCAGAAAATTTATCAGTAATTGTGCAAGTTGCCTATTTTAAATACACCAAAAAACGATTCGGCGAAGGAAAACGAATTTTCTTAATGTCGCCATTGCACCATCATTATCAGAAAAAAGGATACCATGAAAGCAAAATTGTAACAAGATTTTGGATAGTAGCAGTAATGTTGGCGATTCTATCAATAGTAACATTAAAATTAAGATAAAAAAATATTTTGGGCGTTACCTCGTTCCAAAAAACGAGGTCGGGCTGTCATTCCAATCTTTTTTGGTCTCGTTAAAAAAACGAGACCAAAAAAGGATTTTCCCTTCCATCCCTAACGCAAAAAAAAAGTAGTTCAATACAATAATAGAGGTAAATGAAAAAACTAGTAATTCTTGGTGGTGGCGAAAGCGGTGTAGGAACCGCAATACTTGGTAAACAAAAAGGTTACGAAGTATTTGTATCTGATTTTGGAAAAATAAAAGACAAATACAAAAACGTTCTTACTCAAAATGATATTTCTTTTGAAGACGAGAAACATACAGAATCTCTGATTTTGAATGCCAATGTGGTGATGAAAAGCCCTGGAATTCCAGAAAAATCGCCAATTGTCAAAAAATTATTAGAATTGAATATTCCAGTAATTTCCGAAATCGAGTTTGCATTTCAATATACAAAAGCCAAAACCATTGGAATAACTGGTAGCAACGGCAAGACAACTACAACAATGTTGACTTATCATTTGCTAAAAGAAGCAGGCTTAAATGTCGGGATTGGTGGCAATATTGGCAAAAGTTTTGCTTGGCAAGTAGCCACTGAAAATTTTGATTATTATGTTCTTGAATTAAGCAGTTTTCAATTAGATGGTTGCTTTGAATACCGACCAGATATTGCAATAATCACCAACATAAGTCCCGATCATTTAGACAGATATGATTACAAATATGAAAATTACATAGCATCGAAATTCAGAATTACAATGAACCAAACGTCAGACGATTTTCTGATTTATGATGCTGACGATGAAGCCATTTCAAACTGGTTTCAAAACAATAAAACAAGCGCTCAATTAATTCCATTTTCGCTTACAAAAACATTCGAAAACGGAGCATTTATAAAAGATAAAATTATGAAACTTACAATCAAAAATAAAGAAATCATTGAAGAGTTCGATATGGAAACAGCAGTTATGGCTCTTGAAGGCAATCATAATTTCAAGAATGCAATGGCAGCATCATCTGTCGCAAAATTGCTTCAAATTAGAAATAAAACACTGCGCGAGAGTTTAGGGAACTTTACCGGAGTTGAACACCGTCTTGAAAAAGTAATGAAAGTCCAAAACGTTCAATACATTAACGATAGTAAAGCGACCAATGTAAATTCGGCTTATTTTGCGCTTCATAGCATGGAAGTTCCAGTAATTTGGATAGTTGGCGGCGTTGATAAAGGCAATGATTATTCAGAATTAACCGAGCTGGTTTACGAAAAAGTCAAAGCAATAATTTGTCTTGGTTTAGATAATCATAAAATTATCGAAGCTTTCGGAAACATTGTCGATGTAATGGTCGAAGTAGATAAAATGGCAGATGCCGTGAAAATCGCACAAAGATTATCAGAAAAAGGAGATGCCGTTTTATTGTCGCCATGTTGCGCAAGTTTCGATTTATTCGAAAATTATGAAGATAGAGGAAATCAGTTTAAAAGTGCTGTGCGTGGGCTTTAATTAATTACGAATTAAAAATCCGCACAATCCGCGGCATCAGCGTTCAATTTAAATCTAATATTTAAAATGCTAAATCTAGTAAAAAACCTAAAAGGAGACAAAACCATCTGGACATTCGTGGCCCTTTTGGCGTTGTTTTCGTTTATGCCAGTGTTTAGTGCAAGCAGCAATTTGGCGTATATGAACCACGGAACGGGCAATACATTGGGATATTTATTAAAACATGCTTTACATATTGTTGCAGGGTTTTTTATATTATTCAATATTCAAAAAATACCATATCATTATTACAGAAGTATTTCGCGAATTGCTTTACCAGTTGTCTGGTTATTATTGACTTACACTTTACTTTTCGGAGTAGAACAAGGCAGCGCTACACGTTGGATTCAGATTCCATTTATTGGAATTTCGTTTCAAACTTCGGCATTGGCGTCTATAGTATTGATGGTTTTTGTAGCAAGATATTTATCCAAAACCAAAACAGAACCCGTAGATTTCAAATCGTCATTTATAGATTTATGGATTCCGGTTGGTATAACCTTAATACTCATTTTGCCAAATAACTTCTCGACTGCAGCATTAATTTTCATAATGGTTTTAATGTTGACTTTCATAGGGAGTTATCCAATGAAACATTTAGCAATTATTGTCGGATTAGGACTTTCTATGTTTGTTTGCTTTATAGTAGTTGCCAAAATATACGATAATGTTAATCCAGATCATACGCCAAAAGTTTTCAAAAGAGTCAAAACTTGGGAAAATCGTGTAACCAATTATTTATCTGATAATAAAGAAATCTCCGACGATGATTATCAAATAGAAAAAGCCAAAACAGCAATTGCATCGGGCGGAATTTATGGACTTGGACCTGGAAAAAGCGTTCAGAAAAACTTTTTACCACAATCATCATCAGATTTTATATTTGCAATAATTGTCGAAGAATACGGTCTAATTGGCGGATTAGGCGTTTTGACTTTGTACCTTTTATTATTTTTTAGGTTCGTAATTGCAGCCCACAAAGCCAATTCAATGTTCGGGAAATTATTGGTTGTTGGTTTAGGCTTTCCAATGATTTTTCAAGCGTTAATCAATATGGGAGTTGCCTTACAATTGTTGCCAGTTACAGGTCAAACTTTACCATTAATCAGTTCTGGTGGAAGTTCAATCTGGATGACTTGCATAGCCCTCGGAATTATTATAAATGTCACCAAAAAAGACGAAGAAATTGATCAAGAACTAAAAGAAAAAGAAAAACGAAATGAGGTACTTCAAAAAATGATCGACCAACAAATCGCCCAAGAAGAAACCAATGAAAACGAAAATGATGATTTAGAAGAAAATAAAGATAACGATTTTTCAATATCAGACAAAACTAAAAATCCGATGACAGCCATAGAAGGCATTCGAGTTAAAATATAAAATTACATTTTTTCAAAATACAAAACACAATGAAAACCAAAAAATTCATACTTAGCGGCGGCGGCACAGGTGGACATATTTATCCAGCAATCGCTATTGCAAATGAGTTAAAGTTGCGTTTTCCAGATTCAGAAATACTTTTCGTCGGGGCGAATGACAAAATGGAAATGCAAAAAGTACCACAATCAGGGTACAAAATCGAAGGTTTGTGGATTGCTGGTTTACAGCGAAAATTGACTTTGCAAAACGCAATATTTCCAATAAAATTATTGTCAAGTCTATGGAAATCTCGCAAAATAATCAAGAAATTCAAACCCAATGTTGTCATTGGAACTGGCGGATTTGCTTCTGGTCCGCTGTTGCAAATGGCAAATATGATGCATATTCCAACCGTAATTCAAGAACAAAACTCGTTTCCAGGAATAACCAATAAATTATTGAGCAAAAAAGCCAATAAAATTTGTGTGGCTTATGAAAATTTAGAAAGATTTTTCCCTAAAGAAAAAATGATTCTAACAGGAAATCCAGTTCGTCAAGATTTAATCGACATTGATGGAAAACGTCAAGAAGCATTAAAATATTTCAAATTAGATCCAAATAAAAAAACACTTCTAATTCTTGGCGGAAGCCTTGGAGCAAGAAGAATCAATCAATTAATTGAAAAAGAATTACCTTATTTAGAATCTAAAAATATTCAAGTAATCTGGCAATGTGGTAAACTATATTTTGAAGAATATAAAAAGTTCAATTCCAAAAGCCCTTCCTTTGGAGGGGTTGGAGAGGTTCAGGTTCTCGCATTTATCGATCGAATGGATTTAGTTTACGCCGCGACAGATTACGTAATTTCTCGTGCTGGAGCCTCATCAGTTTCGGAATTGTGCATTGTTGGAAAACCCGTAATTTTTATTCCATCGCCAAATGTTGCCGAAGACCATCAAACCAAAAACGCACAATCTATCGTAAATAAAAATGGTGCTTTAATGCTAAAAGAATCGGAATTAGATGAAAAATTCGAATTGGTTTTTAGTGAATTATTATCTAATGAAGAGCATCAAAAAGAATTAAGTATAAACATAAAATCATTGGCTTTGCCAAATGCAACAAAGCAAATTGTTGATGAAATTGTGAAATTATTATAGATTAAAAACAGTTATGGAATTATTTTTCGACATACAAAATATCTTACAACAAGCACGACAAAAGGCATATCAAAGTGTCAACTTAGCGATGGTTCGAGCTTATTGGCTTATTGGTAAATGTATTGTCGAAGACAGTCAACAAGGACAAGTACGTGCTGAATATGGTAAATCTATACTATTAGACTTGTCAAAAAAATTAACTATCGAATTTGGAAAAGGTTTTTCTGTTGATAATTTGACTAATATGAGATCTTTTTATTTGCAATTTCCAATTTCCGAGACAGTGTCTCGTATTTCTTTAAAACCAACTGAATTGATTTCCGAGACGGTGTCTACGAAATATTTAAAAACAAAATCGCAGACATTGTCTGCGAATTTTAAAACTCCTGATTTTCAATTAAGTTGGTCTCATTATTTAATGCTAATTGCTATAGATGACCTAAACGAGAGAAAGTTTTACGAAATAGAATCAAAAGCAAACAATTGGAGTTTAAGAGAATTAAAACGCCAATATAATTCAGGATTATTTATGCGATTGGCTTTAAGTTCAGACAAAAAAGGAATTTTAGACTTGGCTCAAAAAGGACAATTATTGCAAAAATCTATCGATGCAATAAAAGATCCTTATATATTAGAATTTCTTCAGTTTAGAGAACATTATCGCTATTCGGAAAATGATTTAGAAAATGAATTGATTGATAAATTAGAATATTTTTTATTAGAACTTGGCAAAGGTTTCACATTTGTAGCTAGACAAAAAAGAATCACATTTGATGAAAAACATTTCTATATTGATTTAATCTTTTACAACCGACTACTTAAGTCTTTTGTAATTATAGATTTAAAAATTGGTGAATTACAACATCAAGATATTGGTCAAATGCAAATGTATGTCAATTATTTTGATAGAAATATTAAACTTGATGACGAAAACAAAACAATCGGAATAATACTTTGTCAAAAGAAAAGTGATGTTTTAGTAGAAATGACTTTACCTAATAACAATGAGCAAATTTTTGCAAGTCGTTATCAAACAATTTTGCCAAGTGTTGAACAATTAAGAGAATTATTAAAAGCGAAAGAATCTTAAAATGAACCTAAACCAAATACAGAACGTTTATTTTATTGGCATTGGCGGCATCGGAATGAGTGCTTTGGCTCGGTATTTTAAAAATATTGGCAAAAAAGTTGCTGGTTATGATAAAACCGAAACCGAATTGACCAAAGATTTAAATCAAATTGGAATCGAAATTCATTTTGAAGATAATATTGATTTAATTCCGAAGGATTATTTTACAGAAAATACATTAGTAATTATTACTCCAGCTGTTCCGAAATCGCATTCTGAATGGAATTATTTTCTTGAGAGAAATTACGAAGTAAAAAAACGTGCAGAAGTTCTTGGAATAATTACCAAAGATACTTTTTGTTTTGCAGTTGCAGGAACACACGGAAAAACTACAACTTCAAGTATATTAGGTCACATTTTATATGAATCTGGTGTCGATGTAACCGCTTTTTTAGGTGGAATTGTAGAAAATTACAACTCAAATTTAATAGGCTCAGGAAAAACGATTACAGTTGTCGAAGCCGATGAATTCGATAGATCATTTTTGCATTTGCATCCAAATATTGCTTGCATAACGTCAATGGATGCAGATCATTTGGATATTTATGGCGATTCAGCATCGATAGAAGCATCGTTTGTAGAATTTGCCAATAAAGTCGAAGACAAATCTAAATTATTCATAACGAATACTTTATCAATCGAAGGCGTAACTTGTTCGATAAACGAAAATGGCGTATTTAAAGCTCTAAATATTCGAATAGAAAACACAAACTATATTTTTGATGTGCAAACACCAAACGAAATTATTAAAAATTTGCAATTCGGATTACCAGGAAAACACAATTTAATGAATGCATTAATGGCTTTGGCGATGGCAAAAACTTTCGGCATCCCAAACGAAGACATCGCCAAATCATTAGTTTCATTTAAAGGAATAAAAAGAAGGTTTTCGTATCAAATAAAAACAGAAAATCTCGTCTATATAGATGATTATGCGCACCATCCTACCGAGATAAACGCAGTAAATCAAGCCGTTGGAGAATTGTATCCAAATCAAGAAGTTTTAGCAATTTTTCAGCCACATTTATTCAGCAGAACCAATGATTTTGCTGATGATTTTGCAAAAAGTTTGTCGCAATTTAACGAAATAATTTTATTAGATATTTATCCCGCACGAGAATTACCAATAGAAGGCGTAACATCGACTTGGTTAATGGGCAAAATGACCAATAAAAACGTAAAATTGGTTCAAAAACCAGATTTAATTAATGAAATTTTAAAATCAAATAAAAAAATAATTGTCACAATCGGCGCTGGAGATATTGGCGAATTAGTTCCGAAAATTAAAGAAGCTCTTTTGGGCAGATAACAGGTTTCAGATGGCAGTTTACAAATAAAAAATAGCGAATTAGCGGTAATAAACAGCATAGTTTATGAAAAATATCAATTGGCAAAATATTAGATTAATTACAATTCTTGGAGTTGTAATTTTCTTGTATTCATTCTCATCAAATAGAAATGAAAACAGAAAATTAACCAAATCCGAAGTCATTTTTGTTGGAGAAAACAACCTTTTCGTTCAACAAGAAACGGTTAATAAGATGTTAATAGATTATAAAGATTCTGTAATAAACATTAAAAAAGAAAATTTAGATTTGTTAAATCTGGAAAAAGCTATCGATAAACAACCAATGATTGAAAAATCGCAGGTATTTGTCTCTATCGATGGTGTGCTAAAAGCTGTTGTAAAACAGAAAACGCCAATTGTAAGATTGTTTAACAGAAATGGCTCGTCGTATATTGACTATCAAGGAAATACGATGCCAATTTCAGAACATTTTACAGCAAGGATTCCAGTAATTTCGGGGGAAATTAACAACCAAAATAGCCAACAATTGTTCGAATTATTTCGAATGATTTACGACGATGAGTTTTTGAAAAAAAACATCATCGGCATACAGATTTTGCCTAACGGGAGCTTAAAAATGAAAAATAGAAATTTTGATTTTGACATATTATTTGGAAATCCAATTAATATACAAGAAAAATTCAAAAATTATAAAGCATTTTATCAAAAAGCATTTGCAGATTCGACATTGAACAATTACAAAAATATAAATCTGCAATTTACCCAACAAGTTGTATGCACTAAATAACAGATTATGGAAAAAGAAAACATCGCTGTAGGACTAGATATTGGAACAACAAAAATTGTTGCAATGATTGGCAAGAAAAATGAATACGGAAAATTAGAAATTTTAGGAATAGGAAAATCTAAAAGTTTGGGCGTGGCACGTGGCGTTGTCAATAATATTACTCAAACAATTCAATCAATTCAGCAAGCGGTCGAAGAAGCAGAAAACAATTCTGGTTACAAAATTAAAGACGTAGTTGTAGGAATTGCGGGTCAACACATTCGCAGTATTCAACACAGCGATTACATAATTCGTAATAATTCTGATGAAGTAATCTCAGGAAATGACATTCAACTACTTATAGATCAAGTAAATAAATTGGCAATGTTGCCTGGTGAAGAAATTATTCACGTTTTGCCACAAGAGTTCAAAATAGATGGACAATCAGGAATAAAAGAACCAATCGGAATGTATGGCGGACGACTAGAGGCTAGTTTTCACGTTGTTGTTGGTCAAGCTGCATCGATTAGAAATGTTGGGCGATGCATTCAAAGTGCGGGAATCGAGCTTTCTGGACTTACACTTGAACCATTAGCATCGTCTGATGCGGTTTTGAGTCTTGAAGAAAAAGAAGCAGGAGTTGCACTTATCGATATTGGCGGTGGAACAACAGATTTAGCGATTTTCAAAGACGGAATCATTCGACACACGGCAGTAATTCCATTTGGTGGAAACGTAATTACCGAAGATATCAAAGAAGGTTGCTCTATTATTGACAAACAAGCAGAATTATTAAAAGTAAAATTCGGTTCAGCTTGGCCAGGTGAAAATAAAGACAACGAAATTGTATCAATTCCTGGTTTAAGAGGTCGTGAGCCAAAAGAGATTTCTTTAAAAAATCTTTCTAAAATTATCAATGCTAGAGTTGTCGAAATTATAGAATTGGTTTTCACAGAAATAAAAAATTATGGTCACGAAGATCCACGAAAGAAATTAATTGCAGGAATTGTGCTTACTGGCGGCGGTTCTCAATTAAAACATATTAAACAATTAGTAGAATATATAACAGGAATGGATACCAGAATTGGATATCCAAACGAACATTTGGCCGGTAATTCTAGCGAAGAAATTTCTAGTCCGCTATATGCAACCGCAGTAGGATTGGTTATGAATAGCGTCGATAATAATTCAAGAAGTGCAGTCAAAATTCAGCAAATTGTTCCAGAAAAAACATTCATTCAACGGGATTACCAAGAACCTATTAAACAAGAATTGGTTCCTGAAGAAACTCAGAAACCCGAACCAGTTTTTGAAGTGGAAACAACCGAACGAAAAATAAAAAGTTCATTTATAGATAAGTATGTCGATATTATCAAAGATTTTCTTGACAAAGCAGAATAAACCATCAATCAAAATTAAAAAAATTAATAAATTAAAACCAAAGTTATGACAAGCGAATCAGAATTTGGAAATATTTCATTCGATTTACCAAAAAATCAATCCAACGTAATCAAAGTTATCGGTGTAGGCGGCGGCGGTAGCAATGCTATTAATCACATGTTCAAACAAGGCATCAAAGGTGTCGATTTTATTGTTTGCAACACAGATTCACAGGCATTGCAAAGCAGTCCTGTACCAAATAAAATCCAATTAGGACAATATTTGACCGAAGGTTTGGGCGCTGGAGCCAACCCAGAAGTTGGACAGCAATCGGCAATCGAAAGCATTGCCGATATTGAAAAAATGTTGGACAGCAACACCAAAATGATTTTCATCACAGCAGGAATGGGTGGCGGAACAGGTACGGGTGCTGCACCTGTAATTGCTCAGTTAGCCAAAGAAAGAGACATTTTGACTGTCGGTATAGTAACAATTCCGTTTCAATTCGAAGGGAAAGTACGAACAGAACAAGCAATTCTTGGCGTTGAAAAATTGCGTGCTCAAGTCGATTCATTAATCGTAATCAACAATAATAAGTTACGTGAAGTTTATGGAAATCTAGGTTTCAAAGCAGGATATTCAAAATCCGATGAGGTTTTGGCAACCGCATCACGCGGAATTGCAGAAGTAATCACGCACCATTACACGCAAAATATTGACTTGAAAGATGCTAAAACCGTTCTTGCAAATTCTGGAACTGCAATTATGGGATCGGCAACTGCAAGTGGCGAAAATCGTGCAAAATTAGCAATCGAAAATGCTTTGGATTCACCATTATTGAATGACAACAAAATTCAAGGTGCAAGAAATGTTTTGTTGCTAATAGTTTCAGGATCAGACGAAATCACAATCGACGAGATTGGCGAAATCAACGACCATATTCAAAACGAAGCAGGACACAATGCCAATATTATTATGGGAGTTGGCGAAGACGAAACTCTTGGCGATGCCGTTGCAGTGACAATTATTGCGACAGGATTTAATGTAGAACAACAAAACGAAATCGTAAATACCGAACCAAAAAAAATCATCCATTCGCTTGAAGATGACCAAAAATTAGTTCGTGATTTGACCATAAAACAAGTCGAAGCTTTTCAATTTGACAACCAATTAGAAGCATTTAATGACAAAATTGTATTCGATCTAATTGAAGACGAAATCAAGCCAACAGTCACTATTTCTGAAAATGAGTTGATTGTAATGTCAGAATTTATCAAAAACCTAGATGTAACTTTCGAAATAGTTTCGCCAATCAAAGCACAAGATTTTCAAATCACAAGCCCAATTGTTGCTAAAGTTGAACAAAAAATTCTACAACAAGAAGATGAGCAAATTACTTTTTCATTCGACATGCCAATGGCAAAACCAGCAATTGTCGAAGCCAAAAAAGTACAAGAAAATCAAATTTCGTTCGAATTGACCAACGAAACACGCAATATTAAAGTTGTGCAACCAGTTCACGTTGTGCCAATTACAGAGATGAATGAAAGCGGAATTGTAAAATATTCCTTGGAACATTACATGGAAATCGAAGAACAATTAATAACATCAAAACCAGTTGCAATTGTCGAAGATTTAGCAGATGAAGAAATGAATTTCACAATGAAACAAGTTGATTCTAAACCAAATTTCGATTCAAATTTTAATGAAAAAACATCGCCAATGGAAATGTCTATTGAAGATATAATGAAATTTGCAGCCGATGAAAGACGCAGAAAACTAAAAGATTTTAATCATAAATTTCATAACGCAAGAGTCGATGAGTACGAAAAAGTACCAGCCTACAAGCGTTCAGGAATCGATTTGACAAATGAGCCAACGAGCAATCAAAACTCGAGAATTTCATTAGGAACAGACAGCAATAATGACAATCAATTAAGAAGTAACAATTCTTATTTGCACGACAGCGTAGATTAGATTAAAGTTTTCAGATAGCCGTTTTCAGTTTTCAGTCGCAATGGTCAATATCCAATTTTAGTCTCAAGTCTAAAAATCTGACCTCTGTAATCTGTAATCTTTATTAAGGCCTGAATCCAGCTTTCATTCCAAGCTTTTTTCATAAAATGTTTTTTTCTAAGAATTTAAAAGAGCTTCCGCTGGTCGCTTTTTAAATTCAAGAAAAAATACATTTTCTTAAAAAAAGGCTTTTCCCTTTAATCTGGGGCAAAAAGATTGTAGATTTTAGATTAACGATTTCAGATTTAGTAATTAAAATAAAATTTAATTCTATTTTTTTAAAATCTTTTAGTCTTAAGTCTACAAGTCTCACATCATAAATCGTTAATCTAAATTCAAAAATCTAAAATCAATATGAGTTTATCAGTAAAAATAATGGACGAAATGAAAACCGCAATGCGTGCCAAAGACACCGTTGCGCTTGAAGCATTGCGCGCCATAAAATCAGAAATCTTGTTAGCACAAACAGCAACAGGAAGCAAAGAAGAAATCACAGAAGCAGACGAAATCAAAATTTTACAAAAACTTGTAAAAATGAGAAAAGACAGTTTCGAAATCTTCACAACCCAAAATCGACCTGATTTAGCAGAACCAGAAATGGCACAAATTGCGGTTATCGAAAAATTCTTGCCAGCACAATTATCAGAAGCAGAAGTTGAGGCAATCGTAGCCAAAATTATTGCAGAAACTGGCGCAGCTGGAATCGCATCTATGGGAAAAGTAATGGGATTGGCATCGGCACAAATTGGCGGCAGCGCAGAAGGAAAAACAATATCTACGATTGTTAAGAAACTATTAGTTTAGATTAATTTTAAATTTTATATATTTGATATTAAATATTTAAAATCTAATATTTAATATCAAAAAGGCTTCGTAGTTCAACTGGATACCTGCCGGCAGGCAGGCAGGGAATATCAGATTTCTATATGTAATGTTTTTTTAATTGGCTTCGTAGTTCAACTGGATAGAATATCAGATTTCGGCTCTGATGGTTGCAGGTTCGAACCCTGCCGAGGTCACAAAAACTTATTAATAAAATAAATCTATTAATAAGTTTTTTAAATTTTATAAAAAATGGAATTTTTTGTTTACGTAATTAAAAGTCAAGTTGATGGTCGACTATACAAAGGACAATCCACTAATTTGCAAAGAAGAATTATAGAACATAATTCAGGAAAGACTAAATCAACAAAAGGATTTGTTCCTTGGGATTTGGTTTATTTTGAAAAATTC
>JANNWM010000083.1:0-110705 GCA_031408435.1 Bacteroidota bacterium
GTTTTAAACTTTTTTGATTGAAGCGAAAAATTAAGATTTTTGTTTCAGATTTTGGATTTTTTTTATTGGATAGCATCGCTATCGAATAAAAAAAATCTGAAATATGGGGCAAAAAGACAATTTTGCAGCCAATTAAAAAAAGTTTCAACCACTTCAATATTGAAGTGAGCGAAATTGCTAATCCTGAAAACTACTAATCATTGGTTTCAAATATAAAGTCAACAATTTTGAGGTATAATTTTTTGCTGTGCATGCCATGACCCAAATCGTTAGTTACTATAAACTGTGAATTTTTCCAGTTTTGGGCTAGTTTTTTTGCTTCAGAAATAGACACAACTGTATCTTGATTATCATGGACAATTAATGTTTTGGTAGTAATGTGTTTGGCAAATTTTGCTCCAGAAAATGCATCGATTTTCATTTTGAATCTGCTTGAAAATTGATTTTCTAGTTCGAATTTAACTTTATCATTCAAACTCAACATTTCGCAAAAATTATCTATTAAAACTTGCAAATCTGATGGCGATCCCAACAAAACCATTTTTTCGATATTCGAATTTTGATTTAAGTATTGATAATATATACTTGCTGCACCACCAATTGAATGACCGATTATGTATTTTGGATTGTAAATTTTGGTCAATTCATTAATTACGTTAGCATAATTTGGAACTGTAAACTCGATTCCAGTTGATAATCCGTGGGCAGGAGCATCAATTGCAACAATTGTTTTGCCAGTTTCTCTCAAGAATGGTAATAATTTTTTCCATCGTGACGTGTTGCTTTCCCAACCGTGAACCAGCAAAATTATTTCTTCGGAACCTTTCCAAACATACATTTGATATTGATTTTCTTCGTAAATAAAAGTTTCAAATTCGGCATCGAGTAAAATTTCTGGAATTTTATCGAGTTGCAATTTCCCTTTTCGTGGTTGACTGAACAATTCGAAAGCTTTTTCTGATGCTTTTATTGGCGAAGAAACCGACAATAAATTGATGTATTGACCGTGAGATTTCGTTAATGCAAAATATTTTATTTCTTGGAATGTCATAGCTTTAAAAAAATTATATAATCAAAAACAAAATAGTTTTCTTATTAACACATAAGTCATATAAGTTAATCTATATTAATTCATCCTATAACCTTATATGCCTTATATGTTTTAAAAAATGGATTAAATTCAAGACTTTTTAATTTTAATTAATTTTGTCATAAAAAAACCCCGAAAATTCGGGGCTTTTTCTATTTGATAAATGAAATTACATTTTCGCAAACATTTGTTCCATTTTTTCTTTTTGTTCATCTGCTAGTGCCGAGTCTACCAAAATTCTTCCTGAATGTTCATCGGTAATAATTTTTTTTCTAGCTGCGATTTCAACTTGTGTTTGAGGCGGAATTGTAAAAAATGATCCAGCCGATGCACCACGTTCTATAGAAACTACCGCCAAACCATT
Organism: Bacteroidota bacterium; assembly: GCA_031408435.1. Classification (GTDB taxonomy): domain Bacteria; phylum Bacteroidota; class Bacteroidia; order Flavobacteriales; family Flavobacteriaceae; genus Flavobacterium. The sequence continues at coordinate 1,455 of JANNWM010000083.1, forward strand.
GCGAACGCTAGAACGAATTCTTTTATAGGCTGCTAATAAACGGTCTTCGATTAAATTTTCATATTCGGCTGATTTTTGCGTCAAAAAAGTTTCTTCTTTTTCTGTTTCTGACATAATATCGCTTAATTCGGCTTTTTTATGTTTCAAATGAGTCGATTTTTGATCTAATCTTTCTTTAGAATCCGAAATTACTTGCTTTTTATGTTCCATCGAAGCTTTCATTTCTTTTATGTGTTTTTCTGTCAATTGAATTTCTAGTTCTTGAAATTCAACTTCTTTGGTCAACGAATTGAATTCGCGATTATTACGAACGCTATCTTGTTGTTTTGTATATTTTTTTATGGCTTCTTGATGCTCATCAATAGCATTTTTCTTGATTTTGATTTGCTCTTCCATTACGTCTAAATCGGATTTTAGTTTCTCTGCACGAGAACTTAAACCTGCAACTTCGTCTTCAAGATCTTCAACTTCAAGAGGCAATTCGCCTCTTACGTTTCTAATTTCGTCAATTCTAGAGTCAATTAATTGTAAATCGTAAATTGCTCTTAACTTTTCTTCAACGCTCAATTCTTTTGTAGCTGCCATAATTATTTATAAATACTTAACTGGATTTGTGTTTATTTCAGACAAATAAATTTTATTCATCAAATTTGAATTTGCAAAATTAGTGATTTTTTTCGTAAGATAATCATAAATATAATTTTTTGTAAAACGTTCTGATTCAAAATGACCAATATCGGCTAAAAGAATTTTGTTTTCGGCTTCATAAAAGTTATGATATTTTAAATCGGCTGTCAAAAAAACATCGGCACTAGCGGCAATTGCTTGTTTTATTGCCGAACTTCCAGATCCGCCAAGAACGGCTATTTTCTTTATTTTTTTATTTAAAAATTCCGAATGGCGAATTCCAGGCGCTTGCATTTTTTCTTTTACAAATTCTAAAAATTCTTTTTCGGTAGTTTCATTTTCGAGTTCACCAATCATTCCTAGACCAATATTTTGATGTTGGTTTTCGAGATTATAAATTTCGTAGGCAACTTCTTCATATATATGATTAGAAAAAAGTGCTTTTAGAATCGGGCTTTGTAAATGTTTTTCGAATATGACTTCGATTTTAATTTCTTGACTTTCGACCAATTCAAATCTATTTCCAACTACGGGATTGCTGTTTTCGTTACCTTGAAAGGTCGATTTTCCAGTTGAATTGAAACTGCAATTTTCGTAATTTCCAATTTTTCCAGCGCCAGCATCGAACAAACTATTTCTTAACTTTTCCGCATTTTCTGGAATTGTATAGGTTATTAGTTTTTGAATAAAATTTGTTTTTGGAATCAATATTCTAGTATTTATTAATCCTAAAGCATTACAAAAAATCTTATTTACACCTTCTTGATGGTTGTCTAAAGCGGTGTGAACTGCAAAAATTGATATGTCGTTTTTTATAGCTTTGATAACAGAGCGTTCTACATAATTCTTGCCAGTAATTTTTTTTAATCCAGAAAATAAAATCGGATGAAAACAAACAATCAAGTTGCAATTTTTCACTATTGCTTCATCAATAACAGTTTCTAAAGCGTCGTGACAAACCAATATCCCTAATGTTTCGTTATTTTGATTGCCAACCAAAAGCCCTACATTGTCAAAATCTTCGGCATAGGTCAATGGTGACATTTGTTCTAGAATCGAAATTACTTGTTTGATTTTCATTACCAAATATTGAAATTATTCTTCTAATAAAATTTGATTTTTCAGTAAATCTTGAAAATCTTCTCGTTCACGAATAAGTTGTCCTTTACCGTTTTTCCATAAAACTTCGGCTGGTTTGTAGCGTGAATTATAGTTCGAAGCCATCGAGAAGCAATAAGCTCCAGCATTTCGAAAACATAAAACATCGCCTTCTGTAATTTCGGCAATACGACGATTTTGTGCAAAAGTATCAGTTTCGCAAATGTAACCAACAACGGTATAAAAACGTTCTTTACCTTTTGGTTTCGAAATGTTTTCTATATGATGCTGCGAACCATATAACATAGGTCTAATCAAGTGATTAAATCCAGAATCGACACCAGCAAAAACTGTCGAAGTAGTCTGTTTTACTACATTTACAGTTGCTAAGAAATAACCAGCTTCGCTAACCAAAAATTTTCCTGGTTCGAATGCTAATGTTAAATCTCGACCATATTCTTTTTCGAATTGATTGAATCTTTTAGAAAGTTTTTTGCCTAATTCTTCAATATCAGTTTCGATATCGTCTTTTTTGTAAGGCACTTTGAAACCTGAACCAAAATCAAGAAAATCTAAAAATTTGAAGTTTTTGGCTGCATCAAATAAAATTTCGGCAGCATACAAGAAAACTTCAATATCAAGAATATCAGAACCTGTGTGCATGTGAACACCGTTAATATGCATTCCAGTATTTTCGACAATTCGCAGAATATGCGGCATTTGATGAATTGATATTCCAAATTTAGAATCAATATGACCAACTGAAATATTTGCATTTCCGCCAGCCATAACGTGCGGATTCAATCGAATGCAAACTGGAATGTGTGGGTATTTTGCCCCAAACTGTTCCAAAATTGATAAATTGTCAATATTTATTTGAATGTTGCCATAACCAATTGCTTGTTCAATTTCTTCGATAGAAACACCGTTTGGTGTAAAAATAATTTGTTCTGGTGCAAATCCAGCATACAAACCCAATTGCACTTCTTGTACCGAAACTGTATCAAGACAAGCTCCAATGTTTTTCATGTACTGCAAAATACTTATATTTGACAAGGCTTTGCAAGCATAATTTAATCGAAGTCGTTGCACTTTCGAGAACGCATTGGACAATCTATCAAACTGAGATTTTATTTTTTCGGTATCATAGACATATAAAGGAGTTTCGAATTCTTGACCTAGTTGAAGTAAATCTTTTGCTAGCATAGTTTTTAAGTTTTAGCAAAAATAGTTTAGAAATTTTGTAAAAGCAAATTGATTTTGAATTGTTGTATCTGAATTAGAGTTTTTTTAGAAATATAAATTCTTTTTAGCCCCGATCGCAGGGAAAAACGTTTTAAGGCGATTTTTCTTCGCCTTGAAACTTTTGGAAAAGAGCGGGATTAGCTCCTAAAAAAACATTTATAATTTATACCTTATATATTAATGATTTTTTCTATTTTTGCATTTCTATAAAATAAATCAACCCTATGGACATTCACGAATATCAAGGAAAAGAAATATTAGCTGGTTACGGCGTTAAAATTCAACGTGGTTATGTGGCCAATAATCCGCAAGAAGCTGTTGCAGCAGCCAAACAATTGACGGCAGAAACCGGAACTGGTTGGCATGTAATTAAAGCCCAAGTTCACGCTGGTGGACGTGGAAAAGGTGGAGGCGTAAAATTGGCTAAAAACTTGCAACAAGTTGAAGAGATTGCTGAACAAATTATTGGAATGCAATTGATTACACCTCAAACTCCACCTGAAGGAAAAAAAGTTCATAAAGTTTTGGTTGCCGAAGATGTATATAATCCTGGTGAATTCGAAATCGAAGAGTTTTATATGTCAGTTTTATTAAATAGAGGTCGCGCACGCAATATGATTATGTATTCCTCCGAAGGTGGAATGGATATTGAAGAAGTTGCAGAACACACGCCACATTTAATTTTTACTGAAGAAATAGATCCAAATGTTGGATTACAAGGTTTTCAAGCCCGTAGAATTGCTTTTAATTTAGGATTATCAGGAAATGCTTTCAAAGAAATGGTAGCGTTTGTTGGTTCATTATACAATGCTTTTGTTGGTTCTGATGCTTCTATGTTCGAAATCAATCCAGTGCTAAAAACATCTGATAACAGAATTGTAGCTGTCGATGCAAAAGTTAATCTTGATGATAATTCATTATTCCGTCACCCAAAATTAGCAGAATATAGAGACGTTCGTGAAGAAAGAGAAATTGAAGTTGAAGCAAAAGCTGCAGGTTTGAATTATGTAGATCTTGACGGAAGCGTTGGCTGCATGGTTAATGGTGCAGGATTGGCTATGGCTACGATGGATTTAATAAAATATGCAGGTTTTGAACCAGCTAACTTTTTAGATGTTGGTGGAACTGCTGATGCAAAACGTGTTGAATTGGCTTTTAGAATTATCTTGAAAGATCCAAACGTTAAGGCAATTTTAATCAATATTTTTGGTGGAATTGTTCGTTGCGACCGTGTTGCTCAAGGTGTTGTCGATGCTTATAAAAATATGGGAGACGCAATCAAAGTGCCAATTATTGTTCGTTTGCAAGGTACAAATGCAGAAATTGCTAAAGAATTGATTGACAATTCTGGAATGCCAATTTTGAGTGCTGTTGAATTTCAAGAAGCTGCAGATCAAGTAAAAGCAGCTTTGTCTTAAAAATATTAGATTTTTATTTATACTAAATCCTGAATTTAATTAATTCAGGATTTTTTTATGAAACTATATTATTCAAAATTTCAATCAATTTTTGTAAATCTCTCTTTTTATGATTTGCTGTAATTACAATTCTGTTTAATTCGCCAGCATCATTCGGATAAGGAAAATTGGTAATTATGATTTTGTTTTCTTTTAGAATTTGATAAATGTTTTTAATTTTTGGATAAATCAAAGGATAGGAAACATCAAAATCTATAAACTCGGATTTCTTTAATTTTTTTTCAATAAATTTTAGATTTCCTTGAAGTTTTTGATGTTGTTTAATAAATATTTTTTTAGATTTCGAAATACTTTGAGCAAATGCAGGATTCATTCCTGCTGCCGATGCATAAGAATTATTTTGTTTTATTTGATTTATAAATTCTAAATCACCAGCAATAACACCGCCAGTCAATCCGATTGCTTTTCCTAAAGAAGCAATCATTATTTTTCGTTTGATATTTGGATAATCGATATTCGAAAAAATTCCACAACCTTTCTTACCAAGAATTCCTAACGAATGAGATTCGTCGATAACCAAAGTGATTTTTTTATTTGAAGGAATCAAATCTAAAACCGAAAAATCTATTGGTTCAATGCATGATGAAGGAACTGCATCAGTTAGAATTGTAATTTTTTCTGTTTTATTATCAATTAATCTTGGATTTGGTTGGTTATCAATAAAAATTGGTAAAGATCTTTGTGATTTTAAAGCGTTATGCAAATTCGGAAAATAAAAAAAACAATCTGTTTGGGTTTCTAAATTATCAATAACTAATTTTCCTGCTAACATTCCGGACGAAATTGTCAAAGCTGCCTCTGATTTTATTAAACTAGCAAGAAATTTTTCTCCAGAATTATATGCCGAAAGCTGAATATTTGCATTGCGTGAACTTCCATAAGCAGTTCCCCATTTTTTTAAATTAGCAATTAAAATTTTCTGAAATTTTTTATTTGTTGGTAAACCTAAATAAGCAGTTCCTCCAAAATAAAGATAATCTTCATTTTCAATTGATATTTTTCTATCTGGAAATTGGTTTACTGTCATATTTAAATTAAAGTTACACCAGTTCCATTTAATTCAGAATAAGAAATTGTTCCATTTTTGATTATAACTCCAGTTGCTATGTCGGTTTTTAACAATAAAGCGCCATCCATATCAACATAATCTAGTAATGGCAATAAATGAGCGATTGCCGAAATTCCAACTGTCGATTCGGTCATGCAACCAACCATAGTTTTCAGTCCAAGTTTTTTGGCTTCTAGTAACATTCTTCTGCCAGAAGTCAGTCCGCCACATTTGACCAATTTAACATTCACACCATGAAAATAATTGTGACATTTGGCAACATCAGATTCAATAATACAACTTTCGTCAGCAATAATTGGCAATACCGAATGTTTAAAAATTGCTGCGTGAGCTTCCCAATTATCAGCTTTTGTGGGTTGTTCGATAAATTCGACACCAAGTTTTTTTAGTTCAATTGCGTTTTTAATAGTTTCGTCAACGCTCCAACCACAATTGGCATCGATTCTAAAAATAGCATTTGTATGACTTCGCAATTCCTTGACGATTTCAATATCATTGGCAGTTCCGAGTTTTATTTTATAGATTGGCCATGGCAATTCTTTCATTTTCGAAACCATTTTGTCGATTGATGCAATTCCGATTGTATAGTCGGTCATCGGATTTTTATTGATTGAATAATTCCAGAGTTGGTATAGTTTTTTACTTGCTTTTTTGGCATACAAATCGTTATAAGCTAAATCTAAAGCACAAAGAGCAAACATGTTATCTTGAAGAAGTGGTTGCATTTTTGACCAGAAAAATTCAGGAGTTTCATCATTTGTGTTTTCAATAATCGACCGAAGTTGTTCTAAATCTGTCATCATTATCGGAACGGTAATATGGTAATAAGGATTTGAGGTTGCTTCTCCAAAACCAGAATAGCCATTGCTTTTTAATTCAACAATTAATGATGGTTGCACATCGATTGATTCTCTTGAAATCGTAAAAGTATGTTTGAGTTGCAGTTCGAAAGGTCTTAAAATCAGTTCCATTTTGAATTTTTTTATAAATGTATTTAATTTATTTGGTTTGATAGTATAATAATTTGGTGTTTCAAAAAAAAATGCTCTGAAAAATAACAGAGCATTTCAAAAAAAAAATAAAAAAAAATTAATTTACAGTATTTTTAGAGCAATTTTTCAGAAGCCAGAAAAAAATTTTAAAATATAAATTCCAGAATTCGAAATTGGTTTTATTGATAATTGGTTGTTGTTTTGACTAAGCGATATTGATTTACTTTCTATTATTCTGACTTGAATTTCGTAAATATTCCAACTAATACTTTCTAAATTAATATTAAATTTTATGTTTAATAAACCCAAATTAGCTTGATTGGCATTGATTTCGAAAGTTGCTTTTGTCAATTTCTCGTTGGCTTAGTGCAAAACCCAGATTACGAAATAAAATCTATTTAACTTTGTTTGTCGAAGCAGATTCAAGTACTTTATTTATGATTTGTTATTGTTTTTTGGTGTTTATCTATTTTCGATGTCTCATTTTTAATTTTTTTAAATTTAACATTTGTCTTCATTCAAAAAATTCCATGAGCATTTGATAATCCAAAACCTATTAGCACAAAAACAAAGTTTTTTTATTCATAGTATTGCATTTAGCAAGATTATACAATTCACAAAAATAAATTAAATTTTAAATAAATCAAATTTATTATTCACAAATAAAAATCACTAAAAATGAACTAACTTTGCACTCAAAAATTTTTATTGTGACTTTATCTAAATATTCAAACGAGTTTTCATACAATCTTAAACTTGCTTACCCAGTTATTTTGGGAATGCTAGGACATACCTTAATAGGTATTGTCGATAATTTTATGGTCGGAAACCTTGGTTCAACCGAGTTAGCTGCTGTTTCATTGGGCAATAGTTTTATTTTCATTGGACTTTCAATTGGTATCGGTTTTTCGACAGCAATAACACCACTAATTGCAGAGGCTGATGCAGAAAAGGACACCAAAAAAATTCGTACCACATTCCATCACGGTCTTTTATTGTGTACAATTCTGGGTTTTATTTTGTTTGTGTTAATTGTATTGTCTAAATCATTAATGCAATTTATGAACCAACCTCCCGAAGTTGTTGCTATGGCAGCACCCTACATAGATTGGGTCGCATTTTCGTTAATTCCAGTTGTAATTTATCAAGGTTACAAACAGTTTTCTGATGGCTTGGGCAAAACAAAATACTCTATGTGGTCTATTTATTTAGCAAATGTGGTTCATATTTTTTTTAATTATGTACTGATTTATGGTTTTTGGATTTTTCCTAAACTCGGCATTCTTGGTGCAGCATTAGGAACCGTTATTTCTAGGATAATGATGGTTGTTTTTATGCATTATTTATTAAAATACGATTCAGAAATTAAAACATATTTTAAAAATTTCAGTTTCAAAGAAATTAAAAACAGCATTTTAAAAAAAATAATCAATCTAGGATTTCCATCTGCTATGCAAATGTTGTTCGAGGTTGCTTTATTTACAGCCGCAATTTGGCTTTCGGGAACTTTAGGTAAAAATAGCCAAGCCGCCAATCAAATTGCTTTGACCTTGGCATCGACAACATTTATGTTTGCAATGGGTTTAAGCGTTACTGCAATGATTCGAGTTGGCAATTACAAAGGTTTAAACGATTATAAAAATTTAATAATTACTGCAAAATCGATATTTTTATTGGCAATTTTGCTAGAAATTGTTTTTGCAATTTTCTTTTTGGTATTTAATAATTATTTGCCACATTTATTTTTGAATATGAACGATAAAACCCAAACTATTGACAATCAGGAAATTATTTTAATTACATCAAAACTTTTACTTACTGCTGCTATTTTTCAGATTTCAGATGGCATTCAGGTTGTTGTTCTTGGTGCGTTGCGTGGTTTGCAAGATGTTAAAATACCAATGTATATTACATTTGTTGCTTATTGGATTGTTGGTTTTCCGATTTCGTATTATTTAGGAAAATATACCGAACTAAAAGCCGTTGGAATCTGGATTGGACTTTTGGCTGGATTGTCGTTTGCAGCGATTTTTCTTTATATTAGATTCAATCGATTGACAAAAAAATTAATAAAAGAATAGTTAAATAAATTCTTAGTAAATTGTAACTATATTTAATTTCATTCGTATAATTAGTATAATTCTAATTTAATAAATTATATAAAAATGATACTATTGATTGTTTTAGGTTGTGTTTTGATTTTTATGAGTTTTGCACTCAAGTCTAATCTTGCAGGTCCGTTTGCTAGCTATTCGGGAATTTTAAAAATTATTGGAATAGGCATAATTGCACTCGGAGTATTTTCTGGTATTTTCAAACAAATTGATGCTGGTCGAGTTGGCGTTCAATCGCTTTATGGAAATGTACAAAGCGGAGTTTTAAATAGTGGCTTGAATATAGTAAACCCGCTTATGGATATTACAGATTTATCTATTCAAACCCAAAATTATACAATGTCGGCCGTTCAAAACGAGGGCGATAAACAAGGCGACGATGCCATTAGGGTTTTGTCGGCTGATGGTCTTGAGGTAATTATAGATTTAACAGTCTTGTATAGAATATTACCATCTGATGCGCCAAAAATAATTAAAACGCTTGGCGTAGATTATTCAGATAAAATTGTACGACCAATAACCCGAACCAGAATAAGAGACAATGCAGTTTATTATGACGCAATTTCGCTTTATTCTTCAAAAAGAAACGAGTTTCAACAACGCATTTTCAAGTCTATCGAAACCGATTTTAAAGCTAGAGGATTGGTTTTGGAGCAATTACTTATAAGAAACATTAATTTACCAAATTCTGTAAAAACAACAATCGAAAGTAAAATTAATGCTGAACAAGATGCTCAAAAAATGACATTCGTACTTCAAAAAGAAAAACAAGAAGCAGAAAGAAAACGAGTAGAAGCTCAAGGTATTGCTGATTATCAAAGAATTATTTCGACTGGTTTGACTGATAAACAATTGCAATATGAACAAATTAAGGCTCAAAAAGAAATTGCAACATCTGCCAATGCTAAAATTATTTTTATGAATGGAAAAAATTCGCCGGTAATTTTATCAGATAAATAAAACTTTAAATAACTTTTAAATAAATACTTCTTAAAATGGAATTACCAAAATTTTTACTAGGCGACAATACTGATTTTCCTGACGATATATTCGTTATTCATTTAGATTATCCTAGATTTATAATCAACTTGAAAGACGACGAAGTCGAGTTTATGGAAGAAGCCGAAGATCTTGACGAAGGCGAACTTAACACCGAAATGGAAGGTTTAATAGTTCTAGCCAACGAATTTTATGACCGAGAAATTAGTCTTTACGAAGAATAAACTAATTTAATATTAAAAAAAAATCCCAATTTCTAGATTGAAATTGGGATTTTTTATAACGAAGTGGTTTAAACTTTTTTTAATTGGCTGCAAAATTGTCTTTTTGCCCCATATTTCAAATTTTTTTTATTCGATAGCGATGCTATCCAATAAAAAAAATCCAAAATCTGAAACAAAAATCTTAATTTTTCGCTTCAATCAAAAAAGTTTAAACCACTTCTGCATTTAAAACTTAAAACTAATTGCTGCATGCTGGTATTTTGTAAACTGTATTTTGTAAACTAATTAATCATTCATAGAAATTAAAAACTCTTCGTTGTTTCTAGTTTTTTTGATTCTATCATTTATAAAATCCATAGCTTCGACTGGATTCATATCTGCAAGATATTTTCTTAAAATCCACATGCGGTGCAATGTTTTTTCGTCTAATAACAAATCATCACGACGCGTGCTTGATGAAGTTAAATCGACAGCAGGGAAAATTCGTTTGTTAGCAATTTTTCTGTCTAATTGCAATTCCATATTTCCGGTTCCTTTGAATTCTTCGAAAATAACTTCGTCCATTTTCGAGCCAGTTTCTGTCAATGCAGTTGCAATAATACTCAACGAACCACCATTTTCTACATTTCTTGCAGCTCCAAAAAATCGTTTTGGTTTTTGCAAAGCGTTAGCATCAACACCACCACTCAAAACTTTTCCTGATGCTGGTTGTACGGTGTTATAGGCTCTCGCTAAACGAGTTATAGAATCTAAAAGAATAACAACGTCGTGACCACATTCTACCAGACGTTTTGCTTTTTCAAGTACGATATTAGCGATTTTTACATGTTCTTGTGGTTCACGGTCAAATGTAGAAGCAATGACTTCGCCTCGAACGCTGCGTTGCATGTCAGTAACTTCCTCGGGACGCTCGTCAATCAATAAAACAATCAAATAAACCTCTGGATGATTAGCCGCAATCGCATTTGCAATGTCTTTTAGCAACATTGTTTTACCAGTTTTTGGTTGTGCAACAATCATTCCACGTTGTCCTTTTCCGATTGGCGAGAACAAATCGATAATTCTTGTAGAAATTGAACTTCCTTTTTCGGCCAATCTGAATTTTTCTTTAGGGAAAATTGGTGTCAAATGTTCAAACGAAACTCTGTCGCGAACAACTTGCGGATCGTGTCCATTAATTTTTAAAACACGAACCAATGGAAAAAATTTTTCGCCCTCTTTTGGAGGTCGAACAACACCTTTAACTGTATCTCCAGTTTTTAGACCAAATAATCTAACTTGCGATGTTGACAAATAAATATCATCTGGCGATGCCAAATAATTGTAATCTGACGATCGCAAAAATCCATAACCATCTGGCATCATTTCTAGAACGCCTTCGCTTTCTATTATTCCATCAAACTCAAAATCTGAATCTCTAAAATTATTTTTCTTGTTCTTGAAATTCGGGTTTACATTCCCATTTCCGTTTCCATTTTGATTTTGGTTAGGATTATTTTGTTTTTTTTGTTGATTTGGATTTTGTGGTTTTTCAACTATATTTTCTAAATTTTCATCAGATTTATTTTCGTCAACAATAATGTTTTCATCATTACTTGATTCACCTTTATCTTCATTCGATTCAATAGTAACATTTTCCAAAGCTGCTTTTTCTGCTTTTTCTTGTTTCAAAGCCATTTTACGTTCGTATTCGGCTTTATTGAATTTAGTTACTTTATTTCCTTTTTTTGGAGCAGATTCTAAAACTTCGGTTTTTACTTCTTCAGAAACTTCGATTGGTTGTGTTTCAATAATTTCAGGTTCAGAAAACAATGAAACTGGTTCAGGTTTTGTTATTGCTGGTTTTTTTTCAGCAACAATTCTGGTTCTTTTTGGTTTATCTTCAGCTATTTCATTAATTTCTGTTGTTTTTGAAACACCAGATTTTGATTGCTGTTCTAAAATTAGACTTATTAAAATGTCTTTTTTTACGCCAGCAAATTTTATTGTTTTAGATAATTTTGCAATTTCTTGAAGCTCAGTTAGCTTCATTTCTTTAAGTACAGAAATGTCAAACATAAATGTTTTCAGTATTTAATTATTGTGGTAATTGATAAAATATAGGATTTTTTTAATCTTGAATTGTTCGTAAAATGAAGTATTTACGAATTAGTTATGCAATAATACGAATATTTTTTGTTTTACAATAGCATTTTACAAAAAGAAAATATATTTTTGCTAAAATTTATAAACAAAAATGTTACAACGCATTCAAACCATATATTTATTTCTTGCGATTTTAATTGCTGGAATTTTGCCTTTCTTCCTTCCTTTATTCACGTTAAGTTCAGGAAAAGAAATGTTTTTTATGCAAAACATGGTTTATGCGACATTGTTTGGTTTAAGTTTGACTTTATCATTATTAAGTATTTTATCATATAATAAACGACAAAATCAATTTGTAATAAACAGATTGAACATGATTTTAAATTTAATTTTATTAGGATTGTTTGTATATCGTTCGCTAAATGTATCTGGAGAAACCGATTTGGTTTCAGAGAAAGGTATTGGGATGTTTCTGCCAATTGTTGTTATTGTTTTGCTAGTTTTGGCAAACAAAGCAATTAAAAAGGACGAAGATCTTGTAAAATCTGTGGATAGGTTGAGATAAACCTATAATATTAATTTATTAGTGCGAAGAAAATCCGAGACGAAAGTTTCGGATTTTTTTGTTAAGTGAATTTTTTACTATTCATCCCAAAAAAACTACATTTCAGTAAAAAGTTTTTTATTTTTGATAATTGATTCTGCATCTTTGCTTTATCAAAAACAAACACTATGAAATCTCAGATTCACAAAAACTCAAAAAACAACTTTAAAAGCGTGATTAAAACGATATTAAATCTAGCAATTTTATTATTATCAATAGCAACCTTTTCGCAAACAACAATTTCTGGAAAAGTAATTGACGAAAAAAAACAACCAGTTCCAAATGCAAATATTTTTATAGAAGGTACTTATGACGGCACAAGTTCTGATGAAAATGGCAATTTTACCTTTACAACAACGGCAACGGGAAATAAGACAATTTCGGTAAGTTTTTTGTCATATGACACAACCAAAAAAATTATCGATGTCTCGAATGCTAAAAATTTGACAATAGTTTTACTTGAAAATGTCAATACTTTAGATGCTGTAACTATTTCGGCAGGAAATCTTGATTCTGGCGAGAAATCTCGAGTATCGGTTTTGAAACCGCTCGATATTGTTACAACTGCTGGGTCAAATGCTAATATTGTTTCGGCTTTGCAAACTTTGCCAGGAACCAATAATGTTGGCGAAAGCGGTCGATTGTTCGTTCGTGGTGGCGAGTCCGACGAAACCCAAACCTATGTCGATGGTCTGCGAGTAGGTCAGCCTTATGGTGCATCGGCAAACAATACGCCAGCTCGGGGTCGATTTTCTCCGTTTTTATTTTCGGGTGCGAACTTTTCGACCGGAGGTTATTCGGCAGAATATGGCGAAGCATTGTCGAGCGTTTTATTGCTTCCGACCAAAGACGAAGCCGATGCCGACAAAACCGAAATGGCGTTTATGACCGTTGGTTTAGGTTTGGGACGAACAAAAAAATGGGACAAATCTTCGTTGAGTTTTAATACTTCTTACATTAACCTAAAACCTTATCAATTAATTGTTCCGCAGCGATTAGATTTCAATAAACCATTTCAATCGGCTTCGGGCGAATCGGTTTTTCGTTATCAATTTGCCAACGGATTATTAAAAATTTACACGGCTTTTGATGCACAAAGTCTCGATTTGAATCAAGAAGATGTCAATCAAATTCCGAAAGTGCGTTTTGCCTTGAACAACAATAATTTATATTTCAACTCATCATATAAAGGAAATTTTGGCGAAAAATGGCAAATAACAACAGGTTTTAGTTATGGTTATGCCGAAAACAAAATCGCAATCGATGCCACGAAAATTAATAATTTCGAAAACACATCGCATTTGAAATTCAAATTAAAAAAATCGTTTTCCGAACGTTTTAAATTGAGTTTTGGAGCCGATTATTTTAACACCAAATTCAACGAAAATTTCAATGTAGTTTTTAGAAATGGTTATCAAGAAAATATCGTTGCTACGTATGCCGAAGCGGATGTATTTCTATCAAAAAAAATTGCTTTCAAGGCTGGAATTCGTGCTTCGAATAACAATTTTATAGATGATTTTGCAATTGCTCCAAGATTTTCATTAGGATATAAATTTGCAAAAAACAGTCAATTTTCTTTGGCTTACGGAATGTTTACACAAGCACCAAAACAAGATTATTTAAAATACTCGAGCCAATTCGATAACGAAAAAACATCGCATTATATTCTAAATTATCAATACAATAAAGAAGGACAAACTTTGAGATTAGAAGCTTATTATAAAGATTACCGCGATTTAGTTAAATTCAATACACCAACATCACAGTACAATTCAGTTTTCACAAATTCAGGCAACGGTTTTGCAAAAGGTTTAGAATTGTTTTGGCGAGACAACAAAAACATCAAGAATTTAGAATATTGGTTGTCTTATTCGTACATTGATACAGAACGAGATTACAGAAATTTTTCTGAAAAAGTTACGCCAAGTTTTGTTGCAAAACACAGCATGTCGTTGGTTACCAAATATTGGATTAACGATTGGAAATCGCAAATAGGTTTCACGGCAAGTGTGCAATCAGGTCGACCGTACAACAATCCAAACGAATTGAAATTTATGAACAGCAAAACACCATTTTACCAAGATTTAAGTTTCAATTGGGCCTATTTGTTGACTACACAAAAAATATTATATTTCTCGATGACCAATGTTTTGGGAGCCAATCAGGTTTTTGGATATGATTATGCCAGAAACCCCAATAGCGTTGGTGTTTATGAGAGAAAAGAAGTAAACCCGGTTGCTAGTCGTTTTTTCTTTTTAGGTTTTTTCTGGACCATAAGCAAAGATAAAAAAGACAATCAGTTGAAGAATCTTTAGTAATTTGCAATTTACGAATTGCGATTTTAAAATTCGAATAATAATACCGTTTAGCCAATATGTATTGGTTAAACGGTATTTTTTTTGTTAAAGTTTTCGGTTTTACTAGCCTTGTTAAAGATTTATTAAAAATAATGGCTCGAATCGATAGTTGATGACCCAAATCGATAGTTAGGTTACAAATCACTGCCCTAAATTTGCCTTAACAAACCAGAACAACAATTGTTCTTTAAACCAAAAAAGTTATGAAAAAACCACAAAAAGTCCCCAAGATTAGCGCTAATTTTTTAATTATAAAAAATTAGCAATCGAGAAGACAAATGGTGCACTCCGAAAAACCATAATAGAGTAGGAAAAAAATTAAATATTTATATTATGAAAAATTTTAAAATAAAATATTTTGTAGTCCTCATTTCATCAATATTATTATTATTGTCATGTCAGACCGAAACAGTTGTATCAGATGCGGTTGCAATTTCAACGAAAAAAGTACCACTTCCAGACGGTTTGCCCTCTGCAGCTGATGATGTTTATGCATTTGAAACCTCTCAATATTATCTTAAAGGAAAATTAATAACAGATACTATTGTAATTAAAGATTTACTTAAAGATTGTAAACTTTTATTTGTGGACGGAAACAGAAAAGAAATCTATAAGACTAATCAAGAAGCTGAACGATTTAAAACTGTATCAAATAATAATAATATTAATAATAGAGGAACCGCAGCCTTAGATGGAGATGATTTTATTCAATTTTATTTTGAAATTAAACATACTTACACTAATGCCCCAATTTACGATGGTTTATTTCTTTTCTCAATTTTGGGGCCACAATCAAGATTTTCTAATATTAGAATGGAAGTAACTCATTTAACCCAATATCCTAATCAAGAACCTGTTTTTGTGAACACAACTGTACGTGCTACTAACTGGAGTTTCTATATGGATAGCGCGCCAGGTCAAGATGTACGTTATACTGTTAATGTAATTAATACATCTCGTTATAGACGATCGCTTACTATACTTTCAGATGATGGAAGAAATATTACTTTAAATATTCATCCGGGTGTCCCGATAGCAATGAATGGGCGAAACTTAAGGGGTGGTGCTGATCGTAATTTTTATGGCAATTCCGGTTTTCGTATTAAAAGTTATAGTTCTGATAAAAATATAGCAAGTCAATCACCTTTTCCACCTATGTAGTAAAATAAATTCAAAATGAATATTTTAAAAAAATAAAATAATCTAGGAGTTTAGAAATGAGTATTAGAAAATTAAGGAACAAAAAGTAGCTGTTAAAAAAAAACACAAATCACATTATAATTTTTTAAAACAATTTTTATTTCAAATTATATTTTTTATTTGATCTCATTCAAACCAAATAGATTTTAACTAAAATTAACACTAAATAACTTTTAATTATGAAAAATATATCTCTATCCTTTGTAATGATTTTCCTTTTTGGAATTTTTTTTCCAAGTTATCAAGGCTATGCAAGCGGTAAAAAATTAATTATTGCTATTGAAAAACAAATAATTAATAATGATAATTTAGTTGATAGATTAGCAACTAGTAAAACTTTCGAACATTATTATACCTATGTTTATTATGCTAGTATGATAACAAATGTAATCTTATCAACTAAAAATGAACAGCAAAAAAAAGAATTTTCTGAAAAAGTTAAGGATGTACAAAAAATCGAAAATTGTACCTATGAAGGTTTTTTAAATAAAACCGATTTAAACATGACTAAAGATTTTTATGAAAAATTTGAAAAATTGGGACAAAATATCCGAACAGAATTTCCAGATCTATTATTGCTAGATAATCAACAAAAGGAAATTATCATTTCAAGAGCAGCAGAAAAGGGTAATTTAACTGCTAAAGCCCAATTAGCTACCGTAACTACACAATCTTGTTTTGATGAAGCCAATAAAGCATTTGGTACATGTTATTCAGATAAAGCTTGGTTGAGAACTGCTGCATTTAGATATACAATAGGTTGTATAGTTGGTGCTTTAGCTTGTGCTGCTACAATTGTTTTAACAACTTTTGGAGCAGGAGCACCAGGAGCCTTTATTATATTAGCTGCAATCTTTATCTTTTGCGCTACTGCAGGTTTTAGAATTCTCAATAATTATTGGGACGGTACTCAAGAAGCTACATGTGCCTCTATTCATAGCTCAGCCCTTACTTCTTGTGTTTTACAATATGGTTCAATTACCTTAGGTTCTGGAGCAGAATAGATACAACCACGATAGCGCGGCTTTGCAATCTATGTCCACAAAGTAAATAAACACAAAAGCACAACCTAACCAGTTGTGCTTTTTTTATTTAAAAAAAATCAAAAAAAACGAAAATAATGGCACGAATCGATAGTTGATGACCCAAATCGATAGTTGCTCTATTTAGGTTAGCTCTAAATTTACAGCAATAATAACAAAAATCTCTACCATGAAAAAAATTTCTGTTTTAATTGCATTACTAATTAGCCTAAATAACGTTGCACAAGTGGGCATTGGGACTACTAACCCAGATGTGTCGTCGCTTTTAGACATAACATCGACCACCAAAGGTTTTTTGCAACCAAGAATGACATCAACACAACGTGGGGCAATTGTCACGCCGACAGTTGGTTTGCAAGTATATGATCTTACAACAAAATCTAACTGGTTTTTTAACGGAAGTATTTGGGTAGAAAATAATGCAAAAATTGACCGCAGCAAGTGGACAAATGACTCAGCAAATACTCGAGTAAGATTAACAAATTTGTCTGATGGTGTAACTGCAAGACCACCAGGCAAAGAGTTTGTAGTCAACGACGCTGGTAATTTGGGCTTGGGCACAACAACACCTGCAAACAAAATTGATATTAATGGTGGTGCAACGGTTGGCACTGGTACTGGCAGAGCAACATTTAACACTTGGTGGGCTGGCAATACTGCTTTTTGGATAGATTTGCCAACCACAGGACCATCAGGAATAGGGTTTGGTGGTGCAGGTGCAAATGCTATGATGTCTTATTGTCAAGTTGGTGCCAATTGGTTTGCAGATGCCTTGGCTGGCGATGTTGCCTCTAGAAATTTGACAGGAAAACTATTGTTTGGCAACACTATTGGCAACGCAGCTATGGCAATTTCTGGAAATAAAGTAGGCATAGGTACCGTAAACCCAACCTCGAAATTGCAGGTTGTCGGTTTGACTGTTCATGCAAACAACGCTGCTGCAAAAACAGCTGGTTTGACCGTTGGTGCTTTTTACCATAACGGCGACGGAATAGTAAGAGTTGTTTTTTAAATGTGAATGATCCATAAAACAAATAAAATGTAAAACATATAAAAAAAAGTAATCATGAAAAATACCTGCATCAAGTTATTAGTAATTTCTCTTTTTTCGATCACTGGTTTCATTTATTCTCAATCGATAGAATTGTATGAAACAGACAGTGAAAAATTTGTTTTTTCGGAATTCAAAACAACTCATTCTAAAGTTATTATTGAATCGAAAACAGCCAAAAAGCAAAATAATACATTAACAAACAATAGTTTGGCTGCCCAAACAGAAACTAAAGGTAATGGTATTATTTTATGTTGGTATTGTCAAGAAGCCAATATTAAAATATGGTTGTGTGATAACCAAAACACTATAATTCTAAATGATATTAATGACGATAATACAATTAAAAAAAAGAATTTTATTAATGAAAAGTCTAACTTAAAAACTGACAAAAAAAATGTTTAAAAAAAATATATGCAGTTATGGATAATCTGTATTAAAGTTAACGGGTTGAATGTAAGTTTAATAAAATTAGGTTTGGTAGTTTAATTTTAATGTTTAATTCGCCCGTTTTTTTTCAAAAAATTAATTCTATATTTACTATAACCAAATTAATTTTTTAAATATTTATGAAAAAATTTTCCCTACTTATTCTGTTATTACCCATAATTTGTTTTTCTCTAGATAAAGCATCTCAAAAGAAAATAGACAGTCTTTTGAATGTTGTAAATTCTAAAACCGATATTATTGAAAAAATTAATAATTATCAATTAATCTGCGAGGAATATGAGAAAAGCGATATATACAAAATTGCAATCTATAATGATAAACTACTGCAATTATCCAAAAAAATAAATTATCAAAAAGGTTTTGGATTTTATTATTTGAATCAATATCATGTATTTGGTACTGATTTACCAAAAAAACAAATAGAACTGTCCAAGAAAGCTTCGTCGATATTCAAAAAACTTAATGACATTAAATATTATTTGCGTTCGGAAATCAAGCTTAGTTTTACATTAATTTCTAGCGGTAAATCTAGAATTGCAAAAACGAATATTTTAGAAAAATTAAAAATTGCCGAAAAAAGCCCGTTTAACAACGAGACCGGTTTGCTATACACTCTTTTAGGTGCATTAAATTATTTTGACGCTTCGCTAAACCAATCATTGATATATTACAACAAAGCATTGTTTTATTTCAACAAAGGCACAAACAATTTTGAAAACAGATTAGATCTTTATTTGTATTTTTCTTATACTTATTATGATTTGCAAAATTATCAAAAATCTTTGTATTACATAAATATCTTAAATCATAAAAGCTACGATATTCCAGTTAATCTTCACAAAGCGGATCTTAATAATAAATTGAATAATTATAACACTGCATTGAAAATTCTTCTAGAAAATAAGAATCATGTAATGACTAAAAATGAAAGTTATAACAATACTACTTATTTAGCAATTACTTATTTTAATTTAAAAAAATACAATCTAGCAATAGCCACTTTGATTCCTATTATAGATACAAAAACAAACAGAGAAGTTAAAATTTTATCATTGAACACATTATCTAGAGCTTACCTGAAATTGAATAATTTAGACAAAGCAATCGAGTTTAACGATAAAGTTTCGGCACTAGTAGGTTTGACTAAATTTACAGATTTTAAACTTGACTTTTATTTAATTAAATCAGAAATCGAACAAGCTTCTGGAAATTATAAAGCTGCAATATTGAATCAAAAAAAATATTATGACTTGAAAGTAGAAAATTATATCAAAATAAATAAAGACCAAATTAACGATTTGCAAGTTGGGTTTGATGTTGCCGAAAAAGACAACAACATCAAAAATCTTAAACTAGCCGAGCTTCAAAAAAGCATTCGAATAAACAAACAATCCAATTATATAACTTTTGGTTTGTTGTTTTTGGTGCTAATTTTGTTCGGTTTTTTAATTTTATCTAAATTGTACAATACCATAAAAAAGAAAAACGTTTTAATAAATGTTAATAACAACCAATTAGAAAACGCCAAAAACCAGTTAGAAAAATCGTTGCAAGTAAAAGAAACATTGCTAAAAGAAGTGCACCATCGCGTTAAGAACAACTTGCAACTGGTTATGAGTTTGCTCTATATTCAATCTAAAGAAAAAGGAATAAAAATGGACGATTTTCTAGAAATAAGTCAATCTAGAATTATTGCTATGGCACTTATTCACGAAAACCTGTACCAAACCGACGATTTAAGCAAAGTCGATTTTAAAGAATATGCTGTGAGTTTGACCCAATCGATAGTAACAACTTATAACAATTTAGAGCAAGATATAGAATTGAAAATAGAAGTAGAAAATATTTTTTTGGACATTCAAACCGCAATTCCGTTGGGACTTATTATCAATGAGTTAATTAGCAATGCCTACAAACATGCATTTGTTAACAACAAAAAAGGAATTATTACTTTGCAATTAATTCAAAAAGATACCGATTTCGAACTTGTAATAAAAGACAATGGTCAAGGTGTACAAGAAAAATTAACAACAAAAAAATCATTAGGTCTGGAGCTCGTTCATCAGTTAGTAAATCAAATAAACGGCGTTTTGCAAGTTCATAACGATTTAGGTATGAAATATCTGATACAATTTCAAAATATAAAAATATAAACTATGAAACCAAAAATTCTGGTTGTAGAAGACGAAGCTTTGATTGCTATGCAAATAAAAGGCATTTTGCAGGAAGATGATTTGTATGAAGTTTTCACGAATATATTTTCGGTAGAAGCAGCAATTCAGCATATAGAAACTAGCCCACCAAACCTTGTACTTATTGACATAAACCTCAATAAAAACAAAGACGGCATTGATTTAGGTCGTTATTTGTTAGAGAGAAATGATATTCCGTATATCTATATTACTTCTTATGCAAACAAAACGACACTCGATCGCGTTAACGAAACCAGACCCGATGGATATATTGTAAAACCATTTAAACCATCTGATTTAATTTCTAATGTATCGGTAGTATTGAACAATTACAAACACCGAGAAATTGATACTGAACCGATTGAGAAAGAAAACCTAGGTGATGTTCCGTTTAGAATGCGAGCAATTATTAATTATATAAATGATAATTTAGATAAAAGAATAGAAATCGAAGAGTTGATTATTCTTTCTAAATGGAAAAAGCGTCAATTTTCACGACAATTCATTAATTTTTTGCACGTTTCGCCCTATCAATACATTCTGAACCGAAAAATCGAGAAAGCTAAATCTATTATCGAAGAATCGGAAATTCCGATTAACGAAATCGCATTCGATCTAGGATTCAAGAGTTATAGCAATTTTTGTAACGCTTATAAAAAAATAATTGGCAGTAATCCAGAAAAACAAAGACGCAATTAGAATATTTGAAAAATTCGTAGAAAATATTAGTTTATTTTGTATCAAAACTCAATAAATATTAATCTAAAGTTTAAAACTGTTATAAATAAAATGAAGTACACTATTATATTTCTATTATTGTTAAAAACGAGTTTTGTTTTATCGCAAAACGAGTATTTAAAAAGTATTGACAGTTTAAATGTATTGTTAAAATTCGAAAACAACACTTCAAAAAAAATAAATCATTTAAATAATTTATGTAATATTTATTATCAAAATGACCAGCAAGAGTTTGTTAAATACAATTCAAGATTGTTCGATTTTTCTAAATTAAATAATGACAATAAGGGTTATGGTTATTATTTTATGAACAATGCTAAATTATTTTTCATAAAAGACCAGCCCAAAGATGCGCTAATTGAGTCCAAAAAAGCGTTAGATTTGTTTTATAAAACACAAGATTGGGATAATTATTTCGAAGCTTGTGCAGATTTTGCAACTTATTTATTACAAAATGAGCAAAAGGACAAAGCAGCAATATTTCTGAAAGAGAATATTAAACTAGCAATTCAAAAAAAATCTTCAAGAATTACGGGTTTGTATATAGCAAATTGCAGATTATATAATTTTAAAAGCGATTATAAAAAAGCATTATTTTATGCCAATAAAGCTGTTTCAAGCAAAATAAATTTAAACGATAAAATTAAAATCTATAATTATATATCTCATATTTTTTCATCAATTGGCAATTTTAGTAGCGCAACAGAATACAATAATTTAAGCTTTAAATTAGCGAAATCTCCGTTGGCGATTTTGCAAGCCAAAATTGTTCAAATGGAGATTTTGTATAATTCTAAAAAATATCAAGAAACACTTTTGTTAACACTAGAAACGTTAGAGTTCATAAAAATAAATAGAATTTTAAAACCAGACGAAGACCTAAAATTTAAAATTTCGAAATGTTATTACAAATTAGGTAAATACAATCTAGCCAATAAATACATTGACATGATCTTAAAAGAACCTTTTAAAAGAAAAGTTTCAAGAATTGCAAGAACCTGTCACAAAGCCAATATATGTTTTGCATTAAAAGACAATAAAAGCGCAATTTTAAACATTGATAAGTGCATAGCTTTACTTAAAGAGGAATATTTTTTCGAATTAAAACTACAAGTCTATCAAGTAAAAGTAAAAATAGAACAATCATTAAGAAACTACGAAACAGCTTTTTATTACCAGAATAAAATATTAGAAATCAAAGAAAAAAATGTTTCTAGTAATAACTTGCAAAAACTAAACCAACTACAAATAGACTTTGAAATAGCCGAAAAAAACGCCAAAATTAGCAATTTTGAAGTTTCGCAATTAAAAAAGAAAATGGAAATTAAACAAAAAAATAATTTTTTATTGTTTGTATTTTCGTTGCTAATTTTTTTGATTATGACTATTATTTTTTTTCTACATAAAAATAGTACCATAAGATTAAAAAATAAAATTATTAGTCGAGCTAATAAAAAACTTGAATTAGAAAAAAACAAAACACAAAAATCGCTATTCGAAAAAGAAACGCTTCTCAAGGAAGTTCACCATCGGGTTAAAAATAATTTGCAACTGGTTATGAGTTTGCTTTATGTTCAATCTAGACAAAAAAATATTGGAATAGCCGAATTTTTAGAAATAAGCCAATCTAGAATTTTATCTATGGCGCTTATTCATGAAAATTTATACCAATCTGAGGATTTAAATAAGGTTGATTTTAATATGTATACCAAAAATTTAACACAATCAATACTAAATTCTTATAACAATTCTAATCAAAATATCGAACTAAAACTTGATTTAGTAAACATTTATTTAGACATACAAATAGCAATTCCGTTGGGAATCATTATTAACGAATTGGTTATTAATGCATTAAAACATGCTTTTTTGAAAGACCAAATAGGAATTATTAGCATAAAAATATCTCAAAAAAATAATAATTTTGAACTAATTGTTAGTGATAATGGAACAGGAATAATTGAAAGTAATGAAAAAAATAAAAATTCAATAGGTCTAGAATTGGTCAACCAACTTGTGGGTCAAATAGAAGGAGTTATGGATATTCAAAATATTTCGGGCATGACATACAAAATCTTATTTACTACAACCCAAATGTCTTAATTACACAAAGACTTATTGTAATATTGGCTTTTTGAACTCTAGATTATAAATTTTTTGATTTGTTTTATGTTTTTTTAAACAGAATCTTTAAAATAAATCGACAGGCAACACAACCTTCTTTATTTAATCGGTATTTACAGATTTCTATTGTAATGTAGCAATTCAGCATTAAAAAATGACATTTCGGTTAGAATGAATTTTAAAACAATTATAATCGACCTAAATTTACATCAGATTTAAAAACAATAATAATTTTAACTATCAATTTTATGAAAAATTCAATCTTAACATTAGCAGTTTTAGTTTCAGGATTTGTATCTGCACAAAAAGTAAATTTAGAAGTCGATATGCAAGGTTTCAAAAACAACTCAGGAGTTGTAAAAGTTGGTTTATACAATTCGGAAGGTACTTTTTTGAAAACGGTTTTTAAAAGATTAAAATCCGAAATTAAAGACAAAAAAGCAATGGTAACTTTCGAGGGTTTAGAAAAAGGCGAATATGCGGTTTCTATTTATCAAGACGAAAACCTTAATGGGACTATGGATACCAATTTTATGGGAATTCCAACCGAAGATTATATGGCATCAAACAACACAAAAGGGTTTATGGGACCACCAAAATATGAGAATGCTAAATTCACGATTTCTAATAATTCTAAAATTATTATTAATATTAACTAATTTACAATTCAGATTCATGAATCAACATTTCAGTCAATAGCTTTATAAAAATAAAAACATTCAGCATAAATTTACTTCAGAATTAAAAATAATAACAAATTTTAAAAACCATTTTCAATAACAAATAAACTTTATCATTATGAAAACAACATTTCACGACCCGAGCTTTTGCGAACAGGCAAAGCAAAACAAGAAAAACAAACTGCAAATCTTGAGTAAAAATTTAATTTTAACATTAGTAATATTAGTATCAGGAATTGCAACTGCACAAGGACAATTCGAACAAGGAATGGGCAAAGCCATGGGATTGTGGAAAGACGGAAAAAACGCCGAAGCCTCAGATTTATTCGAAAGAATAGCATCTGCAGAAAAAACAAGTTGGTTGCCAAATTATTATGTTGCTACCGTAAATTGTTTTGCAGCTTTTCAAACCAAAGACAAAGAACAAATGAATGCATTATTGACAAAAGCACAAACTGCATTGAACTCAGAAATGGACAAGAATCCAAATAATGCTGAAATTTTGGTGATGCAATCTATGATTTACACCGCTTGGATGAATTATGACCCAATGACTTACGGCATGAAATATTCTGGAAAAGTAATGGAACTATACGGTAAAGCCGAAGCAATTGCACCAAATAACCCAAGAGTTGTTTATGGTAAAGCCGAATTCGGAATTGGTGGTGCAAAATGGACTGGCGCAGATGTGAAAGTTTTGTGTAAAGAAGTCGAGCGTTCAATTGGACTTTTTGCTACTTTTAAACCAGAAAACGCTTTCTCGCCAAATTGGGGATTGCAAAGAGCAGAAAATGCTTTGAAAAATTGTAAATAGAGATAAGACTTAAAGAAGCTAGACAAGAAGACTTTAGATTATAATATTATCAAAAAAACTATATTTTAATTTCATAACGTCTATTATCTTTTTGTCTATTATCTAAAAATCTAAAAAATGAAAACAATTCAAAGAGAATTCCCAAGAACATTAGCACTAACAACAGCGATATTTATATTGATTCAGATTTTGAATTTAATAATGGGTTCTGAAGTGAAAATTGGTACTCATTTACTTACTAGCTATGCTTTTACAGCTGGTTACACAATGTCTTTGTATTTGTTAAACACATTGATATTTAGTTATTTAGATAGAGTTTTTACTGAACGATTTGTCAAAAAAAGAATATTTTTAGGTTTTACATTATCATTTATGGCTTCGATACTAGTTGTATTTGTAATGCATTTTATTGAAACAGTAATTTATGCAAAACATACTTTAGAATATTTCTTGGATAATGAAAAAGCATCAAATTATATTTTTACAGTAACAATTGCTTTTATAGTTACACTTTCGTTATATGCGATTCATTTTTATAAAGCCTATCAAGAAAATAAACTCAAAGAACAAAAAATTATTGCAGGAACGGCTTCCGCCAAGTACGAAAGCCTTAAAAATCAAATAGATCCTCATTTTTTGTTTAATAGTTTGAATGTTTTGAGCTCGCTTATCGAAGAAAATCCTGAAAATGCACAACGATTTACAACATCATTATCCAAAGTTTACAGATATGTTTTAGAACAAAAAGACAAAGATTTGGTTTCGGTAGAAGAAGAATTGAATTTTGCAAAAACTTACATGAATTTACTTAAAATGCGATTCGAAAATAGTTTGACCTATGAAATTCCGCTTCAAGAACTCAATCCAGAATTTAAAGTCGTGCCACTTTCATTGCAATTATTGTTAGAAAACACAGTAAAACACAACATAGTTTCAGAAAATAAACCGTTACACATTAAAATTTATTTAGAAAACGGATTTCTTGTAATAGAAAACAATTTGCAAAAAAAAGAAGTTTTGCAAGACCGAAAAGGCGTTGGTTTACAAAATATTATCGATCGATACGCATTGATTTCTAAGAAAAAAATGATTATTGAACAATCAGAAGACAGTTTCAAGGTAAAATTGCCAATATTAACAAAACAAATTACAGTTATGGAAACTCAAAATATTTACACAGAAAATAATGCTTATTTCGAAGCAAAGAAAAAAGTTGAAAACTTGAAGGAATTTTACGGAAGCTTAATTTCATATTGTGTTGTTATTCCGTTTTTAATTTTTATTAATCTAAAATATTCCTCAAATTACCAATGGTTTTGGTGGCCAATGTTCGGTTGGGGATTCGGATTAACAATGCAGGCTTTTCGAACATTTGGAGTTTGGGGTAATTGGGAAGAGCGAAAGATTCGAGAATTAATGAATAAAAAATAAGATTCAGTATTAATTTCAAAAACATTAGCAATTTAAAATATTTAAAAATGGAAGTAATAAATCAAAATTCAGAAAAATATTTACAAGCAAAAGAACAACTCGGCAAAATATACGGATTTTATGTTCATCTGTTCGTTTATATTGTTGTAAACTTATTTATAATAGCTGGAAATTACGATTCTGATTTATCGGTATTTGATGCGATTTTCAGTTGGGCTACTCTTGGAACAGCAGTTTTTTGGGGAATTGGTTTGGTGTCGCATTGGTCCAGAGTTTTTGGCAAAAACTTACTTTTCAATAAATCTTGGGAAAAAAAAAAGATTCAAGAATTTATGTCAACAAAAACTAAGAACAAATGGGAATAATTTTTTATAATCTCACAACTTTGTGCCTTTGTGCCTTTGTGGTTAAATTTTGGCTATGAAAACAATAATCATCGAAGACGAAAAACCTGCAGCAAGATTGCTACATCGCAAACTCGAAAAAATCAATATTAAGGTTGATGTAATGTTGCACTCTGTCGAAGAGTCGATTGAATGGTTTTCGAAAAACGAACATCCAGATTTGATTTTTCTTGATATTCAATTATCTGACGGATTATCGTTTGAAATTTTTGATAAAATAACAATAAAATCAGCTGTTATTTTCACAACAGCCTATGATGAGTATGCGTTACGAGCATTTAAATTAAACTCAATCGATTATTTATTGAAACCAATAGATGAAGACGATTTACAAACTGCTGTTAATAAATTTAAAACTAATTTACCAAAACAAGAAGTTGTTAATCTAGATTTTGAGCAAATCAAAAAAATGCTTCAAAATCCATTCGAAAAAAGTTTCAAAACAAGATTTACAGTCAAAATAGGACAACATCTAAAAGTAATTACAATCGACGAAATAGAATGTTTTTTTAGCGAAAACAAAGGAACTTACATTCACACATTTGATAACAGAAACTATTTAATCGATGGAACTCTAGAGCTTCTTGAAAACGAATTAGACCTAAAAAATAATTTTCGGATAAGCCGAAAATTCATTATTCCATTAAAATCAATAAAAGAAATTCAAATACATTCTAACTCAAGATTAAAAATTATTTTGCCAACTTATAAAGAAGATGAGGTAATAGTTGCAAGAGAAAAAGTACAAGATTTTAAAACTTGGATTGGGTAAAACAGTTCTAGAAGGAGTTCTTTGTTATAAAATGTAAATTTATTATTACGAAAACGTAATAGTTACCTTTACATCGCCACAACATTTATTTATTTGCGAAATAATTATTTTACATTAATTTTTTTGTTAATGATTAAATACATTGATATTGCTACCAAAAAAGCAGTGATTTTCAAATTTATTATTTGTATGGTTTTTATATACCAATAAGAATATCGTTTTCTTAAAAATCAATTATATATTTGATAAAAATCATTTAAATAAAAAATTATGAAAAAAATTACATTATTAGCAATTGTTCTAATGTCTTCGTTAGGATTTGCGCAACAGCAACAGTATAATTTGGGTTTCGAGCCTGGTACTCCATCTGGTGTTGCTTCTGTTTGGTACACATTTGATAATGGTGCAGCTCCTGCTGAAATTGTTACTAACCCTGATCCAGATGGTGTCAATACATCTGCAACAACCAAAGTATTGAAAGTAGTTATGGGTCCAGGAAATGCTTTTTATGCAGGTGTCAATAATAAATGGCAAGATAAAGCATTTGGTACATGGAAAATCGATGCAGCAATTCCAAGTAATTTAACTGTTACTATGGATATTAACAAAAATTATGTTGGTACAGTTGGTCTAAAGATGTCAACTAAAAATGAAGGTGCTCAAACTTTCCAAATAACAGATCAAAATGTTGCAAACGCAGTTGTTGACCAATGGCAAACTATTACTTGGACTATACCATCTATTCCAGCAACTTTAGAAACTGATGTTGCTCAGTTTGTAGTTTTTGTTGATTGGACACAAGGTCAACCAGATAGAGCAGCCAACAGTACTATTTTAATTGATAATATTAGGTTCAATGCAGAAAAACTAACCGATGCTCCAGTACCAACTTGTACAGACGGAATTCAAAACGGAGACGAAACAGGTGTAGATTGTGGTGGAACTACTTGTCCAGTTTGCATTCTTGAGCCAACGGTATCTGCGCCTGTTCCAACCATTCCAGAAAGTGAAGTGCTTTCTGTATACAGCGATAGTTACTTGGTAAATAAAGTTACTGGATATGTTTTTCAAGATTTTGCAGGTAGTGGACCAAATACCCAAGTAGATATTCAAAACAATGGTAATATGTCTGGTAAAATAACAAATCTTAGTTATTATGGTTCAGCATTTGGTACAATAGATTTGTCTCAAGAAACTTCGCCAGGAGTATCTAAATATGATTACGTTCACTTAGACTATTATGCTACATCATCTAATGAAATTAAGTTTTATGTAATTGACCCTCAAGTTCCTTGTTGTGGTTCTCCTCAAGAACCTAGATATACTATTAAAGCAACAGGTGGCGATGCTACATTAGTTAAAGGGCAATGGCAGAGTGTTTTTATTCCATTATCATTTTTCAAAACTTATTCAGGTTTAGGTGGAGCAATTTGGGATGGAAATCCTGTAACACAAATTAAATTTGAAGGTAATGGTAGCTTATATTATGACAATATTTATTTCAGTAAAAACAATAGCTTAGCAACAACATCTTTCGAAACAGCTAACATTAGTATGTATCCAAATCCTGCAAACAATGTTCTGAATATTGATGCAAAATCAAATATCGAAAATGTTTCTATTTACAATTTACTTGGTCAAATAGTAATTTCTGAATCAGTAAACAAGCAATCTACATCATTAAATATCGCAAACCTACAAACTGGTATCTATGTTGTTAAAACTTCTATTGATGGTAAAATTGCATCATCAAGATTGATAAAAGAATAACTTTTTTGCCCCTATTAAAATCAAGCACGTTGTAACAAACGTGCTTTTTTTGTGTAATATTATTTTGAATTCTCGATATTAAGACTAATTTTATATATTATTATTTATTTTTATTATTTAGAAAAACCAATGTCAAATTTAAAATTTTTAAGTCTTGTTTTCTTTCTGCAATTTTTTTTGAGTTTCGCTCAAGAATTACCTCCGATTGTCAATTATAACCCAACCAATTACGGAGCTGGTAATCAAAACTGGATGATTACTCAAGATGCAAAACATTTTGTTTTTTTTGCTAATAATGATGGATTGCTTGAATATAACGGTGCAACTTGGACTTTGTATCCATCGCCTAACGAATCGATTATAAGATCAGTCAAAGTTATTGGAAATAGAATTTATACAGGCAGTTATATGGAGTTTGGCTTTTGGACACGACAAGCCAATGGACAACTAAAATATGAATCTTTAAGCAAAAATATAAATAGTAAAATTAAAATCGATGAGCAATTTTGGAGTATTATAAATTATGACCAATGGATAATTTTTCAGTCTTTTAGTAGTATTTATATTTTTGATTCTAAAACAAAAAGTTTCAATATTATCTCTTCTAAAAATAATATTTCTAAAATCTTTAAAACTAATAATTCAATCTACTTCCAGACAAATAGTGATGGTTTACTTGAAATAGAAAACGGAAAAAGCAAAAAAGTTTGTAATGATTCGGTATTATTAAAAAATATAATAGTAAACATTTTTGCAATCGACGACGGATTATTAATTCAAACTCAAAACAATGGTTTCTATAAACTTATAAATGGAGTTTTATCAAAATTTAGTACAAATTTCGATATGCAATTGTTATCAAATTCGATTTATTGCAGCCAAAAACTTTCAGACGGAGGATTTGCTTTTGGAACAGTGTCAAACGGAATATTTATTGTAACAAATGATTGGAAGTTGAAATACCACATAACTCAAAACATCGGGCTGAGTAACAATACTGCATTGTCATTGTACGAAGATATTGACAAAAACCTTTGGGTTGGCTTAGACAATGGCATTAATTGTATTAATCTAAAATCTCCTGTCAAAAGTTACACCGATACAACCGGAATGCTCGGCACTGTTTATGCATCTCTTTTGCACGACGGGAAACTTTACATAGGTACTAATCAAGGTTTGTTTTATAAAAATTATAATTCTGACGAAGCTTTTTCATTTATCGCAGGAACCAAAGGTCAGGTTTGGTCTTTATTTGAATATGAAAATACAGTTTTTTGTGGTCATAATCTTGGAAGTTTTATATTAGAAAATGGTATTGTTAGAAAAATTTTCGATCAATCTGGAACCTGGAAATTCGAAACTATCCCTAATCATAAAAATCTATTAATTCAAGGAAATTACTTTGGATTTTCGATTCTAGAAAAAATAAACGACCAATGGGTTTTTAGAAACAAAATTTCAGGATTTGACTACTCATCTAAATTTTTTGAAATTAATAAAAATCTTGAAGTCTATGTTTGTCATGAATACAAAGGAATTCTCAGACTTCAATTAGATAGTAATTTAAAAACTGCCAATAATGTTTTCGCATATAATTCACCAAAAAAAGGCAAAAATGCTTGTCTTGCCAAATTCAATAATTCAATTTATTATGCTTATAAAGAAGGGATTTTTAAATTAGATGAAAAAAGCAAACAGTTTTTAAAAGACCCTATTTTAAGTAAAGTTTTTGATAATAATGAATACAAATCAGGAAAATTAATGGTCGATAAGTCTAATAAACTTTGGTTGTTTTCTAAAAACTATATTAATTATTTTTCTTTAAGTAAACTTGGAACTAATTTAAAACAAAACGCAATACCAATTTCTGCAACTTTAACCAATTCGCTTTTAGGTTACGAAAACATCAATCAACTAAGTAATTCTGTATATTTAATTGGTACAACCGATGGTTATTATACGTTGAATATTTGTGATTTAAGTTTTAAAAACCATAGTGTTTCAATATCAAATATAGCAGTAAATAAAATCAATGAAAATATCGAATATTTTCCTATTTCTGCAAATGGTGATTTTAGTTATAACCAAAACAACATCACATTTAGCTATACAGTTCCAGAATACAACAAATACATCAATGCCGAATATCAATATTTGTTAAAAGATGTTCAAGATCAATGGAGTGAGTGGAGTGCTAAATCGACCGTTAATTTCAAAAATCTGGCACCTGGCACTTATGTATTTAAAATTAAAGCTAAAATTGCTAATTCGGCACCCGAAAATACTGTTGAATATAAATTTACAATATCAAAACCATGGTACGAAACTTTTTTTGCTCTTTTTTGCTATTTGATTTTATTTTTGATTGGTGTAAATTACATACACAAAGCCTATAAAAAATATTATCAAAAGCAACAAGATAAATTAATAGACGAAAACAACTTGTTATTAGAAATAAAAGAACTCGAAAGCGAACAACTTTTAATGAAAGTTAAAAACGAACAACTCTCTCAAGACGTTGATAATAAAAGTCGCGAATTAGCAGTTTCGACAATGAGTTTGATCAAAAAAGACGAACTTTTGGCATTAATAAAACAAGATTTAAAAGCTACTTCTGACGATGGGATTAAAAATATTAAAACAGTAATTTCAAATATTACCAATAATATTTCTACAAATAGTTCTTGGAACGTTTTCAAAGAAGCTTTTGACAATGCCGACAAAGATTTCTTAAAGAAAGTAAAATTAGCCCATCCGACGTTAACACCAAATGATTTAAGACTTTGTGCCTATTTAAGGCTAAACCTCTCATCCAAAGAAGTTGCCCCATTAATTAATATTTCTGTAAGAAGCGTTGAGATAAAACGATATCGTTTGCGTAAAAAAATGGATTTATTGC
Source organism: Bacteroidota bacterium (assembly GCA_031408435.1). GTDB lineage: Bacteria > Bacteroidota > Bacteroidia > Flavobacteriales > Flavobacteriaceae > Flavobacterium. The sequence continues at coordinate 33,918 of JANNWM010000083.1, forward strand.
ACGAACAAGGTTTAGTTGAGTATATATTATCTATTTAAACAATACAAATAGTCTTTTTAAAACCATACATTACCACAACATATATTTTTTTTCTTATTAATTTTTAATCAACAAAACAATTTTTTACGAAATCGATAATTATTAATTCCTTAATTTTAAGTGCTTTTTTTTGTCAAATGTAAAATTAAAGTCCAAAATATTTCAATTGTATATTTTTTGTTGTGGTTGTTTAAGATTAAAAATAACAATTAATTAATAATTTTATAAATCTAAAAATTAAGCTTACTTAAATTAACAAAAATCCTAACCAACCTCATTTATGAAAAAAATAATTTATCTTTTAACCTTTTGGTGTTTGTCCAACAATATCAATGCACAAGCTGATAGGGTAGTTATCGAAAAATCAGATACTGGTTTTAGACTTAAAGTCAATGGAAGCGATTTTATCATAAATGGAATTAATTGGGATTACTGTCCGATTGGTACCAATTATTCGTATAGTTTATGGAAACAACCAGAGACTTTAATTAAAGAAGCTCTTGACGATGAAATGTCATTATTAAAAAATATGGGCGTAAACACGATTCGTGTTTATTCTGGAATGCCAAAAAAATGGATAGAATATGTACACGATAATTACGGAATTTATACCATGGTCAACCATACTTTTGGACGATATGGTTTGACTTTAAATGGCACTTGGGTAGTCAATACCGAATATTCTGACCCAACTACTCACGACGAATTGTTGAAAGAAGTCAAACAAATGACCGAAGACTATAAAAACACCAAAGGTTTACTGCTTTTAATGTTAGGAAACGAAAACAATTACGGTTTGTTTTGGGATGGCGCTGCTACCGAAAATATTCCGATGCAAGATCGTGCATCAACCAAGCGTGCAGTTTTTATGTACAAATTGTTCAACGAAGCTGTTTTGGAGATGAAAAAAATCGATGATTCTCACCCAATCGGAATGTGTAATGGCGATTTGCTGTTTGCAGAAATAATTTCTAAAGAATGCCCAGATGTTGATTTTTTTGGAACAAATGTTTACCGTGGTGCATCGTTTGGAGATTTTTTTGAACGTGTAAAAAAAGAAATTGGTAAACCTATGCTTTTTGCAGAATTCGGTTCAGATGCTTTTAATGCTGTTAATAATGAAGAAGATCAAAAATCGCAGGCATTTTATGTAAAAAGCAATTGGAAAGAAATTTATGAAAATGTTGATGGTTTAGGCAAAGCAGGAAATTCGCTTGGAGGCTTCACTTTCCAGTTTAGCGATGGTTGGTGGAAAACTGGTCAAACCGTTAATCTTGATGTTCACGATAACGATGCGTCTTGGTCAAATGGTGGTTACGCCAACGATTTTGTAAAAGGCGAAGACAATATGAACGAAGAATGGTTTGGGATTTGTGCAAAAGGACCAACAAATGCAAAAGGTTTATACCAATTATACCCACGTTCGGCGTATTATGTACTACAAGAAGCACACAGATTTAATCCGTATGCTGCGGGAACTTCTTTAAGTACAATAAAAACTTATTTTGATAATATTCAACAAATTGGTGCTGATTTAAAAGCCAGAGGAGACAAAGCAGCATTAAAATCTAATGCTACTGATATTTTAAAAATTAGTAATCTTAGAGCCGAATTTACTACTTTTAATACTGGTGGAAGTTTGATAACAACTCCAAAAACAGCCGATCCAGCTAGTTCTAATTTTCCAAACAAGCTTGGTTTTGATCAAATGCAATCTTATTATATTGGTGTCGAAGGAAATCCTACTGCCAATATGAAAGCCAACGTAAATGTAAATATTCTTGGTCGAGTTGCCGAAAATCAAATAAATGAAATTTTTTATGAAAATAGAGGCAGAACCCAAAAAATTAATTCCACTACTGGTATAGTCGAATTTAGCGATGTTAACAGAGTACAAATTTATAACGCATCGTACAAATGGAATCAAAAATATTTTGATTTGAAAGGTTTTTACAGAACAGGACATTATCATTGGGGTTATGAGGGCGACTTCTTTGGTTTGTATCCAGAAGCAAATTATGGTTCTAATTTAGATTTATATAACGGAGAAACTTCTGGTTTCGAAATAGATGGTAAAAAAAGTATCAAAGGTCTAAAAGCCGCTTTTGGTCCACAATTATGGTGGGGAGCCAATCCAGCTTTTTTATTAAAGTATGCCAAGAAATTTGGAAAATTTGATTTTGCAACAGTTTATCACGAAGATATTGCCGATGCTGGTGCAGCACTAACATCTATTGCTATTCCGATGCCTAAAACCCGAAGAGCAACAGTTTATTTGAAAACAAAATTAGATGCTTTGGGTCTTGAATTAGGCGGTATTTGGGGCGGACAACCATTAAACGGGCGTGTTTTTCAAAATTTTAAAGAATCGGCAGGAGTTTACACAGTTTATGATGACAAAATCAAAACCGAAGACAATTGGGGAGCCAAAGCCAAAATTACTTTTACCAAAGGAACTTTCAATTTTTATACCCAAGCAGCAGTTATGGGATTGGTAGCCAATGGCGGTGCCGATAATACAAAAACATTCACAGGTTGGCGATTAAAAGATTCTGGAAGTGGCAATCAAACCAACTTTTTGGCTGGACTTACATACAATTTAGGTAATTTTCAAATTGCACCCAACTTTTTATGGCAAAAACCTTTAGTTGCTGCAATGCCCAATGATGTCAATGCGCCAGGAAGATTAAGAAACATTCAAGCTGATCCATTTGTAGTAAGAGTAAACAGAGAAATGGTTGCTGGAGAATTATTACTTGCCTATGACCCAACACCAGGAACTTGGATGCACGATTGGGACAATGACCGAACCGAAGACGCAAAATTTGCAATCAGCACCGATTTTGTTTTCCGAAAATTGCCAACAACCCAAGATGCTGCCATTGGTTTTTTAAGCAATCGTTCTTCTTTTGCTTTCGCCAAATCTGCACCAGCTCATGATTTATGGGAAATAAATACAAGATTAGTCTCAAAAATAAATCCTGATTTTGGTATAATTGCTAACTTGTTAATTGGAAACGCACAATCAAACGGAAGCGATACACGATTAATAGAGCGTTATGGTGGCGATATTAGAATGATTTGCAATAAAATTAAAGTCGTAGGAACGTTCAAAGTCAACGATTGGGGACCTTATGATTATCACAGAGATTATAACCTTACATATCCTGAACAATTAATGCTTGATGTATCGACAACTTTGGGTAAACCAGATTGGTTTGTGTTGCCAGATACCCAAATCGGAATAATGGGAACTTGGCGTTCGTTAGACCAATATTCTCCTAGATATTTGCCAACTTATGTTGCACCAAATACATTTCCAGCAGTTCCAGCAGCAAGTCCAGTTGGCTTCGGAAACGGTTCAGAATGGGAAATAAGAACTTACATTCATATAAACATTGGAAAATAATTTTAAAATCATAATAAATATGAAAAATATAAAAAATAATTATACAATTAAGTTGCTTTTTTTAGCATTGGCTTATTTTGTAAATATAAAATGCACAAGAGATTTATCTAATGATGCACCACTTACTAAAAATTCAAATTTAGCAGAAGTCTTTACAGATTCGCCGATCGGAATGGGAACTAATTTTTATTTCCCTTACCGTGGAGATGCCAACAACCCAGCTGGATCCAAATTTACTGCATGGACGGTCGACCAAACTGTTAGTTATAAAGGTAATGCTTCTATGCGTTTTGATGTACCAAATGCAAATGATTCTGGCGGAAATTATGCTGGTGGAATATTTAAAATTGACGGTGCAGGTCGTGATTTATCGGGTTATGATTCGCTTACTTTTTGGGCTAAAGCTTCGCAAGGTGTTACAATTGGTGAATTTGGTTTTGGCGAAGATTTCAATACATTTAATGGTAATAAATACATTACAACAATGAGAAATGTTACCCTTAGTACTGTATGGACAAAATATACGATTCCTATTCCAGATGCATCTAAATTATTGAACGAAATAGGAATGTTTCGTTATTCAGCAGGTTCACAAAGTACAAATAATTTAGGTTACACGTTTTGGATTGATGAACTAAGATTCGAAAAATTAGGTACAATTGCAAATCCACAACCAAAAATAATGAATGGAGTTGATGTAATTCAGTCAAGCTTTATTAACTCAGAAATTACTCTTTCAGGTTTAACACAAACTTTTAATTTAGCTTCTGGTCAAAATCAAACAGTAACTGCTACGCCTTATTATTTTACATTTGAATCTTCAGATATTAATATTGCAAAAGTCAATGAATTAGGGGTTGTAACACTTGTAGGTATTGGCTCGGCAACTATTACTGCAAAATTAAATAATGTAAAAGCAATTGGTTCTCTTAAAATTAATTCAGCTGCCGCATTTATTAATGCAGCTATTCCAACATTACCTCAATCTAATATAACTTCTATATTTAGTGATGCTTACACTGGTGTAACTGGTTTTAATCCAGGAATTTTTGCTGGTCCTGCTACTACTAATATTACTACTCAGATTTTTGGAAATAATAATCATTTAAGTTATCAAACACTGGATTATGTAGGTTTAGGTTGGACTGGTACGGTTAATGTATCTAGCAAAACTATGATGCATTTAGATATTCAATTGAAAAGTGCTACTGGATCAAACCTAGTTGTAGAGTTAAAAGATTTCGGGTCTGATGGTATTGACAACAACTTCGGAGCTGGCGGCGATACATCAGGAGGTAAAAATATTTCAAGCCTATTAACGAAAGATCAATGGGTAAGCATAAACATACCACTTAATCAATTTACGTTATCAACTGGCGGCGGTGGTGCAGGTAATCCAAATAAAAGTAATATCGGATTTGTTATTTTTGTTTCAAGTCCCAACGGTCTTGGCGCATCTTTCCTAGTCGATAATATCTATTTTTATTAAGTAATAAAAAATATTAAAATAATTCATTATGAAATTAAAATTTATAAATCTAGAAAAAGCAATCTTGCTTGTTGTTATGCTAATTATAACAAGCTGTTCTAATAGCGATAAACAAACCGTTACAACTTTAAATAAATTGGTATTAGATGAAAATTTTGATGCAGCCGGTGCGCCAAACCCTTCAATTTGGAGTTATGACTTAGGTACTGGCAACGATGGTTGGGGCAATAAAGAGTTGCAATATTATTCTGATAGATCACAGAATATAAAAATTGAAAACGGCATGTTAAAAATCACTGCTGTAAAAGAATCGTTTATGGGTTCTGCTTATACATCAGGAAAAATTTTGACAAAAAATAAATTCGAACAAAAATATGGTCGATTTGAAGCACGAATCAAAATGCCGTTAGGCAAAGGTTTATGGCCTGCGTTTTGGTTACTAGGCAGTAATATAGAATTAAACGTTGAAACTCCTGACAATCCAAATACGGTTGTTTGGCCGCAATGTGGCGAAATAGATATAATGGAATATCTTGGCAGCAATCCAATATCTATGTTTGGAACAGTTCATGGTCCTGGTTATTCTGGTGGCAATGCTGTATCAAAAAATTACGTTCTTAAAAATGCTAGATATGATACTGATTTTCATGTTTTTGGAATCGAATGGGGCGAGAATTATGTTAATTATTATGTTGACGATGTTTTGTACAATCAAATTACTCCAAAAAATGTTCCTGGCGAATGGGTTTTTAACCAACCTTTTTATATTATTTTGAATATGGCAGTTGGTGGCAATTTTCCGGGTCCACCAAATGATGAAACAATTTTTCCGCAAACAATGATTGTGGATTATGTTAGAGTTTATCAATAAATTACCAGAAAATTGAATAATGAATTAAACTTTTTAATCTAAAAGTTTAATTCAATTTTAAAATAGCATTTTTATAAAACCATGAGCCAAATCCATTCTACAAAAAACAATACAATTATCGAAAATAAAGAAAAACCCGTTTCGATGGATTTTGTGAAAATAAACGGAGAAGAGTTTTACAAAATTGCCAATCACGATAAGATGCGTCCATTTTTTATGAGCATCGTGAGCGATTCTAACCATTGGATGTTTATTTCTAGCAATGGCGGACTTTCGGCTGGTCGGAAAAATGCCGAGTTTGCTCTTTTTCCTTATTATACTGATGATAAAATTACCGAATCGGCTGATATTACTGGAAGCAAATCTATTTTTCAAATTCATTGCGACAATCAAATTGCTATTTGGGAACCTTTCTCGGAACGTTTCAACGACAAATATTCGATAACAAGAAATATTTATAAAAACCTTTACGGAAACAAAATTATTTTCGAAGAGATCATCAATGATTTTGAACTTTCTTTTCGATACGAATGGAATTCTAGCAACCAATTCGGGTTTGTAAAAAAATCGGAAATTAGCAACCATTCGTCAAACGATTATTCAATTACTGTTCTTGACGGCATTCAAAATATTATGCCACAAGGCGTTGGCAGTGACTTGCAATCTAGTACAAGCAATTTAGTCGATGCTTACAAAAGAAACGAAATTCACCAACCAAGTGGTTTAGGAATTTTTGGTCTAAGTGCCATTATTGTCGATAAAGCCGAACCAAGCGAAGCCCTAAAAACCAATATTGCTTGGGCTATTGGTCTTGAAAATGTCAATTATTTGCTTTCATCTTTGCAATTATCATTATTTAGAAAAAATATAAAAATAACACCTGAAACCGACGTAAAAGGCGAAAAAGGTGCTTATTTTGTTTACACGGATATAAAATTATCAAAAAATGCTACAAAAAGCTGGAAAATAATTGCCAACGTAAATCAAAATCAATCTGATGTTGTGCAACTTTGTGAATCGATATTAAATGATAAAAATATTGACAATCAATTAATTAATGATATTGAATTAGGCAAACAAAACTTAATTTCATTAAACGCAACTTCCGACGGTTTGCAATTTACTGCTGATAAACGAAAAGACACACGCCATTTTTCTAATGTGCTTTTTAACATTATGCGTGGCGGTATTTTTGACAATAATTATCAAATTGAAAAAACCGATTTTGTAAATTATTTATCACTAGCAAACAAACAAGTTAGCAAAATCAATAAGAATTTTATTGATGGTTTAAATGATGTTTTTACACATTCAGAATTAAATAAATTACTAAAAAATCAAGTAGATGTAGATTTAATTCGATTAGCAGTAGAATATTTACCATTAAAATTCAGTCGTCGTCACGGAGATCCTAGTCGTCCTTGGAATAAATTTTCTATAAATACCAGAAGCGAAATCGATGGTACTAAAATTTTGGATTACGAAGGCAATTGGCGTGATATTTTCCAGAACTGGGAAGCCTTGGCAAATGCTTATCCAGAATTTATCGATGGAATGATTTTTAAATTCCTAAATGCTTCAACATTCGATGGTTATAATCCATATCGAGTTACTAAATCTGGTTTCGATTGGGAAGCTATTGAGCCGGACAATCCTTGGTCATATATAGGTTATTGGGGCGATCATCAAATTATATATTTATTGAAATTTTTGGAGTTTATAGAGAAATTTTCTCCAGGAAAATTAAATTCTTATTTTGATAATGATTGTTTTGTATATGCTGCTGTTCCATATACCATAAAACCTTATGAAGAAATCCTAAAAAATCCTAAAGATACAATTGAATACAGCCACGATTGGGAGAAAAAAATCAATATTCGCAGAGAACAAAATGGAGCAGATGGTGCATTATTGCGAGATAATAATGATGTTATTTATCATGTTAATTTTATCGAAAAAATTTTAGCTACAGTTTTGTCAAAAATGTCCAATTTTATTCCCGAAGCTGGAATCTGGATGAATACCCAACGACCAGAATGGAATGATGCAAACAATGCTTTAGTTGGTAATGGCGTTTCGATGGTAACATTATATTACTTGAGAAGATTTCTAAAATTTTTCCAAAACTTACTTGAAAATTCTAATCAAGAAACAATTAAAATTTCCAACGAAATGGTCGAATTTTATCATTCTATCAGAGAAAATTTAATTCAATTTAAACCATTACTTGAAGGTAAAATTGACAATCAAGAAAGAAAACAAATAGTAGATGCGCTCGGAAAAGCTGCATCAGAATATCGTTTTCAGGTTTACAACAGCGGTTTTTGGGGCAAAAAGCGAACCCATTCTATGGCTGGTCTAAAAATATTTACTCAAGTGAGCATTGATTTTATTGAGCATTCTATAAAAGCCAATCAACGTGAAGACAAGTTGTATCAAGCCTATAATTTAATGTCTATTCAGGATAATGAAGTTTCGGTTTCGCACCTTTCGGAGATGCTAGAAGGTCAAGTTGCAGTCATCAGTTCTGGATTTTTAACCGCAAATGAATCTTTAGCAATTCTTGATAGTTTACGGAAAAGTTCACTTTACAGGCAAGATCAAAACAGTTATATTTTATATCCAAACAAAGAATTACCTAAATTTTTAGAAAAAAATATTATTCCAAAAAATAAAGTTGAAAATTCTGAATTATTAATAAAATTGCTTCAAAATTATAACTTTTCTATTATTAATCAAGATATAAAAGGCGATTATCATTTTAATGGTAACTTTCATAATGCTAATGACTTAAATCAAGCATTAGAACTTTTAAAACATCAAAATAGCTATAAGGAATTAGTAGAAAATGAAACATTAAAAGTTTTACAAATTTTCGAAGATGTTTTTAATCATAAGGCTTTTACTGGTCGTTCTGGAACATTTTTTGCATTCGAGGGTTTGGGTTCTATTTATTGGCACATGGTTTCCAAATTGCATGTTGCCGTTCAAGAGGTTTGTATAAAAGCAATAAATAACAACGAAAGTCAAGATGTTATCAAAGGTTTAGTTAATCATTATCAAGAAATTGGTGCTGGAATTGGCGTTCATAAATCGCCTGATAATTATGGTGCTTTTCCAACCGATCCTTATTCGCACACGCCAATGCATCGTGGTGCGCAACAACCTGGAATGACTGGTCAAGTTAAAGAAGATATTTTGACTAGAATTGGCGAGCTGGGCGTGAAAATTAATAACGGAAAAATTCAATTTAATCCAAGTATTCTTCAAGAAAACGAATTTTTAACCCAAAGTCAAGAAGCATGTTTTATTGATATTAATGGCTCTAAAAACAACATTTTATTAGAAAAAGATAGTTTGGCATTTTCTTATTGTCAAGTTCCTATTATTTATTCAAAATCCAATACAAGTAAAATCGAGATTTTTTATTCTGATGGCAAAAATGAAACAATAAATGCATCGGAATTGGATATAGAAAACAGCAAAAAAGTTTTTCAACGAACTGGCGAAATAGTTAAAATAATGGTTTCAGTAAACTTTATAAAATAATTATGAAGAAAACTATCTATCTGTTATTTATTTTAGTTGTTTTTTGTAATAACGAACTTTTTTATGCTCAAAATTCAAAAAATATTACAGCCAAAACAATCCTAGGTAACCCGAAATATCAAGCGATTTGTTATGGCGGTTACAGAACAAATACAAGAGATATAGAGCCAACTGTTGCCGAAATTAAAGACGATATGAAAATATTATCGGCCTTGAGTATAAAAATTGTTAGAACTTATAATTTGCATCACGAAGAAATTACTAATTTATTAATTGCTATAACCGAATTAAAAATAGAAAACCCAAAATTCGAAATGTATGTTATGTTAGGCGCCTGGATTGACTGCCAAAATGCTTGGACAGCATCAACACCCATTCATAACCAAGAAAGCCAACGCAACGCAATCGAAATTGAAAAAGCTGTTTATTTGGCAAATAAATATCCAGAAATTATCAAGATTATTTCGGTCGGAAACGAAGCAATGGTCAAGTGGGCGACTAGTTATTATGTTACTCCAGATATCGTTTTAAAATATGTGAATTATTTGCAGGATTTAAAAAAACAATATAAATTATCAAAAAATCTATGGATAACTTCATCAGATAATTACCTGTCTTGGGGCGGTGGCGATGCCGAATACCATACCAAAGATTTAAACAATTTAATAAAAGCAGTCGATTTTATATCGATGCATACTTACCCAATTCATGACGAACGATTTTTTCCAGAAATTTGGGGCGTTAACAATAATGAAATCAATTTATCTGATAAAAAGAAAATCGATTCTGCTATGCTTCGAGCCAGAGATTATGCAATTATGCAATACAAAAGCGTAGTCAGTTATATGAAATCGATAGGTGTAAACAAGCCAGTTCAAATGGGCGAAACGGGTTGGACTTCGATTGATGATATTTTTTATGGCGAAAAAGGTTCCAAAGCCGCCGATGAATATAAATTAGCACAATATTATAAATTGATGCGAGAATGGTCAAACAAAGAAAAAATTTCTTGCTTTTATTTTGAAGCTTTTGATGAAAATTGGAAAGATGGTGCCAATGAAAAAGGTTACGAAAATCATTTTGGATTATTCAATTTACAAAACCAAGCCAAGTATGCACTTTGGGACAAAGTAGATAAAGGAATTTTTAATGGATTAACCAGAAACGGTAAACCGATTACAAAAACATATAACGGAATTGAAAAAGATTTATGGTTAGATGTCAAAATTCCAGCTGTAATTATAAATAAGAAAAAGTTATGAAAAAATTATATGGCTTTTTTTTAAAATTATTGATACCAATAAATATGGCATTATCATTGAATAGTTGTGTGAGTACCAAAGAATTGAAAGTTAAAGTTTTTGAAACCTCACAGAGTGGCAATTTATTAAAAGAAATTACCACTTTTTCTGATGATAAAAATTCAATAAAAATTAACTTAAATCCAGAAGAAAAATTTCAAATTATTACAGGTTTTGGTGGTTCATTTACAGAAGCTTCGGCATCAGTACTCAATAAATTAAGTACAGAAAATAGCACGAAGATTTTAGAGGCTTATTTTAGTAAAAATGGAGCAAATTATTCATTAACTAGAACACATATAGCATCTTGCGATTTTGCTTTAAGCAATTATACTTATGCAAAAGTTGAGAATGATATGACTTTGGAAAATTTTACTATCGAAGACGACAAACCCGATTTAATTCCGATGATTTTACAAGCAAAGTCAATTTCAAAAGACGGTTTTAAAATTATCGCTTCGCCTTGGTCTTGTCCGCCTTGGATGAAAGACAATAAAAAATATGTAGGTGGAAAATTATTGCCTGAATTTAATGACACATTTGCATTATATTTTTCAAAATATTTAGAAGCTTACAAAAAAGAAGGAATCGATATTTGGGGTTTAACCGTAATAAACGAACCTCACGGAAACGGAAATAATTGGGAAAGCACGCTATTTTCTCCCAAAGAAATGACCGATTTTGTACAAGATTATTTAGGACCAAAACTAGAAAAAAACGGTTGGGGAAAAACAAAAATATTTGGTTACGACCAAAATCGAGCTGGACTAAAAGAATGGGTAGATGAAATGTACCGTGACGAAAAAGCATCTAAGTATTTTTCTGGAACAGCAATTCATTGGTATGAAAGCACTTATGAAGTTTTTCCAGATATTTTGCAATATGCTCATAACAAAGCTCCAAATAAATACTTAATACAAACCGAAGCTTGCGTAGATTCCGAAATTCCACATTGGCAAAACGATGCTTGGTATTGGAAAAAAGAAGCCACCGATTGGGGCTGGGATTGGGCATCAGAAAAAGAAAAATATTTGCACCCAAAATATGCTCCAGTCAATCGTTACGCCAATGATATTATAGGTTGTTTAAATAATTTTGTAGATGGTTGGATAGATTGGAATATGGTTCTTGATCGTCAAGGCGGGCCAAATTGGTTCAAAAATTGGTGCATTGCTCCAGTAATTGTCGATACCGAAAAAGACGAAGTTTATTTTACGCCTTTGTATTATGTAATGTCGCATTTTAGTAAATTTATGCGACCAAATGCAGTAAAAATTGGTTGCGAAATCGACAATAAAGAATTAGTTGCAACAGCAGTTAAAAATCCAGATGGAACAATTGCAGTAGTCGTTTTTAATCCAACAGAAATTAAACATTCGTTAGAAATTCAATTAAATAATAAAAAAACAATATTTTCAATCGATGCAAATGCATTGCAAACAATTGTAATCAATAATTAAAACCCCAAATTATGGACGATACACAAAAAACCAATTTAGCACCAACTATGTCCAGAGACAAAGTTCCTTTTGTACAAAAAGCGGCTTTCGGTGCTGGACATTTAGCAAACAATTTATTTCCTGGTGCTTTGGGCGTATTTTCGTTTTTTCTGCTTACTGCTTTCGGGATGAACCCAGTTCTTGCTGGAATTTTAGGCGGATTACCCCGTATTTACGATGCAATTATCGACCCAATTGTTGGTCATATTTCCGACAATACCATTTCAAGATGGGGACGACGAAGACCTTTTATTTTCTGCGGAGCGATTTTAAGCGGTATACTTTTTATAATTATGTGGCAATTAGATCCAAACGACAGCCAAACCTATAATTTTTGGTATTTTCTAATCTTTTCGCTGATTTTCTTGACAGGAAATGCAATTTTCGCTACTCCGCTTATAGGTTTGGGTTACGAAATGACTTCCGATTACAAAGAACGAACTCGTTTAATGGGTTTTTCACAAACAGTTGGACAAATCGCTTGGATGATCGTGCCTTGGTTTTGGGTAATTATTGCAGACCCAAAAATTTTTCACACTCAAGCCGAGGGTGTACATAAACTGGCGGTAATCGTTGGTATTTTAGGGCTAATTTTAGGAATATTGCCAGCACTTTTTTGTAAAGAAATAGACCAAACCAATCTGCAAAACAGAGAAAAAAGCAAAAAAGGTTTGTTTTCAGAACTTTTAAGCCTTTTCAAAAGCATAAAATTAATTTCTAAAAACAAATCTTTTATGAAATTATGTGCTGCTACTTTTTTGGTTTTCAATGGTTTTCAAATGGTAGCATCGTTTAGTTTTTTTATAATTGTATATTTTATGTTCAATGGCGACTACGGAATGGCTGGTACTTGGCCAGCTTGGTTTTCTACATTAAGCGCCATGTTTACAGCGTTTTTAATTATTCCAATCGTAACAATTATGGCAAATAAATTAGGCAAGAAAAATGCATTTATTCTTTCAACAGCTTTATCAATAGTTGGTTACGGATTAAAATGGTGGGGTTTTAGTCCCGGAAATCCTTGGATGATGTTTATTCCAGTGCCACTAATTGCCTTCGGATTGGGCGGATTATTCACATTAATGATGAGTATGACCGCCGATGTTTGCGACCTTGATGAACTCGAAAACGGAATGCCACGAAAAGAAGGAACCTTTGGAGCCATTTATTGGTGGATGGTTAAACTAGGCCAAGGTCTAGCAATTTTCTTTGGCGGTTTGGTTCTAGAAGTCATAAATTTCGATGCCAGCAAAACGGTTCAAAGTGTCGATACAATTACGAATCTTAGACTTTTCGATATTTTTATTCCCATAATTACAGCCGCATTAGCAATTTGGGTAATGTGGAATTACAATTTATCCGAAGACAAAGCCAAAGAAATAAAAGATCAATTAGTTGCCAGACGAGGCGAATTGTAAAATAAATACTATTCAAATTTGGGCGTGACCTCGTTCCAAAAAACGAGGTCGCGCTTTACGTTCCCGCTTTTTTATCTCGTAAAAAAACGAGATAAAAAGAGCTACACTGCAATCGCTCACGCAGCGATAATTTAAATTTAAATTTATAATTAAATTATGTCATTTAGAAAAGAAGATTCTCAATACCAAAATAGTTTTAATCCTACTAATAATTCCGATTTTAGTAATGGTTTCGATTTTACAGAAAAATCTCCAAAAGAATTAAACACCCTTTTTCATGATGTATTAAACTCAGGAATGCACGGGCTTTGTTTTAGTCTTTATGAAGATGGTCAAAAACCTGGCGACATTATTTCTGAAGAACAAGTTCGAAGAAGAATGGCAATAATTGCACCTTATACCAAGTGGGTGCGTTCTTTTTCTTGTACAGAAGGCAATGAATTTATACCTGTTATTGCACGAGAATATGGTATTAAAACATTAGTCGGTGCTTGGTTAGGCGATGATGCAGAAGTCAATAAAAAAGAAATTTCAGGATTAATTAAATTAGCAAATGAAGGTTTTGTAGATATTGCTGCCGTCGGAAACGAAGTAATGTACCGCAAAGATTTAACCGAAGACGAACTTCTTGAATTTATCGATAAAGTAAAAAAATCAATCCCAGAAAATATTCCTGTAGGATATGTAGATGCTTATTATGAGTTTACTATAAAACCCAGAATTACAGAAGCTTGTGATTTAATTCTGACAAATTGTTACCCATATTGGGAAGGTTCAAATATTGATTACTCTTTGGCACACATGAAAAGCATGTACCACCAAGCAATGAGTGTCGCCAATGGCAAAAAAATTATAATCACCGAAACAGGCTGGCCAAGTCGAGGCGAAAATTTCAAAGATTCGTATCCATCTAAATACAATGCTATTAAATATTTTATAAATTCTCAACTTTGGTCTAGGTCAGAGAATATAGAGATTTTCTATTTTTCGTCTTTTGACGAATCTTGGAAAGTTGGACCCGAAGGCGAAGTTGGTGCCCATTGGGGTTTGTGGGATAAAAATGAAAAACAAAAGTACGATGAACAGTTTTAAAGCATTAAATTTAGAACAAGGCAGAGCAATTTGTTATTCGGGTTTTCGAGAAGGTCAATCGCCAGCTGGAATTTTTCCGTCTTATCAAGAAATAAAAGAAGATTTACTTTTGCTTCAAAATGATTGGAAATATTTGCGTTTATACGATTGCGATGCCCACGCCGAAACCGTTCTTGAAGTCATAGAAAAAGAGAATTTGCCTTTAAAAATCATGCTTGGTGCCTATATTGTAGCCGAAATGAATAATTTTGGTTGCCCTTGGGGTGGAGGCGTTTTTACTGAAAATCAACTTGCTCAAAATCGTATAAAAAACGAAAATCAAATAAAAAAACTAATTTATTTAGCAAATAAATATCCAGAAATTATTTGCACATTATCTGCTGGTAACGAAGCTTGTGTCGATTGGACAGATCATTACGTGTCTGTTTCTAGTGTAATTAATTATGTAAAAACCATTAAAAAAGAAGCCAATCAGCCTGTGACTTTTTGCGAAAATTATGTGCCTTGGCTCAATAAACTCAAGCCATTAGTCGATGCAGTAGATTTTATTTCAATACATACTTATCCGGTTTGGGAATATAAAAATATTCACGAGGCATTAGATTATACCAAAGATAATTATTTTGCTGTTGCCAATATGTATCCTAATAAACCTGTAGTGATTACCGAAGCTGGTTGGGCTACAAACTCGAACGGTCGTGGCATCGAACCACATAATGTAAGCGAAGAGAACCAAGAAATTTATTGTAATGATTTAATAAATTGGACTGATAATGAAGGGATTTTATGTTTTTTATTTGAAGCTTTTGATGAATCTTGGAAAGGTTCTCCAGAACCATTAGAACCTGAAAAACATTGGGGTTTATTCAAAATTGATAGGTCACCAAAATTGGTAATGCAACACAAAACTATTTTCTAGCATTTAATAAATATTGCGATAAAAATTACTTAGAAATTGAATATTTAAACATTCTAATTATGAAAAAAAGTACTTCACAAAAAATTTTATTTATATTTTTTTTAATTTCTAAATTTGGGTTTTCTCAAGTTGATGTTACTTACAATGATTTAGTTTGGTCGGACGAGTTTTCTACAAACGGAGTCATTAATTCTACAAATTGGTTTCATCAAACTCAATTGCCCGCGGGCGGTAGCTGGTTCAATAGCGAAGTGCAACATTATACCAACCAGATAACCAACTCGTTTGTAGATGCAGGTAATCTAAACATTACAGCAAAAAAAGAGCCTTTTACCGATCAAGGTGTTACTAAACAATATACATCGGCACGTTTAAATTCAAAATTTGCTTTCAAATATGGTCGGGTTGATGTTCGTGCAAAAATACCTGTAGATGCAGGAACATGGCCTGCAATCTGGATGTTGGCTAAAAATGTTAACGAAGATGGCGGCTTTTTTGATGCGCTTTTTGGAACGCTAGATTGGCCAGCCTGTGGCGAAATTGACATTATGGAACACGGAATTACGCCATCGCAACCCACAAATTATATTCAAAGCGCACTGCACACACCCTCTTCATTTGGTAACACTACTAATATTGGTGGAGCGATTGCATCAGATTTGGTCAATGCTTATCATATTTATTCGGTGAATTGGTCTGCTAATCAAATATCTTTTTTGTTAGATGGCGTTATTTTTTATACATATAACCCTGAAATCAAAAATGCTACGAATTGGCCGTTTAATTCAGAACAATACATTTTGCTAAATATTGCAATGGGTGGAATTGCGGGCACAATAAATCAAGATTATACTCAGAGTTCAATGTTAATTGATTATGTTCGAATCTATCAAAATACAACTATCGACACACAATCTCCAACTAATTTTACTGCAAGTGTTGGTGCTATCACCGGCTCTTCGGTCGAGTTGTTGTTAAATGCCAACGACAATTCTGGCAATGTTGCTTATAATGTAACTTATGGATCACAAACCATTAGTACGTTTGGAACTTCGGGAGTTCAAAAATCATTGATAATTAATAATTTAACACCTAACACTATTTATAATTTTTCAGTTTCAGCATCAGATGTATCAGGGAATAATGCATCAAATAATGATTTATTTCTGAATGCCACAACAACAAACATTATACAATGTTTGGGTAATGATACTTTAGCGATTCAAGGTACTTTTTCTTTGGGCTACAAACATACTTTTGAAACAATAGGCACAAATGTAAAAATCACTTTCGAGTTATTAGATACCAATAGAAATGATGTTAATGCCTATTTGTGGAAACAATCACCTTTTTCTGAAACCCAAATGACTAGCGTTTCAGGGAATATTTTCACTAAAACAATTACTAATCAGACAATTGGTACTACAATAAATTATGCGGTTAAATTTTCTTATGCAAATGGTTTTTCGGTTACCAAATATGTACCTTATGTAGTTGGAAGTAATTGTGCTTTAGGCATTTCAAATTATTCAGAAATATCAAAATTCTCGTTTAATAATCCGGCTAAAGATTTATTAACTATTAATTCAAATCTTGATATAGATATAGTAGAAATATACAACCTAGTTGGTAATTTGATTTTAAAAACCAACATTAATACTAACAATATTGACGTATCAAACTTCTCGAAAGGGATTTATTTATTGACAGTTTATTCTGGGCTTGAAAAAAACACCAAAAAACTTATTGTAGAATAATTGTATTTTGGAATAAATTATTTAATTAATGAAGTGGTTTAAACTTTTTTGATTGAAGCGAAAAATTAAGATTTTTGTTTCAGATTTTGGATTTTTTTTATTGGATAGCATCGCTATCGAATAAAAAAAATCTGAAATATGGGTCAAAAAGACAGTTTTGCATCCAATTAAAAAAAGTTTAAACCACTTCAATATAAAATAAAGACAAAATCATCTATAACTGTAATTTATTACATCAATTTAAACCTTAAATAATGTTTTTCTTATTCCAATTAAAATAACTATCAAAACAGTAAAATAAATAAAGAAAGGAATGATAAACTCTATCAATCCAAATGGTAGCATTATAGCAATTATCAATAATTGAAAACCCAAACCATAAACAGAAAGTAAAGTCATGAACCAATTCGGAAATGTTTTTACTTTGTAAGCTTTTGGGTCTAAAAAGTGTATTAATTTATCAAAAACGCCATAAACTATTGTATAAATTCCAAATAGAATATTTACAATTTTTTGACTTTCGCCGTGTAACGCAGTTGGCGATTTGTGTTCGAAAATTTGACTTGTAGTGTCTCCACCAACCGAGTTGTGACGCAAAATTAAATAATAATAATTATACAAAGTGCCTTGTAATTGGATGCAAACAAATGCCAAAAATGTCAAACTAAAACTTGAATTGGATACATAACAAATTGACATTAAAAACATAAAATTCAAAACTATATCAAATACGCTGTCTAAATAACGACCAATGTAAGAAGGTTTTTTTTTCAATCTCGCTAATTCGCCATCGGCAGCATCGATACCAGATTTTAATAAAATAAAAAATCCTGCGGATAAATAATATCTATTAAGTATACAAAAAATCGCAATCAATCCAGAAATTCCAAACAATAAAGTAACGTGAATGGGCGTGAATCTTGTATTTTTTAGAGAATTCGCAAGTAATTTTCCAAAACTTCTTCCGTAATCAGATACGTCCAGAAATTTATCGGCTTGAGCAAGTTTAGACATTATTATTAAATGAATGTAAGACAATATAGTCATTTACAAAAGTAATAAAAAATTTACAATTTATTTACATTAAATTCACTTTTTGTTTATATATTTGTAATAAAGATTAAACAAAAAAAAGAAAAATTTCTGAAATAATTTCAAATTTAAATTCTAATATCAAATGGCAAATCCATCTTTAAAAATTATTGAAGCTTTAAGAAAAACAGCAAAGCAACTCGAAAACGGAAATCGATATGAATGGGGGCACATGGGTAGTTGCAATTGCGGTAATTTGGCACAAACTATAACATCTTTTACTAGAGCCGAAATCCAGAAATATGCACTCGAAAAGCGTGGCGATTGGTCAGAGCAATTAATAGATTATTGCCCAACCTCAGGTTTGCCGATGGATTTAATTATCGAAAAAATGATGGATTTTGGGTTTACACGCCAGGATTTACGTCATTTAGAATGGTTGTCTGATACAGATATTTTAAATAAAATAGGAGTGGGGTTTTTGAACAGAAACTTAAAATCAGATACAATTATTTACATTAAATCTTGGGCAAACTTGCTTGAAGATAAATTAATTGATGGAATAAAATTACCTAGTTTCGAAAATGAAATTAGAGAATTAGAAATGGTCTAAAAAAATATTAATAAATTTTAAATTAATCCTATGAAGTTTTTTGCTTTCTAGGATTTTTTATTTATTGGCAATAATATTCAAATTCATTTTTACATTATCAGATAGAACCAAACTATTTCCGCCGACTTTAAATGTTCGACGATTGATTTCGAAATTACATTTCAAGTCAAGAATATTTTCTTTTTCGATTGCGATTAGTTCGAATTTTATAGCTTTTGATATTCCTTTTATAGTCAAATTTCCTTCTACATTGTATCTGTTTAATCGAGTTGCAGGTTCAATTTTTGTTGATTTAAAGGTGATTAATTGAAATTTATCGACATCAAAATATTCTTCTTTTCGCAAATGTTTGTCTCGTGCAGCATTATCAGTATTCACAGAACTCGAGTTTACAGAAACATTTATTTCGCTTGATTTCAAATCTTTGGCATCGAAAATTATTATGCCTTTTAATCCAGAAAAATTTCCGTTTACATTCAAACCTAAGTTTTTTATAACAAAATTAATTTTGCTATTTTCGTTATTTGCAATAAAATTCTGAGCCATAATAGAGTTGGTTATTAGTACAAATAAGATTAAAAGTCTAAATGATTTCATTTGTTATTTGTTTACTGTTTTCAAGAAATAAATAAAATTGAACGCCAAATAAAATTGATGCAATTACTAAATGTATTGGTTGCGAAGCGTAAGGAAAATCAAGATAATACATTGCCATTCCTGATAATATTTCGATTCCGATTAAAATCATAACCAAATTTATTTTTTGAAATCCAAGGTTTAATTTTCTGTTTCTTAAAAAAAGAAATACATTCAAACCCAAGATTAATAATGAAAATGATCGATGTATGTAAAAAGTCACTTGCGGATTTTCTAAAACTTTTTGCATTTGATCATAACCAACAATTTTTACCATTTCATCTACATATTGCCGAACTTGAGTTCCCAGAATTATTTGAAAAAAAGTAAATATTAAAGTTACAAATACAATATTTTTAAATTTCGAATCAATTAAAAATTCTGATTTTAAAACTGATGCTTTTTTTATAACATAAAGCAAAACTGCAACAATAATCAAAGCTACAATCATGTGAATTGTAATTTTTACGGGGTTCAAAACCGAATAAACAACTCGTGCGCCCAACCAACCCTGAAAACCCATCAAAAAGACTGATAACCAAGAAAAGAATATGATTTTTCGATTGTTTTTCCAATATTTAAAAGATAAAATAGCCATAATAAAAACTGCTAATCCTGCCAAAGCACCAATTAATCTATTGATATATTCTATCCAAGTTTCGACAGCATTAAAAATAGCATAATCATGTTTGGTATAAAGTCTAAATTGACTTTTATCGAATGTTTCAGAGGATTTAAAATCAGTATTTACAACTAACAGTTTTTCGTCTTTTATAATAACTTGATTTTTAGAATATTCGTGATTTGGTGTCCACAATAATTCTTTAATATCGGTTGGCGGAATGAGATATCCAAAGCATTTAGGCCAATCTGGGCAACCCATTCCCGAACCTGTCATTCGAACTAAAGCACCAGCGAGTATTACTAAATAAACTAAAATTAATGAGATTTTTGCTGTTTTGAGGAAGTATTTTTTCATTTTATCTGAAACTAATTTCAGTTTTTATTTTATGGGATGATTTAATGGGTTTTGTCTGGTGTCAAAAATGTCTAGGACATTTATTTCTTGCTCAGATATTTTATATATAAGTTTAAAGTGCATAAAAAGTGTTATTCTTACTTCATACTCATCAGTTTGAATTCCAGTTTCAGGAATTTTTGCTACTTTAATTAAAGCATTTCTGAACTCTATATTTAATTTTTGTGAATATATTTTAGATTTATTTCTATTATTCCAATAACTAAAAATTTCTAGTTTTGATTTTACAGCAAATGGTGTCCAACTAATTATTCTTGTTCTTCGAACCATTTTTGAATTTGTTTTTCAGCTTCCTCGTCAGAAATACATTCCCCGTTTTCGACTTGATTTAGTGCTTTTTCAATTCTAATTCTTTGCTCTGGCGAAAAAACATAGACGTCTTTTTTTGACATATTAATTCCAAGAAATTCTGTTAAATCTTCTAATTTTTTCAAATCATTGATTGATGAAATTTCGTTGATTATATTCGATTTAATTTCTGCTACGCTCATAATTCAAATAATTTAATACAAAGTTAATTAATTTTGCTTAACAATTAGGTTGACAATTTATAAATTTCAATTAATTTTAATTAATCCTAATCTTGCACCACGAATCAAAACAAAATCATAGGCTGCTTGATAATCGTTTGGAATTTGACCTTCTAAAATAGCTTCTTTAACCGCTTCTTTCAAAACACCAATTTCTCGTGATGGTTGCAAATTAAATATTTCCATAATTTCTTCGCCAGATATTGGCGGCTGAAAATTTCTAACAGAATCACGTTCTTCGACCTCGACAATTTTTTGACGAACAATTTCGAAATTGCTATGGTATTTTTTGAATTTCGATGGATTTTTGGTAGTAATATCTGCGGCACACAAAATCATCAAACTTTCGACATCGTCGCCAGCATCAAAAACCAGTCTTCTAACTGCAGAATCGGTAACCAAATCTTGCGAAAGCACAATTGGTCTAGAACTCATCATGACCATTTTTTGTACAAATTTCATTTTATTATTTAACGGCATGTGCAATCTTTCGAAGATTTTTTTTGCCATTTTTCCGCCAAGAAATTCGTGTCCATGAAAAGTCCAACCTTGTTTTTTATTGAATTTTTTAGTTGGTGCTTTTCCAATATCGTGCAATAATGCAGCCCAACGCAACCAAACATCGTTGGTATTTGGGCAAATATTATCGACAACTTCGAGCGTGTGATAAAAATTGTTTTTGTGTGTATGACCTTCAATTTCTTCGACATTGTTCAAGGCTGTTAATTCTGGGAGAATAATTTCTAGCAAACCAGTTTTGAATAACAATAAAAACCCTATTGATGGTTTTGCGTTCGATAAAATCTTATTCAATTCGTCTACAATTCTTTCGCCAGAAATAATGTTGATTCTTTCAGCATTTTTAGTAATCGAATTCAATGAGTTTTCTTCAATTTCGAAACCTAATTGAGTTGCAAACCTAATGCCACGAAGCATTCGCAACGGATCATCCGAAAAAGTAATATCTGGATCAAGTGGTGTTTTTATGATTTTTTTTTCTAAATCTTTCAAACCATCAAACGGATCTAATAATTCACCATAACTATTAATATTCAATGATATTGCCAAAGCATTTATTGTGAAATCTCTTCGGTTTTGGTCGTCTTGCAATGTGCCATTTTCGACCACTGGATTTCTAGAATCGAAATTATAGCTTTCTTTTCTTGCTCCAACAAATTCAATATCAATACCTTCGAAATTAAGCATTGCAGTTCCGTAGGTTTTAAAAACTTGCACTTTTGGTTTTTTTGGTAATAAACTCGAAACTTTTATTGCCAATTCTATTCCAGAACCAACAGCAACAATATCGATGTCTTTTTTGAAATCTCGTTCTAAAATTAAATCACGAACAAAACCGCCAATTACATAACTTTCAAGATTTAGTTCTTGAGATGCAATTGATATTATTCCGAAAATTTTATTATTTAATGATGATTTAAAATTCATTTTATACCGTTAATTCGCTAATTTATTTTTTGAATCGACTATTCTTTTATATTCTAAAGAAATTAAATTAAAATTTGCTAAAATTGCTAACTTATTTTCCGAAATTTTCAAGTAATTCAGACATTGATTATAATGATTAGCATTAAAACAATCGACAGTTTTGATTTCTAAAACAATTTTATCTTCTATAACAAAGTCAGCATAAAATTTATGTTTTAAATAAGAGTTTTTATATTTAACAGCATATTCTTTCTCTCTCTCAAATTTTATGTTATTTACTTTAAGTTCGTATTCTATTGCATCTTTGTAAACAATTTCTGAAAAACCTTTCCCCAAATTTTTATGAACTTCAAATAAAATTCCAACAATTTGATAACTTTCTTTTTTGTATATTAATTCTTCCAATTTAATGTTTTTTTCCGCTAATTAAATTATTTCTATTTTTTTTACAACTTAGATTCAAGTAATAAATACAACTGGGTTAAAAAAAATAAAAATTTGCGAATTAGCGGTTGATTGATTTTTAATTTCTTATTACTTTAACCTGATTGTCCAAAGCGATTTTAATAATTGTCGATGGATTACCACATTTTTTTTCGCGAGACAAATTTACAACATAGTCAACACCATTTATAATTTCTTTTGATATTTCTGAAAATGTCATTGGCGTAGGTTTTCCTGAAATATTTGCCGATGTCGAAACCAATGGTTTTCTTAACTTTTCTAATAATTTGAAACAAAATGAATCTTTTACTACTCTAATTCCCAAAGTGTTATCTGTTGCGATTAAGTTTTTTGCTACATTATGAGGTTTATCGAGAATTAAAGTAGTTGGTTTTTCGGACAAATCCATTATTTGCCATGCAACATCTGGAACTTCTTTAAAGGTGTTATGAATCATTTTATCGCCATTCACAAGGACAATCATGCTTTGAGTTTCGGCTCTTTTTTTGAGTTTATAAATTTTTGCAACTGCTTCTTCATTCGTAGCATCGCAACCAATTCCCCAAACAGTATCGGTCGGATAAAGAATTATTCCACCGTTTTGTAAAACTTCGAGTGTATTTTGTATTTCTTGATTTAAGTCCATTTTTAGTAGTTGTTCAAAATTTTTATAACCTGATTTACTTCGTCGTTTGTCAAAACTTGACTCATTGGCAAAGATAAAACTTCGTTATGAATTTCCTCCGAAATCGGGAATGATAAATGATTTAAATTAAGATAACAATCTTGTTTATGAGGCGGAATTGGATAATGAATTAAGGTTTGAATATTGTTTTTAGTTAAATAATCAGATAATTCATGACGATTTTCGGTTCGTATTACAAATAAATGCCAAACATGTTCGAATTCATTTTTTGGATAAATTGGAAGTATTATTTTTGCATTCTTAATTCCAGAACAATACATTTTTGCAATTTCACGACGTCGATTATTTTCAGCATCTAAATACTTCAATTTAATATTTAAAATTGCCGCTTGCATTTCGTCTAAACGAGAATTTAAGCCTTGCAAAACGTTAATATATTTTTTATTAGAACCATAGTTGGCTAATGTTCTTATTGTTTTGGCTAACAAATCGTCGTTGGTTGTTACTGCACCAGCATCGCCAAGAGCACCAAGATTTTTGGTCGGATAAAAGCTAAAACCGGCAGCATCGCCAAGATTTCCAGTTTTTATATTATTAAAAGTTGCTCCAATTGCTTGTGCATTATCCTCAATAATTTTTAAGTCATATTTCTTTGCTAATGCAACCAAATCATCTGAAAAAATAACTTGTCCATACAAATGAACAATCATTATTGCTCGCGTTTTGCTTGTTATTGCGGCTTCGATTTTCGAAATATCAATATTATAATTATCTATGTTTGGTTCAACAAATACAGGTTTTAAATTATTGTCTGTAATTGCCAAAACCGAAGCAATGTAAGTGTTTGAAGGAACAATAATTTCATCATTTTTTTCGAAGAACCCAAGTTCTATATATGCTTTTATGATTAATCGCAAGGCATCGAGACCATTGGCAACACCAATTGCATTTTTTGTACCTATATATTCAGCTAGATTTTTTTCGAATTCTAAAACTTCATTTCCCAGCAAATACCAACCCGACTGAAATGTTTTGAGCAAACTAGCCTCAATTTCGGTTTGATGTTTTAGGTTTATTTTTTTTAGATTTAGGAAATGGATCATGATATATTTTCAAAATTTAATGTTCTAATTTTTTGTTGCTGTGAAAACATAATTATCATTACCTAGAATACCAAAAACAATATTTTCTCTTTTGTCTATTAACATTTCAAATCCTAAATTTTTAAGTTTGATTAAAATTTCTTTTGAAAATATTGTAAAAACAAGAATTCCTTTATCGCTTCTAACTGGATCTCCGTGATATTCGGGATTTTCTAAATAAATTATTTCGTTTTCCGAATTCATTTTTGCTTTTATTACATCTTTTTCACCATTTGGATGAAATGGTACTGTAAAAATATGCAATCCACCAGTTTTCAAAATCCTTTGAGTTTCTTTAAAAGCTTTATAAGGATTTGGAATATGTTCAAAAACTTCTGAAGAAATAATATAATTAAATTTCGAATCTTCAAATTCAGTTTTCATTAAATCAATATTTAGAATGCCGTTTTGTGTTTTACCAAATTCATTTTCATCCCCAAAATATTCACTACAGATATAACCTTTAGTATGTTTTAGATTATAATGTAAAGCTCCATTTGATTCGGTATTGTAAATTTTTAAATCTAAATTATTTGGAATATTTTTTAGGGATTTTATTTTAAGATTACTTTTTTGATTTAAATTATCCAGTAATTGCATTGCAATATGTCTTTTTCTAGAATTTGAGTTACACTTTTTACAAGTGCAACCTTCTCTAAAATTATTGCTTTTTACTGATATTCTGCTAATGTTACCACATACATTGCAAAATATAAAACCGAATCGTAAATTCAATATGATTTTTTTGTAAAAGTCTAGCATAATTTATTTTTTAAAAATTTCAATATTGTAAGTCTTAATTTTAATTGCTTTTTTAATTTGTTAAAAGATTGTAGTTTTAATAATTCAGCCATATAATTTGGTTGTGGATATTCTAATTCTATTTTTTCCAATAAATTCCTTTATATTT
Organism: Bacteroidota bacterium; assembly: GCA_031408435.1. GTDB lineage: Bacteria > Bacteroidota > Bacteroidia > Flavobacteriales > Flavobacteriaceae > Flavobacterium. Next base: position 59,699 of record JANNWM010000083.1, read on the forward strand.
TTTGATTCGATGTATTCAAAACTCTCCCATTCGTTTGGATTTACAGGGTGAAAGTTTTTTATTTCGGTAAAATTATCACGATTTATATTTTGCCAATTTTCAAAATACTTTGCTTGGTTAAAATCATTTTTGTGTCCCCAATTATTAACTTTTTCTTGTAATTCACTTTCATCTCGAGCCCATGATTGGTGAACAAAATAAAAATTTGTAATCAGACAATCAGCTGCTGTTTGCATTGCCTTAAAATAATCAGGATAATTTGTACCCAAAAAAAAGTTTTCTTTTACTGGTTTAATATATTAAAAACCTGTTTCATCTTTTTTAAATAAAACAATCATTTTAGCAATTATATTTATAGGTGTCTTTTTTGGATTCTTTAATAAGTAATTTATATTTTTTAAATATTTTGTTAAATGTACAAAATTATAAGGATATTCGTCAACTTCAATTTGCAAGTGCCAACCACCAGAACCCATAAATTGACTCAACATTTTACGTTGTCTAGTTTCCAAAGACATAGGGTCGTCTATATTTTGATTAATATAAAACTCATCGGAATAAATTTTTATCTTATTTCCAACATCATACTTTTTAAGTTCTAAAAAAAAAGATTCAGGTATTTGAAAAGGATTCCCAAACCAAGTTTTAAAATTTTTATCGTAACAAACGACTATCAAATCTGCATTTTGATATTACAATCTAGGGAGTTGAAAATATATTTGTAATCATATGAAATTAGATATCCAATTTTAATCATAATCAAAAATTAAAAAATATTAAAGTTTAGAGATTCTTTCTTTTAACTTTTCCTTGGAAAAAGGGATTAAACTTTTTTCTGAGTTATTTTGTAGTTTCAACCAAAGTTGTTTGTTTGTGTACAATTCTAATATAGCATTTGCAAAACCAATTTTATCATCGCTAATCATTGCGTTCTCAAGGTTTATAAGCCTCATTCCTTCTGCCCCAATCGATGTTGTTACTAATGGTAAAAAATATTCAAAAGCTTGACCAATTTTCCCTTTAACCCCTGCTCCATATCTTAATGGGGCAACCATTAATTTATTTTCATTAAAAAGGCTTTCTATGTTAGGAACAAATCCTTGAAAAATAAAATTTTCATGTTTAATATTGTTGATACATTCTTTTACATTACCAATTATATTAACTTTAATTTCTGGTATTTTTTGCCATACCAAGGGCATTATTTCATCATATAAAAAATACAATGCATCAATATTTGGTGTATGTGATGACCCTATAAATAAAATATCTTTTCTGTTTTCAAAACTTAAAGTATTTTCTAGTTTAGTTTTAATGTAATGAATATTCGAAATTGTAATAATTTTGTTTTCATTACAAAATTGTTTCATATAATTTTCTTCAAAATCAGAAATTGTTATAACATAATTAGCAATTTTGGCAGCATCTGCTTCTTTTTTCTTATATCTAAAGTATTTTTTCCTATTTGAAATTCGTGTTGGTTCAATTTCAATAGCTCTTTTGTATCTTAAATGATGAATATCAACCATGTCGTAAACCAATTTTGCTTTTGGCAAATATTTTTGAGCAATTTTATAATTTTCAATAAATACATCAGGGTTGTAAAACCAGGCTAAAGTTGTATTTTTATTGTTATTTTTTAAATACTCTTCAATTCCTTCACTTTTTTTATGTTCATAATAAACATTTACACCCATTCTTTGAAAATATTCAATATATTTACTTTCCCCAAAAAAAGTTTTCTTTTTTACAATCGAAACATAATAACCTAATTCTAAAAAAGCTTGAATAATTTCTTTTAATCTATTTGATCCTGAATCTTTATCGAATTCGGGAATCATTCCACAAAAAATAACAACCTCTTTATCATCGTATAACTCTTCAATTCGTTCTTCTACTGTTGTAGCCTTTATAGAATCGATTTGATACTGCCATTTATTTTTGAATTTTTCTAAATTTATTCTAAATAACTCTTCCTTTTGTTTGATTTTTGATTCAACTATATTTTCTTTAGAGTTATATGAAATACCGTTATAATGCAATACTTCGGAGAAACCAGAATAGTAAATATTTTTTTTTTGCAAATATTTTAATTGAAAACAAAAATCTGTTTCTTCAAAATAAGCTGGTGCAAATTGTTCATCAAAAATATTTATTTTTCCAAAATCATCGTACTTTTTAAATAATAGACTACATCCTGAACAATAATCGACTCGGTTAATGTAATTTACTTGTGGGAAGTAAACTCCTTTTTTTCTAACAATTTGATGAATATTACAATCTTTCATAAATACAGCTCCAGCTTCTTGTAAACTTCCATCAGCGTTAATCAATTTCGATCCAACTGCTCCTACATTTTTAAAATTTTCAAAAACATAAAATAATTCGTCAAGAAATCCTTTTCTGACCTCGGTATCATTGTTAAGAATATAAATAAAATCAGCATTTGATTCTTTTATTCCGACATTTATACTTTTTAAAAAACCTTTATTTTCAGCATTTTTTATAACTTTAATTCCTTTTATTAAACTTAAATCACAATTTTCGGAACTATTGTCGTCAATCAGTAATATTTCATAAGAATAACTATCAGATAGGTTTTCGTTTAAGTAATTTAAACAATTAATTGTATAATCTATTTGATTAAAAAATGGAATAATTATCGATACTTTTGGTTGCTCTGAATTATTAAAAATTAAAGGTTTTCTTTCAATATTTTTTATTTCTTTGATTTGATTTTTTTTATGTTTCTTCTCAAAGTTATTAATCTTGCGTCTTCTTCTAAAAAAATATTTGATGTTTCTAGATACTCCCATATTAAAAATTAATTTTTTGTTTTTGTTTTAATGATTTTTCTAACCCTGCCCCTAATATCAAAACTTTAAAAAGTTTCCAATATTTCGGCTTAAATATACTTTTTAATAAATACTGAACTTGCAAATATATTAATATAAATTTATGCCAAAAATAACCATAATGTTTTCGTATTACATATAAAAAAGAAATTTTTAATTCAATTTTTATATCAATATTTTTAGGAGTACTAATTCCGTGATAATGAATGAATTGAGCTTCTGGAACTAGGTATGCAAATTTATTTATTTTTTGCAATCGTTTGCATAAATCAGTTTCTTCATAATACAAAAATATATTAGTGTCAAAACCGCCAACCTCATTAAAATCATCGGTTTTAATTAACATAAAACTACCTGAAACAAATTGAGCCTTTTGAGGGTTTGAATAAACAATTTTTCTATTTGGATATTTTTTTGGATTTATTATTTCTAATAAACTTCGACCAAAAATCTCTTTTAATGGCGATGCAAAATGATCAATTGTTGGCAACAAACTTCTATCTTCTTTATAACACAAAGGACCACAAATGCCAAAATTATTGGTTTTCATTGCTTCAATAATTATTGATAAGCAATCATTTGTTAATAATGAATCGTTATTAATAAATGCCAAATAATTAGCGTTTGAATAATGAACTCCTAGCATATTTCCAGCACCAAATCCCACATTTATCTTGTTTCTTACAAATTTAATGTTTGGTTCTAAATTTGAATCAATATACTTTTTTAAAAATTGATAATCCTCTTTTTTAGAGCCATTGTCAATTATAATAATTTGGTAATTTAGTATTTCTGAAGTTTTATTTATAATGCTTTCAATACATTGAATTGAATATTCGCTTGAATTATAATTAATTAAAATTACTGCAACTTCATATTTTTTTTTGACAATCATAAATATTGATTTATTCCTTTTTCAATAAAAGTTAGTTTATTTTCTTTTGTCAAATTCTCGATTTCATTATTAATTTTAATGTGATTTTTTGATTGTTCTTTGTGATAAATATGATAAACAATTCCAGCAAATTTCAATCTCTTACCTTGAATTCCTATATTATGCAACCTCTCAATCATTTCAGAATCATCAATTCCCCAACCAACAAGATTTTCGTTAAATCCATTAATTTTTATAAAATCTTCCCTCCAAAAAGACATATTACAACCTCTTAATTTGGATGAACGTTTATTTATAAGCTTTGTAAAATTCATAAAAAAGGGAATTCGAATAGTTCTAAATCTTTTTTTTATTCCTTTTGATAAAAAATTAAAATGTATGATTTTATTTTTAAAAATGTAATTCAATAATTTTTCTTGAATATTAACTCTAGAACCAAACAAATATTGACCTTTATCAGAAAAAAATAAATGGTCTTTAATGAAATTTTTATCCATTATTATATCACCATCAATTTCTATGATATATTCATTTTTAGCTAATGCTATCGCTTTATTCATTATTTTTGGCTTCTGATTTTTGTTGTCTTCATGCCAAACATGAATTAGTGGTACTGGAAATTTATTTTTATATTGTTCAATTATTTCCAATGTTTTTTGGTCCGAACCATCATCAGCAATAATTACTTCATCAGGAATAACAGTTTGAATTAAAACGCTTTCGAGTAATAATTCCAGAGCTTCGGGCCAGTTATATGTGGGTAAAATGAGCGAACTAGACGGGAATTTTTGCATTAAATACAATTTAAAATTGTAAATTTAATATTTTATTTGAACAATTTGATACATTTCGTTACTTTTGTAAACAATAAATTAAATTCATGAAAATTATTATTAATCCATTTTATTATCCTCAAACTAAAAATTTAATAAAAATTATTCAAAATTTTGAACAAAACGGCAGAGCGTATGGCGATGGTAAACGAAATATAATAAAAATTTTTGAATCTAATGAATTAAAACTTAATGTAAAATCTTTTAAAACACCTATTTTTTTTAATAAAGTTATATATGGTTTTTTTAGAGCTTCAAAAGCACAAAGATCATACATGTTTGCAAATAAATTGATTAAAAAAAGCGTTAACACACCTACGCCAATAGCTTATTTTGAAGAACATAGATTTTTGGGTTTATATAAAAGTTATTACATTTCTGAACATTTTGAGTTTGACTTTATGTTTAGAGACTTAATTGAAAATTCAGAAAAATTTGATTTTGAAAATATTTTAAGACAATTTAGCAAATTTTGTTTTGATTTACATGAAAATGGTATTGAGTTTCTCGATCATTCACCCGGAAATACTTTAATAAAAAAGCAAAATTTTGGTCGATATGATTTTTATCTTGTGGATTTAAATCGAATGAAATTTCATCAAAATATTGATTTTGAAAATAGAATGAATAACCTAAAACGATTGTTAACCGAGGAATATATGGTTAAAATTGTTAGCAATGAATATTCAAAATTTTATGATAAAACTGAAATGGAAATTTTTGAAAAACTTTGGTCTTTGACAACTGTTTTTCAGCAAAAATATTATAAAAAAATAGAATTAAAAAAGAAGTTTTTCTTTTGGAAAAAATAAATTTTAAAAATGAATATAAGCGGGTTAATAATTACTTACAATGAAGAAAAAAATATTGAAAAATGTTTGAAAGGATTTTTTGAAGTTTGTAATGAAGTAATAATAATTGATTCAAATAGTACCGATAAAACAGTTGAAATTGCTAGTAAAATGGGAGCGAAAATTGTTTTTCAAGCTTTTCTTGGTGACGGTTTACAACGAAGTTTTGGATTACAATATTGCAAAAATGATTGGATATTAAATCTTGACGCAGATGAATTTCTGGATATAGATGCTTTAAACTTTATAAAAAAAGGTTCTTACAATTCAAATGAATATGATGCATACAGTTTTAGAGTAAAAAACTTCCTTCAGGACAAATTTATTGATTTTGCAGGTTGGTACCCAGACAATAAAATCAGATTTTTTAATAAAAAAAGTGCTAAACCTTCTTTAGATAAAATCCATCAGAAAATAATTGCTCAAAATCCAAAAAAATTAAACTTTCATATTTTACATTACGGTAGTCATTCATTCATACAAATTATTTCTAAAAAAAATCAATATGCACAGTGGAGTGCTGAACAAATTTTTGAATCTGGAATAAAAATTAGTTTTATAAAACCAATTTTTAATGGGATATTTTCATTTGTAAAATGCTATTTTTTTAGAAAAGGAATTATAAGAGGAATTGATGGTTTGACATTTTCTTTAACTCAAGCTTATTTTTCATACATCAAATATGCTAATGTGATTCAGTTTCAAAAACAAAAAAAAATAATCCATAAAAATTATGATTAAAAAAATTTTTATTTTTTTTGACAAATCTTTCTTCAAAAGTAAGAAAAACATAACAATTTTGTGGATTATAGCTACAATTCTGGCTGTAATTCCTAAGTATTTTGGCAATCACAACAATTATAAAATTTATAAATACGTATATTATCATGTAATCAATCAAACCGCTTTATATACAGAATATCCAAACGAATTTTTTGATAGAAACCATTATGGACCAATTTTTAGTTTACTAATAGCTCCGTTTGCTGTTTTGCCAGATTTTATCGGATTAATTTTATGGAGTATTTTCTTAGTTTGCTTAGTTGTTTATGCTATTAATCAATTGCCTATTACCGAGATTCAAAAAGTAATTATTTTTTGGATTTGCTTGAATGAATACCTTATTTCGGCTCAAAGTTTTCAAGTAAACGCCATTATTGTTTTTGTAATTGTTATGTCTTATGTTTTTATAAATAAAAAATTGGATTTTTGGGCAGCAATGCTTATTGCACTTGGAACTTTCATAAAATTGTATGGCATTGTTGGATTGGCTTTTTTCTTTTTTTGTAAAAACAAACCCAAATTTGTTTTATCATTGATTTTTTGGAGCGGTTTGTTTTTTGTGTTGCCAATGTTAATTTCTTCACCACAATACATAATAGAACGATATGTTGAATGGTTTACTGAATTAGTCAGCAAAAACGGCACAAATGTTGAACTTGGTACTTATCAAGATTTTTCGGTTATGGGAATTGCTAGACGATTGACTGGCGATATAACAATTCCAAACACGCCATTTTTGATTATTGGATTGTTGTTTTTTGGGTTGCCGTATTTGAGAATTAAAGCCTACTTTAATCAAAAATTTCAACTACTTTTGTTGTCATCAGTGTTAATTTTTACAGTAATATTTAGTTCTGGCTCTGAATCTCCAACTTATATTATTGCATTTGTTGGAGTTGCAATTTGGTTTGTTATTCAAGATATTCCTAAACCTAATTGGGCAATTGGATTGTTAATATTTGCTTTAATACTCACAAGTTTGTCTCATACTGACTTGTTTCCACGTAATTTATTAGACAATTATGTTCGAAAATATTCCCTCAAAGCTTTGCCTTGCGTTTTTATTTGGTTAGTAATTGTTTATCAAATGTTAACTGAAAAATTTGAAACTAATAATTTCAAACAATCAAACTAAATCTTCATAAACATCAAAATAATTTTTAGCAATCGCTTGATCATTAAATTTTTGTACAAACTCGAATCCTTTTTCGATGATTTCGTTTCGTAAATCTTGATTTTCTAGCAAATTTATTATTGCATTTGATAATTCTTGTTCACTTTCAGGGTTTATGTAAATGGAACTTGGACCACCAGCTTCTGGAAAAACACCGCCAAATGTTGATATTACTGGAACTTTTGAAAACAAAGCCTCGATAATCGGAATGCCGAATCCTTCATAGATAGATGGATAAACAAATATTTCACACATTTGGTACAAAACTGCCAACTCTTTTAACGGCATCGATTTTAAGAAAACAACTTTATTTTCCAAATTATTTTCTTTAATATATTGTTTTACTTCTGTTGCATATTTGGTTTCTTTGCCAACAATAACAAGCTGTGAATCTATGTTCTTAATGGATTTTACAGCCAATAAAACATTTTTTCGGGTTTCTATTGTACCAACATTCAAAATAAATTTTTCTGGTAAATTGTATTTTTTTCTTAGTTGATTTTTTTCAAAATCATTGTATTTCTTCTTGAAAACATTATTGCAACCCTGATAAATAACTTTGATTTTATCAGGATTAATTTTTAAATATTTGACAATATCTTGTTTGGTTTGTTCACTTATTGCAATAACTAAATCAGCCTGTTGTGCTGCTTTTTTGAATTTATAAAAATGAATTTTTCTGTCCCAAAACGAGTACAATTCAGGATATCTAACAAATATCAAATCGTGAATTGTAACCACACTTTTGATATTTTTTTGTTTTAATCCAAACGGAATTTCGCCCGATAATCCGTGATAAATTTCAATTTTATCATTTTTTAAATCATTTACAACTCCAAATTGTCGCCATAAATTACGAAATCTTTTATAAAAATCAGATATTGGATTTTTTTCAAAAACATTTATTTCATTGGTTTTAAATAAATATTTGTTAGAATTTTTGGGGTTGTATAAAAAATATTGATTTTCAGGATAAAATTCGCTCAAAATTCTAACTAAATCACGGCTATAATTGCCTAAACCTGTTTTATTATGAAAAATTCTTTTGGCTTCAAATCCTATTTTCATTATTATTGGATATTAAAATTCAGAAAATTTGTCAATTTATCCATAAATAAATCTGGAGAAAATTTGGTTGTCAATTCTTCAAAACTAAATTCATTTTCAGCAATAAAATCGTGTACATGAACAGCAACATCGGTTGTTTCGTTTTCATAAATACTCCAACTATTTTTTTCGACACCAAGTGCAAAAATTATAAATGTGGGAACATTAACCGCTTTTGCCATGTGTGTTGCTCCGCCTTCATTGCCAATTAATGCTTTGCAAAGACTTGTAATTGCTATGAATTTTCGCAAATCGATTTCATAAATATCAAAAAATATTTTTTCTTGTGTAGTTTTTTCACAAAGATTGTACAATTCTAAAGCCAAATGTTTTTGATTTGGAATGTAATTCATTAAAATTTGTACTTTGTTATAGGTAGCAATTTTATCCAACACTTTCGCCATATATGGCAACGGATAAGTCTTTAATTCCTTGCTGCCAATAGCACTTATCATCACAATCGGATGGTCTATATTAATACCGCTTTGCAATAATGTTTGTTTTGCAAAATCGATTTCAGCGTTGGTCAAAAATATTTTTGGTTTATAGTTTCTAAATTTAACATCAAGTGGTTCAAGTAATTGCATTCGGTGTTCAATAGCTAGAGTGGCATTTGTCAAAGGCTTTTCTCGTCGATTGATAACATCTGAATATAAAATTCTTGAATATTTTTTATCAAATGTAATTGTTTTTTTGGCTCCCGAAAACCAACCCATCAAAACGCTGTTTGGTTTGCCGTAAGCATCAACCACAACATCATATTTTTCTTTTCTTAATTGATATAAAAATTTGACCATTCCCCAAAATGATTTCTTGGTTTGATTGTCCAAAATAACATTTTTGTCTATAAAAGGACTATTATCAATAACTGCCAAGCTCATCGAATAAACCAAATAATGTATTTTTGCAGTTGGAAATTTCTCTCGCAAAGCTTCAAGAATTATGGTGCTGACTAAAACATCTCCAATTCTTTTTTTTTGAATAACTAAAATTTTCATTAATTTTATTTTTTTTAATTTTGAAAAAATTAAAACATTTGTAACTAAGAAGTTTGACTAAATTTTGCTTTTATTTTAGTCAAAGTCCAAAATTTTGTACCTCACAATCTACAATTAGTGACAATTGTTTATTGAACAAATTAAATATTTTATTATTCGTGGATTTTTGACTTTGTGCTTAATTATAGCGTTTTTTTTTAAATTCTTAATATGAAGGATAGTAGCAAAATATTTTTTGTCATCAATATAAATGTTTATTAGAAAAAGCTATTTTTAACAAATGTAAAAATAAATTTAGTTTTTAATATCAATAAATTCAATAAAATCATTAATTTTCGCACTTCAAACCCAACGATGAAAGTTTCTATAATTATTTCTACCTACAAAGCCGAAGAATGGCTCAAGAAAGTACTTGTTGGATACAGCATTCAGACCGAGCAAGATTTTGAAATTATCATTGCCGATGATGGTTCTACTCATTTAACTAAAGAAGTATTAGATAATTATCAGCAATATTTCAAAAACCCAATTGTGCATGTTTGGCAAGAAGATAACGGTTTTCAGAAAACAATTATTATTAACAAAGCCATAATAAAATCGAATACTGATTATCTAATTTTTACTGATGGAGATTGCATTCCAAGAAAAGACTTTGTAGCCGATCATTTAAAAAATCGTGAAGAAGGTTATTTTCTTTCTGGTGGTTATTTTAAATTGCCCATGAATATCTCGAATTTAATTCAAGAAAACGATGTTATTACCGAAAAATGTTTCGATTTATCGTGGTTAAAATCTAATAAATTAAAAAATAGTTTCAAAAATTTTAAACTCACAAAAAATAAATATTTAGCCAGTTTCTTGAATTGGATAACGCCAACCAAACGCTCTTGGAACGGTCACAACTCGTCAGGTTACAAAAAAGATATTTTAGATATAAATGGTTTCAATCACGACATGCAATATGGTGGTTTAGATCGTGAACTTGGCGAACGATTATTCAACAACGGATTATTGTCAAAACAAATTCGCTATTCTTCTATTTGTTTACATTTAGACCATAAAAGAGGATATGCAACACAGGAAACATGGAAAATCAACAACGATATTAGAGAATTCAACAAAAAAAACAAAGTCACTTTCATTAAAAATGGACTTGATACTCTTTATTAGTTTTCAAATTCCAGTCTCAGTCTTCAGTCTCAGTTTAGCAGTATTATAAATAGAAATTTAACAAAAAAATCCATTTTCGAAAGAAATTGGATTTTTTGATATAAACCTGAAACCTGAATACTAAACCGCTACATCATATTCTCTCAAAGCATCATTCAAACTTGTTTTCAAGTCCGTCGAAGCTTTTCGAGTTCCAATAATCAATGCACAAGGCACCTGAAAATCGCCAGCAGGAAAAGTTTTGGTATAACTTCCAGGAATTACTACCGAACGAGCTGGTACAAAACCTTTCATTTCTATAGGATTTTCTCCAGTAACGTCTATAATTTTGGTCGATGCTGTTAGGCAAACATTTGCACCCAAAACAGCTTCTTTTCCAACACGAACACCTTCTACAACAATGCAACGTGATCCAACAAATGCTCCATCTTCAATAATAACTGGAGCTGCTTGCAAGGGTTCAAGGACGCCACCAATACCAACGCCACCACTCAAATGAACGTTTTTGCCAATCTGAGCGCAACTACCAACTGTTGCCCAAGTATCGACCATTGTACCTTCATCGACATATGCACCAATGTTTACATAACTAGGCATCAAAATTACACCTTTCGATATGTAAGCACCGTAACGTGCCACAGCAGGCGGAACAATTCTGATTCCTTTTTCGGCATAACCCGTTTTTAGTAACATTTTATCGTGGTATTCAAAAATGCCAACTTCGTGCGTTTCCATTTTCTGAATAGGAAAATACATTACAACCGCTTTTTTGACCCATTCGTTAACTTTCCAATCATTACCAACAGGTTCGGCAACACGCAAAGTTCCAGAATCAAGCAATTCTATTACTTCACGAATGGCATTTGTTGTAGTTTCTTCTTTCAATAAATCTCGGTTTTCCCAAGCATTCTCTATCTTATTTTGTAAATCAGTCATTTTATATTAGTTTACTGCAAATGTAATATTTTTATTTTCAGAAACGAATGGCTTGGTCAATTTTTGGAATGGCAATTGCTCCGCCAGTCGCACTTTTCTAGCCCTAGTCCTTGTGCTTTTCCATCTCGTCGAAAAAGACCAGATTCCCTAACACCTGTCTGCCGACAGGCAGGTCAGGGTTATTTGACAATGATTTTGGCATTTTCAGAAAGTTCGTAAAAACTAAACAAATAAATTCAAAAAAACGTATATTTGTATTTCAAATCAGTCCAAATGGAAACATTAAAAATAGAATTTCAGCCCAATCTAAAATCTAAAATCATTGAATTGTTAAGTATATTTTCGAAAGACGAGTTGAAAATATCTGATGAAAATTCAGCATTTCAATTTGAAAAACATAAACTAAAATTGGTTTCAGATAAAATTGATAATGGTACAGCCAGGTTTTGTAGTTTCGAAGAGTTGGATGAATCATTAGAAAATGTAATTTCTGAATATGAAAATTGAATTAACAACATATTTTCAATTCGATTTGTTAGAAATCGTTAGTTTTATTGCGAGGGATAAACCAATCGCATCGAGAAAATTCAAAAACGATTTGATTAGAAATATTCAAAAAGATTTAATTAATCCTTATAATTTTAAGAAATCAATTTATTTTGATGACCAAAAGTATAGAGACTATGTTTTCAAATGTTATACCACAATTTGCAAAGTAGATTCAAAAAAGGAAATCGTTTATATTATTGGCATCTTAAAATACAGAAAATCATTTTATTAAAAAAATAATGGAAGCATTAAAAATAGAATTTCAGCCCAATTTAAAGTCAAAAATCATCGATTTATTAAGTACATTTTCGTCAGACGAAGTGAAAATTTCATCAATTGAAATAGACAAAAGTTTTGACTCAAATTTCGACGAAAATAAAAAAATGCTAGATAAAGAATTAGAAAAAGTTAGAAATGGAACCGCAACTCTTTACACTTTTGAAGAATTAGATACATTTCTTGAAGAAACAATTTCTAAATATGAAAGTTAATTTATCACTTGGTTTTAGAAGTTTGTTAAATGAACAAGTAAAATATATTTCTAGTGATAAACCAAAAGCTGCACGAAAATTTAAAAACGATTTAATAAAAAACCTCAAAAAAGATTTGAAAAATCCTTTTTCATTTCAAAAATCTAAATATTATCAAGACGAAAACATTCGTGATTACGTTTTTAAAGGTTACACATCAGTTTATGATATTGATTTAGAAAATAATACTGTTACAGTTTTCGGTTTCATCAAATACAAAGAATCATTATAAAAATGCCAAGAATACTTTCAATAGACTACGGTCAAAAACGAACTGGAATAGCTGTAACCGATGAATTGCAAATGATTGCTTTTGGCTTAACAACAATCGAATCTGCAAAAGCAATCGATTTCTTGAAAGATTATTTTTCCAATGAAAAAGTCGAAGCAGTTATTATTGGTGAACCAAAACAAATGAACGGATTACCATCAGAAAGTGCATCTATTATAAAAGGTTTTGTAACCCATTTTACAAATCATTTTCCTGAAATGAAAGTGGTTCGAGTTGACGAAAGATTTACATCCAAAATGGCTTTTCAATCAATGATTGACAGCGGAATGAAGAAAAGTCAAAGAAAAAACAAAGCTTTAATCGATGAAATTGCAGCTACAATAATGCTGCAAGATTATTTAAGAAGCATTCAGATTTGACCACTTTTATAAAATCAAAAATCCAATTTCTAAAATCTAAATCTAATATCTAGAATGCAAAATCCCGACGTAATATTAATAGGTACAGGAATTATGAGTGCCACTTTAGGGATTTTCCTAAAAGAATTGAATCCAGAAATCAAAATCGATATTTATGAACGGTTAGACAAACCAGCTCTCGAAAGTTCAGATGCTTGGAACAATGCTGGAACTGGACATTCGGCTTTTTGCGAACTCAATTACACACCAGAAATTGACGGAAAAATCGATTCGAAAAAAGCGGTTAAAATTGCCGAAAGCTATGAACAAACAAGACAATTTTGGAGCTATTTAGTTGATAAAAATATAATTACATCGCCAGAAAATTTCATTCATTCAATTCCGCATTTAAGTTTTGTTTGGGGCGAAGAAAATGTCGATTATCTTAAAAATCGTTTTGAAGTTTTAACTAAAAATGCTATTTTTAGAGATATGAAATTCAGCGAAGATTTTAATTTTCTTAAAGATTTAATGCCATTGGTTATGAATGGTCGCAATACTTCAGAAAAAGTTGCAGGAACTTACATGAAATATGGAACCGATGTTAATTTTGGAACTTTAACCGAATCGATGATGGATTATTTGTCAAAACAAGATGGAGTTGAGGTTCATTATAATTGTGAAGTTAAAAAAATCAGAAAAAAAGAAGACCAAACTTGGCGATTGAAAATCAAGAATTTAGTCAATGATGAAATTATACGAACCAATACTAAATTTGCATTTATTGGTGCTGGTGGCGGCTCACTTTTATTGCTCGAAAAAGCCAATGTAGAAGAAGGCGAAGGTTATGGCGGTTTTCCTGTTTCTGGTCAATGGCTAAAATGTAATAACGAAGCAATTATTCAAAAACACAAAGTAAAAGTTTATGGAAAAGCAGGCGTAAATGCACCACCAATGTCGGTTCCGCATTTAGATTCTCGAATTATTGATGGCAAAAAAGAATTGCTTTTTGGACCGTTTGCAGGATTTTCGACTAAATTTCTAAAAAATGGCTCTTATTTCGATTTGATAAAATCTATCGAATTAACAAATGTTTTGCCAATGTTATCTGCAGGTTTTCATAATATTCCGTTAACCAAATATTTAATTTCGCAAGTTTTGCAATCTCAAGAAGACAGAATCGAAGCTTTGAGAGAATATTTCCCAGAAGCCGAAGCCAAAGATTGGGAGTTATTGCAGGCTGGACAACGTGTTCAAGTTATTAAAAAAGATGAAAAAGAAGGCGGAATTCTAGAATTTGGAACCGAAATAATTAGTACCAAAGATGGTTCTTTGGCTTGTTTATTAGGTGCATCACCCGGAGCGTCTACAGCAGTTTCGATAATGATTGATGTTCTAGAAAAATGTTTTCCTAATGATTTTCAAACCAATAATTGGCAATCTAAGCTTAAAGAAATGATTCCTAGTTATGGTCAAAACTTAAACGAAAACCCAGAATTATTAAAACAAATAAGAGAAAATACTAATAAAATATTAAAATTGAATTCATAAAAATAATATAATAAATTTTAATTACTTTTGCAAAAAAAATAATAATTGAATAATTTTTGCTCATATATTTTTTTTAGGATTAAATTCTGAAATATAAAATCAGCAAACTAGAATCTAAAATCAAAATGATATTACCAATAGTTGGATATGGCGATCCAGTTTTAAGAAAAGTAGGCGAGGAGTTGACTAAAGAATATCTAGGTCTTAACGAATTGATTTCCAATATGTACGATACAATGTACAACGCATCGGGAATTGGTTTGGCTGCCCCACAAATTGGTTTGGCAATAAGGTTGTTTGTTGTAGATACCGAACCATTTAGCGAAAGCGAAAATTTATCAGAGGAAGAAAAAGTACAACTAAAATCATTCAAAAAAACTTTTATAAACGCCAAAATGCTTGTCGAAGAGGGCGAAGAATGGGGGTTTAACGAAGGTTGTTTGAGTATTCCGGACGTTCGTGAAGATGTTTACCGCCACGAAAAAATCACAATTGAATATTACGATGAGCAATTTATTAAACAAACCGATGTTTACCAAGGATTGATTGCCAGAGTTATTCAGCACGAATACGACCATATTGAAGGAATTTTATTCACAGATTTAATTTCGTCTTTAAAAAAACAATTGATTAAGAAGAAGTTAGCCAACATAATGGATGGAAAAGCAAGACCTGATTACAGAATGAGGTTTTGTAACAAAAAAGGAAGATAAAAAGTCGGAAGTATTCAGTGGCAGTTGGTATTTAGAATTTTTCGATTTCACAAAATTCTATTTTTTTACAGCAAATTATTTAATATTAAAAATCAAATAAAAAACACATAAATCTTAAAAATGAATTTAGAAAAAATATTAGCAATATCTGGAAAACCAGGATTGTACGCATTGAAAGTTCAAACAAGAACTGGTTTTGTTGCAGAATCGTTTATTGATGGAAAAAGAATTACTGTTGGAATGAAAAGTAATGTGAGTTTATTGTCAGAAATTTCGGTTTACACTTACGATGCCGAAAAACCATTAGTTGATGTAATGCACGCAATTGCTACAAAACAAAATTGCGAACCAA
Source organism: Bacteroidota bacterium (assembly GCA_031408435.1). Lineage (GTDB taxonomy): Bacteria > Bacteroidota > Bacteroidia > Flavobacteriales > Flavobacteriaceae > Flavobacterium. The sequence continues at coordinate 75,626 of JANNWM010000083.1, forward strand.
CTATTTCTGATAAAGAAAATAATGATGTTTTAGAAAATTATTTCAAAGAAATTCTTCCAGATTACGACCAAGAAAGAGTTTATGCATCTGATATTAAAAAAATTCTAAAATGGTATAATATGCTTCAAGCTAAAGGATTAGTTAATTTAGACGAGCCTAAAGTTGAAAATGCAGAAGAAATTAAAGATGCTGTTGTAGAAGAAGTCAAAAAAACGGTTAAAAAAGCAAAAGCTAAAAAAGAGTAAAATTGTAATTTTTTAAAATAAAACAAATCCTATTGCGTTCGTGATAGGATTTCTTATTTTTGAATGAACTTTAAAACTACAAAAATGAAATCAAGACAAAATCAACTCCAAGCATTTGATAGATTATTGACAATTATGGACGAATTGCGAGAAAAATGCCCTTGGGATAAAAAGCAAACAATCCAGACATTACGCCATTTAACAATAGAAGAAACTTATGAATTGGGCGATGCGATTTTGGACAATAACCTCGACGAAGTCAAAAAAGAATTAGGCGATTTGTTATTGCATATTGTTTTTTACGCAAAAATTGGTTCAGAAACTCAAGATTTTGACATAGCCGATGTGTGTAACGAAATTTGCGATAAACTGATTCACCGTCATCCTCATATTTACAGTGATGTTGTCGTAAAAGACGAAGAGGAAGTAAAACAAAATTGGGAAAAATTAAAACTAAAAGAAGGCAAAACTTCTGTTCTTGAAGGTGTTCCAAAAAGTTTACCAGCACTTGTCAAAGCTACCAGAATTCAAGATAAAGTCAAAGGCGTGGGTTTCGATTGGGAAGAACCGCATCAAGTTTGGGACAAGGTTCAAGAAGAATTACAAGAGTTGCAAGTCGAAATTTTGGCTGGAAATCAAGATAATATCGAGGCCGAATTTGGCGATGTTTTATTTTCGATGATAAATTATGCCAGATTTCTGAATGTAAATCCAGAAGACGCTTTGGAACGAACCAATAAAAAATTCATAAAACGTTTTCAATATCTAGAATCAAAAGCTGGCGAAATAGGCAAACCATTAATTGACATGACTTTAGCCGAAATGGACATTTTTTGGAACGAAGCTAAGAAGCTTTAATATTCACTTTATATTTTTTAACTTATTTTTGCAAACAAAAAAATCTAGTAATTCATACTAGATTTTTTTTATTTTCTTTAAATTTTCTATTTTTCTAGTTGAATAATTATCTAATTGACTAATTATCAAATTGACTAATTTACAATTTATGCATATTTCCAGACAAACTTTCTAGAAATTTATTAATCGGACCTTTAATCATCATCGCCATCATGGCGTTAAAATCTCCTTCGAAAAGCAATTGAACGTCAGAAGTATTTTCAGATTTCGATTCAATATTTGCAGTTAAAGTAAAAGGCAGTTTATCGCTCGCTGCCCCAAGTATTACTTGGTTTGTTGCATTTTTTTCTTTCATTCTAAGCTTAATTTCTGGCATTCCAGACAAACCAAAAATAAACGAATCATCTCCAGTAACTTCGAATTTTGAAATGTTTTCTGGCATTAATTTTTCGTAGTTTTTCACATCGCATAAAGCTTCAAACATGTATTGAGCCGATTTTTCTAAGCTAACTTTTGGACTTTCTAAATTCATTTTTTTTATTTTTTAAATAATCTCTTTCTTCTTATAATCTTAATTCTGCAATATGAAATCTGCCATCTAAACATCCCAAGTATCTGGTTTTTTTCTCCATTTGGATAAAGTTTTTTCTTCTTTTTCTGTAATGTATAATTTCTCGACAGCCAATGTCAAAAGATTTTCATAGTCAGATAAAGTATATAAATCGACATTTGCATTTTTGAAATTTTTATCAGCTACATCAAATCCATAATTAAAAATCGCTGCCATTCCCTTAACATGAGCACCTTCATTTCGCAAGGCATCAACAGCCATCAAACTGCTGTTTCCAGTACTAATTAAATCTTCAACTACAACAACATTTTGACCACTTTGCAAAAAACCCTCAACTTGATTTTGGCGACCGTGTTTTTTTGCTTCTGGTCGCACATATACAAACGGCAAACCCAAACTTTCGGCAACCAAAACACCAATTCCAATAGCGCCAGTTGCTACTCCAGCAATAACATCGGGTTTACCGAATTGTTTTTCAATATTTTTAGAAAACTCATCACGAATGTAATTTCTAATCGCTGGAAATGAAAGCGTTAGACGGTTATCGCAATAAATCGGAGATTTCCAACCGCATGCCCATAAAAAAGGTGTTGTTGGATTCAATTTAATTGCATTTATTTGCAAAAGCAATTCGGCTGTTTTTTCGGCTGTATCTTTATTAAAAATCATATTGCAAATGTATAAAGTTTTTGTGAATGACAAGCCACTTTTCTTAACAAATGAAATCAGTAAAGAAACCGATTTTCAATTGTTCTTGCTTGAAAGTATTGATATTGAACAACTTATTATTAAGATGTATCAAAATAAAATTCAAAAAGCAAGTCTTTATTATCCAGACGAAGCCGAGTTAATGCGTGTTTTCAAGTCCAAAATACCAGTTTCTAAAGCTGGTGGCGGTTTAGTTTATAACAATAAAGGACAAGTTTTATTTATTTTTCGGGGCGGAAAATGGGATTTACCAAAAGGCGGCACCGAGAAAGGCGAAGAAATCGAAGAAACCGCAATGCGTGAAGTCGAAGAAGAGACTGGCGTAAACGAACTCGAAATTGTCAAAAAACTTCAAAAAACATATCATGTTTTTAAAAGAAATGGTGTTTTTAAACTCAAAATAACCCATTGGTTCGAAATGCGTTCTACCTTCGAAGGTATTCCTCAAGGACAAATAGAAGAGGGAATCGAAAATGCAGTTTGGCTCAATCCTGACCAAGTTCAAGAAGCTTTGTTGAATTCGTATGAAAATATAAAGTTGCTTTTCGAAGATATTTAATGTAAAAATCATAATTTGGGCGTGACCTCATTCAATAAAAAGGGCTATTCGAGTTGCTGCTTAGTCGCCCTTTTTTTAAATGTTGTCGGGCTTTCACGAGCGCATGGCGCCTTGCTCTATCCCTCACGCTCAATAGTATTTAAAACCAAAAACATAACTTTACTAAATAATTTAGGTTTTTCGCAAAAAAAAACTTATTTGAACATTAATATTTCAAAAAACAAAAAAATATGCCACTTTAAACGAATTTAAATTCCTTGTGTGTTAACAAAAAATAAATTAGTCTTTGTTTATTAATTGTAGCATTTTGAATTTTTAAATACTAATTTTACTTTTTTAATAAAAAACCAATAATGAAAAAAATAACCTTCTTATTCATTCTAATTTCCACAACAATTTTCGCTCAATCAAACGATGAGAAAATTTTGGCATCAATTTATAAATCAGCATTGACCAATGCAAAATGTTATGATTGGCTTGACGATTTGTCTAATAAAATCGGTTCACGACTTTCGGGTTCAATCGGAGCAGAAAAAGCCGTGATTTATACCAAAGCGCAACTTGAAACTTTAGGTCTAGATAAAGTTTATTTGCAAGAAGTTATGGTACCTAAATGGGTTCGTGGCGAAAAAGAAATGGCCTTTTTGAAAATCGGAAAACAAAAAACAAACTTTTCAATTTGTGCACTTGGTGGATCGGTTGCAACTCCAAAATCTGGTCTAAATGCCGAAGTAATCGAAGTCAAATCTCTTGACGAATTGAAAACACTTGGAGAAAGTAAAATAAAAGGAAAAATTGTTTTCTTTAACCGACCAATGAATCCTGAGTTTATAGAAACTTTCAAGGCTTATGGAAGTTGTGTCGACCAACGTTCGTCTGGTGCCCGAGAAGCCGCAAAATTAGGAGCAATTGCAGTAATGGTTCGTTCTATGAATTTGCGTTTAGACGATTTGCCACACACTGGCTCAACCAATTATGGTGATACTTCCGAAAATCAAAAAATTCCTGCGGCTGCAATTAGCACTATCGGTGCGGAAAAATTAAGTAAATTATTAAAAGAAAATCCAAATTCTATTTTGTATTTCAAGCAATCTTGCCAAATGCTTCCAGATGTTTTGAGCCACAATGTCGTGGCAGAAATTAAAGGTTCCGAAAATCCAGACAAGATTATTATTGTTGGCGGACATCTAGATTCTTGGGATTTAGGCGATGGTTCGCACGACGATGGTGCAGGTTGTGTGCAGAGCATGGAAGTTTTGAACATCTTGAAAAAAATTGGATACAAACCCAAAAATACCATTCGAGCTGTAATGTTTATGAACGAAGAAAACGGAGTTCGTGGTGGCAATAAATATGAAGAATTATCAAATAAAAATAATGAAAACCACATTTTTGCTTTTGAAAGTGATTCTGGTGGATTTTCGCCAAGAGGTTTTTCGATAGAAGGCGATGATAAAAATTTTGAAAAAATTTGTTCTTGGAAAAATTTATTTGAACCTTATTTGATTCATAAATTCGTTAAAGGTCATTCTGGCGTTGATATTGGCCCATTAAAATCTGCAAAGATTGTAAAAGTAGCTTTGCAACCCGATTCGCAACGTTATTTTGACCATCATCATGCTGCAAACGATACTTTTGATGCTGTCAATAAACGAGAATTGGAACTTGGTGCAGCGACAATGACAGCCTTGATTTATCTGATAGATCAAAATGGAATTGATTAATGTATTAGATAACTTATTAATTAATTAATTAAAAATCATTACGTGCCTTGTTATGTTTATTGTTTTAACTTATGAGGTTTTTTTTGAATTTTCCAAGAATTCGAAAATCATTCTCGAATAACCCCGATTAGAATGAAAATCCTTTTTCTTGGCTTTTTTTTGCCAAGAAAAAGATTGAAGGGAAAAGCGGGAAATGCCTTTACTGAAAATAACTATACCATTCGTTTCTGAATATTATTGAATATTAAAAGTATTTTGAATTACTTGAATTTCGAAATGCAACATTTTAGAAAAATCAAGTTGATGGAATCTGTGTGCAGTTTTTCCTTTACGATATTGATCGATAAAATATTGAAGTAGAGTAGGATAGAAGCAAGTTCCAGAAACGATAACCATATATAAATAAAGGCTTCGCTTGCCGTTTCCAAATAAATAATATTGCATTCCGATTTCTTCGGGTACCGAAATTCCGGTATTTGTCAAAACATGAATCACATCGTGGTCTTCGAGTTTTGGTTGAATGTCGAAATTGTTTTTTTGTAAAAAAGTTCCTAATCCAAAACCTAAACTTTCTGGTTTTTGTTGCAATAATTCTGATTTTAAGATTGTCCAAGGTTTATTTTTCTTGAAGAATTTTTGATAAGGTTTTTTGCTTAAGTCGTACATTTTTTCGATTAATTTGTCTTTCATTTTTTGATTGAATTTTTTAGATTGTATTTATTTATATTAAAAGTACTTTGAAATTCAAAGTATTAAATTAAAAAATTTTTTTATTTTTTTTTGATTAATTTTTCGATTGCGTTGATGTGTTCTGTGAATGCCTTTCGACCAGAAAAACTTGCTCGGTAGCTTGTATTTGGTTTTTTGCCAATAAATTGTTTTTCGATAATTATGTGTTTTTCGAGTTCTAAAGCTTTTGTATGACTGGCCAGATTGCCATCGGTTACACCCAAAAGTTCTTTCAAAGTGATAAAGTCAGCAGATTCGTTGACCATTAAAACCGACATAATTCCTAGTCGAATTCGGTGATCGAATGCTTTATTGATATTTTGGATAATGTTTATCATATTTTTATTCTTTCAAAATATTAAATATTTGAAATTTAATATTAAATCAGTAATTATCAAAAACAGTTTCTAAAATTTCTGAATCTATAATTTGCGATGGTGCAACAACATCTTCTTCAAGTGGAATATTTTTGCCGTATCTCTGATTTAGAATTGCTTTTACTTTTTCGTTATTCAAATTAAAACTTTTTAGTTTGACCAAATTACAAAGTTCAATATTAGTTGCGTTTTTATAGATTTTCCAGACCAATTCTGAGCAATATATTTGTTCATCAGACCAATTAAAATAACCATCATAATTTTTGTTTAGGAAATTATGACCATAATCTTTCATTTTTTGTAAAGTCGAATCAGTTAAAAAAAATTTTGCTTTTTTTAGCCGTTTAACAATATATTTATTGTTTTTTCCTTGCATAATCCAATTTTCAATTGGCGTTAATTTGACTGGTTGAACTGCTTCGAAAACCATTTTTTTGCCATTCATTATAAAAATTATCCCACAATGAGAGAATTTTGAATTGGTCGCAATTCGAATGGCTTCGCATTGTGCCGATTGCGATGTTTGAAATAAAATATCGCCATCTTGAATTTTATCAAAAGTTTGATTTTCTATTTTATTTTCTGCAATTTTTGTTTTATTGAATATTTTTTTTGTGATTGATAATGCAAAATAAAAACTCAATCCAAATGTAACAATTGCAAATATTATTTTTGATTTTTTCATTTTGATATTTTATATGCTTTTGGATCTTAATTCTGAAAGTTTATTATTTAAAATTCTATTGTCTAAAATCATATTTAAAATACATTATACTACCATATAAAACATGACAAATACCAAAACCTATAGCCCAAAAGTCAAGAGAATATCTAGTAAATTCTGTACAAATAAGTCCAATAATTACAATTGTTAGCCCAAGATATCGAACATCTCGAAGTGCATATTTACTAGCATTTATGCAAGCTAATCCATAAAATATTAAAGTTATTGGTGCGATTAATCCATAGTATTGATTTCTTAATAATATTAATCCAAAAATGCCACCAGTTGCTAATGGAATCAAGAAATTGGCAATCATTCTTTTAGATGTTGAGTTCCAAATTTGTTCGTTTTGTTTCTTTGCTTTCAAATAAGTTAAAATACCAGCTGTGATTATAGATGCTAATAAAACTGCAAATGCTATAAAATATAATTTCATTTCTATTTCTTGGTAAGTCATTTTAGTAGAAATATCTATTTTGGAATATTCGACATTTAGATTTCTATTTACAAACAAAATTTGTCGAGCAAAAAAAGCTCCAATCAAAGCATAAATTCCAGCTAAGATTCCTGCCAATCCACTCAAGGAAATAAATTGCGATGATTTGCTCATCATATTTTTTATTTCGCTAATGTCATTTAAATATTTCTCTTTCATTTTAAAGTACTTTGAAACGCAAAGTAAATGCATTTTATTTGTTAGACCAAACTTTAATCTAAAATAAAATGTTAAATTTGAATTTAGAATATTTATCTAAAATCTTCGTTTTATTAAACTAATAAATCAACTATGAAAAACTTAATAATATTATCCTTATTTATTTCAATTTTGTCTTGCAATAAAAAAAGTTCCGATTCTGGAAAAGAATTAATTACTAAAGATATTCAAGATTCGATATCAATTTCTGGAGTCGTAAAGTCTGTTGAATATGGAAAAGATGGCTATTCTGCAAAACTAGAAACTTTTGATAATCAGATTTATTTTATAACAATTAGTTCTACTAATCTTAATAATCCAAAACAATATATTGAGTCGAAAATTGGCGATACGCTAAAAATTTCTGGCGAATTTTGGAAAATGGGCGAGGATAATCTGATAACGGTTCATAAAATTAATTAGAAAACACAAAAATAAATTCAGTTACCAAAAACAAACTTAATTCATAAATAAAAGATCTTAAATTATTTTTTTTATAATCTAAAAATACTTCCAAATGCAATTGTTTTTTCGAAAAACAAAATCACTTGTGTGGCCTTATCGCTTGAGTCAAAAGTTGTTCTAATGTTGTACATATTTATATAGCCGCCTTTTATCTCGGTTTGAATAAAGAAATGTTTAAAAAAAGTAAAATTCAACCCCAACTTTCCAGAAACTCCAATTCCTGCAACATTATAATTGTCATGTCTTGGTTTACCTAATAAGCTAGAATCTGTTCTAGGATAAATAAAACCCAAACCCAAACCTTCTGTTAAATTTATTTGTACTTTATCTGTATTTGGTAATTTGAAAATATTTGAAACATCATCAAATCTTGATACTTCTGCGTGAACATAGTTAAGACCATCAGTATGTTCTAATTTTAAAAAATCATCTGACATTATAGTTGATTTGTTATTATAAATACCATTAAATTGAGAACCAACTTCTGAAACAGGCAAGTTTATGTTGCCGTTTACATTAAAAGTTTGATTTTGTGTTACGACATATTTCATGTGGTCAACACCTATCGAAATATTGTATTTATCTGACAGAAAATATCCTAATCTAAAGTTTGTTTGCGGTATTGTCATTTTCAAAGGGTTTATATAATCTATATGCCAACCTTGAGGTTTATCGTGTGATACCGCGTCTTGCACCGTAAAATCATATCCGTTTCCTGTAAAATGAATGTCAGATTTGGCATAAGAGTCTCTATTTCCACCCCAAAAAACAAACCATTTTCCTTTATTGTGAGCTGTATATTTCTCAGAAAAAACATTTTGAGCAAATGAATTTGCAAAATTTAAAATCATTAAAAACACTAAAATTATTCTCTTCATTTTTTATTTATTTAAAGCTTATTCTACTGTCATTTTTAACGTCCAAAAAGTCCAGATTATTTTTATTCATGGTTTGGCAATTGCAATTTGAAATAACTTTTTATTTGAATTTTAAAACTTGTTTATTGTCTGACGAATAGCTACTAATCGGGTCATTAATCCTTCGAAAAGATCCAAATGCAACATATTTGCTCCATCGCTTTTGGCATTTGCAGGATCGAAATGTGTTTCTATAAAAATACCATCGACACCGACTGCAATTCCAGCCTTGGCGATTGTTTCTATCATCTCTGGTCTACCGCCAGTAACGCCAACTACTTGATTTGGTTGCTGTAACGAATGCGTAACGTCCAAAACCGTAGTTGCAAATTGTTGCATAGTCGGAATGCCTCTAAAATCGACTATCATGTCTTGATAACCAAACATAGAACCACGATCTGTGATCATAACATTTTGATTGTGACAATCCAAAACTTTCTGAACGGCGTGTTTCATGCTTTCTGGACTCATGAATTGTCCTTTTTTTAGGTTAACAATCTTTCCGGTATTTGCGGCAGCAACAACCAAATCGGTTTGACGTACTAAAAATGCTGGAATTTGCAAAACATCAACATATTCGGCTGCCATTTCTGCATCTTGATTTGTGTGAATATCTGTAACGGTCGGAACTCCAAATTCTTTTGAAACTTTTTCTAGAATTTTCAAGGCTTTTTCGTCTCCAATTCCAGAAAAACTATCAATTCTTGATCGATTTGCTTTTTTGAAAGATCCTTTAAAAACATAAGGAATTTGCAATTTATCGGTTATTCCTACTAATTTTTCTGCTATTCGCATCGCCATTTCTTCGCTTTCGATGGCGCATGGTCCAGCAAGCAAAAAGAAATTGCCGCTTTGAGTATGTTTTATTTGAGGTATATTATTGATATTCATAATGTTAATTTTATTTTTTTATTGTAAATCCAATTGGTGCCAATAGCAAACCTTTCTCATATATATTAAGGTATAAAATTTTGGGATTTTTCAAACCTTCATAACTAATTTCGTAAACTGCAAGAAATCCACCACCGTTATTGATATTTTTACTCGGAAATGGGCAACAAATCCCTGTTTTTTTGAAAGTAATTACTTCAGCATTTGGACCAGAAATTGCGTTAAGAAAACGGTTGCAATTTATCTCTTCGTCGTTAGAATTTCTATAAAAAACATTTATTGGATAATCTTTGTCATATCCATATTTTGAATCGGTACTAATTTCTGTTAAAACAAAAGTATTTTGCTTGGTCAATTTAGGAATAGGTGCATTATTATCGACATTCATTAAGGTCGATTTTGTACTAATACAAGATGTTAAAGCAAAAAAAATTAAAATAAAAAAAGCTGATTTTTGAATCATTTTATTAATTTTAGGATTGAAATTATTGTCTATAGTTTGCAATATTTGTGACTAGATTTATTTTATACTATTTCTGCACTTAATCCTGCTTCTAATAATAGAGAACATTGGCGAGTTAATTCTTTCAAACTTCCTGTTTTTACTGTACATTTTCCTTTATAATGAACTAATATTGCACATTGTTCAGCTTGCTCTAAAGTATGGTCGCAAACTAAAATTAAAGTATCGATAACATGATCAAAAGTATTTACGTCGTCATTAAAAAGCACAATTTCATTATTCAAATCTGTCGATACTTGAACTAATGATTCTTCTAAATAATCTATTTCGGTTGTCATTCTGTAGCGTTTTCAGTAGCAGTTTTCAGTTTCAGTTCAAAAAACTGTGACCGATAACTGAGTATTAATTAGTATATTTTAATGAAACCCAATTGTTTCTTTCTATTTTTTTGACAAAATTGAGTCCTTTTTGTGTGCAAGATGAATCGATAAACGGGATATCTTCTGTGTAAAAACCGCTAAACAAAATTGTTCCATTTGGATTTAGACAATCTACATAAGATTGCATGTCATTTAACAAAATATTTCTGTTTATATTTGCAATTATTAAATCATATTTTTTGTCTTTTAATAAAGTTGCGTCACCTTCAAAAACACTTATTTCGGAACAATTATTGCGTTCTGCATTTTCAATAGAATTCAAGTAACACCAATTGTCAATATCGATTGCATCGATTGGTTTTGCACCTTTCATCTCTGCAAGAATTGCTAAAATTGCTGTGCCGCAACCCATATCGAGCGTTTTCAATCCACGAATATCGGTTTCTAATAAATGTTGAATCATCATGTGAGTTGTCTCGTGGTGACCAGTTCCAAAACTCATTTTTGGTTCGATTATTATGTCAAATTCGGCATTGGTTTTTGGGTGAAAAGGTGCGCGAACGTGACAATTTCCTTCTACATCGATTGGTTCAAAATTTTTCTCCCACTCTTCATTCCAGTTTACTTGATCAATCTCTTCGATTTTATATGAAATTATGAATTGTGGTGAGTTCAAAATAAATAAATCGTCAAGAATATTCTCGTTCCACAAATGTTTTTGAATATAGGCTGTAACTCCAAATTCGCTTTCTACAAAACTTTCGAAGGGCAATTCGCCCAATTCTGCAACCAAAATTTCTGAGCCTAATTCTTTTGGTTCTACTGTAAAATGATATCCTAAATATATGTTTGACATTCTGATTTTTTTGCAAAGATAAACAAATGCATCTAAATTATTTATAGTAAAAAACTAAAAAACCTATCAATTTCTCGATAGGTTTTCTAACTTATTTTTAATTTGAATTAATATAAAATTAAACAGCCAAAACGATTGCAACAAAATCGTCAGATTTTAAAGCTGCTCCACCAATTAATCCGCCATCGACGTCTGGTTTAGAGAAAATTTCTTTAGCATTATCGGGTTTTACGCTTCCGCCATAAAGTATTGAGACATTTTCTGCGATTTCGCTTCCAAATGCTTTCAATACAGTTTCACGAATAAATTCGTGCATTTCTTGAGCTTGTTCTGGACTTGCAGTTTCACCTGTTCCAATTGCCCAAACCGGTTCATAGGCCAATATTACGTTTTTCCAAGCCGATTTTTCTATTTGAAACAATCCGTCACGCAATTGATTTTCAACTACATTAAAATGTTGTTTGTCTTGACGGTCTTTCAATTCTTCGCCGAAGCAAAAAATAACTTTCATTTCGTGTCTCAAAGCTGTATCTACTTTAAAAGAAATCATCGAATCGGTTTCATGAAAAATAGCACGACGTTCCGAATGACCCAAAATTACTGTGTTTACGCCAATGCTTTTGAGCATATCAGCAGAAATTTCGCCAGTAAAAGCGCCGTTTTCAGAAGCATGCATGTTTTGTGCAGCAACACCAATATTTATAAATTCTAAATGGTCAACCGCCGAAGCCAAGTTTACAAAAGTGGGAGCAATAATTACTTCTGCTTCACAATCGGTTGGAATTTTAGCAATTAATTCGTTTATTAAATCTTCAGTTTCTTCTGAATTTTTATTCATTTTCCAGTTTCCTGCAACAATTTTTTTTCTCATTTGTAAAGTATATAATAATTCGTTTGCCTCTAATTTGCGAATTATCGGTTTGTTTTTTTATCAAATTTTAAGTTTGATTTGATTTTATTCCAAAGATTTCAAAGTTTCATTAACTTTTTCGAAATCTGTTTCGATGGCACGATAAGTAATAATTTTACCTGTTTTATCAATAATTATATATCTTGGAATCCAATCTAAATCGATTGATTTTCCGAAAACACCTTTCATTCCGTCATTTGCCATAAAATGATTGCCTTTTAAATCATGTTTTTCTATACCTTCTTTCCATTTATCAGCAGTTTTATCCATTGATAAAAACAAATAATCAACATTTGGATAATTTGCTTGAATCTTTTTCAGATTAGGCATATTTTTCACACAATCGCCACACCAAGATGCCCAAACTTCTATCAAAACTGTTTTTCCATTGTGTTTTTCTAAAATATCTTTAAATGCAACTTGACTACCGTCTTGTGATAAAAGTGTTGTTGTCAATGCTTTTTCTGAAAATTTTTGTGAATTGCAAGACATTGTAATTATTGCTAGAATTAATAATATTGTGTTTCTCATTTTTTTTATTTTTTATAATACAAATTTACGTTTTAAATTATATCGAATTCTAAAAAATTACTTAATTAAATTTGCAAATTCTTCTTTATTGAATTTGTTATCAGTCGTTCCAAAATAATATTTTACTTCTTTTCCGTCTTGCAGTAATTTTACTCCAGGAACATCTTTTCCTGTTCCAAGAATTTTCCAAAAACCAATTATATCAATAATTTTATAGGGATAATTTGCTCCAGCAAATTTGAAAAAATCAGGAATCAAATTGGCTTCTTCGTCCATAAAAATAATCGTAATTTCTGGAAAATCAAGATTTAACCTCTTCATTTCTGTCAATTCTTTGGCAGTTTCGCGACAATGATCACAACCAGGGACGAAAAAACACAATACTTTTTTGCCTGAATCTATCTTAGGAAAATATTTTGCATAACCAGATTTTGTTTTGATTAAAACAGGAATAATTTCTGCTTTTGTATTTTTTAAAGAATCAATTTTTGAAGTTTCAATTGCTTTTTCTTCAATTTTTAATGGTGCTATTTCAGTTGAAACAGAATCCAAAACGATTTCATTTTCAATAACAGGACTAACTGAATATTCAGATTGTGATGGTTGAATTGGTGCCAACATAAAAATCCCCAAGATTGTGGCAAATAAAACTGAGGTCAAAATCCAGAAATTTTCTGTTTTATGATTATTTTTTGGTAATAATTTATATAAAAATCCCAACAAACCAATTGCAACAATATTCTTGATAATGGCTTCGATTGGAGTCATTGGAATTAATTCGCCAAAACAACCACAATTTCCTGAATTTCCGCCACTTAAAAAAGTTACATAAGTCAAATGTCCCACAAAAACTGCCAGCATTAATATTGTAATTGGAACAACAAAATTTTTCAGAAAATGTTTTTGCAAAATCAAAAATCCAAGAGCCAATTCTATACCTATTAATATACGAGAAAAAAATGGAGCAATGGCTTCCGTAAATCCCAACGAATACAGTTGTTTTACTTCAAATGTTGAAATTGCAAAATAAGGCGATGGATACATTTTGGCAATAGCAGATACTATGAATAAAACAGCTATTATTATTCGAATTATCCAGGAAATTATATTTTTTGAATCTTTCATTTTTTAAGTTTTTTACAAAAGTAAAAGTTAAGTTTGATTTGATTTGTTAACAACATGTTATTACTACTTAATTTTTTTGGCTGTAGTCTAATTAATTATATGTTTTTATTCTAGCAATAGATTTCACAGATTATCACAGTTTTTTTTATCGGATATTAAAAAACCTTTAATTATTTTAAATCTGTGGCAAAAAGTTTTTATATAAATATACTTTTTAGACCAGAGCAATTTTTTTTAAAATATTACTACAATTGTTTTATTTTGTTATTTAAAATTCATTAAAATTAATCCAAAAACAGCATAATTAATCATGTCTTGATAATTAGCATCAATTCCTTCTGAGACCAATGTTTTCCCTTTGTTATCTTCAATTTGTTTAACTCGTAATAACTTTTGTAAAATCAGGTCAGTCAACGAACTAACCCGCATTTCTCGCCATGCTTCACCATAATCGTGGTTTTTATCTTCCATTAATTTTTTGGTCAAAGCTATTTTTTCATTATATAATTCAGATGCTTTTTCGACAGATAAATCTGGTTGATTGGCAACACCTAATTCGAGTTGAATCAAAGCCATTATCGAATAATTGATAATCCCAATGAATTCGCCAGTTTCGTCTTCATCGATTTTTCGAACTTCGTTTTCTTGTAAACTTCTAATGCGTTGTGCTTTTATAAAAATCTGGTCTGTTAATGATGTCAAACGTAAAATACGCCACGCACAACCATAATCTTTCATTTTATTGTTGAACAAGGTGCTGCAAATTGCAATAACTTTGTCATATTCTTGCGAAGTATTCTTCATTATTAATATCTATATTTGTAAAAATTTGTTCAAAAATAAGCATAATTTTTTAATCTGAAATCCGAAATTTAAAATCTGCAATCTAAAAATGAACTGCAAAGGAAAACTTATTGATTTATCGATTCCAAGAGTAATGGGAATTTTGAATATTACTCCAAATTCTTTCTACGATGGTGGAAAATTTGTTGGCGAAAATATCATTTTAAATCAAGTTGAAAAAATGATGTTAGAAGGAGCAACTTTCATAGATATAGGTGCCTATTCTAGCAAACCAAATGCTGAATTTGTATCAGAAAAAGAAGAAATTGATAGAATCTTGCCTGTTTTGGAACTTATTCTAAACAAATTTCCGGAAACTATTATTTCGATTGATACCTTTAGAAATCAAGTTGCTAAAGTTTGTATCGACAATGGCGCAGCAATAATCAACGATATTTCTGCCGGAAATCTTGACGATAAAATGATGGAAGTTATTGCAAAATACAATGTACCATACATAATGATGCACATGCGAGGCAACGCACAAACAATGCAATCATTGACAAACTATGATAATATCATAAAAGAAATGTTGTTTTATTTTTCAGATAAAATTGCTAAAGCCAGAAGTTTAGGAATCAATGATTTAATAATAGATCCAGGATTTGGATTTGCCAAAACATTAAATCAAAATTTTGAAGTTTTACAAAAATTAGAACTTTTTCAAATGCTTGAATTGCCTATTCTTTCGGGCGTTTCAAGAAAATCAATGATTTATAAAACTTTGGATACAAATGCTGAAAATGCTTTGAATGGAACTACTGTTTTAAACACAATTGCATTAACAAAAGGTGCAAAAATATTACGTGTTCATGATGTGAAAGAAGCTGTTGATTGTGTTAAATTGTTTGAGAAAACAAATACTAATTTTAATTAATCAATAGAAATTATTAACTTTGTATATAAAAATTTGAATTATGAAAACTTTTGATTTTCCAAGATATACTTATAATGATTATAAAAACTGGAAAGAAGATTGGGAACTTGTAAATGGTTATCCTTTACAAATGCTTCCATCGGATTCTCAAAAACATAGCAAAATTCAAGCTAGATTAACAACTCAAGCCACTAACGGAATTGATAGAAATTCTGATTGTGATTGTATAGTTTTCCTAGAATTAGATTGGAAAATAAACGACGATACTGTTGTTCGTCCCGATATTATGGTTGTTTGTGGCGATCCTAAAAATGATTTTTTAGAAATGCCACCAGTTTTAGTTATTGAAATTTTATCGCCATCAAATATTAAAACTGATAGAGTTATAAAATTTCAATTATATCAAGAAAATGGGGTTCAATTTTATTTAATGGTAGATCCGTTAAAAGACAAAGTTGAAGTTTTTGAATTAATCGACAATAAATACAAACAAGTCGAAAAAAATAAATTTCAAATTGATAAAAATTGCGAAATTGAATTTGATTTTGAAAAATTATGGCGTTAAAATTCGCCAAACTGTATTCTAAAATCTGCCAACTAGATTTTTTTTATTGATGATGATAAGGTTCATTTTTCAAAATCGTAAAACCTCTATACAATTGTTCTATAAAAAATAATCGAACCATTTGGTGCGAAAAAGTCATTAATGACAAAGAAATTTTTCCATTTGCCTTCGCATAAACCATATCCGAAAAACCATAAGGACCACCAATTACAAAGACCAAAGTTTTGATTCCAGAATTCATTTTTTTTTGTAATTCGTCAGAAAAACCAATGCTCGAAAAGGTTTTTCCATTTTCGTCCAACAAAATTAATTGATCTGTTGCGGTAATTTTTGATAGAATCAATTCGCCTTCTTTTTCTTTTTGTTGGCTTTCAGACAAGTTTTTTACATTTTTAATATCAGCAATTATTTCTAAATCGAATTTGATATAAAACGACAATCGTTTAGAATATTCATCAATTAATGATTGCAAATTTTTATTATCAGTTTTGCCGATTGCTATTAGTTTGATATTCATTTAATATAAATTAATATGCAAATTTACTAAATCTAACATTCTAATAATCTATTTTTTTTCCTATTTTAGCATTTTATAAAATTACAATAATGATTTCCGAAACGCAATTTCAAAACGAATTAAATTTAATAATTTCAAACGCAATCCGAGAAGATGTTGGCGATGGCGACCACAGTTCATTGGCTTGCATACCAAAATCGGCAACTGGAAAAGCAAAATTAATTGTAAAAGATACTGGAATAATTGCTGGAGTAGCATTTGCAAAAATGATTTTTGAATATGTAGATGCCGATTTAAAAGTAGAAATATTCATAAATGACGGCGAAAATGTAAAATATGGAGACATCGTTTTTCACGTTTCTGGAAGTTCACAATCTATACTAAAAGCCGAGAGATTGGTTTTGAATTCCATGCAAAGAATGTCGGCAATTGCCACAAAAACAAATAGTTATGTTCTATTATTGTCAGGAACAAAAACCAAAATTCTCGATACTCGCAAAACAACACCTGGTTTTAGAGCCTGCGAAAAATGGGCTGTTAAAATTGGCGGTGGCGAAAACCATCGTTTTGCTTTGTACGATATGGTTATGCTCAAGGACAATCACAACGATTTTGCTGGCGGAATTACATTGGCAATTGCCAAAACCAAACAATATTTAATACAAAATAATCTTGATTTAAAAATAATTGTCGAAGCCAGAAATCTTGACGAAATTAGAGAAATTCTTGAATCAGATGGCGTTTACAGAATATTAATCGACAATTTCAATTTCGAAGATACCAAAAAAGCGATTGCATTAATCGGAAACAAATGTTTAACCGAATCATCTGGAAATATCAACGAAAATACTATTAAAGAATATGCGAATTGTGGCGTAAATTACATATCATCTGGTGCATTGACGCATTCGGTTTATAACATGGACTTGAGTTTAAAAGCTTTTTATTAATTGCAAAATGAACATAAAACTTGAAAAAATAACTTTCATAAAAACAATTAAAAGTTTTTTTAGTGCCATAAAGCTGCCTTTTCTTGAAAATATTTCTCTTTACGAACTTAGCCATTTTTATATTTCAGGAATTTTGACTGGCGCATTGAGTTATCGAGCTGCAGCCGTTTCTTGGAGTTTTTTTATGGCACTTTTTCCGTTTGCATTATTTATTTTAAATCTCATTCCGTTTATTCCAATTCAAGGATTTCAAAAAGATTTTTTGCAGTTCGTTTCAGAAGCCGTTCCGCCAAATACTTACGGAGCCATAGAAAATATTATCAATGATATTTTACACAACAGTCAATCAGGGTTGCTTTCGTCAGGATTTATTTTATCGGTTTTCTTAATGACCAATGGCGTTAATGCTATAATGTCTGGATTCGAAACTTCGCAACACATTATCATTAAACGCGCTTATTTTCGACAATATTTTGTGGCACTTTGCCTATCTTTACTACTAACTTTTATTTTAATTGTAGCCATTTCTACAATTATTATTTTCGAGGTAATCATTCAAAAAACCATCATTCAAGATGTATTAACCGAACGAATTTCCGATAAAATATCATTAATTCAGTTCGGGCGATACATTTTTATATTAATAATGATTATCTTCGTTATAGCAACATTGTTCAAATTCGGAATAAAACAAACTCGAAAACGTGCATTTGTAACCGTAGGAACAATTTTCACAACCGTATTAATTATCATAACATCATATTTTTTCGGAATTTGGGTTGTAAAATTCTCAAAATATAACCAACTTTACGGCTCAATCGGTACACTTTTAATAGTTATGTTTTATCTCTGGATCAACTGCATGATATTACTTTTAGGATTTGAACTCGACGCATCAATAGCCAAATTAAAGCGAAATCCAGAAAAAAACCCCGAATTATAACCAATATTAATTTTTATTAGAAGCCAATCCTGCTATTCGTTCCAATCTTTTTGGTTTCGTAAAAAAAAAACGAAACCAAAAAGGATTTCCACTGCTATCAGGGCTAAAAAACCTTATCATTTATGAAAAACTTTATTTTAACATTTGCAATTTTATTTTTCTCAACAACCATCCAATCACAAACCGTTTTAGGAAAATGGAAAACAATAGACGACGAAACTGGTCAAGCCAAATCAATTGTAGAAGTTTATGAAAACTCAGGCAAAATTTACGGAAAAGTTTTAGAAATTTTCGATGCAAGTCATAAAAACGATGTTTGTAAAGAATGCATAGGAGTCGATAAAAACAAACCAATTCAAGGAATGGTAATACTTCGTGGCTTGACCAAAGACGATAACGAATACAGCGGTGGAAAAATTATCGATCCAAAAAACGGAAAAATTTATAAATGTAGCATTTCGTTAGAAAGCAAAGATAAACTCAAAATTCGAGGTTACATAGGTTTTTCATTAATTGGAAGGTCACAATATTGGGTTCGAGTGAAGTAGTTTTTTTTATATGTAATAAGTTTTTTGATTTTTCATGTCATTTCGACGATAGGAGATATCTTATTAATTGCTCATTTTATGTGATTTCTCATACGTCGAAATGGCAAAACAATAAATCCATAAATTATAAAAATTCGGCAATCTAAAATCGTTAATCTAAAATCTAAAATCCTTTGTTTTTCGTCGAAGTAATTTTACCGCTTTCATTTTCAAAAACTTTAATTTACAAAGTTTCAGAAGCCGAGTACAATTATATCAAAATCGGAATGCGGGTTGCCGTGCCTGTCAAAACCAAAGTTTATACTTCTTTGGTTATTAATCTACATCAAAACGCCCCAAATTTATACGAACCTAAAGAAATTCATCAAATATTAGACGAAATTCCAATTGTCAATCAACTTCAAATCAATCATTGGTTGTGGATTGCCAATTATTACATGTGTAATATCGGCGATGTCTATCGTGGGGCAATGCCAAGCGCACTTTTGCTAGAAAGCGAAACAATAGTCTCTCAGAAAAACGACTTGTTTGTCGATCAATCTAAATTAACAGATGACGAATTTTTAGTTTATGAAGCCCTGCAAAAACAGTCATCATTGAAAATTCAAGATATTATGAAAATCTTGAATCGCAAGAATGTTTTGACAATAATTCAGAAATTAATGGACAAGAATATTTTGACCATTCAAGAAGAAGTCAACGAAGTTTACAAACCAAAATTGGTTCGGTACATTCGTTTGCATTTGCAATATGACAATAACGAAGGTTTAGCTTTGCTATTAGAAAACTTAAAAAAAGCAGAAAAACAAAAAGAAATAGTTCTGAATTATTTTCAATTATCAGCATCAGAAAAAAAACCAATTTCTGTAAAACAATTAACAGAAAAATCCAATTCGACTTCGGCAATTATCAAAACATTAATAGACAAAGAAATTTTCGAAGAATATTATATACAAGTTGATAGAATCGATATTGATTATAAAACTTCTGACGATTTATTAGAGTTAAGTTCTGTTCAAAAAACGGCTTTTGAGCAAATAATCAAAAGTTTTGAAAATAAAAATGTTTGCCTTTTGCACGGTGTAACTTCATCAGGAAAAACCGAAATTTACACTAAAATAATTGAGTCATATATTAAGGAAGAAAATCAAGTTCTTTTTTTGTTACCAGAAATTGCATTAACTACACAATTGGTATTTAGATTGAGATTACATTTCGGGAATAAAATTGCAGTTTTTCACTCAAAATACAATAATAATGAACGAGTAGAAGTTTACAAGCAAGTTTTGAATCATTCGCCTAAAGCGCAGATAGTAATAGGCGCGAGGTCGGCTTTGTTTCTGCCTTTTTCGAATTTGGGATTAATAATTGTTGACGAAGAGCATGAGCAAACTTTCAAGCAAGTCGATCCAGCACCAAGATATCACGCACGTGACGCTGCAATTGTTCTGGCAAATGCACACAATGCAAAAGTTTTGTTAGGGTCGGCAACACCAAGTTTAGAAACTTATTTCAATGCAAAATCTAATAAATTTGGCTTAGTCGAAGTAACCGAAAGATTCGGAAATGTAAAAATGCCAGAAATTGAATTGGTAGATTTAAAAGTAAAATATTTCAAGAAACAAATGTCTGGACATTTTAGTGATACATTAATCGATGAGATTATGGATGCATTATCGTTAGGCGAACAAATAATTTTATTTCAAAATCGCCGAGGATTTTCTCCAGTTTTAGAGTGTATGACTTGCGGAAACGTACCTCAATGTTCACAATGCGATGTGAGTTTGACTTATCACAAACACAAAAACCAATTGCGATGTCATTATTGCGGTTATTCTATTGCCAAACCGATAAATTGTCACACTTGTGGCAGTTTAGATTTGACAACCAAAGGTTTTGGAACCGAACAAATTCAGCAAGAATTAATCGAATTGTTTCCATCAGCCAAAATTGGTCGAATGGACCAAGACACAACACGTGGCAAATTTGGTTTCGAAAAAATAATTGATAGTTTCAAAAATCGAGAAATCGATATTTTGGTAGGAACACAAATGCTTGCCAAGGGTTTAGATTTTGATAACGTGAGTTTAGTAGGAATTATGAATGCCGATAACATGTTGTATCATCCTGACTTTAGGGCTTTTGAACGTAGTTTTCAAATGATGACACAAGTGGCTGGACGTTCAGGTAGGTCAGAAAAACAAGGAAAAGTTATTATTCAAACCTATAATCAAGAGCACAATATTATTAAACAAGTAGTTCAAAATGATTATTTGTCAATGTACAATGAGCAATTGTACGAAAGAGAAATCTATAAATATCCGCCATATTTCAGGATTATAAAAATTACAATAAAACATAAAGATTACGAAAAGTTAAAAGAAGGCGCAATGTGGCTGTATCAGGTTATAGCACAAAATTTACAAATTCCGGTACTTGGACCAGAAGAACCAGCAATTTCAAGGATCAGAAATGAGTACATTCGAACGATTTTAATAAAAATTCCACAAATCCATTCATTAATAGGTACAAAAAAAACCATTCAAAAAATATTGAATAGTTTTGATGCTGTTGGTCAGTTTAAATCTATAAAAGTTTCTGTAAATGTAGATTTTTATTAAAATAATTAATTTTCGGCTAGTGCTTTGGTTAAATCTTCTTTTTTATTTCGACTTAACGGTATTTTTGTTGGACCAATTTCGGCAAATTTACTATTAAAACGATCAATTTTATCTATGTTGACAATATACGATTTGTGAACTCGAACAAACTTATTTTTAGGTAATTCATTTTCAAAGGCTTTCATGGTTGATAAAACAAGACTTGCACTATCTTCTGTAATTACTTTTATGTAATCGCCACAGGCTTCGACCCATTTTATTTTATTCAGAAATATTTTTAATTTCTTAAGATTACTTTTAATAAAAATAAATTCGCCATCGTCTTCTTGATTATCTTTTCTTAGTTCATGAAGATCTAATACTTTTTTTACAGCAATATTAAAACGTTCAGTTTCTATTGGTTTTTGTAAATAATCAGAGGCTTCATAGTCAAAAGCTTTTAATGCATAGTCAGATTTAGAAGATATAAAAACTATTTGGGGTTTAGTTTTTAATCCATCAATAAAGTCAAATCCACTAATTACAGGCATTTCAACGTCAAGAAAAATAAGGTCAACATCGTTAAGAGTAATACAACTCTTAGCTTCAATTGCATTAGAAAAATCTCCAATAACATTAAGATTTTGGTTATTTGAAGCCAGTTTTTTTATAATTATCCGTTGAATAGAACTGTCATCAACGATAACACAATTTAGTTTCATATAGTAGGTATTATATGTTTTAAGATTGTAAATATATTAAAAATAAATTAACATATATCATAAAAACGATTATTTTTGACATTTGTCGATAAAATTTGAAATAATGATCAATTAATACTTGTATATTCAGAATTAATAACTACTTTTGCACCCAAATTAATAATAAAATATATTTTTATGAATCATTATGAAACTGTTTTCATTTTAAATCCCGTTTTATCTGATGTTCAGGTAAAGGAAACAGTAAGCAAATTTGAAGATTTTCTTACAACTAGAGGAGCAAAAATGGTATCCAAAGAGGATTGGGGCTTGAAAAAAATGGCCTATGAAATCCAAAACAAAAAAAGTGGCTTCTACCATCTTTTTGAATTTAATGTTACTCCAGAAGTATTAATCGCATTTGAAACTGAATTTAGACGTGACGAAAGAATCATGCGTTTCTTGACTGTAAGTCTTGACAAACACGCAATATCTTGGGCGGAAAGAAGAAGAACTAAAATGAAAACAAAAGCTTAATTATGGCAACTTTAGAACAATCATCGAAAGGAAAAAAAGACGGAGATATTAGATATTTAACGCCTTTGAACATAGAAACAAACAAAACAAAAAAGTATTGTCGTTTCAAAAAATCTGGTATCAAATATGTAGATTATAAAGATGCAGATTTTTTATTAAAATTCGTTAACGAACAAGGTAAAATTTTACCAAGACGTTTAACAGGAACTTCATTAAAATACCAAAGAAAAGTGTCAGTTGCTGTCAAAAGAGCTAGACATATAGCATTAATGCCATACGTGGCAGATTTAATGAAATAATAATTTTAAATAAATATTTGTTGTCTCGTTCAATTTCAACGAGACTAACTTTATAACAAGGACAACAACATGGAAATTATATTAAGACAAGACGTACAAAATTTAGGATTTAAAGACGATGTAGTATCAGTAAAAGCTGGTTATGGTCGTAATTTTTTAATCCCGCAAGGTCACGGTCATTTAGCTACACCTTCTGCCAAGAAAGTATTGGCTGAAAACCTTAAACAAAGAGCTCACAAAGAAGCCAAAGTAGTAAACGATGCGAAAACATTGGCAGAAACTTTGAAAGCTATGGAAATTAAAATCTCAGCTAAAGCTGGTGGTGAAAAATTATTTGGTTCTATTACTAACATAGATATCGCTGATGCTTTAGCAAAAGGTGGTCAAGCAATAGACAGAAAATTTATTACTTCAGGTATTGTTAAACGTACTGGTAAATATTCTGCTAGTATTCGTTTGCACAGAGATGTAATTGTAGATTTAGCTTATGAAATTGTTGCTGAAAAAGCATAATTATCAATTTGTTAATTTTTATTTATAAAAAAGTCAAACTTTTGTTAGTTTGGCTTTTTTTTTATTTATTTTTGTATAAAATTTAACTAAAAAAATAAAAATGAAAAAAATTATTTATCTAATTCTCTTAGTTTTTGGGCTTCAAACATTATTTGCCCAAACAACAACTTCAAGCATTAAAGGGTTTGTTAAAAATTCTAAAAAAGAAGCTCTGTCTGGTGCAAATATAATTGCACTGCATGTTCCGACAAATTCAAAATATTCAAGTGTTGCTAATTTCGATGGTTCATTTAGTATCACCAACATGAGAATTGGTGGTCCTTATAAAATTACATCAAGTTTTATTGGTTACGACAATCAAATTATTGAAGAGGTTTATCTAGAATTAGGAAAAACTTTCAATACTGAAATTGTTATGAATGAAATTGACGGTAATTTGAAAGAAGTTGTCGTTAAATCAGTTGGAAGCAAAGTTTTTCAAGGAGGTCGTACCGGAGCCGAAACTAC
Organism: Bacteroidota bacterium; assembly: GCA_031408435.1. Lineage (GTDB taxonomy): Bacteria > Bacteroidota > Bacteroidia > Flavobacteriales > Flavobacteriaceae > Flavobacterium. Next base: position 99,753 of record JANNWM010000083.1, read on the forward strand.
AATTGGTCGAAAAGAACTTACAACTTTACCCTCAATTTCCAGATCAGCAGAGGACTTTACTAGATTGGAACCATCTGCAAGTGGAGGTTCATTTGGAGGAAGAAACGATCAATATAATAATTATTCATTAAACGGTGCAGTTTTTAATAACCCTTTTGGATTAGATGCTGCAACACCTGGTGGACAAACTAGTGCCCAACCAATATCATTAGATGCAATTGAACAAATTCAAGTTGCGACGGCACCTTATGACGTTACATTGTCTGGTTTTACAGGAGCATCAGTAAATGCTGTTACAAAATCAGGAACTAATAAAATTACTGGAACTGTTTATGGTTTTTTTAGAAATGAAAACTTAACAGGTGATAAAATTAAAGGTGAAAAAATATTTGTTCCTTCTTTGGGTCAAACTCAAGGAGGAGTTAGTCTTGGTTTACCAATCATAAAAGATAAACTTTTTGTTTTTGGAAATTTCGAATTTGATAACCGTACAGATTTAGGTGCTAATTTTGCTCCAAACAACAACGATGGTATTACAGGAATTAACGAATCTAGAGTTTTAGAATCTGATTTAATTGCAGTTTCAACAGCTTTAAAAGGTCTAGGTTACGATACGGGTGCTTATCAAGGATTTAAACATAAATCGAATTCAAGAAAAGGAATTATTAAACTAGATTGGAACATAAACGATAATCATAAACTTGCGGTAATTTACAACAGGTTACAAGCATCAAAAGACAAACCCGCAAATCCAACCGCTATACAGAATAGAGGTCCTAGTGCATCTATATTGCAATTTCAGAACTCGGGATACCAAATAAACAATAATTTAGATTCTTATTTGTTAGAATTGAATTCTAAATTTGGTCAATCAGTATCAAATAAATTACAAGTTGGTTACACACAATTTGACGATTTTAGAAATCCGTTTTCTGCACCTGCACCAATAATTAATATTCAAGATGGGGCAGGTTCAAACTATATTATTGCAGGACATGAGCCGTTTTCTATCAATAATACTTTAAAACAAAATGTTTTTCAGGTTACAAATAACTTGAATTATGCAATTGGCAAACACGAATTTACATTTGGTGGTTCGTTAGAAAGATTTGAATTTAAAAACTCTTTTAATTTAGTTGCATACGATAAATTTAGAGATTTTTTAACAGATCCTTTGCCATATTATGGAACATTTGGATTTGGAGCTTATCCAAGTGTTGCAACGTTTCTAGCTGACGCAGCGAATCCTAATGGTTCAACTGCTCAAAATTTTGCTTATGCTCAAAATGTTTTTAACAACAATAACAAGGTTGGCGTAGGAGAAAAAAATGGTTGGAGGTTAGCTAAACTTGATGTTGGTCAATTAGCATTTTATGCTCAAGATGATATTTCTGTTAATGAAAATTTTAAATTAACATTGGGTATTAGAGCCGATAAACCCTTATATTTTAATACAGCAAGTAGCGTTACAGATTATATAAACAACTCTGGTACAACAAGAAACGAAAATATTGATTATTACAACCCACAAACTGGTAAAACCCAAAAATTAATTTCTACACAATTGCCTAGCGACAAATTATTATGGTCGCCAAGATTGGGTTTCAATTGGGATACTTTTGGGAATAAAACTTTACAGTTGCGTGGTGGAACAGGAATTTTCACGGGTAAATTACCATTCGTGTGGATTGGAAATCAAATTAGTGGTGCCGATGACGGATTTTTTCAAATAATGAATCCAGATTTTAAATGGCCACAAGTTTGGAGAACAAGTTTAGGGTTCGATAAAAAATTCGAAAATAATTATTTGTTAACCCTAGATTTAGCTTACACAAATGAATTAAACGCAGTTCACGTTCAAAATTGGGGATTGAAAACTCCTACTGGTCAATTATTAGGTAGTGATAAAAGGTTGATCTATCAAAATTCTGATAAAATGGGACGATCTGCTTTTGTAATGACCAATTCTGATGCTGGAAGTTCATTTAATTCGACCATAAAATTGCAAAAAACTTTCGAAAACGGATTATTTGTTAGTGCAGCTTATAACTTTTTGGTTGCAGAAAGTGTTAACTCTATCGAAGCCGAAATTACTGGCGATGCTTTCGATTTTAATCCAGCTTTGGGTAACGTGAATGATGCTGTTATTAGCAATTCAAAATATGGCGACAAACATAGGTTTATTGCTGTTTTATCTAAAAAATTCAAATATGGTTCTGATGACAAATGGGCAACAACTTTAACTACATTTGGTGAATATGCTCAGGGTAATCGATACAGTTATACTTATGGGGGCGACATTAATAACGATGGAAGTCTAAGAAATGATTTAATCTACATTCCAACATCTGCAGAAGTTGGTGCCATGACTTTTGCTGGTGCAGGACAAGCTGCTGCATTTGATGCTTTCATTGCTCAAGATGACTATTTGAATGGAAGAAGAGGACAATATGCTGAACGATACGGTGCATTATCACCTTGGACTGCAAAATGGGATGTGAAAATTATGCAAGATTATAATTTTAAAGTTTCGTCAAATTCTGATAAAAAAAATACCATTCAATTTAGCATTGATATCTTAAATTTCGGAAATTTATTGAATTCTAATTGGGGGTTAGTTCAAGTACCAACTAATATTCAACCAATTGGAGTCAATGTTATAGCCAATTCACCTGTATATACATTTAACGGAACACAAACCAAAACTTTTAATTATGACTCAAGTTTGGCTTCTAGATGGCAAGCACAATTTGGACTAAGATATATTTTCTAATCCTAAATAATTTTTATAAATTTGGTCTCTTTGAAAAAAGAGACCTTTTTTTTGTCTTTCAAAAACTAATTTTTTAAAAATTTCCAACTTATAACTTCCAAATTTATTATGAAATACCAACGATTAACCAAAGAACAATTCGAAGAATTGCACCAAGAATTTGTCAATTTTTTGGCAACACAAACCATCGATAAATTAGAATGGGATAAAATTAAACTAGAAAAACCAGAAGTAGCTGAGCAAGAACTCGATGTTTTTTCGGATTTAATATGGGAAGGCGTTTTGACTCGTGCCGAATTTTTAGAAAATTTCTCCAAAAATCATATTTTTTTGTTTCAATGTTTTGATACTTATTTGCAATCAATCGTTCTTGTTTCGCAAGTTAAAGAAATTGATTTTCTAACAAAAGATGGTTTACAATGGCTTAGCGACAATATGTTAACAGACAATATCGAAATGAAAATTGGTAAAAAACAATTTGCAACCGAAAGAAATTCATCTATATTTGAATTGATTCAGCAAGGTTCTTTTTTGAGTGATGGACAACTATTCAAACAAATAAACTCGATTGTTGAAGGATAAATTGTCATAAAATCGTTATATTTGTTATTAAATTTTTTTAATATGAAAAATACAGTTTCTGTTGAACTTAAAAATGAAAATGCTTTAAATCTTTTGTATGATTTGGAGAAGATGGATATTCTTCATATTCTTCGAGAACCTGAAATCGAAGAATTAAAACATATTGAAAAAAATAAAATTATTTCTGAGAATGAAATGCCTGAAAACATAAAACTTTCAGATAGATTAAAAGGTTTACTAACCAAAGAACAAGGATTAGATTTAAAAAGGCACGTTGAAGAAATGAGAAACGAATGGAACGATATATTATAGATACAAATGTTTTTTCAGACTTTTTAAATCATTCATTTAGTCAAAATGGTATGAGTTTTTTATCAAATTTGATTGATTCTAATTCTAAAATTTCAGTTATTACAAAAATTGAGCTATTATGCTGGAAAACTGACTCGAACACTGAGTTTTGGGTTAAAGAATTTATTTCAAAATTTGAAGTTATTAGAATAGCTGAAAATGTTGTTCACAATTGCGTAAACATTAGAAGATTAAAAAAAATTAAAACTCCTGATGCAATTATTGCCGCAACAGCATTAACTTTTGATTATACAATTATTACAAATAATACCAAAGATTTTGAAAATATTGAAGGATTAAAATTTCTTAATCCTTATAAATTATAATGGAAAATAATATTACACAACAAATCCAAAATCTTCGTGAAGAACTTAATCTTCACAATCATAATTATTATGTTTTGGATAATCCATCGATTTCTGATTATGATTTTGATTTGAAATTAAAGCAACTTCAAGATTTAGAAAATAAAAATCCTGATTTTTTTGATGAAAATTCACCAACTCAAAGAGTAGGAGGAACGATTACCAAAAGTTTCGAAACGATTGCTCACGATTACAGAATGTATTCTCTTGACAATTCCTATTCAAAAGAAGATTTAATTGATTGGCAAAACCGGGTTCAAAAAGTTTTGGGCGATGTCGATCTTGAATATACTTGCGAATTGAAATATGACGGAGCATCAATATCAATTACCTACGAAAACGGAAAATTATTTCGTGCCGTAACTCGTGGCGATGGTTTTCAGGGCGACGATGTTACTAATAATATTAAAACCATAAAATCGATTCCGTTACAATTAAAAGGAAATTTTCCTGAAAGATTTGACATTCGTGGAGAAATAATTTTGCCATTTGCAGGATTCGAAAAAATGAATCAAGAATTGATAGAAATTGGCGAAACACCTTATTCGAACCCAAGAAATACTGCTTCAGGTAGTTTAAAACTTAAAGAAAGTGCGGAAGTTGCAAAACGACCATTAGAATGTTTGTTGTACTTTTTAATTGGAAAAAATTTGCCTTTTAATTCGCAATTCGCTGGTTTACAAGAAGCTCGAAATTATGGTTTTAAAGTACCAAATGAATCAAAATTAGCAAAAAACCTTGACGAAGTTTTTGAGTTCATAGAAATTTGGGATAAAAAAAGACATAGTTTACCTTATGAAACCGATGGAGTTGTTGTTAAAATCAACTCGTTTGCACATCAAGAAGAATTGGGTTACACTTCCAAATCGCCACGTTGGGCAATGGCTTATAAATTTAAATCTGAACAGGTTTTTACTAAATTGAATTCAATATCTTATCAAGTTGGTCGAACTGGTTCGATAACGCCAGTTGCCAATTTAGAACCAGTTCAATTAGCTGGAACAATTGTCAAAAGAGCATCATTGCACAATGCGGATCAAATTGCAAAACTAGATATTCGAATAAACGATACCGTTATTGTTGAAAAAGGCGGAGAAATTATTCCTAAAATAATCAATGTTGATTTAGAAAAAAGACCAATCAATTCACAACCAACTATTTATATTACACATTGTCCAGAATGCAACACCGAATTGGTTCGAACAGAGGGCGAAGCCAATCATTATTGTCCGAATTTTTATGAATGTCCGCCTCAAATTATTGGCAGAATTCAGCATTTTATTTCCCGAAAAGCAATGGATATAGAAGGTTTGGGTGGCGAAACTGTTGCGCTTTTATTCAATAATGGATTAGTTAAAAATTATGCTGATTTGTATGATTTGAAAATCGAACAACTTTTGCCATTAGAGAGAATGGCTCAAAAAAGTGCCGAAAATATTGTAAATGGCGTTCTAAAATCCAAAGAAATACCATTTGATAAAGTTTTATACGCAATCGGAATTAGATTTGTTGGTGAAAATGGAGCTAAAAAGCTAGCAAAACATTACAAAAATATTGATGCTTTGCAAAAGGCAACACTACAAGAAATGATTTTGGTTGACGATTTTGGCGAAAAAACTGCTCAAAGCGTTATAGAATTTTTTCAGAATTCTGAAAATGTTTTAATTATCGAAAGATTAACAAAATCTGGAATTCAATTCGATTTAATCGAAAAAATTAATCTAGATGCTACAAATATTCTTGAAGGAAAAATATTTGTCGTTTCTGGCGTTTTCGAAAAATTTTCTCGTGATGATCTTAAAAAAGCTATCGAGGATAATGGTGGGAAAAATGGCAGTTCGATTTCTGCAAAAACAGATTTTGTTTTAGCAGGCGATAATATGGGGCCCACAAAACTAGAAAAAGCCAATCAATTAGGTATTAAAATTATTTCAGAGGACGATTTTATAGAAATGTTAAAGTAATTGTATTTAAAATACTTAAATTTGTTAAAATTTGTATTTTTAAATGAATTCAAAAAAACTTTTATTAATTTTTCCAATACTTTTTTTGCTGGTCTATTTTGGAGCAGGAATTTTCTATGACGCAAAATTAACAATTTTCATAAAACCACTTATTGTACCGAGTTTTATGGTTTATGCGATGGTTAATCATTGCGAGAAGATTAGTTTGAATTTTTATCTTTTTGCACTTTTTTTTTATATCGGCGAAACATTTATTCTTGTTGATTACAAAAATGTTACAATAATGCGTTTTGCACTTTTGTCATATTTATTTTGTTATATAAGTTTAATAGTTTTGGCAAATGATTTTGTTTTAAAAATTAAACTTTTCAAACTTTTAAATGGCTTAACCTTAATTATTTTTATAATAAATGTTTTTTTTCTTGGATGTATTTTATATTTAATTTTAATTTCTGTTCAAGATTTTTTAACAAACATCATTATTATTCTAAATGCTATTTCTGCTTTATTTCTTGGTATTGTAGCTGTTTTGATTTTAGGAGAAAGCAATAAAATCAAATCATATTTGTATTTTTTTGGTTCTTTTGCATTGATTTTTAATGATGTTTTCTCAGCTTTAGAAACTTATTATCTAGAAAGTGTTATTCTAAACACGATTGATCGTATTTTACATTTTCTGGCCTTTGGTTTAATTTACCAATATTCAGTTCACAATCCAAAAAATTTGATTTTCAAGTGAATTTTAATTTAAATATTTTAATAAGTAAATAATTATAAAAAAATTTAATACAAATTTTAATATTTAGAAATAATTAGTAACTGAGTTTGGTATTAGGTAATGAAGTGGTTTGAACTTTTTTGATTGAAGCGAAAAATTAAGATTTTTGTTTCAGATTTTGGATTTTTTTTATTGGATAGCATCGCTATCGAATAAAAAAAATCTGAAATATGGGGCAAAAAGACAATTTTGCAGCCAATTAAAAAAAGTTTAAACCACTTCATATTCAAAAAGATTCCTAAAAAACAAAAAAGCAAACATTTAAGTTTGCTTTTTATAATTATTTCTTGACCGATTCTTTTAATTTCTTTGCTCCATTCTCAACATGTTCTGCTCCATTTTCAATTGCATTTTTAAGCTTCGATTTTACTTTGGCAGTATCTATAACCTTCAAGACTTTTACTTTAGCTGAATCTGCAACTTGTTTAAAATCAGCGGTCACAGCTTGTGTTGCTTCTTTTACTTTATCTTTTGTTTCGTCTTTGCAAGAAGCAAAAACCATTGTGAATATTGAGAATAAAATTACTTTTTTCATCTTTTTAATATTTAAATATTTGCAACAGCGATTCCGCTTTCTGCAGTTATTGGATGTATTTTTCCAACCAAACCGGTCAAGACTTTTCCAGGACCAATTTCTGTGAATAATGTTGCACCATCGACAATCATTTGTTGCACAGATTGTGTCCATTTTACTGGTGCCGTTAATTGCGTAATAAGGTTTTTCTTGATTTCTGTTGCTTCAGAAATAGCCCTTGCAGTTACGTTTTGATAAACTGGACAAGTTGGATTAGAAAAATGAGTTGCCTCGATAGCTGCTGCCAATTCCTCTCGAGCAGGTTCCATCATTGGCGAATGAAAAGCACCGCCAACTGGCAAAATCAATGCACGTTTTGCACCAGCTATTTTCATTGCGTCGCAAGCTTTCTCGACTGCTGATAATTCACCAGAAATGACCAATTGTCCCGGGCAATTGTAATTTGCAGCGACAACAATACCGTCGATTGTAGCGCAAACTTCTTCGACAATATTGTCTGCTAAACCAAGAACTGCAGCCATTGTAGATGGCGTTATTTCGCAGGCTTTCTGCATTGCTAATGCTCTTTTTGAGACTAATTTTAATCCATCTTCAAATAATAATGTGCCGTTGGCAACCAGTGCAGAAAATTCGCCTAGCGAATGTCCAGCAACCATTTCTGGTTTGAAATTCTCTAAAGTTTTAGCCAAAATTACCGAATGCAAGAAAACTGCTGGTTGTGTAACTTTGGTTTCTTTTAATTCTTCGGGAGTTCCGTAGAACATAATATCGGTTATTCTAAAACCCAGAATTTCGTTGGCTTTTTCGAATAATTCTTTTGCTAATGCTGATGTTTCGTATAATTCTTTTCCCATTCCTGAGAATTGTGCTCCTTGACCTGGAAATATGTATGCTTTCATTTTAAAAAGTTTATAAGTTTAGAAATGTTTAAAAGTTTAGAGTTTTTCTAAAATTCTATACCTTTGATAATATCTATTAATTTTTGTTTCAAATTTTCGTCAATTATTCCGATTTCTGAATCAAAGTTCTCGTTGAAATTTGGCAATATAAACGAACCTTGAACATTTGCACCTTGAAACGGAAACCTGTTTTTGGCAATTTCTAGAACTGTTGCTCCGCCGCGAGGACCAGTTGAGGTTGACATTAACAATGTTGGTTTGTCTTGAAATGTTTTGTTAACAACTCTCGAAGCCCAGTCGAATATGTTTTTAAAAGCCGATGTGTAAGCTCCGTTATGTTCTGCAAATGATATGATTAACAAATCGGCATAACCAATTTTGTCGGTAAAATTTTTGGCTTGTTCTGGAATTCCGATTAATTTTTCTTTGTCTATTGAATAAATTGGCATTTCGAAATCGTTGAGATCTAAAATTTCGATTGCTACATTTTCGAATTGATTGGCTGCGTAAATCGCTAATTTTTTATTGATTGAATTTTGGCTATTTGATGCTCCGAAAGCAATAATTTTTTTCATTATAATATTAGGTATAGTTTTATTGGATAAAAGTAGGATTTTATTTTGAAATTTATAGTTTTTAGATTGAAGATGTTTATTTTGCGTGAGCGATTGCAGTGGAGCTCTTTTTATATCGTTTTTTGGAACGAGATAAAAAAGCGAGAACGGAAAGCGCGACCTCGTTTTTTGGAACGAGGTCACGCCCTAAAAATTATTATTAAAAAACTGTAACTATTATTAATTCTGTCCGTATAACAACAAATTCAAATTTTAACTAAAATGAAAAAAATTATTACGATTGGTTTTATTATTGTTGTTTTGGCCTTGATTATTTATGTAACATTACCTGTTTTCGCATACGGTTTTGGTCAATTGGCTTTTGTTTTGTTGGTCTTGACGGTTTTAGTAATGTTTTTTGCAACCAATTTTGCTGTTATTAAATCTGGAAATCAATATCGGATTGCTAACAAACCGAGCAAAATTTATTTTTATATTATTATTGGGCTTTTGTTTTATATGATTGTTTTGCCAGCCATAACTAGCTCGGCGTTGCTTAGAACCTCAGATTATCAAACTTTAATCGGGAAAGTTAAAACAGGAGATAAAATTGCAAATCATATTGCCCCAATATCCATTGATGAAATTCGTGTTGTCGACGAAAATTTGGCTTATTTGTTAGGTGAAAAAATATTAGGTTCGCAACCAGCACTCGGTTCGCAGGTCGAATTGGGCGAATTTTGTATTCAGAAAGTAAAAAACGATTTGTATTGGGTTGCACCACTTTTGCATTCAGGTTTTTTTAAATGGTTGAACAATCAACAAGGAACTGCGGGATATGTTATGGTTTCGGCAACCAATGAGCGTGATGTGAAGTTGGTTCAGAATATTGATGGAAAAGACATAAAAATCAAGTTCCAAAAAAATGCTTATTTTCAAGATGATACGCAACGACATTTGTATTTTAATGGATATTACGATATTGGTTTAACCGATTTTAGCTTCGAAATCGATGATACTGGAAAACCATTTTGGGTAGTTACAAAATATATCAAAAAAATTGGTTTTGCTGGAAATGATGCAACTGGCGTTTTGGTCGTTGATTGTCAAACGGGTGCAATCAAAGAATATAGTAGTGCCAATACTCCACTTTGGGTAGACAGAATTCAGCCAATTGCTTTTATTGAAAATCAATTGAACGATTGGGGCGAATATGTGAATGGTTATTGGAATTTTTCGAATGCCAATAAATTGAAAATTACCGAAGGGTTGACTTTGGTTTATGGTCAAAATCACAAGTCGTATTGGTACACTGGTTTGACATCAGTAGGGAAAGATGAATCGGCAGTTGGCTTTGTTTTGGTTGATACAAGAACAAAAGAAGCCACTTTTTATAAACAAGGCGGTGCAACAGAATATGCAGCACAAAGCTCGGCGCAAGGCAAGGTCCAAGAAAAAGGTTACAATGCATCATTACCAATTCCGTACAATATTAACAACATTCCGACTTATGTAATGACGCTAAAAGACAACGGTGGATTGGTCAAAATGTATGCTATGGTTGCAATTTCGGATTATACAATTGTTGGCGTTGGCAATACAATGCGAGAAACTTTGACTTCGTTTAAAAATGTTTATAATACTAATGGAAGTAAAATAAACACAACAAGTTCGTCTTCTAAAAAAGATTTAAAATCGATTGTAACTCGAATCCAGAATGATGTCAAGAACGGCAATAGTTTTTATTATTTCAAGGTCAAAGATTATCCGAATATTTTTGTTGGTTCATCACAAATTTCGAACCAATTGCCCGTAACGATTGTTGGCGACAGTATTGATATTTCGTTTGATATTGACAATGAGGAAATTATAGATGTCTCGACTTTTGAAAACATTAATTTGAATAAAAAATAAGGTTCTGTTATTGAATAATTTAGGTATTTGAAACCCAAAATTTTATAAAAAAACTTCTTTTTGTCATTCTATGTTTGCACATAGGATGACAAAATATTGAAGTGGTTTAAACTTTTAGCATTTAAGCGAAAATTTAGGATTTTGGAACCAATTGAAGTCTTTTTTAAGATGCATAGTTGGACTACGGAGCGCAAAAAAGGCTAAAAGTGGATGCAAAAGACAAATTTTTTAGCAAATG
>JANNWM010000084.1:0-120898 GCA_031408435.1 Bacteroidota bacterium
ACACCAATGGATGCAATCGAAAAATGGTACAAATTAAAACCCGAAATATTTAAAACAACACCAAACGAATTTAAAAATAAAATACTAACTTTGAATCAAATTTAAATCAACTTTCATCAATAATGTTATGAAACTTGACAACAACACATTTAAATAAACCGTTAAAATCAATTGACTTTGGACAGCTTTCAGGTTGTTTAGATATTTGAATTATTTTTTCCTCAAATAAATCAAGAAATTCATTTTTAACTTTTAAATTCCATTTATTCAATAAGTAATCTAGCAAAGAAATAAGTTTATTTTCAGCAGTTTCGGATAAAAAAACTCTCATTAATTAATTTTTTTTAAAAATTCTGAAAATTCTATTCTTTTACCTTTATCTAAATCGTCAATTCCTTTACCTATTTCTATTTTTTGAGAAATCGATAACTCTTTCCAAAAATCTAATTTTTCAGAATTAATAAAATTATTTATTCTTTCAATTAAATCAGAATTATCTATATCTAGTATTCTCTTAACTAATTCAATTTTTGATGTTTGGATTTCCATAGAAATTATTTATTTCAAATATACAAAAAATTATTAAAAAAAGCAGACCTATAAGCCGGGTTCTGTTTTCGTCTCGTTCCTAAAAATGAGACAATACCTTATCATTTATCTAGTCTCGTTGTTACCAACAAGATCAATCTTTCTACCCTTTGACAACGAACGAGACGCCCTTAAATGCCAATTTACTTGAAATTTCACCGCATAGAGTTTACCTGGTTTCACTACAGCATTACCTGTACATACTTTCTGTTGCACTTGTCCTCGTCTCGTTTCTAAAAACGAGACTGACGGGCGTTACCCGCTATGCTTCTCTGTGGTGTCCGGACTTTCCTCCTCATCTCGTTTTTAAAACGAGACGAGACGATAAGGCGGTCTGCTTTTGCAAAAGTAGTTTTTTTTGGAGCTAATTCCCGCTATCATTCCAAAAATTTTGAAAGCCACAAAAAAAAATCGCCTCACAAAATGTTTTTCCCTTCTACCTGCGTGCCGGCAACTAGGTTGGGGCTAAGCAATCGCTTTAAATCAAACCTTTTTTTGAACACAAAACTAAAATTTTAAAAATACCTATTAGGTTTTTAAAACCAGTTAGGATAATAAAATATCAAATCATATATTTGCAACAGTAAAAAAATCCTATGGAACAATTTGTAGTATCGGCTAGAAAATATCGTCCGCAAACGTTCAAAGACGTTGTCGGACAACAAGCCATTACCAACACATTACTCAATGCCATAGAAACCAATCACTTGGCTTCGGCATTGTTATTTACTGGACCACGAGGCGTTGGCAAAACAACATGTGCTAGGATTTTAGCACGCAAAATAAACCAGCCAGGTTACGACGATCCAAACGAAGATTTTGCTTTTAATGTCTTCGAGCTCGATGCTGCTTCGAACAATTCGGTAGATGATATTCGAAGTTTGATAGACCAAGTGCGTATTCCGCCACAAACTGGGCAATACAAAGTTTATATTATTGACGAGGTTCACATGTTGTCTTCGGCTGCTTTTAATGCGTTTTTGAAAACTTTAGAAGAGCCGCCAAAACATGCTATTTTTATATTGGCTACAACCGAAAAGCACAAAATTATTCCAACCATATTATCTCGTTGTCAGATATTCGATTTCAAACGAATAACTGTCAAAGATGCCAAAGATCATCTTGCTGAAGTTGCTGCTAGTCAAGGCGTTATTTGCGAAGACGATGCGTTGCATATTATCGCTCAAAAAGCCGATGGTGCAATGCGAGACGCACTTTCTATTTTTGATAGAGTAGTTTCTTTTTGCGGAAATAACCTTACACGCCAAGCAGTTACAGAAAATTTGAATGTTCTTGACTACGAAACTTATATTAATATTACCAATTTAATACTCGAAAATAAAATTCCAGATTTGCTTTTAGCATACAATGATATTTTATCAAAAGGTTTCGATGGTCATCATTTTGTTTCGGGATTAGCAAGTCATTTTCGAGATTTGTTGGTTTGCAAAACTCCAGCAACAATTAGTTTGTTAGAAGTTGGCGAACAAGCCCAAAAATTATACGCTACTCAATCTCAAGTTGCATCACAAGATTTTCTTCTAAAAGGAATCGAAATTGCCAATGATTGCGACTTGAAATACAAAGTTTCTCAAAACCAAAGACTTTTGGTCGAACTTTGCTTAATGCAACTTTCCTCTATCACTTATGATGGAGAAAAAAAAAAGTTGAACAATTTATAATTCCGCCTACTTATTTTAAGATTAAAGATTATTCAATTCAAGAAGTTGTAAAAGTCAATGACAATAGCAATATCAATATAAATAACAATTTAAATGATAATATTAACAAAAGCATCAATTTAGAAAATTCTAATATTGAAAAGGTAAGTGAAATTAAACCACTTTCTCAACTTGAAATTGAAAAATCACAAGTCACAACCCAAAACATTCAGCCTACAACAAACGACTTAAAACCAAAAGTTTCGGCGTTTTCACTTTCAAGCATAAAAGCCAAAAAAGAACTTCAAGAAGCTAATAAATCATTGATTAAAGACGATATTTATTTGCCATCGGAAGCATTTACAGAAACAGAAATGTTAATTTTTTGGAATAAATATGCGCAACGTTTAAGCGATAAAGGTCATAAAATAATGGAATCTTTATTGCAACTTAACAAACCTAAGCTTGAAGGAATTTTAATTATTCACGAGTTGCCCAACGAAGGTTCAAAAATTGATTTTGAAACCGAAAAATACGAATTATTGCAATACTTGCGGAGTCATTTAAAAAACCACGACTTGTCGATAAGAGTTGATGTTAATGAGATAGTTTCTCAGAAATTTGCATTTACAGACCAAGACAAATTTGATAGATTGATGAAAATTAATCCAAATCTAGAATTATTAAAAAAAACTTTTGATTTAGATTTTTAAAAATTTCATCAAAATACAATTCAAAAACTTTTTATTTATTCAAAACATGGTATTCAATTAATCCATCGATTGGGCGGCGCAATACATTTCCGATTTTTATGTTGTGTTTTGACAAAGCTTCTTCTAATTCTTCTTTTAAATAAAATGCTATCGATCCAATAAAATGAACAGAAACTTCTTGGTAATTATCAAATTGTTTGATATAATTTTCTATAAAACTTTCCATTTCTTCGTGAATGTATTTTTTGCAGAAATCGGTGTTCTTGTGTTTGATTAAAAACTTGGCAAAAGTTGCTAAATAAGCGTTAGGATTGGGTTCTTTATACAAATTATTTTTAACTGGATCTGGCTGAACATTGTATGTTGTCTCAAATTCTTTGGCTAAATTGGCAGGCATTTTATTGAAATAATAACCACGTAAAAGATGGCGTCCAAAACGATTTCCTGAGCAATCGTCCATAGCGATATACCCTAACGATTGCACTTTTTGATGCAAAACTGTTCCATCGAAATAACTGCAATTAGAACCTGTTCCAAGAATGCAAACTATTGCTTTTTCGTTTTTTGGAGTTGTTGCATAAACAGCAGCATAAGTATCTTCGTGAACCGTGACTTTTGCATTTGGAAAATAGTTTTGAAAAACCTCGGTCAAGAAATTTTTCATTCGATCGGTGCCACAACCAGCACCATAGAAAAATAGACTATCTACTACTTTGGCATTGTGCGATATATCAAAACGTTCGTTTAATCGTGAAATTATCTCTTCTTTGTTGAGTACTTCTGGGTTTAAACCTAATGATTGTGTGGTGAACAATACTTTTCCAGAATCGTCAATGGCAATCCAATCGGCTTTGGTTGAGCCGCTATCTACTAGTAATTTCATATATTTAAATTAAAAATCAAAAATTACAAATTAAAAATGCAAAAAAATAAATAAACACAATATTTTTAATTTTTAATTTGTAATTTTTAATTGTTACAATCCAGCAATGTGAACCGATAAATCGATTAATTTGCTTGAATATCCGTATTCGTTATCGTACCAAGAAATAATTTTAAAAAAAGTAGAATTTAATCCAATTCCTGCTTTTGCATCGACGATTGATGTTCTTGTGTCTGAAACGAAATCTTGAGACACAACTAAATCTTCGGTATATCCTAGAATTCCTTTCATTTCATTTTCTGATGCTTTTTTCAAAACAGCCATAATTTCATCGTACGAAGTTTCTTTGGCAACTTTTACTGTTAAATCGACCACAGAAACATCGATTGTTGGAACACGCATAGACATTCCAGTTAATTTTCCGTTTAATTCTGGAATAACTTGACCAACTGCTTTTGCTGCCCCAGTCGATGACGGAATGATGTTTACAGATGCTGCACGACCGCCTCTCCAATCTTTTTTTGATGGTCCATCGGCGACCATTTGTGTTGATGTTGTTGCGTGAACTGTGGTCATTAAAGCCTCTACAATTCCGAAATTATCGTTGATTACTTTGGCTAATGGTGCCAAGCAGTTGGTTGTGCAAGACGCGTTTGATACTACCAAATCGGTTGCTTTTGCATTCATGTGGTTCACGCCCATTACGAACATTGGCGCATCTGAAGATGGTGCAGAAATGATTACTTTTTTTGCTCCGCCTGTGATGTGTGCTTTTGCTGTTTCGATTGTGGTGAAAAAACCAGTACATTCTGCTACTACATCGACATCAACTTCGTTCCAATTTAAATTTACTGGATCTTTTTCGGCGGTAATTCTTATATGTTTATCGTTTACGAAAAGTTTTCCGTCTTTGACTTCAACTTTTCCGTTGAAACGACCGTGAACTGAATCATATTTTAACAAATAAGCTAAATGATCGACATCTAATAAATCGTTGATTGCAACAACTTCGACATTGTCACGGTTGTATGATTCTCTGAAAACTATTCTGCCTATTCTACCGAAACCGTTTATTCCTAATTTTACTGTTGACATATTATTTTTTTTTTAACAACAAAGCATACAAAGTTTTCGCAAAGCATACAAAGTTTTTTTTTTGATTTTTAATTCGTAATTATTAATTTATTTAAGTTGACATAATATCTGAAACTCTCAATAATTCTCCGTCTATTGGATAATGTCCTTTTATTGCTTGTTCTAAAGGTGTTAGCGTGATTTGGTCTTGCATAACGCCAACCATAAAATTGGATTTTCCTGCCAATAATGATTCCACGGCTTTTACGCCTAATCTTGAGGCTAAAACTCGATCGTAACAAGACGGCGCACCACCACGTTGCATGTGTCCAAGAACCGAAACCCGAACATCGTATTCTGGCAAATGTTCTTCGACATAATCTTTTAGTTCGAAAACGTTTTTACCCATTTTATCGCCTTCGGCAACGACAACAATACTTGATGATTTGCCTGATGCTTTACTTTTTACTAATGATTCTAATAATCTATCAAGTCCTAAATCTTCTTCTGGAATTAATATTTCCTCTGCTCCTGCTCCAATTCCCGCATTGAGTGCAATGTGACCTGCATCGCGACCCATTACTTCGACAAAGAAAAGTCTGTTGTGAGAACTCGCTGTATCACGAATTTTGTCTATTACTTCGACAACTGTATTTAGTGCTGTATCGTAACCTAAAGTATGACTTGTTCCAAAAATATCGTTGTCGATTGTTCCCGGAATTCCCATTACTGGAAAATTAAACTCGTTGTTAAAAATTTCTGCTCCTGTGAAACTTCCATCTCCGCCAATTACAACTAATGCATCAACTTCTGATTTTACCAAATGTTCATGTGCTTTTTTGCGACCTTCGGCTGTCATAAATTCTTTGGAACGGGCAGATTTAAGAATAGTTCCTCCTTTGTTAACGATATTGTTTACAGATCGTGGTCCCATTTCTTTGAAATCGCCTTCGATCATTCCTTGATATCCACGATAAATTCCGATACATTCTATATTATGGAATGCGCAAGTTCTAACAACGGCACGAATTGCAGCATTCATTCCAGGAGAATCTCCACCAGAAGTTAGTACACCTATTTTTTTAATGGATTTTGACATATTATAATTTGGTTCTGTAAATTTATAAAAGAAAGAATATTAATCGAAGATGATTGAATATATTTTTAGAATTATCAATAATTTCAAACGTTTTCGTTGATAAGTTTATATTTTGAAGTACAAATGATAATAAAAATCTAATCCTCATCTTTTGGAATTGCTTCTATTTTTGGTTTTGTATCTTCGATTGGTTTTTTATTATCCTTGTCTGTTGTATTGGGCAAAACATCAGAATCGGTTGATTGATAGTTCAATGAATTTTTAAGGATTTTAGTTTTCTTGTTATTGAATATTTTATTTACTAATTCGTTAAATTTATCAAAGTCAACTTCATAAGAAATACCGCCACCTTGAGTGTAACCAATACCTTCTCCTATATAATTTATGTCGTTTTCTCTATTAAAAAACCTTAGATTTAATGTTCCGTCTTCGTTGACACGATATAAAAATTCGACATTACCTATAATTGCTGTTTGAGTAACACCACCAACTGGAACACCAAATTTTCCGTTTATAGAAATTCTATCGTTAATTTTAGTGGTTAAATTTAAGTCAAAACGACCGCCCGAAGTACTGGAATTGTTAGTTAATCGGTTTCGATCAGCTTCGTTATACATGACATTAAATTTTATTTTACTGTCTTTATCTTGAAATAAATCGTCAATCAAACCGCTAGCTCGTTCAAGAATATTACTTGTTATTGCAGATTGATCCAATCCTTCTGCACTCAAAAAACTTCCTGTTGATAAAAGATACAAAGATTGTTTTTGTCTTAAATCTTTGTCGTCTAATTTAGTTTGAATTTCTGATTTTAAAATAGAACTTACTTTTGGGAAATC
This sequence comes from Bacteroidota bacterium, assembly GCA_031408435.1. Taxonomy (GTDB): domain Bacteria; phylum Bacteroidota; class Bacteroidia; order Flavobacteriales; family Flavobacteriaceae; genus Flavobacterium. Next base: position 6,858 of record JANNWM010000084.1, read on the forward strand.
AATATTAAAATCGGGTTCAGGGTTGGTTAAATTTCCTTTAACACCAATAATTACATCAACAGCAACTTTTTGATTAAAAGAGGGGTTTTCTAATAAAACTCCAGGATTGGCAGTTGTTCTGTAAACAGCTTCTAAATTAAGATTGGCTTTTAATGGATCGCCATCCCAAGAAATTGTTCCGAATTTTTTTACATCAAAGGTTTTGTCAATAATGCCGCCATACCTAAAATCGTATTTACCTTCGATAACTTGAAAATTTCCTGTCATATTAAACTTTCCAAGTGTGTTTATTGCTAAATTTAAGTTTCCGTAGCCGTTTCCTTTCATTTTGTGACCAGAATCACGATTTATTATAATTTCAATATTAGCATCTGGAGTTACATCGAGATCAAAATTTAATTCTAAACCGTTATATTTGGTTGTTTTAACATTTTTTCCGGTTTTAATGTTATTTTTATCATCAGAAGTTACAAATCGAATGTAACTTTTTTCGCTTACTGCTTCTGCTTCATTTATCGGAATTTTCAACTCGGTTCCTTTATTAGATTTTGCTTCTACATTAATAAATAAAGCGTCGATTGGTCCTTTTATACTTGCATTACCCAAAATAAATGCTTTACCAAAGTATGCAGCATCGTCAGAATCTTGTGTGTCCAAAACCAATAAATTTTCGCTTTCTACTTCAAGATTTAAACGCCAATCTCCAAAATTTTTGTGCTGAATAAATCCTTTTAAAAGTCCATTTGTCTTTTCTTTTGTATCAAATATTGTGGCATTTCTAATTATGAATTTATTTTTAGAAACATCTACAACCGATTGTTTTTCGAAACCTAAATCTACATTCAAATAAGGAATATTCAATCCAGCATCATCAAGATACAACCTGCCATTCATATCAAAATCATTAATATTACCTTCGACTTTTGCGTTTCCTGATGCAAATCCTTTAATATTGGTAATTGTTGTGCCTCCAATTGAACTTAAAATACCTAGATTAAACTTATCAAAATTTAAATCTAAATCGATAACCGTATTTTTTTCTTTAATTGCAATATTTCCTTTGGCAGAAAAGGCTTGCAAGTTTTTATTTTCTAATGATGAATCTATATTAAATTTAGACAAACTATCGTCTCCAGAAATTTCTAAATTTAATTTGCCTAAATCGATATTGTTTATTTTTAATAAATCGATATTTACATCGGCAGTTGGCTGATAAATGTTGTCTTTTTGAAGAATATTGATATCTCCATTTATGATTCCGTCAATTTTAAATTTATCTAAAGTAGGTGAAATTTTAGTCAAATCGACATCGTTAAAACTTAATGTCAAATCTTTATTGGTTTTATTTTGAAGATTTCCAAACAACGAAATTGATTGGTTTTCATGCGACATTTTAATATCGTCAAAAATAAAATTACTTAGTTTTTTATCAAAAATAATGCTGTTGTGTTTGTTTTCATTTTCGTTTACAAACCAAACATTATCTTTAAATTTAACTTCGGATTTTTGAATGCCTACAACATTATTATTTTCATTGTTTATGGTATGAAATAAATTAATATTGTAATTGTCCTCGCCTTTATCGCCACCTTTAAATTCTGACCTTAAATGCAATGTATCGCTTTGGGTAATATTTATTAAACTAAAATCTCTAATTTTGTATTGCTTGGTTCGAATGCTGTCTAACTCGACATAAGTATTAAAAAGTGGGTTTTTGTTATCGATTTCGATTCTTAAATTATCAAAATAATTATCAAATGCTGCAATTTGTGGCGAATTAAACTTGAATTTAAATTCATCATTATCAGAATTGATGCTTCCATTTATTTTGGTATTGGTAGCAATTTCAATGCCTGGATAAAAGATTTCGATGATTTTATTATAAATTCCAAATTCAAATTTCAAGAATTGACCTTTATCAACTTTGTTGGGTTTGTAATTGGTGTACAAGCTACCAACAGCGTTTTCTAACATTTTTGATAATTGGTCAAACTTGAATTTTCCTATAACTTCACCTTCAATAATATCTGGCGAATTTACTTTTATGGTTCTAATATTTGCTGCATCAAAACTAGAAATCATTTCAAAATCTTCGAAATTATAAGTTGTTTTTTTGTTTTGATATGCAGCTTGAGTAACGTTTACTTGACCTACAAAATTATCAATACTGCTTCCAATTATATTTATTTTTACGTTTCCATTAAATTTAGAAATTGAATCGTTAATGAAATTTAAGCTTTTTAGATCGGCAAAATCTACTTTTGTATCAAAAATATAACGGTTTGTTTTTTTACTTAAATCGACAATTCCATCAAAATTCATAACCAAATTCGGATCACGAACGACAATTTTGCCTGTAAATATCGGTTTTTTGAAATTTCCATTTAAAACAACATTCGAATAATCATAGTTATTGTATCGAATTTTATCAATTTTTCCAGAGAAATTGGTTTTCAAATATTTCTCAGTAAAACCTTTGCCTTCAACATCCATAATTAATGTTACTTTCTCTACATCTGTTCGATTTAAAAATTTTCCAATGTCAAAATTTTGCAAATCTATATTTCCAGAATAATTAGCGTTGTCAATATTATTGATATTCGACATTGACAAGTTTGTCTTTACATTTCCTAGAACAGAAGTCATAAAAACATCTGCAACAATTGTTTTCATTGTTATTTCAGAATCGCCAGTGATGTTAAACTGTCCTAATTTTTTTAATGAACTTGGTAATTTTTTTCCTAAAACATTTGGCAAAATCGAAGATAGATTATCATAGTTAGACGATACTTTATCGAATTTTCCTTTCATATAAAATTCTTGACCTAATTCTCTTTTGCCAAAAAGATTCTTGAAGTTAATATCGCCAATAATTCTGGTATTTTTTTTATCAGATAAATCTAAATTTGTAAAATAAATATCATTTAAAGTTCCTTTTAACTTTGATTTAATTTTAAAAACTTGGTCTTTTCCGAGTTCTTTATAAAAATGATAAATATCGTTTGATGCTAAAGAAGCCGAATCAATTTTGATATCAAAAATTACTTTATTGTTAAAATCTGCAAAATTTTTTCGATCATAACTCATTAAAATATCACCTTTAAAAGCTGATTGTTTGGTCAAAAAAGCCAATTCATTTAATTTGATATTCTTTTTTGTATAAGAAAATTTCGAACTCAAATCGTCTACATACAATCCGCGATGGTCTAAACAAGACATTTTTGTGATATTGGCTTTAATATCAGATCCATACAAATCAAAATCTTTAATTTCTGCATTCCACTGTTTTAAATCCAAGTCTTTTGGTACTTCACGATTAAAATCAATAAGTCTGAATTGCGAATTGGTAATCGAAACTTTATTTGCTTTAAAAAGTGTATGTTTTCCAGTCAAATTTGGTTTTCCATCGTCGAATTTTGCAATAAATTTGTCTAAATTATTATCTTTTTCGCCTTTGTAATTGACCATATTAAAAACCAAACCATCGAGTTTTAAATCTCCAAAAAGCAAGTCGCCATCTAAAAGTTTTTTGGCATCTAAAATATTAGTATGAATAGTTTTAGCATAAATTAATGTATCATTTTTATAATCTTTAATAAAAACTTTTTTCAATTTGACACCTCCATAAATCGTGATTGCAACTTCATCGACATTAATGTCTAAATCATATTTTGCATTAAGATTATCGACTACATATTTTGCAACTTTTGTTTGAATTGAAGGCACAGTAAGTGCAATTCCTACTGATAATAAAAGTAGGATCAGTGTAATAAAAATGAATAATATTGTTTTTTTTAATTTTTTGATACGATTAATGTTTTATTTTTGTCAAATATAAATGAAAAATCTTTCAAAATTCGTGCCTTTTTATGCAAAATTCAGATGTTTTTATTCTAGCAATCGAAAGTTCTTGCGATGACACAGCTGCAGCAGTTTTAAAAAACAATATAGTACTGTCAAACATTGTTGCTAACCAATTGATTCACAATCAATATGGAGGCGTTGTTCCAGAATTAGCGTCAAGAGCGCACCAGCAAAATATTGTTCCTGTTATTGATGCTGCCTTGAAAAAAGCAAATATCAAAAAAGAACAACTTTCGGCAATTGCATTCACGCAAGGTCCAGGATTAATGGGTTCGTTATTGGTCGGAAGCTCATTTGCAAAATCATTAGCGCTTGCGTTAAATATTCCATTAATTGCTGTAAACCACATGCATGCTCATATTTTGGCTCATTTTATTGATGAAGATGGTTTCGATAAACCAACTTTTCCTTTTTTGGCTTTGACAATTTCGGGTGGTCACACACAAATTGTTCAAGTAAATGATTTTTTTAATATGAAAATTATTGGCGAAACAACCGACGATGCTGTTGGAGAAGCATTTGATAAATCAGCAAAAATTCTAGGTCTGCCCTATCCTGGTGGTCCATTGGTAGATAAATGTGCACAACTTGGCAATCCAGAAGCTTTTGCTTTTACTAAACCTAAAGTTGCGGGTTTGAATTTTAGTTTTTCGGGTTTAAAAACCCAAATATTATATTTTATTCAAAAGAAAAAACTTGAAAATCCTAAATTTATTGATGAGAATTTAAACGATATTTGCGCTTCGATTCAACATACAATAATCGAAATTTTAATGGATAAATTGAAGCTTGCGGTTGCCCAAACAGGAATCAATCAGGTAGCAATTGGTGGTGGCGTTTCTGCCAATTCTGGAATCAGAAAAACGCTAAAAGAATCTGAACAAAAAATGGGTTGGAAAACCTATATTCCAAAATTTGAATACACGACCGATAACGCAGCAATGATAGCAATTGTTGGTTATCGCAAATATTTATCTGAAAAATTTGAAAATTCAGCTACAACATCAAATGCTAGAATAGAATTTTAGATATTAATATTGAACTAAATCCATAAAAAAACAATGCAATTATTTTATAATTCTACAATCTCTTCAACCGACGAAACTTTCTTTTTTGATAAAGAAGAAAGCAAACATATTATTAAAGTATTAAGAAAAAAAGATACTGATATTCTTCACGTTACTAATGGTTTAGGGGTTTTATTTACAACCCAAATTATTTTAGCATCTGACACAAAATGTACGGTAAAAATAATTAATATTCAACAAATAGAAAAGCCAAAATACAACTTACATTTAGCAGTTGCACCAACTAAACTGAACGATCGATACGAATGGTTTCTTGAAAAAGCAACAGAAATTGGTATTTCAGAAATTACACCAATTATATGTGATCATTCAGAACGTAAATTTATAAAAACAGATCGTTTCGAGAAAATAATTCAAACTGCAATGAAACAATCAAATCAATGTTTTTTGCCAAAATTAAACGAACCTGAAACTTTTGGTACATTTGTTGCAAAACAATTCAATGGGCAAAAACTTATTGCACATTGCGAAGAAACCAACAAAAAATCATTGAAAGAAACATTGAAAATAAATGAAAATATAACAATGCTAATTGGTCCAGAAGGCGATTTTTCTAATAAAGAAATTACAAAAGCCTTAGAAAATAATTTTATTGCTGTAACTTTGGGCAACACAAGATTGAGAACCGAAACCGCTGCAATTATAGCTTGTCATTCGGTTGTTTTTTTGAATGAAAATTAAGTTATTTGTGATTTTATGTTTTTAAAAACAAATCGATACCAACTGTTTGATAATTTGGAAATTAAAGAATCGAATTTTCAAGAATTTAATTTGCCAAATCATTTTCATGATACTTTTTGTTTTGGATTAATGTCTAGCGGAATAAAAAAATCGGTTATTGAAAAAAAATCACAAATTATTCATTCTAATAGCGTTAGCATTATTAATCCATATCAAGTTCATTCAGATAAAAATATTGACACTAATAATTGTCATTTCAAAATGATATATGTTAATAAAGATATTATCAATTATTTTTCAAAAAATTCTAATATATTATTTACCAATGATTTAATAATTAATTCTGAAATTTCGAATTCTATTTTAAGTTTTTTTAATAATGTTGAAAATGAAAACTTGATTGAAAATAAATTAAAAAACTTAATTCAAAATTTAGTTAACGAAGGTTATTCTAAACAGAAAATTATAATAAACAATGATTTCAAAAATGCAATTGATGATAATATTGAATATTTAAAACTAAATTTTTCTGATAAAATTGATTTAACCAAAATATCAAAAGAAAATAAAATAAGTAAATTTCAATACATTAGACATTTTAAGAAAAAAACTGGAATAACGCCAGCTTGCTATATTTTAAATCTCCGCATAAATTATGCTATAAAATTATTGATGAAAGACTATCCGATTGGACAAATAGCTTTGGAAGTTGGGTTTTATGACCACGCACAATTTTGTAAATTCTTTAAATATTACACTAATACTTCCCCATCAGATTATAAACTAAACTGCAATATTGTACAAGCATAAGCAATAATTCAAGCTTATATTTGTGGCAACTTGAAAAAATCAAGCCTGATAAACTCACTCTAATATTGAATTAAAATGAAAAACATTTTCACAATTATTTTTACAGCATTTGCCTTTTATGGAATTTTTGCCCAAACAGGTCAATTAATTGTTGATAAAAAAATATTATTACCACAAGACAGCATCAAAACCAAAAATCTTTTATTGTCATTGAATAATTTATTGATAGCTAAAGAAAAACCAAACGAAGAAAATATTTATGTTTTAGATTCCGAGAAAATCGAAACTTTTATTTTGTTAGACGAAATGAAAGGAATTGAAAAAAGTACAAAATTTAAAGACAATTTTTTCTATAAACCATATTTGAACAACGTGATAAATTTAAATAAAACAGATTATATAATTCAAATTTCATATATCGGAATTAACGAAAACATACCGATTTTGGTTGCAAGCTTCGAATTAATTGCACATGAATTTAACGATGAATTTCTGTTTTCGTCGCCACTTTTAATGAACACAAAAAATTGGAAAACCGAAAAAGCTGGAAATAATATTTTTCATTACAAATCGATTATTAATAAATCTAAAGTTCAAGAATTTAATAAATTGGCAACTATTTTTGATAAAAAACTGAAATCAGTTGATAAAATAACCGAATTTTATTGTTGCAAAAATCTTCCAGAAATGCTAAAGTTGATTGGAGTAAATTACAAATTAGAATATAACGGCAAAGAAGAAAGTGTATTTAGCTCTAGTTTAGGCGATAAAAAATTGATTGTTTTGGGTAATAATAATGAAACATTCAACGATTTTGACCAACACGATTTATGGCACGACAGGTTGAGTTTTGTAATTGCTAGAAACTTAGTTAATCGAACAATTGATGAAGGTTGCGCCTATTTATACGGCGGAAGTTGGGGAATTAGTTGGAAAGAAATTTTTGAAAAATTCAAAAAAGAAATAGCAATTAATAAAACCACAAATTGGTCGGAAATTAAAGAAAACAAAATCTATTTTAAAACCCAAAACTTTAGAAATTCTGTCGACGATATTGTAAACGCATTAATTGTTAAAAAAATCGAAAAAGAAAAAGGTTTTGCTGGCGTTTGGGAATTTTTGAATTGTGGAAAAGCAGAAAAAGCAAATGAAAATTATTACAAATCATTAGAGAAAATTACAGGAATTACAAAAGTAAACTACAACGAAAAAGTTTGGGAATTGATTTATAACGAGAATTAAAAAATGATTTGCGTTGTTTTAGATAAAAAATGTATTCTCAAATTAGTAAAGAATTAGAATATTTTTGTAAGTTTGGTTAAAATTAAAATTATTATAATTATAATCAAAAAAAATGCTAAAAAAAGTTGAAGTTGAAAAATTATTATTAACCTAAAAAAACCGGTAAAAAAAGTTATTTCAGAAAATTTATAGGTAAACCAATTATTGATTCAAATCTTGATGCAGTTGCATATCAAAAAAGTTTAAGTAATGAATAAAATTGATTATTTCTTGGTTGATACAAATTTTTTAATTAATATAAATTAAAACAATTCTAGTGCTTTTCCATTCCTAAATAATAATTTATGTATTTCAAATATTACTAAAATTGAATTACTAGGTGTTTTTTAGTATAAATAAAATTCAAAAAATTAATGCTCAAAAATTAATAGATGAATGTTATATTATAGAGACAAATTCTGAAATTTACGAATATACTATTTTTTTAAAACAAAAATATAAAATCAAACTTGCAGATGCTGTTATTGCTGCAACAGCAATAGTTTATGAGATTTCTTTCCTAACTTTTGATTCAGATTTTAAACCAATTACAGAACTCAAACTAATTTTCCTAGTAAAATAGCATTTCCTAAATAATGAAAAAACTACAAATATTATTCCTTATTGTATCATCCTTTGGTTTTTCGCAAGAAATTGCTCTTGTAAAATATGCTGGCGGTGGCGATTGGTATGCTAATCCTACATCTTTACCAAATTTGATAAAATACTGCAATGCAACAATAAATACCAAAATAAAATCGAAACCTGCATTGGTCGAACCAAGTAGTTCAGATTTATTTGGTTATCCGTATGTTCACATGACTGGGCACGGAAACGTAGTTTTTAGCCCATCTGATGTCGAAAATCTTAGAAAATATATGTTTTCTGGCGGTTTTTTACATATAGATGATAATTATGGAATGAATGAATATATTAGAAAAGAAATCAAGAAAATTTTTCCTGATAATGATTTAATAGAAATACCAACAACACATCCAATATTTCAAAAACCTTTTCTGTTTCCTGCAGGAATTCCAAAAATTCATGAACACGATGGCAAAAAACCTCAAGCATTTGGTATTTTTATTGACAACAGATTGGTTTTAATGTATTCCTACGAAACTGATTTAGGCGATGGTTGGGAAGATCCAGAAGTGCACAACGATCCAATAGAAATTCGCACAAAAGCCCTGAAAATGGGTGCCAATATTATGAATTATATATTTAATAACTAGAAAAGTTAATGAATGTTCAATAATACACAGAAAAGATTGAATAAAAGTTAAAGTTTGGATTTGTGTTTTTTTTATAAAACTTTTTTCATAGTATTGCAATGCTGAAAAAATAAAAACAGCATAAATAAACCAAACCAACCAAATTATGAAAAAATTATTATTAAGTGCTTTTGCACTTGCAGCTTTCTATTCTTGTCAAAACAATGAAGTTTCTAATCAAGAAATTGCACAACCAGAAGCATCTGCTGTTACAAGCCATAGACTTTGTGGTTCTCAAGAAGTTTTAGCAAGACAATTAGTCGAAGACCCGACATTGGCAGCAAGAATGGAACAAATTGAAAGCTTTACCCAACAACACATGAACATGGCATCTGCTAGATTATTGGCAAATGGTACAATTCAAATTCCAGTTGTTGTAAATGTTCTATACAAAACTGTTGCTGAAAATATTTCTGACTCACAAATTCAATCTCAAATTGATGTATTAAACAAAGATTTTAATGCTACAAATACTGATTTCAATTTAGTACCAACCTTATTTGCAAGTGTAAAAGCTAATGTAGGAATTTCATTTGTTTTAGACAAAATAGTACGAAAAGCGACTACAAAAACATCTTGGGGAACCGCAGATGCAATGAAAAAAACTTCAGGTATTCTTGCAACTTCTCCAACTACAAAATTAAATCTTTGGATTTGTACAATTGGTGGAGGCATTCTTGGATATGCACAATTTCCTGGAGGAGCATCAACTACTGATGGTGTTGCAATTGATTCTAGATATTTCGGAACAACTGGATCTGCAACCTACCCATATAACCTAGGTCGAACTGCAACTCACGAAGTGGGACATTGGATGAACCTACGTCACATTTGGGGCGATGCAAACTGTGGAAGCGATTTAGTTTCTGACACTCCAGTGGCTCAAACATCAAACTTTGGTGTACCAGCTTTCCCAAAATACAGCGTATGTTCAGGTGGAAACCCAGAAATGACAATGAATTACATGGATTACACTGACGATAGAGGAATGTACATGTTCTCTAACGGACAAAAATCTAGAATGAATACAATTTTTGCAGTTGGAGGTTCTAGAGCTTCTTTCAGAAATTTGTAAAAATTAGTTAATAAAATTAAAGCTCGCATATATTGCGGGCTTTTTTTTTGTTATTTTTGTAAATAAACAATATAAAATGACAACAAATAACATTTCAAACGGAATTCTAAAAGCCATTTTTTATCTGATAGGTATTGCATTAATTATAATGTTTCTTTATCAGGTACAAACCGTAATTGTATATTTGATTGTCGCTTTGATATTAGCTTTAATAACAAATCCAATTGTCGAATTTTTAAAAAAAAGATTGAAATTCAAAAATACTTTGGCGGTTTCAATAACAATGATAATTATTTTATTTATAATGATTGGATTCATATTAATGTTTGTGCCACTTATTGCAGATCAAGGCAAAAATTTATCACTTTTAAATACCGATTCTATTCAAAATAATATTTTAGAATTGGTCAAAAAAATCGAAATCTATTTAGTTAATAATAACATCGATGCTGGAAATTTATTAAAAGAATCTCATTTAACAGAAAAACTAAATTTTAATTTTCTGCCCGATTTTTTGAATTCTGTTTTAAACGCAATTAGTAATTTCGGTATGGGAATGGCATCAATATTATTTATTTTATTTTTCTTTTTGAAAGACAAAATTTATTTTATAATCGGAATAAAGAAAATATTACCCGACAACCACGAAGAAAAAATATTAAATTCGATAGATAAAATTTTAGAAATGTTGAGTCGTTATTTTATCGGATTACTCATTCAACTATTTATTGTTTTTATACTTTATATTATAGTATTACTCGTTTTTGGAGTCGAAAATGCATTTGTAATCGCTTTTTTATGTGCAATTTTGAATATTATTCCATACATAGGTCCATTAATTGGATCGATTTTAGCCGCAGTTTTAACAATGATTAGCAATTTGGGTGGCGATTTTCAAACTGAAATTTTACCAACTACTTTATATGTTTTACTTGGTTTTACGATCGTTCAAGTCATAGATAATAATGTTTCGCAACCAATAATATTTTCAAAAAGTGTCAATTCGCATCCTTTAGAAATATTTTTAATAACTTTAATTAGTGGTTTTCTTTTTGGAATAACTGGAATGATTATTGCGATTCCGTTTTATACAATGATAAAAGTTGTTGCTAAAGAATTTATTCCCGAAAACAAAATTATCCAACAAATAACTAAAAATTTGTAGTTTTGGAAATTTCTATTTTAACAAAAAAAGTACAAGATTTTATAAATTCAAATATTGGAAACGATATTTCAAAATTAGCATTGCAAAAAAATCCTTTTCCAGAATTGGATTATGTTATTATTTTAAATCAAATTGCTGCAAAAACCAAAGCTAGAGAAAAACTTCCTACTTTTTTTGAAAATACTAATATTATTTACCCAAGTAAAATTTCGGTTGAACAAACATCATCAGAAAAAACTGCAAAGTACAAATCCGAAATTGTTTCTGGTGAATTTTTAATAGATTTAACTGGCGGTTTTGGTGTTGATGATTTGTATTTTGCAAGAAAAATCAAATCTGTAATTCATTGCGAAATTAATTCTGAACTTTCTGAAATTGTAAAACACAACTTTCAAGTTTTAAATATTTTAAATATTGAATGCAAAAACGATGATAGTTTTAATATTCTGAAAACATTTAATCAAAAATTCGATTGGATTTACATTGATCCATCAAGAAGAAACGATGCAAAAGGCAAAGTTTTTATGTTGAGAGATTGTTTGCCAAATGTTCCAGAAAATTTAGAGTTTTACTTTAGATACTCTGATAATATTTTAATAAAAACAGCACCATTATTGGATATTTCGGCTGGGTTGTTAGAATTATCAAATGTAAAAACAATTCATATTGTAGCTATCGAAAACGAAGTAAAAGAATTATTATGGATAATCCAAAAAAATTTTGTTGGAGAAATTGAAATTAAAACAACAAATATCACAAAAAATATAGACGAAAAATTTGATTTTGTATGGAATAAAAATCAACAAATTCCGCGTTTTGATTTACCTAAAAAGTATTTATTCGAACCAAACGCATCAATAATGAAATCTGGCGGATTTGATGAAGTTGCTATTCAATTTGGAATAGGTAAATTGCATAAATTTTCGCATTTATATACATCAAATCAAAAAATCGAGTTTTCTGGCAGAGTTTTTGAAATTGATTTTTGCATTCCATACAGCAAATCCGAAATGAAAAAACATTTCGAAAACCAAAAAGCAAACATTACAACTCGAAATTTTCCAGAAACAGTCGAGTATATACGAAAGAAATTTAAAATAAAAGATGGTGGAAACCGATATTGTTTTTTCACAACTGATGCAAATGACGAAAAAATTGTTTTAATTTGCACAAAAATTTAAAAACCCAAAATGAAGAATTTATTAATCGTTACTTTTTTAATATTAAATATTACAATTTACGCCCAAAAACCTTGCGAAATATCGTCTGATGTTACAGACAGCATCGGAACATATAAAACAACAAAAGATTATTTAGTGTTCGAAAGCAACTTTTCTAAAAAACACGATTATATTTATTTTTTTCTTGCAAAAACCGATGGAACTCCTACTCTGAATGTACAATTCATAAATAAAAGCGATGGATTTATAAAAGCTAAATGTGTGGACAAAAATTCTAAATTGTTTTTCAAACTCCAAAACGGAAAAATAGTAACAATGGTTGCAATAGATAAAGAAGATTGCGGGACAATGCTAACCGATCAAAATAGATTTAACAACCGATTACTCTCAAGCCAATTTTTATTTTTAAATGGCAGTTTAGAAGATTTAAAAGCTTCTCCAATATCTTTTATGAAACTAAGATTTTTAACTGGCGAAGAGGATTATGTTTTTACAAAAAGTTTAAAATCAGAAATGGATGGTTTGTATTATGAGCCAGAAAATTATTTTATAAACTATTTAAAATGCATAGAATAATTTCTTCTTTCTAAAAAAATATCCCAATCTTTAAAATTTTTTAGATTGGGATTTTTTTTATAAAATATGTTTACTCAACAACTGATAAACTTCGTTAATGTTGTTACCACTTTTGCCAAATTGTTTCACAATCGGAATGTCATCACTTTTTAACCAAATTTTCAAATCGGCATCCATATCCAATATTCCTGCACTTTCTTTAGAAAATTTATGAATGCTTGAATAAGGAATCGATAAATAATCGGTTTTGGTACCTACTAATTGTTTTTCTACCAAAATCAATCTTTTGTTAGTAAAAACAAACATATCACGAATCAATTTATAGGCTTTTTCGATATTTTCGCCATCAATTAAAATGGGTTCAAATTCTTTTTCGACATTATCGATATTGATTTCTGAAGCGTTGCCTAAAAGTGCGTTGAAAATCCCCATAGCTCTTATTTTTAATTATTTAGTAAACTTTTTTGATCCAAACTATATTTTCCAGGTCCAGTAAAAAACAAACCTAAATAAATAACAAAATAAACAAAAGCATCATTAAACTGGTATCCATTTTCTCCTTTGTCTAAAATCGAAAACGGAAAAACAACCAAGAAAATATATGCCATACAAAACATTAAAACAAACAAACTTGTTCTTGTAAAAAGTCCAAAAATTAAAGCCAAACTGCAAACAAGTTCAGCAAAAACAGTCAATGCCAATGGAAAACTTCCAGACATTCCTAAAAAACTTACGTTTTTACTCCAAAAATCAGAAGCCGCCATTTCATTAAAATGAATTAATTTTTCAAAACCATAAAACGCCATAAGAATTCCAATAATTAATCGAATAATAAATAATCCTAAATCAATATTTAATGGAATTGCAGAAAATGATAATAATTTTTTCATGTTTGTATTAGTTAAAAATTTAAAAATAAGAAATTATTTTTGATTGTATTTTTCTTTGTATTTTTTGTTCAAATTAGTCTGATGCGTTTCTAAACTAATTTCACGACCTTGAATAAATGCTTGTGTTAATTTGTTGGTTCTCATATCCAAAGCATCTCCTTCTGAGATAAATAATGTTGCATCTTTTCCAGTTTCTAAAGTGCCACAAATTGAATCAATTCCTAAAATTTTTGCAGTATTTGATGTTATTAGTTGCAAAGCAACTTCTTTGTCTAAACCATAAGCGGCACAAGTTCCTGCCAAAAATGGAAGATTTCTGGTATTCATTCTTTCCATATCACCACTATTTTCTAGTCCTACTAAAACACCTTTATCAATCAAAATTTTTGCCATTTTAAACGGTAAATCAATATCTTGATCGTCGTTAGTTGGCATATCGTGAACCCGACGCAACAAAACACCAATATTGTTTTGCACCAATAAATCTGCTGTTTTATGTGCTTCGAATCCGCCAACAATTGCAATTTTTTTAATCCCAAACGACAAAGCCAAATTTATTGCATCGATAATTTGCTTTTCTTCATCAGCATGAATAAACAAGGTTTTATTAGCATCAAACAAACCATTCATTGATTCAAAAGTTAGGTTTCTTTCTTTTGGAGTTTCTAATAAATAGGTTTTTGAATTGCCAATAAATTGTTTTACTTCTTCAACTTGTTTCAAATAATCTTTGTTGGCTTCAATATTTCCAGGTTCAGCCCACCAGCCACTGCGTTTGAAAGTTGATGGAAAAGTTAAATGCACGCCGTCATTTTCTTTAATCAAAGCTTCTTTCCAGTTCCAAGCATCGAGTTGAACAATTGATGATGTGCCAGAAATCCGTCCGCCACGAGGCGTAATTTGAGCCATTAAAACGCCATTCGGTCTAACCGTTTCTGTTACTTTCGATTCGGTGTTATAAGCTATAATACTGCGAATATGCGGATTGAAACTTCCAATTTCATCATCGTCGTTAGATGATTTTACAGCATCAATTTCTACTAATCCTAGTGTAGAATTCGGAGCAATAAATCCAGGATAAACGTGTTTGCCGTTGGCTTCGATTTTAATATCATAAGCCGAAAAATCCATTCTTATTAGAGTTGCATCAGCAACCAAAGTCAATTTTCCGTCTTTGAAACCAATAACCGCATTTTGAATGATTTTCCCGTTTCCGAGATGTGCAATTGTATTGGTTATCAAAACTGATTTTGATTGTTTCGAAACTGGTTTTTGTTGTGCATTTATTTGAAATGACAAACAAAAAATTACTATTATTTTAAATATATTTTGCATGTTAATTTTCTTCTTCAGTATCACAATGATATTCTTTTTTCTCTTTTTTCTTGGCGTCTTGTGTTGGCGAACCTTTACTTTTTTCTATGAGCAATTGGCCAATCAACTCGCTGCGTTCTTTGGTAATTTCCAAACGTTTTTGTTCGTCAATTTTAGAATCATAAAATACGATTCCTTCAATCAAAGTTTTTTCTGCTTTGGCATAAATAGATAGTGGATTGTCGTTCCAAAGTACCAAATCTGCATCTTTTCCAGCTTTTATGCTTCCAACTTTATCGTCAATATGTAATAATTTCGCAGGATTTAAGGTGACAAATTTCCAAGCATCTTCTTCAGAAACATTGCCATATTTGACTGCTTTTGCTGCTTCTTGATTCAATCTTCGAGACATTTCTGCATTGTCAGAATTATAAGCAACAAGTAATCCTTGGTTGTGCATCAAGGCACCGTTATAAGGAATTGCATCGTTTACTTCAAATTTATAAGCCCACCAATCAGCAAAAGTCGATGCTCCAACACCGTGCTCTTTCATTTCATTGGCAACTTTGTAACCTTCTAAAATATGAGTATAAGTGTTGACTTTGAAACCCATTTTATCAGCCACATTCATCAACATTAAAATTTCTGATTGTACATACGAATGACAAGTAATGAAACGTTCGTTATTCAAAATCTCTAATAAAGTTTGCATTTCCAAATCGGTTCTTGGTGCTTTATTTTTGTCTTTTTTAGGATTAGAATTATAGGTTTTCCAAGCCAAATCATACTCTTTTGCTCGCTGAAAATAATCAGTAAAAACTTGTTCGACGCCCATTCTGGTTTGCGGAAAACGAGTCGGATTTTCGATTCCCCAATTGGCTTGTTTTACATTTTCGCCCAAGGCAAATTTGATGAATTTTGGCTGGTTTTTATACAACATTTCTTCTGGTGACATTCCCCATTTCCATTTTACAATTGCCGAGCGACCGCCAATTGGGTTTGCCGAACCATGTAATAACTGAGAAGTTGTAACCCCACCAGCCAAATCTCGATAAATATTAATATCTTCGGAATTGACAACATCTTCGATCGTAACTTCTGCAGTCGAGTTGTGACCACTTTCGTTAACGCCTTTAGAAATCGCAATATGTGAATGCTCATCAATAATTCCTGCGGTCAAATGTTTGCCTTTTGCATCAACAATTGTTGCCGAAGTATCCGTTAGATTTTTGCCAATCGAAACTATTTTTCCATTTTTGACCAAAACATCGGTTTCGGTAAGAATTCCCTCTTTTTCGTTGGTCCAAACTGTTGTATTTTTAAAAATAATAGTTTGTTGCATTGGTTTTTGAACATTTCCATAAGCTATATTTGGCATTGTTGTTGCAAATATTTTATTAGGTTTTGCAACTTTAGCAGTATCTTTTGCCATCACAAACGGGCTTGTTTTAGTGGCTTTCCATTTGGTTTCGTTTCCATTAAATAAAATGGCTTTTCCTGAAATATTATCTGAATTTTCGAAAAAACCATTTATTCGAGTATAGTTGGTTTTTATGGTATCATTCGATTTTATCATTCCAGAAATGGAGTTGTTCGCAACAGATAGTTTATTGATAATTTTTTTAGTTTCTGAATTTATGATTTCGAATTTTGGAGCAATAATTTCGCCTTCAATTTTAAGTTTATAAGTTTGATTATCAATTGATAAATCATAGTTTCCTCGAATATCTTTGGCATTCAAATCATTGATTACAAATTTGCTTCCTTGAACCCAATTTTCGTAAAAAATAGTTTTCTTATCGAATATTTCTCCATTTGTAATGATAAAATTCGCATAACATCCAGCATTTAAACTACCAATTTCGTTGCTTTTATTCAATATTGATGCTGGAATTGTGGTTAATGCTTCCAATGCTTTTGTTTTATCAAAACCGTATTCGATTGATTTTAATAAATTGGTTCTAAAATCTTCAACTTTTTTTAGTAAATCGGTTGTTAATGCAAATTGGATTCCGTTTTCGGCTAAAACTTTCAAATTGGTTGGTGCTTGGTTCCAAAAACGCAAATCGGACAATTCCATTTGATTGGCTTGATAATTATCTGAAACATCATAAACTTCGGGAAAATTTATCGGAATTATAAATTTTGCATTGGTTTTTTTAATTTCATCAATGCGTTCAAATTCGTTGCCAGAACCTTTCAAAACATAATTCAAATTGAGTTCTTTTGCAATTTTTGAGGCTCGCAGGCTATTGAGCTTATCGCCAGTTTCGAAAATTTGTATAAGTTTTTCATTATTTGATAATGCTTCAATCGATAAATCTTTGGTTTGTGAATTTCCTTTTTTGTACCAATCCAAATCGAAATACATTTGGCGAATCAGTGCCATTGCTCCCATTAGTGAACTTGGATAATTTTGATTTGTATTTGCCGATTTCGTAAACGAAAAGTGGTTGGTAACCGCATTAGAAATTATTCTCGATTTCGAATCATTGTTATTTAAGGCAATTAAAGCACCCGAACCACGAGCAATTCCGTCTTGATGATGTGTTCCAACAACACCAAAACCAAGTTTTAAAAGTTCTTCGGCTTTTGTAGTATCATATTTATAGTTTTCAATAGCATTAGTTTCGGGCTTTATACTTTCGTTCCAATAATAGCCAACACGTTTGGTATCATATAAAGGTCTTCGTTCAGAAGTTTCTGATTTTTTAGGTTTTTCGATACCAAAACTAGTATAAATATCAATAAATGATGGATAAATTGATTTTCCATTCAAATCGATAATAGTGCAATTTTTTGGTATTTTGATATTTGTTCCCGTTGAAACTACTTTTCCGTTTTGGATTAACAAAGTTCCTTTTTCGATAATTTGTGTTGGATTAACAACTATTTTTGCATTGGTAAATGCTGTAAAATTGTTGTTCTTGTTTTGCACGCTTTCGTTATTAGGAAAATATTCTTGCGAGTATAATTTAGGAATAATAAAAGTAAGCAAAAAGAGTAAAATACTTTTTTTCATTTGGTTTTTTTGGTTTTTTTTTGAAGCGTAAATATAGGATTTAATAAAATGCAAATTATTTTTTTTAAATGTTTATTTATTAAATGTTGCATTTTAATTAAATTTGATTATTTTTAAATTCTAAAATAAAATTATGCTTATAAAAGTTTTTGGAAGTGCAGTTTTTGGAGTCGAAGCTACCACAATAACCGTAGAAGTCAATATGGACAAAGGGATTGGTTATCATTTAGTTGGACTTCCTGACAATGCTATAAAAGAAAGTAGCTATCGAATTGCTGCAGCACTCAAAAATAATGGTTATGCAATGCCAGGCAAAAAAATCACGATTAATATGGCACCAGCCGATTTGCGAAAAGAAGGTTCGGCTTATGATTTGACATTAGCCATCGGGATTTTGGCGGGTTCATCGCAGATAAATGCTGACCAAGTTGCCAATTATATCATTATGGGCGAATTGTCATTAGACGGAAGTCTGCAACCCATTCGTGGTGCATTACCCATTGCTATAAAAGCTAAAGAAGAAGGATTTAAAGGTTTTTTCTTGCCTATTCAAAACGTAAAAGAAGCAGCAATTGTGGAAGGTGTCGATGTTTATGGCGTTGAAAACTTGCAACAAGTAATCGATTTTTTTGAAGGAAAAGGAACAATCGAACCCACAAAAATTGATACTAGAGCCGAATTTTATAAAACTTTAGATTTCCCAGAACACGATTTTAGCGATGTCAAAGGTCAAGAAAGCATTAAACGGTCTATGGAAATTGCTGCTGCTGGCGGTCACAATATTATTTTGATTGGGCCACCAGGCTCAGGAAAAACTATGATTGCCAAACGTTTGCCAAGTATTTTGCCCCCCATGACTTTGCGAGAAGCTTTAGAAACGACCAAAATTCATTCGGTTGCAGGAAAATTAAAAGAAGTTGGTTTGATGAATCAACGTCCGTTTCGTTCTCCACATCACACAATTTCGAATGTTGCACTTGTTGGCGGTGGCAGTTATCCGCAACCTGGCGAAATTTCGATGGCACACAACGGTGTTTTGTTTTTGGACGAATTGCCTGAATTTAAACGAGATGTTTTGGAGGTAATGCGCCAGCCTCTCGAAGATAGAGAGGTAACCATTTCGAGAGCCAAATTTACTATTACTTATCCAAGTTCGTTTATGTTGGTGGCAAGTATGAACCCAAGTCCGAGTGGTTTTTTTAATGATCCCGATTCGCCGCAAACATCCTCACCACATGAAATGACTCGCTATTTAAGCAAAATTTCTGGACCATTATTAGACAGAATCGACATTCATATAGAAGTTACACCAGTGCCATTTGAAAAGTTATCGTCAACCCGAAAAGCAGAATCAAGTGTAGATATTCGGGCCAGAGTTACTGCTGCAAGAGAAATTCAAACTGCTAGATTTGCCGAAATGGAAACTGTGAATTACAATGCACAAATGAGCACCAAACTTATCAGGGAATTTTGTAAACTTGATGATACTTCATTACAATTACTAAAAACTGCAATGGAAAGATTGAATTTGTCTGCTCGAGCCTATGATAGAATCTTGAAAGTTGCCCGAACAATTGCAGATTTAGAAGCCGTCGATGAAGTTGGTGCAAGTCATATTGCCGAAGCAATTCAATACAGAAGTTTGGATCGTGAGGGTTGGTTGGGATAAAATTTTATTCGGAAAAAATTATAAATTTAAATAATTTTTAAAATTTAGAAATACCATCTTTTAACCAAGTTTTATATTCTTGAATATTTGGTGTGTATGCAACAGGTTCGTTTAATTTTTGTTTATCAATCCCAATTAAAACGTAATATGGTCGTGCATTTGTACCGAATTGTATTCTCTGAAATTCTGACCACTTCTCGCCTATTGTTACTACTTTTTCGTTAGTTTGATTTGAAATATATTGTTCAGAAATTGGCAATTCTTTTTTATCATCACAATATAAAGAAATCAAAACTACTTCGTTTTTTAAAATTTTCAAAATTTCTGGATCTGACCAAACATTGCTTTCCATCAAACGGCAATTTTGACATTGTTTACCAGTAAAATCTAATAAAATAGGTTTATTTACCGTTTTTGCATAATCATAACCTACTGAATAATCTTCGAATGAAATAATGTTGTTTGGGCCATATACAGCGCCTTCAGAAAGCTTCTCTAAAGTTGTGTTTTGTGAACTATTTCCAAATCCTTGAGGTGATTCACTGTATGAGATTGGTGGTGTAAATGCACTTATTAACTTTAGCGGAGCACCCCAAAGTCCCGGAATCATGTAGATTGTAAAACTTAAAGTGATTATTGCCAATAGCAATCTGCCAACCGAAATACTTGTTAAAGGACTGTCGTGTGGCAAAGCAATTTTACCAAATAAGTAAAAAGCTAATCCACCGAAAATGGCAATCCAACACGCAATAAATATTTCTCGTGTTAAAATTTGTAAATCTAATCCAATATCAAAATTCGATAAAAATTTGAATGCCAAAGCCAATTCTACAAACCCAAAAACGACTTTTACGGTGTTTAACCAACCACCAGATTTAGGTAAATTGCTCAATAAACTTGGTGCCAAAGCAAATAACATAAAAGGTAAAGCCAATCCTAAACCGAAACCGAACATTGCAATTGTTAAAATAAATGCGCCACCGTCAGAATTTAAAGTAGTTCCAAAAACAAAACCCAATGCTGGACCAATACACGAAAATGATACAATTATTAAGGTCAAAGCCATAAAAAATATACCTATTAATCCACCAGAATTTGATGCATTATCGACTTTATTGGACAATTTGCTTGGCATTGTTATTTCGAATGCACCGAAAAATGAAATAGCAAAAGTTGCAAAAATCACAAAAAAGAAAAAATTCAAATATACGTTCGTAGAAATATCCGAAAAGATGTCTTTACTGATTCCTTCTATTAAATGAAAAGGTAAAGTGAATAAAACACAAATTGCTATTATGCAAAAACCATAAAATAAAGCATTGAATTTACCTTTGACTTTATTGCTTGATTGTTTCAAGAAAAAACTAACAGTCATTGGAATCATCGGAAAAACGCATGGTGTAATAGTTGCCAATAATCCACCGATTAATGATAATAAAAAATAAGACCAAATGCTTTTATTTTCGTATTTTGTAGATTCTGAAACTTTATTTTCTTGATTTATTGATTCTTTTTTTTTATCAGTATCCAATATTACAGGAACAATTTTGGATATTTTTGAAGTATCAATTGTTGATATTGGCAGAATATTTTTAGAGACTTGTGAAACAGGAATGTTAAAAGTAAATATTTTTTTGTCATTGATACAAGATTCTTTACAAACCTGATAATCTAGAACCAATTTAATTTTATCGGTTTTAGTATTAATTATTTTTACTTTTTGAGTAATTGTAACCGATTTTTCGAAAAAATATTCTTCGACTTCAAAAACTTCATTAAATGCTTTTTTATAAGCACTTTCGGTTGCTTTTCCGATTAATTCGTAGTTGTCTTTTTGTTCTACAAACTTCAATTCCATTGGTAGTGAACCACCATCAGGAGTGAATTGTGAATAAACATGCCAAGAATCGTCAATTTGGCCTGAAACTATTAAATTGAAATCTGTTTCTGTTATTTTTTGGACTTTAGAAGTCCATTTTACAGGATTTATTATCTGAGAATTTGCATTTAGAAAAGCAAAAAAGGTAATTATTAATAAAATTATTTTCTTCATTATATAAAATGTGTAATTTGTAATTTATATTTTGTTTTCATATCTATTTTAAAACGTTCGTCTTGTCGCAAATCTATTATCCAGACTATTTGATTATCAGATTCTAAAATCCAAGTGTTTTGTTTTTCTAAAATTGATAATTTTTCATCTTTAAAAAATTTACTAACTTTTTTTGAATTTCCATTCATTCCAAAAGGTTGAAAACTGTCGCCTATTTTCCATTTTCTGATTATTAATGGAAAAGTTAATTTTTCTGTGTCAACAAATATAGCATTTTGATTGGTATTAGAAATGTCAGAAACCTGACAAAAAGATAAATTTATAGGAATTTTAACTTCTAATTGATTTTTTTCGATGAAATAAACTTCCTTATCAGTTTCTGAAATTGATGATAAAATTAAATAATTTCTATTTTTTAATAATTGATAATGATTAGAATAAATTATTTTTCCAGATTGCGAATCGACTAAATCATATATATCACTCCAGGCAGAAAAACCAAATTCTTGCAACCATTGGTATAAATAAGACTTATAATTTGGTAAAGTTTTTAATTTTAATAAATCAAAATGTATGTCGTCGCCAAACTCTTTGGCGATTTGTTGATAAATCAAAATTATTGCATCTTCAACCATCGTTTGAGATTCTTGCAAATAATTTTGAGTTTTTTGAAATGATTCTAAAAAATTAGGATTTAAATCCTTTAAAAGCGGAATAATTTTATGACGAATTTTATTTCTTAAATATTTATCGGAAGCATTACTTGAATCTTCTCTCCATTTAAGATTGTTCAATATGGCATATTCTTCGATTTCTTGTCTTGAAAACTTCAAAAGTGGGCGAATAATTTTGTCGTTTTGCGATGGTATTCCAACCAAACCATCTAAACCAGTACCACGAGAAAGATTGATAATAAAAGTTTCTAGATTATCATCGGCGTGATGTGCTGTTAAAATAAAATCGTAATTTTCGGTTTCTAAAAGTTCGTAAAACCAATCATAGCGAAGGTTTCTAGCAGCAACTTGTGTTGATAATTTATAATCTTTGGCAAAATTTTCTGTATCAAATTGTGTTATAAAAATCGGTATATCATTTGCAGTTGCATAATCTTGAACAAAATTTTGATCGCCAAAGCTTTCTAGACCCCGAAGTTGAAAATTACAATGTGCAATAGCTATTTTATAATTTAGTTTTTGAGATAAATGTAACAAAACCATAGAATCCAGACCACCACTTGTAGCAATAATTAGCTTTTTTTTGTCTAAAAAATGAAAAGCTTTATTAATATGATTTGTAAAATTATGGAACATTTATGTTAAAATTATTTGATATTAATTTAATGAATCGTTTATCAAAAATTGTTTTTTCGCTTCTAATAAATCATCAATTATTTCAAAAAGTTTTTCTGGTTCGTATGGTTTTTCCAATACCGCATCGATACCAACATCGATAGATTGTTGCAGGACTTGTTTTTTATTATAAGCTGTTAATGCTATTATCGGAACACTAATTTTCATGTTTCGAATAAGAGATGTAGTTTCGAAACCATTAAGTTCTGGCATGTTGATATCCATTAAAATAATATCAAATTTTTCTGTTTTTAAAATTTCGATTGCTTCAAAACCACTTGATACAATTAAAGATGTATATTTTTTTTGATCTATAATTTTTTTGGTAACAATTTGGTTTATTTTATTATCCTCGACAACCAAAAACTTTAAGTTAGAATTTATATTTTTTTTGGCTTCAAAAGGAATATTATTTATCTCTTCGAATATGTCAAATCCAATCGAAAAGGAGATAGTTGTTCCCATATTTAATTCGCTTTCTAAATAAATTTCACTGTCAAACAAATCGATTAATTTTTTTACAATCGAAAGTCCCAGTCCTGTTCCTTGATAGTCGTCATCTTTTCGTTTGATTTGTGTAAATTTATCAAAGATTTTGGATTGATTTTCGGGAGCAATTCCAATTCCAGTATCTTTGACTTTAAAGTTTATAAAATATTTATTATTTTCAAAATTTTCAAGTGTCAAAATCACCCAAACTGTTCCGTTTTTTGTAAACTTTAAAGAATTTGTTATTAGATTCATTAATATTTGCGACAATCTTGTTTGGTCGCCAGTCAATAATTTAGGGATATTGGAATCAATTATAGTCTTTATTGCAACATTATTATTAATTGCTATAAATTGTAAAGCATTACAAATAGAATTTACTTCTTCGAGAATGTTAAATTTTGTTTTTTCTAATACAATTTCACTTTCTTCTATTTTACTAATTTGCAAAATATCGTTAATAAGAGTAAGTAAGTATTTTGCAGAAAATTTTAAAGCTTCAAGATGTTTATTGTCAATTAAATTTTTGTAATCATCATAAATAATATCTGTTATTCCGATTACTCCATAAAGTGGGGTTCTCAATTCGTGGCTTATTGTAGAAACAAATTGACTTTTTACTTTGTTGGCAACATTAGCCATTTCGATAGCTTCTTTTAATTGAAAATTTTTCTTAATTAGATTTTTATTATTGTTTTGATTTCTAATTGAATTTCGATTTAATAGAAAAAGCAATAATCCAAAAATACCAATAATTATTATTGCTAAAATATTTATAATTTTTGATTTTGAAATCAACTTGGACTGATTTTTTTTATCAATTTCAATTTTATTTATTTCTTTTTTGTATTCATCAATTTCAATATTATTTCCTTTTAGAATTGAGTTTTTAAGGTTTTTTTCATTAAAAATTTTATTTTCGACTTCATTACTTAAATTCAAATAATAATATGCTTTTTTATAATCTCCTTTTTTATTTAAAAATTTAGCATATTCTATGTATAAAAAATTACGACCGTCTGTATGATTTTTTTCGCTTTTAAAATCTAAACCTTTTTGAAAATATTTTTGTGCAAGATCAAATTGATTTGTATTGCTGTAATACAAACCGTTTAACATAAATATAGTTATGTAATCATACTGGGCTCCATATTTATCATTGTATTTATTTACTATTTCTAAATTTGTAAAACCTTCTTTATATTTTTCAGATTTAAAACTTGCCCAAGCAAGATTTAAATTTATTAAAACAATTTGTGAAGTGTCTTTTACTTTTTTAGTTAAATCTAAACCGTTTTTATAGTAACTAATTCCCTTAGAGTAATCATTTATTCCGAAAGTATATACATTACCTAAATTATTAAATAGGTGTATTTTTAATGAATTGTTATCTATCTTATTAGCAAATAAAAGTGCCTTATTAAAAAAAAATATTGATTTATCAAATTCAGATAGTTCATAAAAAACTCTGGCGATTTGTCTGTAGTTTTTTGCTATCGATTCAATATCATTTATTGCAATAGCTTTATTCAAAGATTGATTAGAAAGTAGAAAACACTTTTCGAAATCACCTTCGTTATATAATTTTAAAGCTTGTTTTGTTAACTGAACAATTTCAGAATTATCTGATGGTTTCGTTTGCGAATAACTGTTAAAATTAATAGCAAATAAAATTATTAATAAATGAAATGTTTTTCTAAATCGAATCATACAAAATTATCTACCGTAAATATAATAAATAAAAACTAAAATTTTGTTTACAATTCTTTTTATATTAAAATTATATTCAAAATAAATAAGAGTTTTATATAATATATTATCTTAAAAAGATTACAAAAGTAGATTCTAAAAAGTTAAGTGTTTTAAATTCAATTCAAAAAAATCCCAACTTGCGTCGGGATTCATAAATTTATCTAATTAATTTTCTATATTTTAATCGTTTAGGTGTCAAATCGCCACCTAGTCGTTTTTTCTTATTCTCTTCATACTCAGAAAATCCACCTTCGAAATAATAAACTTCTGAATTACCTTCGAATGCTAGAATGTGCGTACAAATTCTATCCAAAAACCATCTGTCGTGAGAAATGACAACAGCACAACCAGCAAAATTCTCCAAACCTTCTTCTAAAGCACGTAAAGTATTAACATCCAAATCATTAGTCGGCTCATCTAAAAGTAAAACATTACCTTCTTCTTTCAAAGTCATTGCAAGGTGCAAACGGTTTCTTTCGCCTCCTGAAAGCATCGAAACTTTTTTGTTTTGTTCGCCTCCACCAAAATTAAAACGAGATAAATAAGCACGAGAATTGACTTGTTTGCCGCCCATCATAATCATTTCTTGACCATCTGCAAAATTTTCCCAAATAGATTTTTCGGGATTTATATTTGAATGCGCTTGATCGACATAGGCAACTTTTACAGTTTCTCCCATTGCAAAACTTCCAGAATCGGTTTCTTGTTCGCCCATTATCATTCTAAAAATAGTCGATTTTCCTGCACCATTTGGCCCAATTATTCCAACAATTCCTGCTTGTGGCAAAGTGAAATTTAAATTATCATACAACAATTTTTCTCCAAAAGCTTTTGAGACATTTTTTGCTTCGATAACATTTGTTCCTAATCTTGGACCATTCGGAATGTATATTTCTAGATTTTCATCTAATTGTTTTTGATCTTCATTTAATAATTTATCATAATTCTGTAATCGTGCTTTCTGCTTAGTCTGACGCCCTTTTGCACCTTGACGAACCCATTCTAGTTCACGTTCCAAAGTTTTTCTTCGTTTCGATGCAACTTTTTCTTCGCCAGCCATTCTGGTAGATTTTTGGTCTAACCAAGACGAGTAATTTCCTTTCCAAGGTATGCCTTCTCCTCTATCTAATTCTAAAATCCAACCTGCAACATTATCCAAGAAATAACGGTCGTGCGTCACCGCAATTACGGTTCCTGCATATTGCGCCAAATGCTGTTCAAGCCACAAAACTGACTCAGCATCAAGGTGATTAGTTGGTTCATCGAGCAATAAAACATCTGGTTGTTGCAATAATAATCGGCACAAAGCCACTCGGCGGCGTTCTCCACCCGAAAGATTTTTTATTGGTGTATCTCCCTCTGGAGTTCGAAGTGCATCCATTGCAATTTCGAGTTTGGTATCGATTTCCCAAGCGCCAAGTGCATCGATTTTGTCTTGCAATTCGGCTTGACGGTTCATCAATTTGTCCATTTTATCGGCATCAGAATAATTTTCTTCAAGACCAAACAAATCATTAATATCATTGTATTCTTGCAAAACTTTCATAGTTTCTGCAACACCTTCACGAACAATTTCTATTACTGTTTTGTTGTCATCAAGAATTGGTTCTTGCTCTAAATATCCTACGGTATAGCCAGGTTGAAAAACTACATCGCCTTGATAATTTTTATCTACACCAGCAATAATTTTCAATAAAGATGATTTTCCTGAACCATTCAAACCTAGAATTCCAATTTTTGCTCCATAAAAAAAACTCAAATAGATATTTTTAAGAACTGGTTTGTCTGCACCTGGATAGGTTTTACTCAATTTTTGCATTGAGAATATTACTTTTTTATCGTCTGACATTTTTTTGATTATTAGATTTTAGGTTTAAGAATAGAGACTTTGAAATTTGAGACTTTTAATTTTTTACTTTGATGTTTTAGAATATCACAATCTGAAAATTGCGAATGAAAACTATAAACGTCCTTTTAGAGAATTAAAAACCCAAGCAATTGCAAAAAAACCAATGCCTACGGTTACAAATCCCCAGCCGGCAACATCAGCATAGCGGTATGCTCCAAGACCAATGAGCACAACTCCCATTATTACCATTAATAAGGTTGCCCAACCTAGAACTGTATTTTTGTTTGTTGCCATAATTTTAATAATTTTTAGGATTGCAAATATCGTCAATTTTTAGACATTTTAATTAAAAATTGCAAATAACATTTCTTTATATAAATCGCTTAACGGCAATGCATTTGATCCAACTCCTTTACTTTTAACATCGGTTTCTCGAAGTGAATTTATAATTTGACTTACTTTTTTCATTGGATAATTTTTTAAAGCCACATCATAATCTTTCAAAAAAAATGGATTTACACCTAGAACTTTTGCCACATTAGCTGGATTTTTATCTTTTAATCCGTGGTATTTTAAAACTTGAACATAAAAAGCAAATATCAAACCAACGACCATTACGATATTGTTTTCTTTGGGATTTTCTGCAAAATATTGAACAATTTTATAAGATTTTAATTGATTGCGTTCGCCAAGTGCTTTTCTTAGTTCAAAAACATTAAAATCTTTACTAAAACCTATATTTTCTTCGATGTGTTTGGCAGTAAACGTGCTCCCTTTTGGAAGAATTATTTGTAATTTTTCGAGTTCGTTGTTGATTTTACTTAAATCTGTCCCTAGAAATTCGACCAACATTGCATTTGCTTTTGGTTCGATTTCGTAACCTTTTGGTTTTAAAACTCGGGTTATCCATTGTCCTACTTGATTCTCGTAGAGTTTTTTAGATTCGTAAACTAAACCGTTTTTGGCCAGTGTTTTGAGTGATTTTTTACGTTTGTCTAATGTTTTGTATTTGTAACAAAAAACCAAAACCGTAGTTTGCATTGGGTTTTCGGCATATTTTTCGATTTGTTCAATTGTTCTAGATAAATCTTGGGCTTCTTTGACAATAATAACTTGTTTTTCTGCCATCATCGGATATCGTTTTGCAGCCGAAACTACATCTTCGATTGTTACATCGCGACCATACAAAACCGTTTGGTTGAAGCCTTTCTCATCATCTGTCAACACATTATCTTCGATATAATCTGATAATTTGTCAATATAATATGGTTCTTCGCCCATTAAAAAATAAATCGGTTTGATGTTTCCAGCTTTTATATCGTTAACAATTTTAATTATTTCGTCCATTTTTAGAATTCAGATATTAGATTTTAGATTTCGGAGATGATAAACGAAAACTTTAAACTATTTTTGTAAAATGATAAAACTTAATTTTCCAGATTATCAATTTCGTTTCAAAAATAGTGAAAATAAAATTGCTATTTTCTGCGAAATCAGGAAAAAATTTATAATTCTTACACCCGAAGAATGGGTCAGACAAAATGTTGTTAGATATTTATTAGAAGAAAAAAAATATCCCAAATCATTAATTAATGTTGAAAAATCTTTGAAAATAAACGAATTAACAAAAAGATATGATGTTGTAGTTTTCAAAAATGATGGAACAATAAACATATTAGTGGAATGTAAATCGACTGATATTAAAATATCTCAAACTGTTTTTGATCAAATCGCAAGATATAATATGACATTAAAAGCCAATTATTTAATGGTTACTAATGGACTTTATCATTACTTTTGCGAAATAGATTTTGAAAATGAAAAATATACGTTTCTGGAAAACTTGCCTAAATATAAATTATAGATTCTGATTTGCTGAAATCTGAAATCTGATATCTGATATCTGAAATGAAAATAGCAGTCGTTATTCTGAATTGGAATGGTCAAAAATTGTTAGAACAATTTATGCCATCTGTTGTAAAATTTTCTCAAGAAGCCGAAATTTTTGTTGCCGATAATGCATCAACCGATGATTCGATTTTGTATTTAGAAAATAATTTTCCTCAAGTTAAAATCATTGAAAATATTGATAATTTTGGATTTGCTAAAGGTTACAACGAAGCTTTAAAATTTGTAAATGCTGATATATTTGCACTTGTAAACTCAGATATTGAAGTAACAGAAAATTGGTTGCATCCAATTATTGACACTTTTGTGAATGAACCCAAAACAGCAATCATTCAACCAAAAATTCTAGATTTTAAACGAAAAAATTATTTTGAATATGCAGGTGCAGCTGGCGGATTTATAGATAAATATGGTTATCCGTTTTGTCGTGGTCGCATTTTTGATACTTTAGAAAAAGACAACAATCAATACAATGATAATTGCGAAATATTTTGGGCCTCTGGTGCTTGTTTTTTTATAAAAAGTAATGTTTTTTATGAATTAAATGGTTTCGATGAAGATTTTTTTGCACATCAAGAAGAAATTGATTTGTGTTGGCGAGCAAAAAATAACGGAAATATAATTAAATATAACTCAAAATCAGTTGTTTATCATGTTGGCGGTGCAACATTAAAAGCAGGAAATCCAAGAAAAACTTTTTTGAATTTTAGAAATTCATTATTAATGTTAACAAAGAATCTACCAAATTCAAGTTTGATTCCAATTTTGTTTATCCGAATGATTTTAGATGGCGTTGCAGGAATCAAATTTTTAATGAATGGAAATTTCAAACATTTTATTGCAATTTTGAAAGCACATTTCTCATTTTATTGCTTATTTTTACAAAATTATAATAAAAGAAAAAAAAATCAAACTGTTGCATACTATAAAATAAAAAGTATCGTTTTTACTTATTATATCAATAGTGGCAAGATTTTTGGAGAAATATTTAAAAAAAACAAACTAAAAAAAATGAAAAAAATTGTAATTTGTCTATCAGTTTTAACTTTGATGACATCATCTTGCGTATCTAAGAAAAAATTTCTGGAAGCCGAAGCTAAGAATAAAGAAATTCAAGATTTATTGAATTCTGCAACCGTTAAATTGAATTCTTGTTTAGAAGAAAAATCAGGTATTAGTGCAAGTTTAGCAGCTTTAAGAGATCAAAATAGCGATTTAAAATCGACCAATCAAAGTTTGATTCTTTCATCAAAAGACATGACGGTTTTGTCTACTAAAGGTGCACAAAATATAGAAAAAGCGTTAGAAACAATCAAAGAAAAAGATTTGAAAATTTCTAGAATGCAAGATGCTTTAACCAAAAAAGATTCAGTTACATTAGCATTGGTAACTAGTATAAAAAGTTCGGTAGGAATTTCTGATCCAGATATTGAAGTTAATGTAGAAAAAGGTGTAGTTTTTATATCAATTGCTGATAAATTAATGTTCAAATCAGGAAGTTACATCGTTTCGGACAGAGCAAAAGAGGTTTTGGCAAAAGTAACAAAAATAATCAATGACAAACCAACTTTCGAATGTATGGTTGAAGGTCATACGGACAATGTGCCATTTACTGGAAACGCAATTTTGATAGACAATTGGGATTTATCGGTAAAACGTTCAACCGCAATTGTTAGAGTCTTAACGAAAGAATTAAAAGTTAACCCAGCCCAATTAATATCAGCTGGTCGAGGCGAATTTATTCCGTTAAATGACAATTCAACTGCCGATTTAAGATCTGCAAATCGCCGAACTAGAATCGTTATTTTACCAAAAATCGATGAATTTTACGAAATGATCGAAAAAGAAATGAAGAAACCCGTGAAATAGATTTTAGATTTCAGATTTCCTTAAAAAATTCAATTTCTTATGAAATTGAATTTTTTATTTTGTACCAATTAGTATATTTGCGAAAACTAAAAATTAAAAAAAATGCAACATATTATAGACAGATTCATAAGTTATGTAATTATCGATACAGAATCTGATGCAAGTTCAGAAACTACACCAAGCACTTCAAAACAATTCAATTTGGCTAATTTGCTTGTTGAAGAGCTAAAAAATATTGGTTTGACCAATGTAACTATTGATCAGCATGGTTATGTAATGGGAACTTTAGAAAGCAATGTCTCACACGAAGTGCCAACAATTGGATTTATTTCGCATTTTGATACAACTCCAGATTTTACTGGTAAAAATGTAAAACCTCAAATTATTCCGAATTATGATGGTGGCGATATAATTTTAAATGCTGAACATAATATTGTGCTTTCACCAAATTATTTCAAAGATTTGTTACTTTACAAAGGACAAACTTTGATTACCACAAATGGTTTGACCTTGCTTGGCGCAGATGACAAAGCAGGTTTAACCGAAATTGTTACTGCAATGGAATATTTGGTTAAAAATCCAGATATTAAACACGGAAAAATTAGAGTTGGTTTTACACCAGACGAAGAAATTGGTCGTGGAGCAGATTTATTTGACGTTGAAAAATTCGGCGCAAAATGGGCTTACACAATGGATGGTAGCCAGATTGGTGAACTAGAATATGAAAATTTTAATGCAGCTGGTGCAAAAATAACTTTCAAAGGAAAAAGTGTTCATCCTGGATATGCAAAAGGAAAAATGATTAATTCGATGCTGATTGCCAATGATTTCATTAATGAATTACCAAAAGGCGAAACTCCACAAGAAACCAATGATTACGAAGGATTTTTTCACGTAACAGGAATTACAGGAAACATTGAAGAAACAGTTTTGGAACTTATTATTCGTGACCACGATAAGTCAAAATTCGAATCTAGAAAACAATTAATTGTAGCTATTACGAAAAAATTTAATGATAATTTCGCTAAACAATTTGGTGAAGATATTGTTGTTACAGTCATAAAAGACCAATACTACAACATGAAAGAAAAAGTTGAACCTGTAATGTTTATTGTAGATTTAGCAGAAAAAGCAATGCGTGATTTAGGAATAGAGCCGCTAATAAAACCAATTCGTGGCGGAACTGATGGTTGCAGACTGTCATATATGGGTTTGCCGTGCCCAAATATTTTTGCTGGTGGTCATAATTTTCATGGAAAATATGAATATGTTCCTGTCGAAAGTATGCAAAAAGCAGTTGAAGTTATTGTAAAAATTGCAGAATTGACAGCTACGACTGATTTTTCTTAATTCAATTAATAATTTGAAATTAAATTAAAAAACTCAAAATCTTAAATACGATTTTGAGTTTTTTTTATTCTGAAATTTAAATTACGAAATCTGAAATCTAGAATCTGTAATCTGCTATCTTTATTTCTTGTTCAAAGCCGAACTCATTTCTAATGAAATTGCAGAACGTTCCATTTTTAGTTTTCCAGACATTGTTTCGATAACAACTGTTGTGTCTGCCAATTCAGAAACTTTCCCGTGAAGTCCAGATTTAGTTATGATTTTATCACCAACTTTTAAAGCCGTTTCAAATGCTTTTTCGTTTTTTGAGCGTTGTTGCTGCGGACGAATCATAAAAAAATAAATAACCACAAACATTAATCCTAATTGAATTGGTAATACATAATCTTCCATAATATTTTTTAATTTTAAATTTAATAATTTAGTTTTATTTTTAGCTTTTTCAGCTTTTACATCAAACCACGACCCGTTTTTAATAATTTTCCGTTTTCAGAAAATATTTTTACTAAATTGTCTAGAATACCATTAATAAAAATGCTACTTTTTGGTGTAGAATATTCTTTTGCGATTTCTAAATATTCATTGATAGTAACTTTTGTTGGAATAGATGGAAATTTTAAGAATTCGCAAATTGCCATTTTCAAAATAATCGTGTCAATTTCTGCAATTCTACTAGTATCCCAATTTGGTGTTTTATCTGCATATTCTTTTTCAAGTTCTTTTTCATTCAAAACTGTCTTTCTAAAAAGATTCGAAACATATTCTTTATCTTCGGTATCTTTATAAATTTTAGGGATTTTAAATGAAGTATCCTCAATTGATTTTATAGCATTTAACTGTTTAGCAATAAACGTGTTAACTGTCGGTATGTCATCGACCCACGTTAATTTATTGTCTTCTATAAACTCATATAATTTTTCGTTTGGTGCAATTATTTGTTCGAATATATTTTCGATAAATTTTTTGTCTTCTGCAAAATCATTTACTTCATTAGACATATAATCTGAATACAAATCACTTTTTTTAATCTCGTCTGTCAAAATCTGAATGTATTCGGAGTGAAGATTCCAATAATCAATTTTTCGATTTTCAATTGCAATATTCAAAGAATTGTTATCTTCTAAAAACTTGATAAGCAAGTTGTTAACAAATTTTAGATTTGGATTTTTCTCTTCCTTGGTAGCTAAATGCTTTTTGCTAGATTTTTCAATAAGCGTTGCTTCACTTTTTTGAATAGCTATAAAAATTGTTAAAATAGTTAGATATAAATCTTGAATATTATCAAGACTAAACATCAGGAATTTTTCTTGTTTTTCTAAATCATCAGCATTGCTTAAATGCATCGCATAAATTGATTGCATTACTTTTGTACGAATATGTCTTCTGTTTAGCACTGTCTAAGAACTTTTAATTTATTAAATTTCGAAATTTTTTCGAATCGCAAAAGTAATTTAAAAATTTAAAAATTTCAGGTAAAAATTGCAAAAATTTTCAAATATTAGTTAAATTTGCTAGTAAATCTATTTTAAATTTTCTTTTCTTCGAATATCAATTCGGTTTTGTGCAATTGTCATTGCCGCTTGATGAGAAGTTAAATTATTTGCATCTGCATAATCGAAAATTTCTAAAGTCGTGTTAAAAATATTTTCGGTTCGTTTCATTATTTCGGCTCTATCATAATGAACCAATTCTGCATAAACATTGATAATTCCACCTGCATTTATTAAAAAATCTGGAGCATAAACAATTCCTTTTTCTTTTAATAACTGTCCGTGAACAACCTCGTTAGCCAACTGATTGTTTGCAGCTCCAGCGATAATTTTGGCTTTCAATTTCTTTAAAGAATCATCATTTATTGTTGCACCCATAGCACATGGGGCATAAATATCGACATCGGCAGTGTATAAATCTGGACCAGAATATACAATTGAGTTGTACTTTTTGGCAACCTCCAGCATTCTATCATCATTAATATCAGCGATAGTTACAATTGCATTTTCTTTGGTTAAATAATCAACCAAAGTTTCGCCGACGTGACCAATTCCTTGAACCAAAACTTTTTTTCCAGAAAGACTATCGCTACCAAATTTATATTTTGCAGCAGCTTTCATTCCCATAAAAACGCCAAAAGCAGTTACAGGACTTGGATTTCCTGCACCTCCACGAGATTCTGAAATTCCTGTTACGTATGGAGTTACATCTCGAACGATGTCCATGTCTTTGGTTTCCATTCCGACATCTTCGGCAGTAATATATCTTCCTGATAATGAATGAACAAATTCGCCAAATTTGCGCATTAATTCTGGTGTTTTTTGCGTTTTGGCATCGCCAATAATCACAGCTTTTCCGCCACCAATATTCAAACCTGTAATTGCAGCTTTGTATGTCATTCCTCGTGAAAGTCGCAAAACATCGTTCAAAGCTTCCCATTCGTTAGCATAATTATACATTCTTGTTCCGCCCAAAGCTGGACCCATAACCGAATTATGAATACCAATAATTGCTTTTAATCCTGTATCTTTGTCGTTGCAAAAAACAATTTGTTCATGGTCATTAAATGATGGTTGACCAAAAACTGGATCTATTTTATGAAGTTCCGAAGCTGATAAAATTTCTGTTGTCATAATCGCTGTTTTAAGTGAGTTTTATTCATTCTTGTGAAGCAAATTTAATATTAAATTCAAAATAATTGATTATTTTTGCAATAAATTGCGAAATTGTGAATAAGTATTGTTTTGATTTAAAATTATAAATCAAATTATATTAACTTTTTTTATTCAAATCAAATAATTTAGCATTAATTTTATTAAATAAATGAAAGAATTACAACATATAAACAAGTATTTTGTCAAATACAAATTGCATTTTCTTGCTGGAATATTAACTACAATTGTTGCTCAGATATTCTATTTGTTTTCGCCAAATCTCATAAGTCAATCTTTTAAAGAAATCGAAAAATTCGATAAGCTATCAGCAACCGAAAAAATTTCTCCAATTATCATTAACGGAATAAAATCTCAGATTCTAGAACATTTAGGTTGGATTATTGTTACAACAATTATTGCAGGTTTTTTAACTTTCTGGATGCGTCAAACATTGATTGTGATGTCTCGCCGAATAGAATTTGACTTAAAAAATGAAGTATTTAAACAATACGAAAATTTATCGCAAAATTTTTATAAACAAAATAGAACAGGAGATTTGATGAATCGAATTTCCGAAGATGTTGGAAAAGTCAGAATGTATGCTGGTCCAGCGGTTATGTACACCATAAATACATTTGTCAGATTTACGTTTGTCATTATTTATATGTGTAATATTTCGACGACTTTAACTGTATATACTATTTTACCGCTACCGATTTTGTCCTTTTTTATTTTCAAATTAAGTCAAATTATTAATAAAAGGAGCACTGTTTTCCAGCAATATTTGTCCAAAATATCAAGTTTTACTCAAGAAATTTTTTCAGGAATTCGAGTAATAAAAGCTTACTCATTAGAAAATCAATATCAGAAAAAAATGGTCGAACTTTCTGAAGAAAGCAAAACAAAAAGTTTGAGTCTTGCCAAAGCAAATTCGCTTTTTGGACCGTTAATGTTGGCACTTATTGGTGTTAGTAACTTGATTGTCATTTACTTTGGTGGTTTAATGTACATTAACGGAACCATAAAAAGTATTGGTACAATTGCAGAATTTATATTGTATGTCAATATGTTAACGTGGCCAGTAGCATCTTTGGGCTGGATTTCGTCGATGGTTCAAGAAGCAGAAGCATCGATGAAAAGAATCAACGAATTCTTGAAAATCGTTCCAGACATTCAAAATAATAATCCCAATAAATCTGAAATTTCAGGAAAAATAGAATTCAAAAATGTTGGTTTTATTTATGATGATACGAATATTGAAGCTTTAAAGAATATTTCTTTCACAATAAATAAAGGCGAAACGCTTGCGATTTTAGGAAAAACTGGTTCTGGAAAATCGAGTATTTTGTCTTTAATAAGTAGAATGTACGACGTTACAAATGGCGAAATATTAATTGATGAGAAAAATATTAAACAACAAAACTTATTCGATTTGCGAAATAATATTGGAATCGTTCCGCAAGATGCATTTCTTTTTTCGGATTCTATTAAAAATAATATCAAATTCGGAAAAGAAAACGCCACCGATTTAGAAGTAGAAAATTCGGCAAAACAAGCCGTTGTTCATGATAATATTATTGGTTTCCAGAAGCAATACGAGACCATTTTAGGTGAACGAGGCATTACACTTTCAGGTGGACAAAAACAACGTGTGTCTATTGCAAGAGCAATTATTAAAGACCCAGAAATCTTGCTGTTCGACGATTGTCTGTCGGCTGTTGATACCGAAACCGAAGAAATTATTTTGAATAATTTGCTCGAAATATGTAAAAACAAAACAACAATTATTGTTTCGCACAGAGTTTCATCTGCAAAAAATGCTGATAAAATTATTGTTTTAGAAAACGGAAAAATATTGCAAGAAGGTTCTCATAATCAATTAATAAATGTTAGTGGTTATTATAAAGAATTATATTACAAACAACTTTCTGAAAAAGAATTGTCTTAATTTTTGCTTACTAACTGTTTTATTTAGATATTTGATTAAAAAAACTAAATAAACAATGAGAGAAAATGATTTATTAGAAAAAGAAGAAATTTTTTCGAAAGTGCTTAGAGCTGGTCGAAGAACCTATTTCTTTGATGTGCGTTCCACCAAAGCCGACGATTATTATGTTACTATAACCGAGAGTAAAAAATTTACCGAAGAAGATGGTTCCTATCATTTCAAGAAACACAAAATTTATTTATACAAAGAAGATTTTAAAGAATTTGCAGAAATTCTTGGTCAAATGACCGATTATGTTTTGAATCATAAAGGCGAAGAAGTAATTTCTGAACGCCATCAAAAGGATTACAAAAAAGAAAATTTAGTTGATAATAAAGATTTTACAAAATCTGATAAAAGTTTTACTGATATTGAGTTTGATGATATTTAGTTTTTTGATTGTGCTAACATAAAATACAATAATTAAAAGACAATTAAAAGCCGAAAATTAGATTTTTCAGGCTTTTTTAATTTTATAAAAATTTTGATTATAAAAAATCTCCATCGAAATAAAACCAAAAACCGTCTTGGAACTTAAAATTTGAAAATTCGTGGTGAATATTTGCATTGTTTTTAGCATCTAAATAATATGCTTTGAATTCAACAGTAGTTTTTGAAAACGAAATAATTTCGAGTTTTTGCCAAGAATTAGAAGTTGCCCAATCTAAAATTTCGATTATTGAATAATTTTTCCTTACTGATATATGAGTAGTTGCCAATAAATAATCAGCATTTTGTGTCGCATAAGCCGAAAATCTTGAACGCATTAATTGCAAACAATTTTCAGGTTTTTGAATGCCTAAAATAAAAGGTTCGCAACAATTTTTAAATATAAAATCAGAACTACAATAACATTTTTTCAAAATTAAAAATTTTAATTTTCATTAATCTTCTGGTGCAATTGATTCAATAAAACTTGGTAGCGAGAAATTTCAATCAAATCGGCATCGTCATCAGTAAAATCGAATAATTCGTCGAGTAATTCGCTAACTTCTGTAAGTTTAAAATTGGCTTCAGAATAGTTTTTAGTTGCAATTAAATCAATAATTTCTTGGGTTTGTAGTTTTAAATCTGCAAATTTATTTTCCATTGTTTTCATTAAATTTTTTGGCGATTGCTTTCAATTTTTCTTTTCTAGAAACAACTTGTGCTTTGGCTTTGTCTTGTGCTTTGTGCAATTTATCGTTGTGTTTCTTGATATTGGCTTCGGTATTTCTGCTCATTTTAAATTTCTTTTAATTTCATCGAGCGTTTTGTTTGTAAAAATCAATTCATTTATGACTTGAATTCGCAACAAATCAAAATCAGTTTCATAATATTTTGCCCAACTCGACAAAGTTAATATATTTCTGGCTTGTTTGATGCGTTTTCGGGTTTCTAATGTTGTTCTTAGAATTGGTTTGCCATCATAATCTGGATTTTTCTGGTGATTATAATTTATTTCTTGATTTTCAAAATTGTATTCTAAATAATAAATAGCTTCAATATCATTATCAGGAAAAAAACTTTCATAATGGGCAAATCCTAGTTTGAATTTTGAGTCAGTTTCTATTTCTAAAGGAATTAACCGCCATTTTGAATTCGCCAATCGTCCCCAATGATTCGATAAACGGTACATTCCCAATTCGTTATAAAAATATTTGCTGCCAGCTTCACTTTCATAACTGGGTTTTAAATTTTTTACAGCATCAATATCTACTTCTTGAAAAATACAAAAAGTTTTTTTGAAAGAATTTGGATTAGGTTTGTGCATAGTTTTCAGTCGCAGTCTTCAGTCACAGTCTTCAGTCGCAGTTCACAGTCTGGAAAAATTTGCCTTGCAAATATTTTTCAAAACTGAAAACTGCGACTGCGACTGAAAACTATAATTTACTAATATAACTCCCAAATGGATCTTTAAATTGATAACCATTTTCAAAACGATCTTTGCTCAATTTGTCATACTCGACCAATCCCCAAAGAATGAATTCTTTTAAGAAATATTTGTCTTCTGGCAAAGTTGCAGGTTGGTATTTTTTAATTAAAACGTCAAGTGGAGCAATATCATCAAGAATCGATTTGTAATCTGCGTCTGAACAATCGTCCAAAAGTTCAAAACCTGATGTAAAAAACCATTCTATTACATCAGAAAAAGCAGTTTTTTCGTTCAATTTTTCTAATTTTTCGATTTTTGGGAAATACGCTGGAAAAAATGTATGAATGGCATCGCCAATTAAATGCATGGCAACTTGCGCTGCACCTTCTTGCTCGCCTTCATAAACCAATTCGACTTTACCAGTAATTGCAGGAATAATTCCCATAAAATCGGACAATCTTAAACTTGTTTTATCTGAACCTGATTTTAAAGCTCTTCTTTCGGCTGTGCTCAGCAAATTTTCGTAAGCGGTAATGCTCAAACGTGCCGAAACTCCAGATTTGTTGTCAATGAATTCGCTATCTCGAGCTTCGAAACTAATTTGTTCCAATAAATCTTTAGCCAAACTTGGCA
Source organism: Bacteroidota bacterium (assembly GCA_031408435.1). Classification (GTDB taxonomy): domain Bacteria; phylum Bacteroidota; class Bacteroidia; order Flavobacteriales; family Flavobacteriaceae; genus Flavobacterium. The sequence goes on from JANNWM010000084.1 coordinate 46,487, forward strand.
CATAAACTAAATCTGTTTGTAGTTGGTCTAACTTGGCTTCTTGATGTGTAATTGTTCTGGCAACATCAATAGATTCAGGATAATGTGTTAATATTTGCGAACCAATTCTGTCTTTTAATGGCGTTACAATGCTGCCACGATTGGTATAATCTTCGGGATTGGCCGTGAAAATAAATTGCATGTCAAGTGGCATTCTTAACTTGAAACCACGAATTTGAATGTCGCCTTCTTGCAAAATATTGAATAACGAAACCTGAATTCTAGCCTGTAAGTCGGGTAATTCATTGATTACGAATATGCAACGATTGGCACGAGGAATCATTCCGAAATGAATTACTCGGTCGTCGGCATAGGATAATTTTAGGTTTGCAGCTTTTATTGGATCAACATCGCCAATTAAATCGGCTACGGTTACGTCTGGTGTTGCCAGTTTTTCTGAAAAACGTTCGTTTCTGTGCACCCAAGAAATTGGGGTTGCATCGCCATGTTCTGCAATTAAATCTTTTGCAAATCTCGAAATTGGCTTTAATGGGTCGTCATTGATTTCTGACCCTGCAACGATTGGCATGTATTCGTCCAATAATTCTATCATTTTGCGAGCCAAACGTGTTTTTGCTTGTCCACGAAGTCCTAATAAATTGATATTGTGACGAGATAAAATGGCTCGTTCTAATTCTGGAATTACGGTATTTTCAAATCCGTGAACGCCTTCGAAAACTGGTTTTCCTGATTTTATTTTTTCACGCAGATTGTTGCGCAATTCGTCTTTTATTGAAATGGATTTGTATCCTGAGGCTTTTAATTCGCCTAATGTATTGATGTTTTCTATTTTCATTTTTTTTGGAACGCAGATGACGCTAATTTAGCAGATTTATGCGGATTTTTTAATTTATTAAATTGTTATTGTTGTTGATGTTTGTGCGTTAGGGATTGTAGTGAAAATCCTTTTTGGTCTCGTTTTTTTTAACGAGACTAAAAAGATTGAAACGGAAAGCACGACGGCTTTTTCTGCCGTAACGCCCAAATATTACTTAATCTTCTTTTTTCTATTGGTTTCGTAATCTTCGAAAATCATTTCGCCAAGTCCTTTTAGTCCTGTATAAAATGCTTTTCCTTGATTGGCTTCGGTAAAATGGTTTACAAATCGTTGCAAATAGGGATCGTTGGCTATCATGAATGTAGTAATCGGAATGTGCAATTTTCGGGCTTGAGCCGCTTGGTTGTAACATTTATCGACAATATAATCGTCTAGTCCGTTGCTGTTCATATAATAGGTGCCGTCTTTTTCGCGAACACAACTTGGTTTTCCGTCGGTAATCATGAAAATTTGCTTGTTGGTATTTCGTTTTCTACGCAACAAATCCATTGCCAATTGTAGTCCAGCGACAGTGTTTGTATGGTAGGGTCCAACTTTTAGGTAAGGCAAATCTCGAATAGCGATTGTCCAAGCATCGTTGCCAAAAACCAAAATATCGATTGTGTCTTTTGGATATCTGGTCGTAATTAATTCTGCCAATGCCATGGCTACTTTTTTGGCTGGTGTAATGCGATCTTCGCCGTAAAGAATCATGCTGTGCGAAATATCTATCATTAAAACGGTCGACATTTGAGCTTTGAATTGAGAATCTTCAACAATTAAATCATTTTCGGTAATCATGAAATCTTCGACACCGTTATTAATTTGTGCATTTCGTAAACTTTCGGTCAACGAAATGCGTTCTAAACCATCGCCAAACTGAAAATCTCGGTATTCACCCGTATGTTCGTCGCCGTTGCCCGAATGTTTGGTTTTGTGGTTTCCGTTGCCTGATTTTTTGAGATTTCCGAAAATTTGGTCGAGTGCACTTTGGCGAATAGCTCGTTCGGTTTTGGCTGTAATGCCTATTCCGCCTGATGTTCCGTCGTCTTTTAATTCTTCACGAATGTAACCTTTGGCTTTGAGATCTTCTATAAAATCGTCTATGGTATATTCTGGCGTTGTGAGTTTATATTCAACATCAAGCTCTCGCAACCAATCGATTGCTTCATCAAAATCGCCCGATGTATGGGTGATGAGTTCTTTGAAAATTCCAAATAATTTATCGAACGGAGATTGCTCTTCGGCAGTATATTGTTTGAAATAAAATCCTTTTTTGTCCACTTTTTTCATATTTTATAAAATTAGTAAATAATGAAATAAATTGAATAGAAACACATATTAATTTTTAGTTAAAAGTAATTTATTGCCACAAAGTCTCGAAGTCGCAAAGTTTAATTTCAAAAATTATTTATTTAATAAAAAAGACTTAGAGACTTTGTGTCTTTGTGGCTAATTATTGTTTTTTACTTATATTTGCAAAATAAAATTAGAGGCAAAGAATTATGGAAACTTTAGAGAAAAAAGGATTATTCACAGGATTGATTGACAAAGACGAAAAAGGCAACTTTTTTTGTGGCGAATATTTATTAGATTATAAAATGGTTGCTGCAAGTTTTAAAGTTGGAGATAAAATCACAATAAAAACCGCAATTGTCAATCCGAGTGATTTGTCTTTTAAAGATTATGAGAAAAAATCCAAAAATTTTGCGATTTTTAATTTGAAACCGCAGCAGTAATTTTCTAGAACTCGAAACTTTTACCGTCGTCTGCCAAAAGTATGTTTTCGAAAATGGTTTCGGCTTCGGTTTTAAACATTTCAATATTTTGGTATCTGGTCGAATAATGTCCTAAAATTAATTGTTTTGCATTGGCTTTTAAAGCAATTTTGGCTGCTTGTTTGGCGGTAGAATGCATTGTTTTTGATGACAAATGTGCTTCTGTTTCCAAAAATGTGCTTTCGTGGTATAGTACATCTACGTCTTTTATGTTTTCGATAATTGTTTCGTCATAAATTGTATCTGAACAGAAAGCATAATTTTTTGGCGGAATTGGGTCGAATGTTAGTTTTTCGTTTGAAATAATTTCACCATTATCCAAAGTAATGTTTTTTCCGTTTTTTATGTTTTGAAAATAGCAAGTTTCGATTTTGTATTTTTGAACTGCATCTACATTAAGTTTTCGCTCTCTGATTTTTTCTTGAAAATGAAAACCGTTGGTGTAAACTCGATGTTTTAATGGAATAGTTTTGACAATAACCTTATCGTCTTCGAAAATTATTTGGCTTTCTTTGGATTCTAATTCGTGAAAAAACAATCCATAACTTGTGTAAGAATTAGACAACTTTAATTGCAAAAGAATCATTTCTTTAATGCCTTTTGGTCCATAAATATGCAAATCATTGACCCTATTCAAAAGCATGAAAGTTGACACCAAACCAATTAAACCATAGCAATGATCGCCATGCAAATGCGAAATAAAAATGTGATTAATTGACGAAAACTTAATTTTATGTTTGCGTAGTTGCACTTGTGTTCCTTCGCCACAATCTATTAAAAACATTCTGTTTCTAATTTCGAGAACTTGCGACGTTGGATTGGTAATTGTTCTTGGCGTTGCGGCATAACAGCCGAGAATTGTGAGTTTCATTAATTAAGTTTTCAGTTTCCCGTCTCCCTTTTCTGTGTGTAAACTGAGACTGAAAACTATGCTAAATATTATATTTATTGATATTTTTGATTGTAAATGCAATAATTACCACATTTAAAATTATTCTAAAATAATCAAAATCTTGAGTTCTGATTCCTTTAAAAATTTTGCTTGCCAATAAATAGGCAAATACAAATAGTAAAAAAGCGTTGAAATATAATTTCTGTTGGTTGGTAAAATTCATTTAATATAGTTTTAAAATCCCAAATCTCTCTCGATTTCTTCCATTTCGATAATATCATAAGCTTCTTGCAAAGTCGGAACAACATTAATTTTATCTGAAACTTTATTGAAATCTATATTAAAAGCAACAATTACAAATGATTGCTTATTTTTGGAATGTTGTTTAATTAATGGTAAAAAACCATTTAAATCCTTGGTAGTAATATTTTTAAAATTAGAAATATCAACCAAAATATTATTTTTTTCAAATGATTTATATTCGTGAGTAATTTTCATTATAAATAAAACCAAATCAAATTGATTATCAGATATTTCTAATAAACCATCTTTTTTTAAAACATTCATTAATTCTTGATTTTTGAAGCTAACAAATAGGTAACTGCCATTCTGATTGCAACTCCGTTTTCGACCTGATTCATAATTATAGATTGCCTAGAATCAGCAACATCAGATGTAATTTCGACACCACGGTTTATTGGACCTGGATGCATAATTACGATTTCTTTATTCAACGAATCAAGCAGAGTTTTATCGACACCATATTGTTGGGCATATTCTCTTGTTGACGGAAAAAAATTAATATCCATTCGTTCGTTTTGAACTCTTAACATATTTGCCACATCGCACCATTCTAATGCTTTACGCAAATTTGATTCAACTTTAACATTAAGACTTTCTATGTATTTTGGTATTAATGTTTTAGGTCCGCATACCATTACTTCAGCACCTTGCATTTGTAGAGCATAAATATTTGACAATGCTACTCTTGAATGTAAAATGTCGCCAACAATAACAACTTTTTTACCAGCTACTTCGCCTAATTTTTCACGAATTGAATAACTATCAAGCAAACCTTGTGTTGGATGTTCGTGTGCTCCATCGCCAGCATTGATTATACTTGCTTTTACATTTTGCGATAGAAAATGAGCTGCACCAGGGCTTGAATGTCGCATTACGACCATATCGACCTTCATTGCGAGAATATTATTAACGGTATCAATTAATGTTTCGCCTTTTTTGACTGATGATTGTGCTGCAGAAAAACTAATTACATCTGCCGATAGCCTTTTTTGTGCTAATTCAAATGATAATTTAGTTCTTGTTGAATTCTCAAAAAAAATATTTGCAATAGTTATGTCTCTTAATGAGGGTACTTTTTTAATTGGTCGATTAATGACTTCTTTAAACTGATCGGCTGTTTCGAAAATCAAATCAATATCTTTTTTTTGAATGTATTTAATTCCTAACAAATGGTTTACAGATAATTCACTCATTATGAATCTATTTTATTAATTAAAAAAACCCCGTCTTGTCCGTCATTTTCTATCCACGAAACTTTTACTTTTTCGTCATTTATTGCATCTACCTGACGACCTCGGTAATCTGGTTGTATAGGTAAATGTCTGCTAAAACGTCTATCTATTAATACCAATAATTCAATTTCTGACGGTCGCCCAAACGATTGAATTGCTGTTAAAGCTGAGCGAATACTTCGACCAGTATATAAAACATCATCTATAAAAATGACTTTTTTATTTTCGACAATAAAATCGATTTGTGTTTTATTGGCTTCAAGTGGTTTGTCGGTTCTGCGAAAATCGTCTCTAAAAAAAGTAATATCCAAATAACCAAGAGCAATATTTTTGATTTTATATTCTTTTTCTAATATTTTTTTGAGTCTTTCTGCTAAAAACGTGCCACGAGGTTGAATTCCTATTAAAATTGTATTTGAAAAATCTAGATTATTTTCTATCAACTGGCAAGCCAAACGGTGCAAAATGATATTGACTTCAATAGCTGTAAGCAATATTTTTTGATACATAGTTTTTTGTTTGGTTTGTAAAGATAATATTTTTTATTTAAACCTAAAAAATGATTTTATTTTTTTTATATTTGATTAATAAAAATTTAAATTAATCAAAAAATTAAATAAATTATTGTATTTTTAAAAAAAAATAACTACACAATGTATCGAATAATTTATTTAAGCTCGGCATCTGATTTTGTTGATGAGAAAGAATTAGAAAATTTATTATTAAAAGCTAGATCCTATAATATAGAAAATGATATTACGGGTATTTTATTGCATATTGACGGTGATTTTATTCAGGTTCTTGAAGGCGAAAAAGAAAATGTGAAAAATCTTTATAATAAAATCAGCATCGATATTCGGCATAAAGGAATAATTAACGTAATAAAAGGCGAAGTTGAAAAACGCCAATTTAATGAATGGTCAATGGGTTATAAATCTACAAATTATGCAGAAATTAACAAAATAGATGGCTTGAAAGAGTTTGATAGGGCAGCTCTATTTAGTAATAATGAAAAAATTGCTTTGACTTTTCTGAGCGTTTTTCTTCAATCCCATAAAAACCATATTAATATTTAATAACAAAACCCAATTTTAAATAGAAATTGGGTTTTGTTTTATAAATTATATTTTAATGTTAAGAGTACATCTTAAGTCTTAGTTCTTTGACTTTATCATCGTCTAGATAGTCATCAAAAGTCATGTAACGATCAATTGCTCCGTTTGGAGTTAATTCGATGACTCTATTTCCAACGGTTTGTGCAAATTCGTGGTCATGAGTCGAAAAAATTATCGAACCTTTGTAGTTTTTTAGTGAATTATTAAATGCTGTAATTGACTCTAAGTCAAGGTGATTTGTTGGTTCATCGATCATTAAAACATTGGCCCGCTCCATCATCATTCTTGACAACATACAGCGTACTTTTTCGCCACCAGACAAAACCTTGCAAGTTTTTAAAGCTTCTTCGCCAGAAAAAATCATTTTCCCCAAGAAACTTCTAATATTCACTTCGTCTCTCTCTTCTTCGGTTTTTACATATTGGCGCAACCAGTCTACTAATGAGTAATCGCTTTCGAAAAACGAATGATTATCGACTGGCAAATAAGCTTGATTGGTTGTTATTCCCCAATCGAAAGTACCAGAATCTGCGGTTTGCAATTTGTTTAGAATATCGTAAAATAACGATGTTGCTCTTGAATCTTTTGAAAACAAAACAATTTTATCGCCTTTTGCCATATTTAAATCGACGTCTTTGAAAAGTGTTTCGCCATCGATTGATCCAGATAAACCTTGAACATTCAAAATTTGGTCTCCAGCTTCGCGTTCTTGATCGAAAATTATCGCAGGATAACGTCTCGATGATGGTTTAATTTCGGAAATATTCAATTTCGAAATCATTTTTTTACGAGAAGTTGCTTGCTTAGATTTAGCAACATTCGCAGAAAAACGACGAATAAACTCTTCTAATTCTTGTTTCTTTTCTTCGGCTTTTTTGTTTTGTTGCGCTCTTTGTTTTGCTGCTAACTGGCTAGATTCATACCAAAAGGTATAATTTCCAGAATAGTGATTGATTTTACTGAAATCGATATCTGAAATATGAGTACAAACTGAATCCAGAAAGTGACGGTCGTGAGAAACAACTATAACTGTGTTTTCATAATTTGCCAAGAAATTTTCTAGCCAAGCAATGGTTTCGAAATCTAAATCGTTAGTCGGCTCATCCATAATCAACAAATCTGGATTGCCAAATAATGCTTGTGCTAACAAAACACGAACTTTTAATTTATTATCCAAATCGCCCATCATTGTGTAATGATGCTCTTCAGAAATTTCAAGATTAGATAGCATTGCTGCCGCATCAGAATCGGCATTCCAACCATTCATTTCCTCGAATTGTACTTGCAACTCTCCTATTCTATTGGCATTTTCATCATTGTAATCCGCATACAATTCGTCCATTTCTTTCTTGATGGTGTACAAAACTTTGTTTCCCATCAAGACAGTTTCTAAGACCGTATTTTCGTCGAACATATTGTGATTTTGATTCAAAACCGACATGCGTTTTCCTGGTTCAAGATGAACGTTTCCAGAAGTTGGATCGATTTCGCCAGAAATTATTTTCAAAAAAGTCGATTTACCTGCACCGTTTGCACCAATAACTCCATAGATATTTCCGTGAGTGAAAACCGTATTTACTTCGTCGAACAAAATTCTTTTGCCAAACTGAACCGATAAATTATTTACTGATAACATTAATTTTAATTTTTTAAATATTTTGCAAAATTAGTCAAAAAAAATGATTTTTCAATTTGATATTTATTCAATTTAATTTTGTCTAAAAAAGTATTTATTTTTACAACAATTGATTATTCAGATTATCGCATATTTTTTTATATTTAGTAATGAAGTGGTTATGTTTAGTTTTAAGCTACAATTTTCTAAAACACAACCAAATCTTTCTAATCATTTAAATCTATGGTAAAAAAAATCAATATAAATGTTATTCCATGGCTATCAATTTTACTAAATAAAAAAAACGATTTCAATTTAGAAAATCGCTTTTTTATCAAACATTAAAACTTAAAACTATTTGTTTCCTTTTTCGAAATCGGCAACAAATTGCGCTAAACCAATATCAGTTAATGGATGTTTCAATAAACCATAAATCGCCGAAAGTGGTCCAGTCATTACGTCTGCTCCTATTTTAGCGCAATTTACAATGTGCATTGTGTGTCGAACTGATGCCGCAAGAATTTGAGTTTCGTAACCATAATTGTCAAAAATCAATCTAATTTCTTCGATTAATGCCAATCCATCTGTCGAAACATCGTCCAAACGACCAATAAATGGCGAAACATAAGTTGCCCCTGCTTTGGCAGCCAAAAGTGCTTGACCAGCAGAAAAAACTAGTGTTACATTGGTTTTTATTTCACGATCAGAGAAATATTTACAAGCCATAACACCTTCTTTGGTCATTGGCAATTTTACTACAATTTGTGGGTGCAGGTCTGCCAATTCTTCGCCTTCACGAATCATTCCATCATAATCAAGTGCGTTTACTTCGGCAGAAACATCGCCTTCAACAAGATTACAAATATCAACATAATGTTTCAAAATGTTGTTTTTGCCAGTAATGCCTTCTTTTGCCATTAATGATGGGTTTGTTGTAACTCCATCAAGAACTCCGAGTGCTTGTGCTTCTTTAATTTGTGCCAAATTGGCTGTGTCGATGAAAAATTTCATAATAGATGTTTAATTTTGTGTTGTTATTTTTAAATTAAAATTTTAAGGTTTTTAATTCTTAATAATTTTATCAGAATATAAAATTGAATTGTTTTTATTTGAAATTTTAATCAAATACAAACCATTTGCAAAATCTGAAAGATTTATATTTTTTGAATTACTTTCGATTTTATCATTGTTAATAATTTGGTTGCCCAGAACATCATAAACGTTTATAAAAATTTCATTTTCTTTAAAATTAATATTTTGTATTGTCAAAAAGCCATTTGTTGGATTTGGAGAAATTGAAAATTTTTGTTCAATTTTGTTTTTTTCAATTGCTAGAAAAGAATTTTCATAGACTATAAAATCATTTATTCCATCACCATTTGTATTAATTGAAACACTCAATAAATCTTGATATGGATTAACTTTAAAATAAAGGTAATTTGTTGTAGAAATATACTGTTGTTTCAACCTAATAACATTTGTAAAAGTTCCAAATTGAGTTGTAAGCGTTCCAAAAGCATCATAAGTAATTGTTTTTGAACGAATAACAGAATTAGGAGAATTTGTTTTGTAAGTGTCATTTACAGATTGGTTGTAACTAAATGGGAATATAAAAACAGTTTCAGGATCTGTGTAGTTTATATAAACTCCAGAATCATTTGAGGCACCCATTACTTCAAGTTTGTTAAGTGTTATATTGTAATAATTGTAATCTGTAAATCCATTAGAATCTATTCTAATAAAAAAATTTGGATTAGAAAAACTACTTGAATTTGGTGCGGTTGCAGTTGAATTAATGGTTGAATCCTCTGGATTTGATAATACTAATGAAGAATAATCCCAAGTTTGATTCGCTCCCGTTGTACCTGCATTTAAAGTGTTAGAACTTGAATTATAGGCAGTTATAGTAATATTGAGTGGGTTAATATCTGATAGATTTAAAACTGGCTGTCCGAAAATTAAAATATTTAATAGTAATGTTAAAAGTAAAGTAATTTTTTTCATAATTTTTTTTGCAAATCTACAATTTATAATGGTTCATTAAAATTTTTTCGTAAACTTTGTCTGGTAAAATTCTTTTTAGAACAATCGAAAATTTTTGCATAAATGCGCCAACTTTATAATGAATTTTGGGATTTGGATTTTGAATTATTTTATAGATTGCTTCAGCCATTTCTAAAGGATTGCCGCCAGAATCAACATGATTGTCTATTGTTGCCAGATTTTGGGCATATTTTTGTTCGTAATCAGATTCTGGAATTATTGGCGAATGAAACCTTGCTGATGCAATATTCGTAGCAAAATCTCCTGGTGCAACATTACAAACATTGATTCCAAATGATTTTATTTCCATAGATATACTTTCGGTAATCAATTCTAATGCGCCTTTAGATGCCGAATAGATACTTCGAAACGGCAAACCCATATAACCCGCAATCGATGTTATGTTGATTATTAATCCTGATTTTTGAGAACGCATTTGTGGCAAAACAGCTTTCATCACTTCGATTGGTCCAAAAAAATTGGTTTCGAAATTGTTTTTGATTTCTGCCATCGGTATTTCCTCTAATGGTCCAGTTATTCCAACGCCTGCATTATTTATCACAACATCTAACTGTCCAGAATCTTTAATTATGTATTGAACAGCATTTTGAATAGTTTCAGGATTTCGAACATCTAATGCTAGTAATTCGAATTTAGAATTGTTATATTTCTCAGGATTTCGGCTGGTTCCAAAGACTTTGAAACCTTTAAGGGTCAAAAATTCTCCGATTGATTTACCGATTCCTGATGATGCACCAGTTATAAGGACTACTTTTTGCATTATTAATAATTTGTTGACAAAGTTAGAATTTTTATTTAGGAAAATACTTTTAAAAACTCAAAATTACTAGCCCTGATGGGAAGGAAAATCCTTTTGGCATTTTCTGCCAAAAGATTTGGGAGGACAGCAGGAAATGGCTCCAAAAAAAAATCTTCCTTGTACGGAAGATTAAAAAGTGGCAAGCGACCTACATCGCACCGCTCAACCACTTACCCTTGCTATGTTCCCATCCTGGGGGAGTCTGCAGGAGCTGGTCGTGTAGGACTTGCCGATGCAAAAGTAATGTCTTTTTATAGTTTATGCAAGTGGTTTTTAAATTTAATTTATTTTGTATATTGCAACTTTAAAATTTATAAAAATGAAATATTATAACTTATTATCTGTCATAACTTTAACATTAATTGTTGTTGCTTGTGGTGATGGAAAAAAAGATGGAAAAAGCAATTTTAGTTTCGATAATACGGTCTTAAAAGTGCAATATTCGACAAATGATACACTGAATGTTGTCTTAAAAAACGCTGAAAACAAAAAAATTGACAGTGTTATTTATTTTTTTAACGATAAAAAAATTGGTTCTAAAAAAGGTTTAGATAAGTTTCAATTTGATTTAAAATCCGAAAAATTTGGTATTCAAAACCTTAAAGCGTTGGTATATTTTGAAGGAGAAAATGAAGAAATTGTTTCTGAAATTGAAGTTTTTTCGTCTATTGAACCTAAACTATTAAATTTTAAGATTGTAAATACTTTTCCTCACGATATTGAGGCTTATACTCAAGGGCTTGAATTTTACAGAGATACACTTTTTGAAGGCACTGGAAACGGTATGGGTGAAAGCGGAAAAAAAGGAATTTCGAGTATTAGAAAAGTTGATTTTAAAACTGGAAAAATTTTAAGTAAAGTAGAATATCCCGAAAATGTTTTTGGAGAAGGAATTACTATTTTGAATAATAAGATTTATCAATTGACTTATAAAAACAACGAAGCTTATGTTTTGAATGTTGATAAATTAAATAAAGAAAAAACTTTGCCTTATTTTAAATCAATGGAAGGTTGGGGTTTGACTTCTGACGGTAAAAATCTTTACATGACTGACAGTACCGAAAAAATGCATATTTTGAATCCAGAAACCTTTAAACAAGTTGACTTTGTTAATGTTTATAGCGGTTCGAAAATGGTTCCATCGGTTAATGAATTGGAATGGGTTGATGGAAAAATTTATGGAAATGTTTATCTTAAAAACGCAATTGCAATAATAAATCCTAAAAACGGAGCCGTAGAGTCGATTGTAAATCTTGCCGATTTAGACAAAAAAATTACTCATTTGCAAGATACTGATGTTTTAAATGGAATTGCGTATAACCCAAAAACTAAAACTTTTTTTGTAACTGGTAAAAATTGGGACAAGATGTTTGAGATTAAGATTATTGAATAAATTCAAGTAAACTTAAAAAAAACAAAAAACCTCAAAGTAATTTTGAGGTTTTTTGTATTAAAATTCTAATGAAATTCTTTAGTTTTCTCTTGTTTGGCAATTGTAGCAAAATCTCTAACCAATCTATCAGTGTAATTATCTAATAAATCTAACACTCTCTCTTTTTTATTAGATTTTACAATTAATCCAGCGTGATAATCCAACGGAACTCGAAAGCAAACCTCTGAATCTTCAAAACTTGATAAATCAGGATGTTGAAATTTGGATAATGTTAATACAATTCCTGCATAACCTTTTTTGGTTTTTGGCAATTTGTAATTGGTATTTTTAACCAACGAATTTTCTATTTTTGCCCATTCGCACCAAAGATTAATGTCAGATGCCGATTCGACCATTTCTGCCAAATGTGCACCACCAACTCGTGATGATGTTTCTAAGAAATAAATTTTTCCATCTGCTTTGCACTTAATATATTCTGAATGCGCTGCGCCATGTTTCAACCCAAAACCTTTGATAACCTGTTCGTTACATTTTTTAATTGCTTTGTCATCATCAGAATTATATTCGATATTGGCACTTCTAAAAATGCCTCCGCTATGCGAAATTTCCATTGGTGTTGCCAAATATTTAGATGTAATACTAAATAGAATTTTGCCATCAAGAATCAAACTATCGCAATGATAAACATCGCCTAGACGAAATTGTTCTAACAAATATTTGAAACGATTGTTGCCCATTTCGTTAATGTGCATCCACAAATCTTCTTTATTATGCACCTTAATTATTCCAGCAGCCGATGCTTCTGAACGAGGTTTCAAAACCCACGGAGCTGCGATATTATCGGCAAAATCATTAATATCATTATCATTAAAAAGCGAGACAAAGTTCGGATTGGAAATTCCGCAAGATTTTGCACGCATTCGCATTGCTAATTTATCACGAAAATAGCGACCCGTAGTTTGTCCCATTCCATCAATTCGAAGGTTTTCACGCAAGAATGTTGCCTTTTCTACATCGAAATCATCGAGAGCCACAATTGCATCTATCTTGTTGTTTTTCATTAAGTTGCCAACTCCAAGAAGCAAATGTTCTAAATTCCACTCGACATCTTGACCTTCCATAAAAAAGACTTCGTCAATAAATTCGTACGGCCAGGGCTTGTCTCGCAACTTTTCGGAAGTAATAAGGTAAACTTTATTCCCTAGTTTTTTTAAATTGATTAAAAAATCGGCACCTTTAAAATAATTCGAGATGCAAACAAATGTTTTCGGATTGTTCATTTTTAAAATATTTAAGGTTATTTTTCATTTGCCACAAAGGCACTAGGACTCGAAATTTTTTTTATTTAAATGTTATATTTATTCCATTTTATAAATATTTGATAATTAGTGTGTTATTTTATAACAAGTTAAAAAATTATTGTATCAAATTTTCAATAAATTTCGTCAATAAATGAACACCATAGGCAGTTGCATGTTTTGTTTTGGCAAATTCATCGTCGCCAAAAGCTACTCCTGCAATGTCTAAATGAGCCCAAGATTTATGATCGTTAGTAAAAAATTCAAGAAATTTTGCTGCCGATATTGCACCAGCAACTGGTTTTCCAGAATAATTTTTCACATCAGCAATTTCGCTTTCAATATCCGATTTATAAGAATCCCAAAGAGGCAATTGCCAAAGTCTTTCGCCAATTTCATCTCCTGATTTTTGCAAATTTTTTGATAAATCTTCATTATTTGTAAAAAGTGCACCACATTCATATCCAAAAGTTCCAACCGAACTTCCTGTCAAAGTTGCAATATCAATAATAATATCTGGATTAAAATTCTTAATTAAATAAGACAATCCATCGGCAAGAATCAATCTGCCTTCGGCATCGGTATCAATAATTTCAATAGAATGACCTGAATAACTGCCAATTACATCGCTTGGCAAAAACGATTTCGAATCGACAGAATTTTCACAACAAGGTACTATTGCAGTAACATTTACATCGAGTTTCAAACTCGAAATGAGTTGCATGGCTCCAAAAACTGCTGCACCACCAGCCATATCGCATTTCATGTGAACCATTCCTGCGGTTTTTATATTCAATCCACCAGTATCAAATGTTACACCTTTACCAACTAAACCTATATTTTTTGTTTTAGAATTGGCATTTTCTGGAGTATAATTCATAATCACAAACTGCAATTCTTGATCGCTTCCTTTTCCTACTGACGTAAAAGCTTCTAGACCAAGTTCATTAGATTTTTCTAAACCAAAAATCTCGGTTGTAAATCCATTTTGATTTCCAGTTTCTGTTGCCCAGTTCGATAAATATTTTGGTGTTACAACATTTGGTGGCAAATCAACCAAATTGAAAACTTCGAGTTGCGCTTCGGCAATTTTTAAACCTTTTTGAATGCTTTTTGAAAAATCTTTTTTTGAAATAATATCCAATTCAAAACCAATTTTTAAAAATGGATGAGTTTCTTTTTCCTTAAAATGACCCAAATCATAAGTTCCTAATAACAAACCAGATATACTTGACTCAGCATGATTATTTATAAATTCATTTGGCAAAACTAAAGCAACATTTCCATAAAAACTATCTTTTTGTTTGCTTGAAATTCTTCTAAAAATAGTTTTTAATGATTTGTATTCAATTTCTTTACCAAGACCAATAAAAATATGAATGCAATTGTATTTATCTACAATATAATGTGTGTCTTTTTTTCCGTAAAAAACGGCTGATGTAATCGACACTCCATTATATTCAATTGGCAACAAACTTTTTGCAGTATTTTCAAAAACAGGAATTAATATTGTACCTGAATAATTGTCTAGGTTTTGAATGTTTTTAAAATTCATATTTATAATTTTTTACTTTTTTTTAAAATTATTCTTTACTAAAAAACAACCATTCTATTGCTTTCGGAAATTCATCAGACCAAAAAGTTTCGTTGTGTTTTCCTTGTTCGTTTATGCTTAAATTTATTTTCATTTTATCGTCAACAGAATCATTTTTTGTCATGTTTTTTTTAAATTTTTTCACGTGATCTATCATTGTCGCACTTTCGTCTCCGCCTGCATAAAGATAAATTTTGGTTTTGTCAGGTTCTGAATAATCGATTTTCGAAAAATCCATTTTTGGAACAACCCATAATGAAGGTGAAAAAATCATCAGTTTTCCATAAACTTCAGGATACATTAATCCGCTAAATATACTAACCAATCCACCCATCGAACTGCCACCAATTCCGGTGAATTCTCTGTCAGATTTGGTTCTAAATTGTTTGTCAATGAATGGTTTTAGCGTGTCGGTTATAAACCGTATGTATTTTTTTCCTTCACCATTTCCTAGTATCGTATTTCCTACATTAAATTCTTTAATTCTGTTTGCCTCTGCGTGTTCTATGGCAATTACAATAATTTTACCTATTTTGTATTCTGACATTACAGCCAATTTTTTATCTATTTCCCAATTTCCAAATTCGGCATTTTCGTTGAATAAATTTTGAGCATCTTGCAAATACATTACAGGATAATTTTCAGAAGTAGCTTGGTAATCATGAGGCAAAAGTGCCCAAATTTTTCTTTTTCGATTGAGTTGTGGAATTTCGAATTCGTCGGAAATTAGTTGAACAATTGGCAAATAATTTTGTTTGAAAGGCAACCAATTTTTTCTCCATTTATCGACATGTTGTTTTGAAACGCCATTTTTTTGTTCGCAAACTCTATTTTCTGTTCGGTTGCCATATTTATCAATCTCGACATCACTCCAATCGCCTTTTGTAAATTTAAAAAGCATTTTTTCTGGATATTCAAAATCGAAATCAAACTTAAAATGATACAAACCGGTACCAATTTTTTCCATTTCGAAATGAGTATCTTGTGTTCTCCAGTTATTAAAATTTCCAGATATATATATAGGTCTTAAATCATCTTCGTCGGTTGTAAGTATAATGTTGAGTTGTGGCTCGACTAATTCTATTTTTTCGTGCAAATTTTGTTCTGTATTAATAGTGTTCATTTAATTTAAAAAAATCTAATTTTAATTATTAATTTATGTAAATATAGTTTTTTGATTGTGTTTTCAAAACAAGATTAAACAAAAACTTTCGATATTATCCATATTATATTCAAATTTAAGATTACTTGCCAATTTGATAATTTTTGAAGTTTAAATTGAATTTTATTAAATATTAAATAAAAAATTAAGAATTCAAATTTGAAAAACAAACTATTTTTTTGTTTGGTTATTTTGTTTACATTTGCAAAAAATTTGACAAGGTAAATTTAGGTGTCATAATTGAATATTTTATGAAAAAAATTACAGAATACAGAAAATTACTCGAAGTAGATAAAATGGTTACTTTGAAAGATTTGAAAACAATTTACAGAAATGCAATGAAAGATTGCCATCCTGATAAATTTGCTGGTAACGATGAAGGTTTGAAAGTTGCTGAAGTTGAAAGTCAAAAAGTTATCGAAGCTTATCATTTTTTGGTTAGCATTAACCCAGAAACAGTAAAGGCTAATTTGCCAGAATATACCGAAACTATTTCTACATCGACAATTACAGATTATAAATATGTTGACAGTCGATTAATAATTAATTTTGCTAATGGTAGTGTTTATGAATATATTTCGGTTCCAAGAGCAACTTATGTAAAAATGGTCAATGCAGAATCTCCAACCCGTTTTGCAAAACGCCATATTATGCAAGCTTTTCCATACAGAAAAACTATAAATCAAGATTAATAAATTGATTTTGTAAATATCTTTATAAAGTATAAAAGCTTAAATTTGGCTTTTATACTTTTTTTTGTATTTTGTAATTATGTAACCTCTTTTTACTTTTGGATGATCGGTTTTGTTGCCAATTCTGGTCATTGCACATCTAAAGCCTATAAAATCTGTTGATTTTTCTTGGTTGATAAATCTGCGTTGTGCAGGATCTAACCAGTAAGCTCTGTCTTGCCAAGACCCACCTTTATAAAGTCTTACTTTATCGTTTATAAAAGTGCTTCTTGAATTTGATTTATCTATTTGACGGGTAATTTTTCCGGTACTATCGACTGATATTGTGTTCATTGGCGAATTATACATTCGTTGTTTATCGGTTGCGTTTTTGCCTAATTTTTCTTTTGGATTATTTTTATAAAACCTAGAAGATTCTTTATCGCCATCTCTATAATTTACGTTATAGCCTTTGTCATAATTAGACCTTAAATAAGCATCATCGCTAGTAATAGGTACTTTTTTAATTTGACCAGGAAAATTTTTAGCTATTAAAATCCCACTATATAACGTGTCATATTCTATTGTGTTTGTGGTAATTAAATCAAATTTTCCATCAGGATTAAACTTATTTTTCATGTAAACGTTACCTCTAAAATAGTTAAAATCGCTAACTTCATCGTCAATAATCGGTCTGTAAACATCTGCAACCCATTCTGCGACATTGCCAGCCATATCAAAAAGACCGTACTCATTGGCTGGATAAGATTTTACTCTGTTTGTAACATCCGAACCATCGTCAGAATAACCAGCAATTCCGCCATAATCTCCTTTGGATTGTTTAAAATTTGCCAATTGATCTCTTTTTTTGATTGATCTAGTATATGGTCCACGCCAAGGATAGCGTTTTTGTCCTAATTGATTATTTGCAATTCTGTTTCCAACATCAGCGGTTGCTGCAAATTCCCATTCGGCTTCGGTTGGTAATCTGTATTCTATTGCAAGTAATCCGTCGGTTCTTTGTGCATAAAGATTTTTTTTGCGTCCTTTTGCCAGCATTGATTTTGATAATGAACCACCTTGCAACAAATCTTTATTTCCGCCATAAGTGCTTGTTGGTGATGCAAAATAGGTTTCTGTGTCAAATGTAGATTCTCCATCAATTTCGTCAAGAATTTTTGATTTGGTAAATCCAGCTCGAGCCAAAATCGATTCATTTAATCGATTGGTTCTCCACTTTGCAAATTCATTGGCTTGAATCCAATTTACGCCAACAACAGGATAATCAGCGTAAGAAGGGTTTCTTAAATAATTATTTTCCATAGATTCGTTAAATCCCAATCGATTTCGCCACACTAAAGTGTCTGGCAAAACACCGCTATAAATATTCGAATAATTAGAATTATCTGGAGGAAATACTTTTTTGATCCAAAATAAATATTCAACATACATTTTGTTAGTAACCTCGGTTTCGTCCAAATAAAAAGATTGAACGTGCTGTCTCGATGGATTATTGGTCCATTCTCGCATTTGATCGTCTTGAATTCTACCTTTAACAAACGTTCCACCTTCAATAAATACCATTCCCGGTGCAGTTTGTTGTTTTTCGAAATTTGTGTTGTAATAAAATCCGCCTTTTTTATCGTTTACTTTCCAACCCGTTGAAGATGATTTAAATTCAGTTGTATTCCCACATCCGTAAAGGATTGAAAGAAAAATAAAGCTTATTAAATAAATGTAAATCTTATTTGGAATGAACATATTTTATATTAAGTTAAACAAAGTATTGAAAAAAAAGTATTTTTTTTTTCGGGACTAAAATTAAATAAAAAAGTGTTATAAAAATATATTTTGTTAATTTTTTTTAGTTAAATAGAAAATTCTATTTTATTAGATGGTTTTGATAAGAATAAAATTAAATTATAACAAAATTTTAAGTTTTTTTAAAATAAAAAAATTAATACTTTTGCAATCTAAATATAAAACTTAAAAATGAAAAAGATTCTATTAATTTTATCAATTACTGCAACTTTAGCTTCATGTAGCAAAGTAGGAAAAAACGAATATATAATATCTGGTGTAGCAAAAGGAATTGCAAATGGTCAAACAGTAGTTCTTGAGAAACAAGACGAATCTGGAATGAATTTAGTTCCAGTTGATACAGTTAAAATAAAAGATGGCAAATTCGAAATAAAAGGTAAAATTACTGAACCAGGAATGTACACTTTGCAAATTGAAAAAGCACAGGGCAAAATTCCTGTAATTCTTGAAACTGGCGAAATTAAAATTGTAGTTGACAAAGATAGTATTCAAAAATCTAAAACTTCTGGAACTTACAGCAATGACGAATTTTCTAAATTCAATAACGATATGAAAGTAACGTCAAAAAAAGTTCAAAAGGATTTAATGGATTTCCAAACTAAAAACATAGATGCTATGAATGCTGCTCAGAAAATTAAAGACACTATTACTATCAATAAATTGATGAAAGAATATGGTAAAATTCAAGAAACTGTAACTAGCAAATATGTAACTTATGCCGAAGGTCATGGCAAATCTTATATTAGTTTATTGATTGCTGATGGAATGTTGAAACAACCAAAAGTAGAAATTGAAAAAATAAAAAAAATATATAGCAATTTAGACAAAACATTAACCGAAACCAAAATTGGTAAGGGTTTAAAAGCTGGAATTGACAATTTTGGAAAAGCACCAGTTGCAACGCCATCTATGCCAATGCCAGAGGCAGCTCCAGCAACTTCTGGAAAATGAAGTACAGATTTTTCTGCCAAATCGCCAGATGGTAAAATTATATCATTAAAGCAAATTGCTGGAAAAGTGACAATAATAGATTTTTGGGCATCATGGTGTGGACCGTGTAGAAAAGAAAACCCAAATGTAGTCGCTATTTATAATGAGTTTCACTCAAAAGGTTTAAATATAATTGGAGTGTCGCTAGACGATGATGCAGAAAAATGGAAAAGTGCGATTACAAAAGATAAATTGACTTGGAACCATGTTTCGAATTTAAAAGGTTGGGAAGACCCAATTGCAGTTCAATTTAAAGTAAATGAAATTCCAGCGACATTTATTATTGATGCTAATGGAATAATTGTAGCAAAAGATTTACGTGGTAATGAATTAAGAGCCAAAATAAAAGAATTATTATCCAAAAAATAAATATTTTAATATATTAAAGAATCTCCTTCATGGAGATTTTTTTTATTTAATTCAATACCAAAGCTTTACAAATAAAGAAAAAATATGTTTAAATTTTATTTGAAATAAAGAAAAGTGTTACTATATTTGCACTCGGCTAAATAAAAGCAATTTTATTTCACAATGGGGAGATACTCAAGCGGCCAACGAGGGCAGACTGTAAATCTGCTGTGTAAACTTCGCAGGTTCGAATCCTGCTCTCCCCACAAATAAAAAAGTCCAGAAATATTTCTGGACTTTTTTTATGTTTAAAAATTTACGTTCGGTTATTATTCTAAAATAAAACTAACATTTACATTTACTAAAACCTCAATTTCTCCAGCCGCTAATGTTTCGTTTGGCATTCCTGAATCGTTCATAGTTACTGATTTCATTGAAGCATACATAACTGGTTGCGGATTAAAATTCTGAGAATTGTCTGAAATCGAATAAGCTTTACCAATTTTTTGTTGCAAAACCGACACGAAATCTTCGGCTTTAAGTTTGGCATTTTTTATAGCTAATTTTCTAGCATCTGATTGAAGTTGTAACAATTTTGAAGTTTTGAATTCTACATTGTCAATTTTGTTTACTCCAGCTTTAATCAAACCATCCATTAGAACATCGTATTTAGACAAATCTTTTAATAAAATTGATATGGTTTGAGATGCAATATATTCTTGTTGCTTTTTTTCATAATCATAACTAGGATTCAAAACAACTCTTTGTGTTAAATAATCACTTTGTGGAATATTCATTTTTTTGATGAATTTTAATATTGCATCTATTTTTGCATCATTTTCTTTTTTAACAGCTACTGCAGTTAACCCTTTTGTTTCCTGAGAAATAATTATGCATGCTTCATCTGGAATTACTTTTATTTTGCCTTCGCCTTGAACGTTTACCATCGGAATTTGTTTTAATTCTTGTGCTTGAATAATTGTTGCAAACATAATAGTTACTATTAATACTAATTTTTTCATTTTATAAATATTTTAAAAATTGATTCATTATAACTATTCAAAACTTGTGCCAACTTATAATTTGCCAAATTTTGTCATAATAAATAAAATAATAATCGGAATTGCCAAAAGACAAACCATGGGCAAATTGTCTTGAAACATAGAAGGTTCTTTGACTAGAGTGATTAAATATCCGCCAATTGCACCACCAAAATGAGCTGTGTGACCAATGTTGTCATTTTGGGCTTTCATACCATAAATAGAATATAACAAATAACCTATTCCGAAAACATAAGCTGGAATTGGAATCGGAATAAAAAACATATACAAACTCATGGTTGGTTCTATCAAAATTGCTGAATACAAAATTCCAGTTACAGCGCCAGATGCACCAATTGCCGAATAATTATAGTCGTCTTTGTGAAATAATAAAGTTAATAAACTACCAAAAACTAAACTTCCTAAATAGATCAATACAAATGAAACATTACCAAAATGATTCATAACTACAGGGGCAAATGCAAATAATGTAAACATATTAAAAAACAAATGACCAATATCGCCATGCAAAAAACCAGAAGATAACATTCTGATATGTTCGCCTGCGCGAATGCTGCCAATGTGAAATTGATATTTTCTAAAAAAATATTCATCATTGAAACCTTTGAAACTTATTAACACAACTAATCCTATAAGTACAAGCAAAACTATATTCATAAAAACCATTTTTATATTGATATTGTAAATCTAACCAAAATTATTGTTATAAATAATATCCTTTAACAAAAAGTATTAATTGACTAAGTTTTTTTAATTTATATTTGCCAAAATTTTAATTAATGCTTTATCTTATTTTTTTACTAGTTTATCCTATTTTATGGTGTATTTCGAAGTTACCATTTCGAATTTTGTACATTTTATCTGATTTTATATTTTTTATAATTTATTATATTATAGGATATAGAAAAAATACAGTTCGTGAAAATATTGCTATGGCTTTGCCGAATTTATCGAAAAAAGAAAGATTAGTAATCGAAAAAAAGTCATTTCAGCATTTATGCGACATGTTTTTAGAAATGATTAAAACCATAACGATTACTGAAAAAGAAATAAATAGACGTTACACTTATTCTAATCTAGAAATTTATAAAGAATTCGAAGCCAAACAAAAAAGTATAGCTGTTATGATTGCTCATTATGCTAGTTATGAATGGGTTATATCATTAAATAATAAAATGAGTTTTAAAGGTTTTGCAATTTATAAGAAATTAAATAATCCATATTTTGATAAATTAGTGATTGATATTCGATCGAAATTTAAAGCTTATTTGATTACTACCAAAGAAACTATTCCGACTATAGAATTTAATTATAAAAATAATATTCTGAGTTCTTATGGTTTTGCCAGCGATCAATCCCCGAGGTTATCTGTAACACATTATTGGAGAAAATTTATGGGAATTGAAACCAATATTCATACAGGTGCCGAAATGTTGGCTAAAAAATATGATATGAATGTAGTCTTTATAAAAACTCGAAAAGTAAAACGTGGTTTTTATGAAGGAACATTTATTGCATTATCTGACGATTCAAAAAATGTTCCAGATTATCAAATTACTGATAAATTTTTAGATTTAGTTGAAGAACAAATTTATGAAGCTCCAGAATTTTATTTGTGGACACACAAACGTTGGAAACATCGACGTGAAGATCAAAAAAAAATCGAAACTTTAATTTAAGTTTCGATTTTTTATTTACAAATTAGCCACTACTTTTATTTCATTAATAATTTTTCTAGCCAAATTATCTGCCAATTCTTGAGTAGCAGCCTCGGTATAAATTCTAATAATTGGTTCGGTATTAGATTTTCGTAAATGCACCCAATTTTCAGCAAAATCAATTTTGACACCATCGATTGTGGAAATATTTTCTGTTTTATATTTTACAGTCATGGCAACCAGAATAGCATCAACATCGATTTGTGGTGTTAATTCAATTTTATTTTTACTCATATAGTATTCTGGATAACTGGCACGAAGTTCAGAAATTTTCATTTTTTTATTGGCCAAATGCGTTAAAAACAATGCCGCACCTACCAAACTATCTCGACCATAATGCAATTCTGGGTAAATAATTCCACCATTGCCTTCGCCACCAATTATTGCGTTATTTTTTTTCATTAATTCAACAACATTAACTTCGCCAACGGCACTTGCTTCGTAAGTTCCTTTATGCGAATTGGTTACATCACGCAATGCTCTTGACGATGACATGTTCGAAACTGTATTTCCAGGAGTTTTGCTTAAAACATAATCGGCGCAAGCTACCAAAGTATATTCTTCGCCAAACATTTCGCCATCTTCGCAAACAAATGCAAGTCTATCAACATCTGGATCGACAACAATGCCTAAATCGGCTTTTTCTTTGACTACTAATTTAGAAATATCGGTCAAATGTTCTTTCAGAGGTTCAGGATTATGCGGAAAATGACCATTTGGTTCGCAGTACAATTCAACAACTTCGACACCCATTAATTTTAATAATTTCGGAATAATAATGCCACCCGACGAATTAACAGCATCGACAACAACTTTGAATTTTGCTGCTTTAACCGCTTCAATATCAACCAAAGGCAAGTTTAAAACTTCGTCAATATGAATGTCCATGTAGGCATCGTTCAAAGTAATTTCTCCCAAATTGTCAACATCAGAAAAATCAAAAGCTTCTTCTTCTTCTGCAATTTCTAGAATTTTTTCGCCTTCTGTGCCATTAAGAAATTCGCCTCTAGCGTTCAATAATTTCAAAGCATTCCATTGTTTTGGATTGTGCGATGCAGTGATTATAATTCCACCATCGGCATTTTCTAGCGGAACTGCCACCTCGACAGTTGGCGTAGTCGATAAACCTAAATCTATTACATCGATTCCAAGACCTATTAATGTGTTGATTACCAAATTATGAACCATTGGTCCAGAAATTCTAGCATCGCGACCAACAACAACTTTTAGTTTTGATTTATTTTCTGTGTTATTTTTAAGCCAAGTTCCATAAGCCGATGCAAATTTTACGGTATCTAAAGGCGTAAGATTCTCGCCAACTTTTCCGCCAATTGTTCCTCGAATTCCAGATATAGATTTTATTAATGTCATTTTTATAGATATTAGATATTACACTTTAAGATGTTTGAATTTAGACTCTAAATTTTTGATTTGTGATTTTAGATACTCGCAAATATAGTAATTGACTTTTAAAAAACATTCAAAATTAAAAATCATCACAATTATTTTATAAATTAGCAAGATGAATTTTCTAGCACACATTTACTTGTCAAATGACAACGATTTTATAAAAATTGGCAATTTTATGGCAGATGGCATTCGTGGCAACGATTATAATAATTTCCCTGATGATGTCAAGAAAGGGATTCTTTTGCACCGTCAAATAGATACTTTTACAGATTCGCATTTGATTTACCGAAAAAGCAAACATCGATTACACGAAAAATATGGTCATTATTCAGGTGTTATTATGGATATTCTGTATGATCATTTTTTGGCTAAAAACTGGCAAAATTATTCAAACGAAAAACTAGAAGATTTTGCTGCTAATTTCTATAAATCGTTGTTTGACAATGAAAATATTCTAACCGAAAGAACCAAAAATATGCTACCTTATATGTATGATAGAAATTGGCTCGTGAGTTATGGTACAATTGCAGGAATCGAAATGATACTTTTCCAGATGGATCATCGCACAAAACATCGTGCAAATATGCAAGAAGCCATAGTTGAGTTAAAACATTTTTATGTTGAATTTGAAGAAGAATTTACTGCTTTTTTCGAGGAGTTAATTGCATTTTCAAATAAAAAACTTTTAGAATTATGAAAAAAACTTTGTTAATTTCAGTTTGTTGCTTATTATGTATAATGAAATCTTTAGGTCAAAAAGGTTTCATTTCTGAAAAAGCAATGGTGGTTGCTGCTCGAGAAGAAGCATCTAATATTGGTGTAGAAATTATGAAAAATGGCGGCAATGCATTTGATGCAATGTGCGCAACCGAATTGGCGTTGGCAGTTGCCTATCCATATGCTGGAAATATTGGCGGTGGAGGGTTTATGGTTTTTCGCAAAGCCAATGGCAAAATCGGAACATTAGATTATCGTGAAAAAGCACCATTATTAGCCAAAAAAGATATGTATTTAGATAAAAATGGCGGTGTTATTACAGATTTGAGCGTAAACGGAGCATTATCAATCGGAATTCCAGGAACAGTTGCTGGCGTTTTTGCGGTTCATAAAAAACTCGGAAAATTATCTATCGAACAAATTATCAAACCAGTAATCGCTTTAGCAAAACAAGGCGTAATTGTTACCGAAAAGCAAGAAAAACAAATACTTGCAAATATTGAAATCATTAAAAAAATATCTGGAAACCAAACCTTAATGTCAAAAACTTATAAAATTGGCGATACCATAAAATATAATGCTCTCGCAGAAACATTAACCAAAATAATGAAAAATGGTAAAGACGAATTTTACAAAGGCGAAACTGCCCAAAAAATAGTAGCATTTATTCAAAAAAATGGCGGCATAATTTCGAAAGACGATTTGGCAAAATATGAACCAAAATGGCGAAAACCAATTACATTTAATTATAAAGATTTGAAAATTATAACAATGTCGCCACCGTCGAGCGGTGGAATTACTTTGCAACAAATAATGAAAATGATAGAACCTTATGATTTAGCTAAATTTGG
The DNA here is from genome assembly GCA_031408435.1 of Bacteroidota bacterium. Lineage (GTDB taxonomy): Bacteria > Bacteroidota > Bacteroidia > Flavobacteriales > Flavobacteriaceae > Flavobacterium. The sequence continues at coordinate 72,175 of JANNWM010000084.1, forward strand.
TCATAATTCTGAGAAATACATTCAGGTTATTGTAGAAGCCGAACGTCGTGCTTATGCAGATAGAAATTATTTTCTTGGCGATCCAGATTTTATTAAAATTCCACAAAAGCAATTACTTGACAATACTTATTTAAAATCAAGAATGAATTCTTTTAGTTTCGAAAAAGCATCTTTATCATCTGAAATAAATCAAGGAAATATTGAGTTTTCTGAAAGCAACGAAACCACACATTATTCGATTATTGACCCTTTTGGGAATGCGGTTTCGGTAACGACAACATTAAATGGTGCATATGGATCTAAACTTTATTCAGAAGAATTGGGTTTCTTTTTTAATAACCAAATGGATGATTTTTCAGCAAAACCTGGTGTTCCAAATTCGTACGGTTTAGTTGGTGCCAAAGCCAACAGCATTGCACCCGAAAAAAGAATGCTAAGCTCAATGACACCAACAATTATTGAGAAAAAAGGCAAACTATTTATGGTTCTTGGTACTCCTGGCGGTTCGACAATAATCACATCGGTTTTGCAAACAATTTTGAATGTTTCTGAATTTAAAATGACCATGCAAGAAGCAGTAAATGCTCCAAGATTCCACCATCAATGGTTGCCTGACGAAGTTACATTCGAACCTAACTCATTTAACGCAAAGACTCTAGAAAACTTGAAATTGAAAGGTTATAAAATCAACGAAAAATCGAATCCAATCATTGGAAAAGTAGATGCAATTCTGGAACTTCCATCAGGAAAATTAGAGGGTGGCGCAGACAAACGTGGCGATGATAAGGCGGTGGGGTTTTAAAATATAGAGTTATATTAAGCGATTTTTGAATATTCGAAACCAAATATTTAATTGCGTTAGAAATTTTTCGAAATACAGTTTATTGCAATCAAATGTCAAAAATTATTAAATAAATTTGTAACAATTAACAATCATTAAAGTCTAATATAAAAACAACTAAAAAAACTTAAATTATGAAATCATCGATTCTTGAATTCCAAAAAAACAAATTTACAAGTATGAAAAAAATCTTAAAATTATCAATTTTTACTTTACTATTATTAATGTTTAACATAACTTCTAACGCTCAAACCGCCGACGAAGTAATCAACAAATACATTACAACAATAGGCGGTGCCGAAAAACTTAAAGCATTAAAAGGAGTGAAATTAGAAATGACAACCAATCAAGGTGGAATGGAAATTCCAGTAGAAGTGGTACAAATGCCTGGTGGAAGTACCTATGTGAAAATAAATTTGCAAGGAAAAGAAATTACTCAAATGGCTTATGATGGAAAAACAATGTGGAGCACGAGTTTTATGACAATGAAAGCAGAAAAATCTACTGCCGAAGAATCAGAAAACATGCAATTGAACAATGCCGATTTTCCAGATGAATTATTAGATTATAAAACTAAAGGTTACAAAGCCGAATTTGTTGGAAAAGAAACCAAAGAAGGAGCAGAATGTTACAAAGTCAAATTTACAAAAAAACCAACAACAATAGCTGGTGTAAAAACAGATGAAGTTACATTTTATTATTTCGAAACCGAAAATAATTTGGTTATTGCAACCGAATCAGAAATAAAAGAAGGCCCAATGAAAGGTCAAAAATCGACATCTACAATGAGTGATTATCAAGAAGTTGATGGTGTGTTTTTTCCATATGCAATGACAAGATTCGGACAACCCCTAAAAGTTAAAAAAATAACATTGAATCCAGTTGTCGATGCTAAAGTATTTGCTTTTCCAGCACAATAAATAATATAAACCAAAAAATCCTTGACCTTGTTAAGGATTTTTTTTTTACAAAATAATTATGAAAAAAATTAAAATTACAGCTTTAACTATTTTCTCGTTGGCATTTATAAATTTATCTGCACAAGAAAAAATAGTCTTAAAAGGCAAAGAATTATTTGGCGATTTAAAAGCCAGACACATTGGACCAGCTTTAATGTCAGGGCGAATGACCGATCTTGAATTGCACCCAACCAACAACCGAATTGTATATGCAGCTGCTGCTGGCGGTGGCGTTTGGAAAAGTAGTGATGGCGGTGCTAGTTTCAATCCAATTTTCGACGACCATATTCAGTCGATTGGTTGTGTGACCGTTGACCCATCGAAACCAGACAATAACATTTGGGTTGGTACTGGCGAAGTTTGGACCAGAAATAGCGTTTCGGTTGGCGACGGAATTTACAAATCGACCGATGGCGGACAAAACTTTAAAAACATGGGTTTACCAAAATCCGACAGAATTTCTTCGATTGTCGTCGATCCGAAAAACAGCGATATTGTTTGGGTTGGTGTTCTTGGCGCACTTTGGGGCGATAGCGATGAACGTGGCATTTATAAAACTATCGATGGTGGAACAACTTGGACAAAAACTTTTTTTGTTGATAATAAAACAGGTTGTTCTGATTTGATTCTTGACGAAAATGATTCAAATATAATGTATGCAAGTTTTTGGGAATTTCGACGTTCTGGTTGGTCATTTAGTTCTGGTGGAACACAATCTGCATTATACAAATCTATCGATGCAGGAAAAACTTGGAACAAAATTCACAATGGTTTTCCTGCTGGAAAATTAGGTCGAATTGCGGTAACAATTGCCCCATCGAATTCAAATATTTTGTATTCTGTTCTTGAAACCGAAAAACCCGAATTGAATGGTTTGTATCGCTCTGACGATGCTGGTGCAAACTGGAAACATCTAAATGCAGATTTTGGATTGGTAGTTCGTCCGTTTTATTTCTCGAGAATTACAGTCGATCCTAAAAATCCAGATATTGTTGTAAAAGCTGGACTTTTTGGCTCAATCTCTCGAGATGGCGGAAAAACTTTTAAAGGTTTGGGCAATATGCATGCTGATATTCATGATATCGCATTTGACATAAATGATTCAAATAGAATGTATTGCGCAACCGATGGAGGCGTTTATCGCTCTTGGGATGGCGGAAGCACAATGGAAATGGTCAGCAATTTGCCGACTTCGCAATTTTATCACGTGAGTATCGACGATAAAACTCCATATAACGTTTATGGCGGTTTGCAAGACAATGGTTCTTGGTATGGCCCAACAAAATCGCCTGGCGGAATAGAAAATAGCGATTGGACAAGAATTGGTTATGGCGATGGTTTTCGAGTTATTAAACATCCAACAAAAAACATTATTTACAGCGAAATGCAAGGTGCTGAGAATGTTTGGAGATACAATACCGATTCGCAAGAGTTAATTACTATTCAACCATTGGCAGTAAAAGGCGAAGCAAAATTGCGTTTTAATTGGAATGCGCCAATGGAAATTAGCAAAAAACAAACAGACCGTTTTTATATGGGAAGCCAATTTGTTCACAAGTCAGAAGATATGGGACTTTCATGGACAAAAATATCGCCAGATTTGACAACAAATGACCCAATTAAGCAAAATCAAGAAAATTCAGGTGGTTTATCCAAAGATAATTCAGGTGCCGAAAAACATTGTACCATTTTCACAATTGCTGAATCGCCTGTAAATGAAAGTGTTATTTGGGCTGGAACTGATGACGGAAACATTCAAGTAACCCAAGATGGCGGAAAATCTTGGACAAATGTTGTTGCAAATATTGCTGGTTTACCAAAAAATACTTGGTGCTATCACATCGAAGCGAGTGTTTTTGGTGCAGGAACGGCTTATGCGGTTTTCGAAGGTCATACCAAAAACGATTACAATGCCTATACCTACAAAACTACCGATTTTGGAAAAACTTGGAAATCGATTATTACAGTCGATGTAGATGGTTTTGTGAAAAATATTCAAGAAGATTTTGTTAATGAAAATTTGTTGTTTCTAGGTACAGAAAAAGGTTTATACATCACAATTGATGGTGGCGCAAATTGGTCTCATTTTACCAATAAAATGCCAAATGTCGCCATTTATTATATGGAAATGAACAAAAAAACCAACGATTTGGTTATGGCAACTCACGGTCGTGGTATAATTATTCTTGATGATATTTCGCCTTTACGACAAATAAATCAAGAAAATTTAAGCAAAGATTTGCACTTTTTTGATATGAAACCAGCCGTTATCGAAGAACAATCTAATTTTGGTGGCACAGCAACCGAATTAGAATTTGTTGGCGATAATCCAGCTTCGAGTGCACAAATTGTATATTATTTGAAAAAAAGACATACCTTGGGTAAAATGGATATGGAAATTCAGGACGAAAATGGTAAAAAAATTGTTTCGTTAATTCCCAGAAAACAAAAAGGAATTAATGTTGTAAGTTGGGATTATAACATGAAAAACCCCAAAACCGCCGTTGGAAAAACCAATGATTATTCAGGGTTTACATCACCTAGAGTTCAAGAAGGAACTTACAAAGCAGTAATAACCAAAGGAAAAGAATCTTATTCTCATAGTTTTAAAGTAGCTAACGACCCAAAAAGTGCCATTTCTGCAACCGATAGATTAAAGCAAAAAGAAACAACAAGAACGCTTTTTAATATGTGCGAAGAATTGGCATATACGGTTTACGAAATCGATGAAACTTTAAAAATTGTTGATTTATTAATCGAAAAAAACAAAGGTTTCGCTAAAGATGGTGCGAAAATTAAAACAGCTTATAATTCATTAAAAGAAAAATTAGTTGTTACTACTGGCGATAATTATGTCGGTTCTGCCGAAAAACAATTGCGTGAAAAACTAGGAGAATTATATTCGAATGTTGCGAGTAATTTTACTGCGCCATCAGCTTCACAAAAAGAAAATTTTGAATTAATCAAACAACGATTTGATAGTTCGATAAGTGAATTTAAAACTCTTAAATCCAAAAACAAAGCAGCAATTCAAAAACAAGTTATAGCAAATGCCATTCCATTTGTATTAAAAACATTTGCAGAATTTACTGCAGAATAAAGTATGAATTACTTTTAATTAAAAGCCTTTCGAGATATTCGAAAGGCTTTTTTTATTAGTACAAAAAATCAACCATCTTTAATAAATTATCTCATTTATTTAAACATATAAGTCATATAAGTTTGCGAAATGTATAAATTTAAATATACCATAAAACTAAGAAGTTGCAAATTTTTACTAAGATTAACTATACGTTAAAAAAAATATCAACTATTTACAAAACAATCTCAGCCAAATTTTGTTTTTCTTTTATCGAACTCAATTGAATTGTTTTGATTGTTTTAATGGTTTTACCATTTTTATAAGTATAAATTTCAATATTTACAGTTGTTGGTCCACTTTCTGTCAGCATTCTTTCTCCGAAAAAATTAGTTTTTATTTGATATTTTCCTTTTACTGAGTTTCTCAATAAATATTGTTCTGGTCCATAACCTTGCGTGAAATCTTTAGAAAATCTAGCTCCAATTTCGGTGGTTTTGTGACCATAATAACATTCTTCGCCATTTGGTTCGATAACGTGCATATCAATATCGACGTCCATTTGGTTCCAATTCATAATTATTCTTACTGCGACAGGCATTTTGTCAAGATATTTTTTATCGAGTTTTCCAGTTTTTATTTCAGAATGTTCGGCTTTTAATCGATTTAAATCCATTAGAATAATATCTTCTACGCCAGAATATTGACCTGACATTTCGCCATAATAATTCACATCAAGACCTTTTAACAATTCGTCGAATGCAGCTTGATATTGCTTGTTATCTTCGAGTGTCAAAGCCAAATCTCGATGTGCTTGTGGTTCTTGTGTTCTCCATTTTGCAACTTGATTGGCTGTAAAAAGTGCATCTTCATAGCTTTGCCATTGTCTCAGAACATAAGTCAACGATTTGTATAATTGATGATTTTCTAATCCTAAATCGGCAATATTACTCAACACCAACAATGCTTTTGGTTTGTCATTATTATCATAAAAATAATTGGCAACATCAAAATAAAAACTCGGATTAGTTTCTTGTGAATCACGCAATTGCAAATAGGCTTCGTATTTCTTGCCTTCTGGTGCAGATTTCATAGCTTTCAAATAAATTCTATCCGGATTCCAAGATGTTACTTTAACTACTTTTGGTTTTTCGGCTTCGATTAAATCATTTATTTCTTGGTCAGATTCATAACCTAATTTTTTATCTTTAGTAGTTGCCATTCCTCGAATGCTGACTTTTTTTTCTAGTGCAGATTCTTGTGTAACTTGCACGCCTACAACTTTTCCTGATAATGCCCGTTCAACTTGAACTGAATTTGCAACTGGCGAAGCTTGAGGACTTCTGTCTTCAGATCTTTGTGCTGGTGTTTCAATTATTTCATCCGCAGAAATTCGCGTAACACTTGCGCTAGAAATCATTTTTCTTCTTTTAATAAATGGTGGAGCAGTAACAACAACTTCTTGTAATTGATTGTTGTTTGGATTTGAACGAACATTTCTAGTAGTTCTTGGCTTAACTGCTTTAAATATTTCAGGTTTCGGTGCTTTATATTTGTAATCTGCGTTCCACCATTCTTGCAATTCTTTGTAATATCTATCGACATTTTGCCAATTATTTAGTTGTGTAGCCAATCTGTTTTCTCGGTTTTGTTTTAATATTCTATCAAATTCTTCACGCAATTCTGTTGGTGGCACAATGTCATATTGAATGTAATCTGCAATATTTTCAAGAACAATTAGTGATGTGTTTTGGGTAATAATGCCATATTTTTTGCCCATTGTTTCTATTTCTTGCTCATTTTTTTTGTATTGCAAATCCAAATCGGCAATTTTCTTTTGTGCCCAAAGTTTTTCGATATTCACTTCGGTAGATAATTGCATTTCGGCATTCAGATTAACTTTTTTCTCAATTATGGCATAATTATCATATCCAAAAAGCAAAATCAAATCGTTTTTTGGATTCAATGAAATTCCAGAAATCGAGAAACTTCCAGAAACTGCGGTTCCAATTGATGGATAAACTTCTGTAACCAAATAATTTTCTTTTATTCCAAGAAATTTCAGGTTTTGATATAATATTTTATCCAAAGCCAAATCTACTTTCAACTCATTCAAATTAATAAAACTTCCGCCAGTTTTCATTGAATTGTAATTCAAAAAAGCAAAATCTGATGCAACCGATGAACTAATAGTATAAATTAGTTTATTAGTTTTTGGCAACAAATTGCTGCTTAAAGACGATAATCCATCGGTAAAAAATAAAAATTCGTCGTGGTATTGTAATTTTATTTGCGAAAATCTAGTTCCGCCATCATATTTTGTGCTTTCGAGAACCAATTTCAAATCAGACCAATTACCATTTAAAACATTAAATGTTGCTTTTTTCTCGAAATTATAACTCATTAAATACAATGAAACCGATGTGTTGCGAATGTTTTTGAAATATTCGTCCAACAAATTCAACTCTTTTTGTAAATCACGGTTCTTGCAACTTAAAGACATATCCCAAATTAATCCGATTGAATTTGGTTTTGCTTTTAATATTTTTTTGTTTTCTACAAATGTATTGGCATAAAAATAATGTTCTCCACCACCATTTTGCATCACAACATTCGGAATTTCTCGCTGAATTGGAATTTTAATCAAAATATTTACTGCTGGCTGATAATTTGTTTTTTTAATCGAAGTTTGAAAAGATTTCTGCCAATTTTCATTTGCATTTAATTCTAAAACCGATATTTGTCCAGCTTTATCAACTATTGAAGGTTGAGCATTTGCACCAATTACATTGACAATGACTTCAAATTTATCAAGTTTATAAGCATATTTACTAACCATTTGATAAGCCAGATTATTTTTATCGAAACTTGATAATTCTTGTTCGTAACCAATAATTACTATGCGTTCGCTATTTGGCATAATTGGGTAAATTCTGGTTTTGAAGTTGTTTCCTTCAACTCTTTCTAGCAATCCTGGATCGACACGACGGTGTTCAATGGCTTCGAAAACTTGTTTTCCTTTGTTTTTATCTACAGGAACAGCATCTCGCATTTTGCCATTCAAGTCAATCGCATATCTCGAAACCGAGACGCCTTCTGGCAACGGAAAAAGCAATTCGGCTTCCATTTGGCGATTGGTTTTGTTTATAAAATGCATTTCGGAAGTTGTGTAGGCAATGTTGCCAACAATTTTGACATTGACCAACAATTGACTCAATTTTACTTGCAAAGAATCTTTGCCTTTTACATTTAATTGTGGACTTTGAGCTTGGATAAAATTTCCCAAGAATAACATCAAGATAATCTGTAATTTTCTCATAATATTAAGATCTAAATTTTGGTTAATAACTGTGTCTATATTTAAGAGCATCAAAAACATAAAAAGGTTGGGATACAATTTTTAGATTTTAGATAATAAATATTAGATTTCAGTTGTTAGACTTAGTGAATATTGAAAAATTGATTTTAAAATTATTTTTTTAATTTGATATTTTTTTTTAATATGTATCAAAACTAAATAAAATCTTATTTTTGCATCGCAAATAGAATCAATGTTCCGAAAATTATTCCATAAACTCGAAATCCTAATCGTTTACGCACAGAGCAAATTAACAGAAAAACAATTCATTTTTTTGTCGAGTGTTTTGGTCGGAATTTCGGCTGCATTTGCTGTAATTATTCTAAAAACATTTGCCCACAATGTGTTTGTTTTTGCAGAATACATTACTAAAACCTTAAAAATAAGCTTCATAACCAGCGTTTTACCTATAATAGGAATTGTTTTAACTGTACTTGTAATCAATAAAATTCTTGGCGGAACAATCGAAAAAGGCACCTCACAAATTTTGTTTGCTGTTGCCAAAAAAGCCAGTATTATTCCAGCCAAACAAATGTATGCTCAAATTGTAACCAGCTCATTAACAGTTGGTTTAGGTGGATCGGCAGGATTAGAAAGTCCAATTGTAATTACAGGAGCAGCATTTGGATCTAATTATGCCCAAAAATACAAATTAGGTTACAAAGAACGCACTTTATTGATAGGTTGTGGCGTGGCAGCAGGAATCGGTGCCGCTTTTAACGCTCCAATTGCAGGTGTTTTATTTGCAATCGAAGTTTTGTTGGTCGATGTAAGCATTTCGGCATTCACACCAATAATGATTGCCGCTGCAACTGGTGCATTGACATCGGCAATAGTTTTAGACGAAAGCATTTTATTGAATTTCAAGCAACAGCAAACCTTTAATTATCATAATGTTCCTTTTTATATTTTATTAGGTATTTTTACTGGGTTTATATCAGTTTATTACATCAGGAATTTTCAAAGAGTTGAACATTTTTTTGCGAGATTAAAATTAAAACAATACAAAAAAGCCATTTTTGGAGCAACAATTCTATCATTGATAATCTTTGTGTTTCCGACATTATTTGGCGAAGGTTACGAAAGTATCAAAATATTATCAGATAATAATCCTGGCAAAATTCTTGAAAATTCATTATTCGAAAAATACAAATCTAACAATTTTGTTTTACTTGCATTCGTGGGTTGCACAATGCTAATGAAAGTTTTTGCAACATCAATAACTCTTGGAAGTGGCGGAAATGGTGGCAACTTCGCTCCTTCTCTATTTCTCGGTTCATATGTTGGCTTTTTCTTTTCTAAGCTTTTAAACACAATTGGTTTGACCAATTTGCCAGTTTCTAACTTCACATTAGTAGGAATGTCGGGCATTCTGGCAGGATTGTTTCACGCACCTTTGACAGCGATTTTTCTAATTGCCGAAATTACTGGTGGTTACAATTTAATGATTCCTTTAATGATAGTCTCATCAATAAGTTATGCCATTTCTAAACGTTTCGAAAAACATTCTATGGATGTGAAAAATCTTGCAAAACAAGGCAATGTTTTTACAAATAACAAAGATTCAAATGTATTAGCAACACTTGAAACAGGTTCAGTTATAATATCTGATTATCTGACTGTTGCACCCGAAGAAAATCTACAAAAACTAGTCGATTTAATTTCCAATTCAAACCAAGTTATTTTCGCAGTTGTCGATAACCAAAAAAATCTTTTAGGAATAGTTCATTTTAACGATATTCGCGAAATAATATTTAATAATTATTGTGTAAAATATACTTTAATCAAAGATATTATGTCACAACCAATTTCGACCATCGACCCAAATGATGCAATGGAAACGGTTATGAACAAGTTCGAAACCAGCAAAATGGCATTTCTACCGGTTACTAAAAACAGAAAATACAATGGTTTTATTTCAAAAGCTTTAGTTTTAGAAGCCTATCGAAAAAGGTTGCAATCTATGACTTTTGATTAGTTTTTTAGAAACACAACTTAAACATTCTAAACAGCAATTGTCCCGCTATTTGCAGTAGTTTTTTTGTATCGTAAAAAAACGAAACAAAAAAAGCTACTTGCGACTATCGGGGTTAGATTAAAAATTTATTTTATCTTATAACATTTTAAAAAAAATATTAATCCAAAATTTCAAACAATTATCATTAGTAATACTCTTTTTTTTTGATTTATTCACATTAAAACACATTTTTATTTAACAATTATTGAATAAAACAACTAAAAATCAATTTTAGATTCCGAATAACAGAATTATATTTATTATTCAAAATTGTGAAACTTACACATTTTTCATTAAATTTGTTTTCAAATAAAAGTTTTATGATACAAGAAACCACAAAAACCGAATTGACTTTTGAAGATTTTAAAACCGAAGTTTTAAAAGATTATAAAATTGCAATCACTTCTAGAGAATGTAGTTTGCTTGGCAGACGTGAAGTTTTGACCGGAAAAGCAAAATTCGGAATTTTTGGCGATGGCAAAGAAGTACCGCAATTAGCGTTAGCAAAATCATTCAAAAACGGTGATTTTCGTTCAGGTTATTACCGAGATCAAACATTCATGATGGCAATTGGCGAAATGTCTATTCAACAATTTTTCGCAGGATTGTACGGTCATACCGATATTAAACACGACCCAATGAGTGCAGGAAGACAAATGGGCGGACATTTTGCAACGCATTCGCTTGACGAAAATGGCAATTGGAATAATTTGTTAAACCAAAAAAATTCTAGCGCAGATATTTCTCCAACTGCTGGTCAAATGCCTAGATTATTGGGTTTAGCACAAGCATCTAAAATTTACAGAGAAGTTTCTGGAATCAATACAGCCAATTTTTCCGAAAAAGGAAACGAAATAGCTTGGGGAACAATCGGAAACGCATCGACGTCCGAAGGTTTATTTTTCGAGACAATTAATGCTGCAGGAGTTTTGCAAGTACCAATGGTTATGAGTGTTTGGGACGATGAGTACGGAATTTCGGTGCATGCAAAACACCAAACTACCAAAGAAAATATTTCAGAGATATTAAGCGGATTTCAAAGAAACGAAAAAGAAAAAGGTTTCGAAATTTTTAGAGCCAAAGGTTGGGATTATGCCGAATTGATTGATGTTTATCAAAAAGCAGCATCAATAGCTAGAAACGAACACGTTCCGGTTTTAATTCACGTTCAAGAATTGACACAACCACAAGGACACTCGACTTCTGGTTCGCACGAACGTTACAAAAACCAAGAAAGATTGGCTTGGGAAACCGAGTTTGATTGCTTGCGCCAAATGAGACTTTGGATGATTGCAATGAACATCGCAACTACCGAAGAACTAGAAATTATTGATACCGAAACTAGAAAAGAAGTTCTTGATGGCAAAAAATTAGCTTGGACAGCATTTGTAAATCCTGTTAAAACAGAGCAAAATGAATTGGTTGAGTTTTTAGAAAAAGCATCAAATTCAAGCGAAAATAAAGTTTTTATAGACCAATTTGTATCAGATTTAAAATCAATTAAAGAACCAATACGAAAAGAAATACTATCGACGGCACGAAAAGTTTTAAGAATATTACTAAAAGAAAATAAACACCAAGAATTAGCAATTTGGATAACCAATTATATCAATAAAATTCAACCCAAATTCAGTTCAAACTTATTTTCTGAATCTGATAAAAATGTATTTTCTGTAAAAGAAGTTTTACCTAAATACAATGATTTAGCCGAAATGGAAGATGCAAGAATTGTTTTGCGAGACAATTTTGATGCAATTTTTACAAAATATCCAGAAAGTTTAATTTTTGGTGAAGATGCAGGAAATATTGGCGATGTAAACCAAGGTTTAGAAGGAATGCAAGAAAAATATGGAGAACTTCGTGTTGCCGATGTTGGCATTCGTGAAGCATCAATTCTTGGTCAAGGAATCGGAATGGCAATGCGTGGTTTGCGACCAATTGCCGAAATTCAATATCTGGATTATTTGCTTTATGCAATACAAATAATGAGCGATGATTTGGCAACTTTGCAATACCGAACTGCTGGAAAACAAAAAGCACCATTAATCATTAGAACACGTGGACATCGTTTAGAAGGAATTTGGCATTCTGGTTCGCCAATGGGAATGATCATAAACGCTATTCGTGGCATTCACGTTTTGGTGCCAAGAAATATGACCAAAGCGGCAGGATTTTATAACACTTTATTAGAATGTGACGAACCAGCATTGGTTATAGAATGCTTGAATGGTTACCGATTAAAAGAAAAAATGCCAACCAATCTTGGCGAATTTAAAACTCCAATTGGTGTTGTAGAAACAATTAAAACTGGTTCGGATATTACTTTAGTATCTTATGGATCGACTTTGCGATTGGTCGAACAAGCTGCAAAAGAATTATTAGAAATTGGAATAGATTGCGAAATTATTGACTGTCAATCGCTTTTGCCATTTGATGTTAATCATGATATTGCCAAAAGTTTAGAAAAAACAAATCGTTTGTTAATTATCGATGAAGATGTTCCTGGTGGTGCATCGGCATTTATTTTACAACAAATAATAGATGTTCAAAATGGTTATCAATTCTTGGACAGCAAACCAGAAACATTGGCAGCAAAAGCACACAGACCAGCTTATGGAACAGATGGAGATTATTTCTCGAAACCATCTGTCGAAGACATTTACGAAAAAATTTATGCAATGATGAACGAAGTTAATCCAAATAAATATAAAAGTTTGTTCTAATTAATGCAATAAATTAATAATCAAAAATTGAAATATCAATTTTAAATATATTGCAACAATTGCGTTTTTAATTGTTTGTTAAATAAGAAGTGGTTTAAACTTTTTTGATTAAAGCGAAAAATTAAGATTTTTGTTTCAGATTTTGGATTTTTTTTATTGGATAGCATCGCTATCGAATAAATAAAATCTGAAATATGGGGCAAAAAGACAATTTTACAGCCAATTAAAAAAAGTTTAAACCACTTCTAAATAATTAAAATAAAAAAAATCGATTCAAAACAATGAATCGATTTTTTATTTTTAGAAATTGGTGTTTATTATTTTATTATTACAAATTTTTCTAAAGTTACTTTATCCGATTTATCATCATAAACTTCTACAATTAAATTGCCATTCGTATCAAAATAACCAATCGCAGTTTTTGAGTCTGACCTATAAATATAACTATTTGTGGATGTTTTACGCAACAAAACTGGTTTTGAATTCCCGAAAGTCATTACATAACCCGAAGCATCTAAGTCCAATTTATACTTATTTCCATCAGATTCATAAAAGGCACTTCTATCAATATCAACCGTTCTTGTGGTTCCGTCAGGATTTGTAATTGTTGTAGTTTTTGTGACCATAATAGGTGATTCTTTCATCGGAATATTAGATGTATTTTTCTTGGCATTTTCTAATTCGATGTTTTGAACTTCTTTTGTAACTTCTTTTTTTACAGTTTTGTGCAAACCCTTGGAATCTTTTTTGGTTGAAATTGTTGTTTTAGTTTCTGTTTGCGTATTGGTATTTTGCGCCGATGTATTTGTCATAAAAGCAAATACTACAGCCGTTAAAAATAAAGTTTTAACAACTTTAGGTAAATTGTTTTTTTGGTATTCTTGATTCATTGAATTCATAATTTATATGTTTAGATTATTACACACCAAATTTACGTTTAATGAGTTTTAGAATTATTTTTAAAAATTGTATAATTCCTAGTTATTTAGTGAAATAAAAATTTTAATAGTAATTTTATCAAATGAATTTAAAATGGCTAGTGGTATTTATTTTTATGACAATTTTCTGTTGTCAAGTGATTTGTGCTCAAGAGATAACGATAAAAAAAGATTCTTCAAAAATGTATAGAAATATTGAAGAATATTCAAAAAAAAGAAAATTTACCCATTTTATACATAAACTTATCTTCGAACCAATTGCCACACAAAAAATCAGAAAAAGTAATTTCCAGAAAATAAAAAAAGTCGCTTATTCAAAATTTGAAGGCAAAATTATTCGAAATATAAAAATCGCAACTCTAGATCCATTTGGATATTCTGATGTTGATTCGACACAAATTCCTACTACATTTTTATACAAATCTGGAAATACATTGCACCTGAAAACTAAAAAATTGGCCATTCTAAATTTACTATTAATTCATGAAAACGAACCGTTAGATTCTCTTTTGGTTAAAGAATCTGAACGTTTGGTTAGAAGTCAGCGTTTTGTGAGTAGCCTTTCGACCCGAATTGAATTGGTTTCGCAAGATTCTGTCGATGTTGCTATTCGCGTTTTAGATTCTTGGAGTTTGATTCCTGATTTTTCGAGTTCGACTTCTAAATCTAATTTTTCATTGACAGAAAAAAACTTTCTTGGTTTGGGTCACGAATTTTCAAATTCATATACAAAAAGTTTAACAAATAGTCAAAACGGTTACAGCGGCAATTATAGAATTCCGAATATTTACAACACTTTTATAAGCACAAATTTGAACTATGAGATTGATTTAGAAAACAATTATACCAAATCTGTTAACATCGAACGTCCATTTTTTTCGCCTTATGCACGTTGGGCAGCAGGAATTTATTTTGGACAAAACTTGAATAAAAACATGTTAATTAATGCAAATAATACATTAGAAATCCAAAATGCTAAATATAATTTTCAGGATTATTGGTCTGGACATTCTTATCAAATATTTAAAGGAAAATCAGAATTTAATCGGGCAACTAATTTTATAACAAGTGCAAGATATTTTCACAAGAAATTTATAGAAAAACCATTTATTAATATAGATAGTTTGAATATTTATGATCCAGAAAATTTATATTTAATAAGTTTAGGAATTTCATCTAGAAAATTCACTCAAGATAAATACATTTTCAATTTTAATATAACCGAAGATGTTGCCTCGGGATTTGTATATAATTTAACGACTGGTTACCAAAAAAAATACAACAAATATCAGTTTTACGCAGGAGGTCGAATTGCAATAGGAAGTTATTTTGAATATGGTTATTTGAGTGGAAATTTAGAATATGGCACTTTTGTGAATGCAGAAAAAACCAATCAAAGTACATTGAGTTTAAAACTGGTATATTTTACAAATATTCAGGAAATTGGCAAATGGAAATTACGACAATTCATAAAACCACAAGTTATAATAGGCAACAACAGACTCAGAGCCAATGCCGATAAACTAACTTTAAACGGCGAAACCGGAATTACTGGTTTTAATAGCGAAACATTGTTTGGAACCAAGAAATTATTGATAACTTTTCAGACACAAAGTTATTCGCCATTAAAACTTTTAGGCTTTCGATTGAATCCCTATTTGAGTTTTACAGCTGGAATGTTAGGTAATGACTACACTGGTTTTAAGCGAAGTAAACTCTATTCTCAGATTGGTTTGGGAGTTATTTTAAGCAATGATTATTTAGTTTTTAGTTCGTTTCAATTTTCTTTTTCTTTTTATCCTAATATTCCAGACGGCAATTCGGTTTTTCAAACCAATTCGATTTCAACATCAGATTTTGGCTTGCAAGGTTTCGAGATTTCTAAACCTGGTTTGGTGGATTATCGTTAATTTATTGCATTTACGTACAAAAAACCGTTCGTTTGTATTAAATATTAGAAACTATGAAAACAGTTGGTGTAACAGAATTTAGAAGCAACATGAAAAAATATCTTGATATTGCATCAAAAGAAAAAGTCATTATTCATAGATGAAATGGTGTTTCGTATGCAATTGTTCCAGTAGAAGAAGTTAAAGAAATTCCTTATGATCCTGAATTTGTTAAAAAAATATTGCAAGGTCGCGAAGATTCTAAAAACGGCAAATCTGTTTCGATTGCACTTGATGATTTATGGAAATAAAATATACTCCGCAAGCACAAGATGACATTAAATTTTAGAAATACAATCTGCAAAATGTCATTATTAAACAAAAAAAACCGAAACTTACGAATCGGTTTTTTAATTATTAAATCAAATCATTCTGAATTTTTAGATATTTTTAGATATTTTTAGATATTTTTCCACCAAAATTTTTCAATACAAATTTCAAAACTTTTCCTAAATTTCGTTTTATAGGATTTGCAGAATTTTCGTTTAATAAGTTTTTGGATAAATAACTTGTGCCAAAACCTATTGCAGTATTTATTATTGTCGATTTTATGTTAGGCGACAAAATAAATTCTTGTGTTGCCGATTTTATTAAATTTAGTGGCTTTAGACTTTCGAGAGTCGAATAATATTGGTTTTTTAAATCCAAAAATTCATTAGCCTGTTTATTTTCTAAATAAGCGATTTTGTCTTTTAAATCTATTTTAATATTTGAATTTTTCATAGCAAATTTTCATTTTTCATTTTATTGATAAAGAAATCGCTAACTGGGTTTTTTACCCATTCTACTCTAAAAATATAAAGTAATATTGCCAAACAAAAGTATCCAAAAGCAACTACAAAAAAACCAAAATAGATTTCGCCCAATTCTTGTCCGATACAAATAGACACTCCAATATTAACGAACAATAAAGAAAATACAACAACAATACAAATTGCCATTTTGACTGCGATATATGAAAAAATATCTGCCGTTTTATTGACTGCCTTGTATTTGCATAATTCTAGCGTTGTTTTGCTATAAATTTCTGCTTTTTCAATTAATTTTTCTATTGTTGTTGTAGAATTCTCCATTGTTTTTGTTTAATTGAATTATAATTTTGGATTTACGGCCGTATTGGCCTCTTCCAAAAAACTATCATATTTGTCAGATACATCTTGGTACAATTCGTCTAATTTGTCTTTTAAGCCGTCGGTATAACTTTGACCTTTGTCCATAATTCTTCTTCTGGTTTTTGTACCTTTTGCTGGAGCAAATAATATGCCCAATAACGCTCCAATTCCTACTCCCAATAAAACGCCTGCTGCTGTTTTTCCTGATTCCATAATTTCTGATTTTTAACTATTTAATAAATTGATTTATACACTTTTTCCTTGAATAAGTCTTAATAATATTGCAATAACTGCAATAACTAATAAAATATGAATAATTGATCCTGCACTGTAAGCAAAGAATCCGATAGCCCAAAAAACGACTAAAATAACTGCGATTAAGTAAAGTAAATTGCTCATGATATTTGATTAAAATTATAAAATTGAATACGAAATATATAAATTAATTACACTGTTTTTTCCGTCAGGAAACGTGTAATTGGTTCCTAAAAAATTTCGTTCTTTGCCCACTTTCTGCAATCCATAGTTATATCGAACACCGAAACCAAGTTGGTCAGCATCGAATCCAACACCAACCGAAAGTCCAGTGTCGAACTTGTTATAATCTTCATTTTTGATATTGTTTTCTATATCAAATAATGTTCCTTGAGAATCGTTAGTTACTTTCCCGTCAAGTAAATAAGAGAAATAAGGACCAGCGTGAACATTAAAATTATCGGTCAAGTTAATAACCAACAAAACTGGCAACTCTAAATAATTTAATCGAAAGGTAGAAGTTCCATTAACAAACGCATTGTTGTATTTAAGTTCTGCACCTTTTGTAGTGTACAACAATTCAGGTTGAATGGCCAAAGATTCTGTAATCGACAATTTTGTAAAAACTCCTGCATTAAAACCTGTCAAAACATTGTTATCTTCAACATTATCTGTATAAAGATTAGAGAAATTTACGCCACCTTTTACACCGAATTTTAATCCAGAATTATCACTAGAAATTTGTGAAAATGATATTTGCGAGAAGCTTGTTAAAAAAACAAATGCAATTATAATTTTTGAATTTTTCATTTTATTTATGTTTAAATTGTAACTTTATTATTACGGTACAAAGGTTGTTAATTTTTAAAATGCTTCTGTTACATAACTTTTCAAAAAACTTACAATATTCATAGTTTTTTAAATTATCGCATTTAGTTTAAATAAAAAAGCGAGATATTACTCTCGCTTTTCTTGAATTCCAGAGAACAAAATTAAAATTCTATGTGAAAAGAATTTTTATAAAATTCTTGGAATTTATTTTGAAGTTTAAATATTTTCTTTGCAAAATTTTCAATTAACCAAAGTTATTATATCTAAAACTTACTTTTTATTATTGACTGTTAAGTCTTTAAATGCTTGTCCTAAACCTGACATGTCTGCATCAAATTCACGTTTAAAAGTTTCCCAGTCAGTTTGATTGTTTTCATAATCAGAGATTCTGGTTTTTAAAGATGTATTTTTTTTAACCAATTCATTGATACTTTTTTGGTAACTTTCGTCAAATGTTTTTCCAGGTTTTTTCATAGCAGTTTGCAATTCCATGATTCGGGTTTCATTCTCAGAAATCGATTTATTGGCTTCTGTTTTATAGGCTTGCCATTCAACATCATTGGCTTTTGTCGTTACATCTTTGCTAACATCATCTTTAACTTCGTTCAAATCGGCATTCGCCTCTTGAACTTCTTCTACTGCATCGGCTTCTTTTTCGGCATTGTTTTTACAACTTGTAAAAAGTGTTCCAGCTAGTATTGCTAATAATAAAATTGACTTCTTCATAAAATATTTAGATTTAAAATTAATGATTAATAACATTTATATTTTTTCGATAATTTTTCTGATCTCTTCTTTAGATTTTCCTAACTTTTTTTCAAGTCTGCCTAACATTTCTTCTTTTTTTCCATCTAGAAACATTAAGTCGTTATCGGTTAAATCTGCGAAACGTTGTTTTAAATTTGCTTTTTGAATTTCCCAGTCGGTTTTTAATTCTTTTGTAGTCATTTTTAATAAATTTTAAAAATCAAGAATTTATTTTCTTGACATTACAAAGATGCGACCGATTACAAAGTTAAGTTTTATAGAATTTTGTCAAAAAGTTATATTATTACTACTTTTCTAAATCTGGTTTTCGATATTTATTTCTTTCAAAGCGTTGTCTAATTCTTTTTCGAGAGAATCATCGGTTGGTATATATTCTTTAGACATTTCTAGAATTTCTTTTTCGGTTTTTAGATAGGTGTTCATAACCGAATTATTGGCTGGTTCGTGAGACGAAATTAACTCGTTCATTTTTAAATGGATTAATGCAGAATATCTATTAAAAGATTTTTGAATAATAAACAAACTCAAAAAAGTAGTTCCAAATATAAAATCGCCAATTATTTGATGAATTTGAGCATTCGAATAAAAATCGATTGTCCACCAATAAATAACCAAACAAAAAGCTATTAAAAAACTTATTGAATTGCCTAAAATTTTTGTTGCAAATTCGGTTAATCGTTCAAATTTACGTTCAATATTCAAATAATGTTTATTCATCTTAAATCATAAAATATTTATTAACAAATTCAAGTTGTTGGTTTTCAGTTAATTTATCAGAGGCTTTTACAATTATTTTGATTTTACCAAACTTGCTGTTTTCCATCAAGACATTAAACAATTCTGTTTTAGCATCTGTTGGACCAAATAACAAAACTTCGTTAAAATCTAGAATAGCGTCGCCTATGTTTTCATAATACTTGTGTTGTAATTGTTGCTCTTTATTGTGCAAATGACTTTCGCCTTTTTGTTTAATCTCTTTTAGATCCTGAAAATTAAAATCAGAATCAATAGATTTGAATTCGATTGCAGTAATTCCGAAATTGAATAATATTGCTTGGTAATGATCTAAATAAACCGCTATTTTTTTTGGATTTTGCATTGGGTTTTTATTTAAAATTTAATGAAATAACTTGGGTGATTGGGTGCATACTTTTTGAGTAATGCTTCCAAAGAATCATAATATTCTTGCAATATTTTGTTATTGATTTCAGGCGATTTTTCATTCGGAATTGTGTCTGGCATTTCGTTTAAATATTTCATTAATTCTGGAAATTCATTGCGAATTGTCATTGTAATTTTTAAAATATTTTCGTTAAGTTTTTTTTCTGTTTTCATAATAATAATTGTATTTAATTAAAAAAGCACCAAAAAAATTGGTGCTTTTTAAGAATTAAAAATTAACCAAAAAATCAAATTCTTATGCTATTTTTTTATGTTTTTACTTATTTATATTTTGTGCTTTTATTGCCAAATCGGTTTGAACTTTTGCTTTGCAATTGCAACCGCAAGCATGGTGCTATTACCTTCCATTTGGTGTTTTGCGGCTCCGCAATAATGCATTGCGGCTTTTTTGTAATGGTCTATTATTTTTTGACTTTGCTTCGCCAGTTAGATTTCCAAGCTCGAATCAATAATTGGGTATTTTGTTTTTTTATTTGACTATTACGCCAATCATTTTGAATAAATATAAAGTTGTGAATGAATTTTGATAACATTACAAAGTTGCTACATTAGTCTTAATTATTTGTTATACAAATATTTATAAAACTTTCAATATTCACACTTTTATATTTTTTTTTTGATTTTTAGATTAATTTCTTTAAGTAACTCAAATTGTTTTTCTTGGGTTTCGAACAAAGTTTTAATTTGCTCTTCTAATAAAACATCAATTTTTTGATTGAGACTTCTAATTTGCATTTCGGCTTTTAGATTAATTAAATAATCGTTTTCATTGCGTTTTCGGTCTTTTTCTTCCTGTCGGTTTTGGCTCATCATAATTATCGGAGCTTGCAAAGCTGCAATACATGACAAAATCAAGTTCATTAAAATAAACGGATAGGGATCAAACTTGTAAATTCCAATTGCAAATACATTAAAAATTATCCAAATGGTTAGAACTATAAAAAAAGAAATTATAAATCTCCAACTTCCGCCGAATTCTGCTACTTTATCTGAAATTTTTTGACCAAAATCCAAATTTTCAGTTTCAGGATTTGATAAATTTTTGATAATCAATTCTTCGGAATCAATAGCATCTTTAACAATTGCATGTAACTTTTCGAGATGTTTTTGCTCGTCGGTTAATAACTTATTGATTGTTTCATTTTTCATTATATTTTTGGATAAAAAAAGAGATTGCCAAAGAATTTTCAATTTCATTTTCAAATGCATTTGCCAAGTCTAAATAAGATTACATTTTGATTGTAATTTAAATTTTCTACGCAATTTTACTTGATTTAAATATTCTAATTTTCTTTGAACAATCTCTCATAAAAAAAATCTACTAATGCAAACTTATAAATTATAGATAATAATTTTGTTATACAATTTTCATAAAAACTTGTACAATTCATAGATTTTATCATTTATTATTGTTCAAAATGGGTATCCAATTGCTAAATTAAAAACCAAATTATCATTGCGCCAAGCACCATTTCCAAAGGCAATTTTGTCTAAAACCCAACGGTTTCCATCAGGTAAATATGGTTTTCTGATTGGAAATGCCAAATCGGTTCGCAAGACTAAAAACGAAAAATCAAATCGCAAACCAATACCAGTTCCGACAGCAATTTCGTTCAAAAAATCTTTCGAAAATTTAGAGTTTGGTTTGTTTATATTATCATTTAGCAACCAAATATTTCCAGCGTCGACAAACAATGCAGCGTTAATAAATTTGTAAATATTAGTTCTATATTCTGTCGAAAATTCTAATTTTAAATCGCCCGACTGGTCTGGCAAAAAAGTGTTCGAACTCGTTTCTTTAAAACTTCCTGGTCCAATTGAACGAGCACGAAATGCTCGCAAACTATTGGTACCTCCATTAAAAAATTGTTTAATGAATGGCAGTTCGTTTGAGTTTCCATAAGCAAATCCGACACCAGTGATAATTCTGCTAACAAGTTGAGATTTTTCATTTAACTTTAGATAATGCTTAAATTCGTTTTCTAATTTTACAAATTGACTAAATGGAATTCCAAAAACCTTGGTTGTGTCGCCTTTTTTAATATTTGAACCAGCTATTAATCCGGTTAAATTGGCTGAAAAATCAGCACTTATTTTATTATAAAAAGAATGTTTTTTGTTTTTTTGCATCATATTCGAATAGGTATAAGAATAAGTTGGTCCAAAAATTAATTGTTTTTCAATTACTTTTTGTAATGCTGGATTGGCTAAAATTTTCGATTGATACAATTCAGTTACATTTTGTGGACTTGCAAATGTGATTTCCGAAACGTTTAATTCGTGGTCTTTTCGTTCGTTTTCTTTCCATAAATATCCAAATGAAGCCTTAAAAGTACGTAACGAATACAATTGTGTACGATTTTGATATTCATAACCTAAAGTTGCTTTGGTTTTTGGAACATATCCGCTAGATGATTTGAACTTGAATGGTGCAATAATTCTGGGCCAAAACAAATTGGCTTCTGATCCAAATCGGTAAACATTAAAACCATTATTTTCGCCAGAAACTTGAACTTCGAATCCGCCAAATGCAGAAATCGTTAACAATTCTGCTCCTCGAAAAGTGTTTCTGTTGCTCCAAATTACATTCAATTCGGTTCCAGTATAATTGGCTGAATTGGTTTTGCCTAACAACTCAACGCGTATTGATTTTCGGGTAAAAGGTGTTAAATAATAATACGCATAAAGACTATTTTTTAATGAATCGGAAACTTTAAATTGGTTTTTTACAAACTTAAAAGTTCCAAGATTAACCAATCGATTCAATGACAAATTATGGTTGGTTCGGTTGTACAAATCGCCTTTTTTGAAATATAATGTTCGATCGAATATTCTTGGATTAAAAGTATTTTCAGTATCAAAAATTTCAAAATCCTCGTGTTTTTTTCCAGTAATTGAAATGCTATCTTGACCTAAAACGTAATTTGGATAAATAAAAATTTTATTGATTTTGAATGCAGTTTTTGATTTTTCTGGAGTTTCTGGTTTAATTTTAATAATTAAATCTACTTGCTTGTAACCAACGGTTGTATCGACTTGAACTTTGAGATATTCGGCATTGAAATAAAAAAAGCCTTTCTCTTTTAACCTTGAATCTATTCGGTTTCTTTCGGCTTTTATTTTATCTAAACTATATTTATCGCCGACTTTTAATAAACTTCGTTTTTGAGATTTCGCAACTGTAATACCAATTTCTGAACTGTCATTTGGAAATTGAACAGATTTAATTTTGTATTGAGTTTTAGAATTCACAACATATTCTGTAGTTACTTTTTTACCCGTTCGAGTAGAATCAGATTTGCTTGTAGCGTTAAAATAACCATTATTTTCGACATAATTTTGTAAGACACTTTTGTTGTAATTCAAATCGACTTGACTAAACAAAACTGGTGGTTCACCAACTTTAAATTTCAACCAATGCCAAAAACCTTTTTCTTTAGTTACCTTTCCAGCCCAATTATAAATTAATAATTTTGGTCTCAAACCTAGAATTTTATTATTCGGGATTGGTCTAATTAATTTGTTCAATTCGCTTTCTAAATTTTTTCGTTCTTTTTTAGATATCGAATCATTCTCGACTTTTACTTTTCCACCAACATACAATAATTCGCCTTCGGCTAAATATTTTGTATTGCTACAAGAAGTTGCTAAAAAAGTAAAAAGTAAAATGTATATTGTGTTTTTCATTTAAATTTGTTAATATTAATCGATTTTTTGCGTGAAGGATGGAAGTGGAACTCTTTTTAGAAAAGGCTTTTTCGCCTTTTCTAAAAAAGTGGGAACGTACAGCCTGACCTCGTTTTTTGGAACGAGGTCACGCCCAAAAAGGAATAACTTATTATAATTTTTTAGATTTCTGAAACAATTCTTTAAATTTATTATAATCGATAGTGATGATAAATCCAACGCCTGTCTCGATAACTTGACCTTGCAAGGCGACTTGATATTTATTTTTTCGGTAAGCACGCACTTTATATCTACCATCTTTAGTCAATTGATAATCAGCTGATAAGTCGCCACCAATAGTAGTTTGTTTTTCATTTACTTGCTGTGGACCTTCAACGCCAAAACTACTTCCGACGGTAACTTTTAACCTGTCATTGAGCAATGTTTTTGACAAACCAACATTCAAATCGGTTTTATTTTCTTTTTTTCCCGTTGTGTAATCTTCGGTTGAATCGAGATTAAAATCCAATTCTACGCCTTTTATTAAACCGCCAGCCAGATTATTAAGTTGCTGCGATAAAATTTTACTTGCACTTTCACGAGCCAAACCTTGTGCTGTTGTGCCGCCACTTTCGCTCGCAAAAGGGTTTTCGCCTATGAATCTATTCAATAACAAAAGGGCAAAAACTTGCTTGTTTAATTCGTCTGGTTCTTGACGTAATTGTGTTAATTTGGCTTGTGTCGAATTGATAATTTCGGTCGAAACCGAGTTGTTTCCTTCGGGCAAAACGATATTAAAACTAATTTCTGGTTTCAATAAGTCGCCTTTCATTTTCAATTCTGTTTCAAAAGGAATTTTTTGTTTGTAGGTGTTTCGGGTATCGCTACTTAAATTTCCGAGTTGGTCGTTTAGCAAATCAATTGGCGCCGTTTCGAGTTTGTAAACCGCAGTAATGTTGACATCGGCGGTTGTGGGTTCGCCAGTCCAAAGCAAATAACTGCCTTTTTTGATATCAAATTTTCGTTTTATTAAATTGAAACTCATTTCATAACTGCCTTCATTCAAGTCATATCGACCTGTTAAAGTTGTTTTTCCAGATTGGTCAATGCCACCATTTAATTGTGCTTCGCCTTTTAATTTCAAGAAATCGCCGTTGGCTTTATCGATAACCAGAGATAATTCTGCATCTTTGTCAATTTCAATATTTACTGATGCATTGATGCCTTTTATGTCTGAATTACTCAAATTTTCATCAACTGTAATTGTGGTATTTAATTTCGGATTGTCTTGGTCAATAAATTCTACAATTCCTTCTCTATCGGCAATAGACGGATTGTCTTGAGGCAAAACTACAGTGAATTTTGTGTCCTTATTAATTTTAATATTTCCGTCAACAATTGGGCTATTAATTGTTCCTTTTACTTTTAGATGATTGTCTAAAAATAAATTTCCGTAGTATAAATCGTTGTCTTTTGATGCAGAATTTATGGCGTTAAAATTATCCGCATCGATAGAAAGATTAAATCCTAAATTGCTAAAATCACTGCTATCTATTTTTCCGTCGATGGTTAAATCATTGTTTTTTTTATCTTTAATTCTGAATTTATTTAATGAAATTTCGTTTGTTGTAAAAACGATTTTATCATTTAATGATTGAAATTTGGCATTGAGTTTAGTGGCTTTAAAACCAACTTCATTAAATTTTAAATCACCAATTAAGTTTGGTTTTTGTGCCTTGCCATTTATATTAATTTTACCTGATAAAAATCCAGTACTTTCTTTGATATTATCGGCTGTAAAGCCTTCTAAACTTTTAAGATTTAGTTTTTGAATATCCAAAATCATATCCAAACTACTATCGGAACTTTTAAAAATTCCAGTCAATAAAACTTGATTTTCTTGTCCTGTTAAAGTGATTTTTGTGTTGTAATTATTCGCAATAGTATTATCAACTTTAATGTTCAAATTACCTACGATTGCATTTTTAAAAACAAAATCATCGACATTCAAATTTGAAGTAAATAATGGTGTTTTAAAAATATTTTTCACAACTGCATTTCCATTTATTGTGCCATCAATTTGCAACTCTTTTTTTTGTGCAATATTGAGAATTGTTGCTATTTGAAAATCTTTAAAATCAATAGTAATTGGCGCATTTGCTTTTTCAGATTGCGATTGAATTTTGATTGAATTTCCAGTTTTTGATAGTTCAAAATTATTTATAAACAGTTGGTTTTTTCCAAAACGGATTTTATTTTCTGGCGAAACTGCCCAATTTTCGTAATTTAATAATAGTTTATTTGGGTCGAGAATAATTTCTGAAATAGCGTTAGAAGTCGTTAATTTTCCTGCTATATAATATTTATCAACATCTTTTAAATCTTTAATTTGCAAATTATAATCTAAAATATCATCTTCTAATTTTCCGAATAAAGTAGTGTTTGGCAACTGAAATTGTGGCGTTTGGAAATCATCGACAAATAAATTGTAAACTAATGAATTATCAATTTTTTCAATTCTGACAATGGCATTGGTAATGTTATTATCTCCATAAATTAATTTTGGAATTGTGCCATTTACAACTATAGAATCATTGATTGAATTGTATTTTCCTGAAATATTTATAGGTTCTAATGCTTTTAAATTTGGAATTAACTTGTATAAAATTGGACTTTCTTTGACCAATATATTAAATGCAAAATCTTGATTTTCGCTTTTAAATTTTCTGCTTTTTGGACTAAAATTGTAATAATTAGAAATGGAATTTTGAAGTGCATTTCCTATTTTAGATAACTTATAATTAACAGAAATTTCGGCATTTGCAAATTGAGATTTTAGTTTAATCAATTTATTTTCTTTCGTCGAAACTGCCAAAATTGTAATTGAATCAAAAACAAATTGTTCTTTAGTATTGGCAATTGTAAAATTATCTAAACTTATTTTTCCGTTCAAAAAATCAATGTCCGCTGTTTTTATATCAGCATTTAATTTACCACGAATTTTCATTGGTTCATTATAAAGTTTAATTTTTTGCAAATCTGCAAATGCAATATCGAGATTTATTTTTCCGGTTGGATATTGGTTTTTGAAATTGCCGTTGGAAATCAAATCAAATGCTAAATTTTTATCTTTAGATTTTGCAATAATATTAAAGAATCCCTTATTTATTTTGCCATTTAATTTTAAATTTTGATAGTTATATTTGTTATAATCAAATTTAGAAATTGTTCCTTCGACTATTGTTTTTGAAGTTTTTGGATTAAAACCTATTCCATTAACATTGGCTTTTAATGTTATTTTGCCTAAAGATTTATTTTGGATTAATTTGCCTAAATCGAAATCAAAAAATTCAGTTTGAGCAATGTATTTTTCCTGATTTTTCTTTTGATTATTAAATCTGGCGTCAATAATATTGGCATTTCCAAAACTTGAAACTAATTTTAAATTGGTTTTAAAATCATTTATTTTACCTTTAAAATTTCCTTGAATTGCAAAAGTATTTGGAATAGAAATGGTTGTAGGAATTGTGTTTTTTGGTACAAATGAATAAATATCTTTTGAAGTAGTTTGGAGATTTTTAATTTTTAAATCAAAAATAGAATGATTGATATTTGGCAAACCAACAATTATACCAGAAACTGCAATTTTAGTATTTCCAATACCTGAAGCTTCTAAATTTGGAATATTTAAATTATTTAATTTGCCAGAAATATTTGAATTTAAGTGAATTATTGCATTTTTATTTGATGCAAAAAAATCAACAGATTTGAGATTTGGAGCAAACAATAAAACGTCTTGAATTGCAATTTTACTGTTTTCGAAATTGGCATTTATATCTAAATTTTCAATATTTTTAGATAAATCTGCTATAGATTTATAATTAATTTCTAGTTTGTTTTGAATAATAGTTTTTGACGTTTTTAAAAATAAATTTTTCAAAAAAGCCTTTTTTTGACCATAGTAAAAATCGGTTTTTAGATTTTGGATTATTAATCCACTTTTTTCATTTGTAGAAAATGAATTGACTTTTCCAGAAATAGTTTTGGAACTATAATCTAATTTTTCGGCATTCAGATTTAATTTCTTAATATTTAAATGATTGTAATCAATTCCGTTTTTAATAGCAACTGAATTATTATCATCATAAATAAAATTGATGTTTTCAAGATTTGATTCTTCGACTTTTATTTTCCAATTATTTGCAATTTCTTTTTCGACATTTTCAATTTTTGCTTTTAAATTTTTATCTAAAACAAATGAACCAGTTGTATACTTTAAATTTAATTTATCAATTTCGATTAACTCATTTTCTAAATCAAAAATTCTAATTTTTACGTCAAAATGATTTAAATCAACTCGAATATTTCTTTGAGAAACCGAATCGATATAATTAAACTTAATTTTATCTAAATTAATTTTATCAATAGAAAATTCCATTGGTGGCGAATCTTCTTTTGGTTTTTCTTGATTTGCAAATGCTTTTATAATGTAGTCAAAATTGAAAACTCCATTTTTGTTCTTGTAAATATTAGCAGTAATCGTATTCAAATCCACAGAATTGATTTCGATTTTGTTATTCATTAATTCGAATAAACTAATATCAACTTTCAATTTTTTGGCAGACAACAAAACTTTTTTAGAATGATCTTCAATATAAACGCCTTCTAGAATAACAAATTTTGGAAGTCCAATTTCGACTTTATCGATTTTTACTTTGGTTTTGATTTTGTTTTCTAAATAAGCAACTGCTTTTTCTTTGACATAATATTGCACTTTTGGAATTTGGAGAGTTAAAACTAACAACAAAAATATCCCAATTGTAATTAAGACAATATAGGATATGATTTTAAAAAATTTTAGTAGATACTTTTTCAAATGTTATTTATTTTCTGTTTTTTCAAGAAGTAATTTTTCGGCTGCTTTTTTCTTTTTCGCTTCGGCTTTTTTCTTTTTGTTAAAATAACCTTTTAGTAAAAAATTATTTTGCGCGGCTTTCACAGTTTCATTTAAGTTTATAACAGCCGAATCTACTGTTTTACCTAATTTTTCATCAGTAACTAATTTTGATAAAACACCATTCTTGTTGTTCATTTTTTTAGTAAAAGACGAGAAATTATCAGTGCTACTTTCAAGATTTTGCAAAGTATTTGTTAATGAATTAGAGAATTTTTCGTCTGTCATTAATTTAGACAACGCACCGTTGTTGTTGTTCATTTTTGTGGTAAATGTAGCCAACTGATTGGTAATAACACCCGCATTTGTGACACTTTTTTCCAATCCTTTCATCAAATCTTCAATTTCGACCGCTTTTGTAGATGCAATTAATGTGTTTTCTTGAACTACTTTTTTACTCGAAGTTCCTGGTGAAATTGTCAAAACTTTGTCACCCATTAAACCATCAGAACCAATACTGGTGTTGGCATCGGTTTTTATAAATTTTTGAACTTCTTCTTGAACTACAAAATTGACAACCACAGCAGAATCTGAAATAAATTCAATACTTTTTACAGTACCAACATCAATTCCTGAGAAACGCACATTGTTGCCTACTTTTAATCCGCTTACGTTTTTGAATTTTGATTTTAATGCAACAGTCGAACCAAATAAATTTTTGCTTTTTCCTATAAAATAAATTGTCACAATAAAAATTGCTAATCCTAAAACCGTAAACAATCCTAACTTATATTTGTAATTTAAACTTTGTTTCATAATAATTAATTTTGGTTAAATAAAAAATGATCTGACCCATTCATCTTCGCTTTTTTCTAATTCTTCGTAAGTTCCTTCGGCATTAATTAATCCATCTTTAAGTATCATAATACGATCTGCAGTTGATTTTGCACAAGCCATATCGTGAGTAATAATTATAGAAGTAACTTTGTATTTTTCTTGAACTGAAAGCATTAATTCGCTTATTTCTCTTGACGTAATTGTATCTAATCCAGAAGTTGGCTCATCGTAAAGCATTATTTCAGGATTGATTATTAAGGTTCTAGCCAATGCAATCCTTTTACGCATTCCGCCGGATAAATCGGCTGGCATTTTATCGATTGCATCTTTTAAACCAACATTATCTAAGGCTTCGATAATTCGTTTTTCGACTTCTTGATTTTCTAAATTGTCAGTATGATGTTTTAATGTAAATGCAAGATTCTGTCGCACAGACATTGAATCGTATAAAGCACCATTTTGAAACATAAACCCGATTCGAACTCTTATTTCGTTTAATTCTAGGTTGTTAAGTTTGGTTATATCGGTTCCAAAAACATCAATTTGTCCTTTATCTGCGGGTACTAAACCAACCAAACATTTTATAGTTACCGATTTTCCTGAACCAGATCGACCTAATATTACCAAACTTTCGCCTTTTTTGACAGATAAATTCACATCTTTTAAAACCTCGTTTTTGCCAAAAGTTTTTGATAGATTTTTTATTGCTATGATTGTCTCGTTTTCCATATTTAAAAGAATAAATCGGTTATTTGAACCGCTAACATATCAATTATGAATATTGAAAGCGATGCTGCAACAACGGCTTCGTTTGCAGCAACACCAACACTTGCAGTCCCATTTTTGGCATTAAAACCTTTGTAACAACCAATTAATCCAATAAAAAAACCAAAGAAAAATGTTTTAATTACTGCTGGCATCAAATCTAAAAATTCAAGATGTTCAAATACATCAGAAAAATATCGAAACATACCCATACTACCACGAACATTGAAACCAACATAACCGCCAAAAATGCCAACTAAATCTGCGAAAATCACTAGAATCGGAATCATTAATGTTGCTGCCAAAATTCTGGTTACAACCAAGTATTTATAAGGATTTATTGCCGAAACTTCCATTGCGTCAATTTGTTCGGTTACTTTCATAGAGCCTAGTTCGGCACCAATTCCAGAAGCGATTTTTCCTGCACAAATTAATGCTGTTATGACTGGAGCAATTTCTCGAATTAATGATAATGATACCATACTTGGCAACCAACTTTCGGCTCCAAATTGAATTAAAGTTGGTCGCGATTGTATGGTTAAAACCAATCCCATAATGAAACCAGTAATCAAAACTAACGGTAACGATTTGTATCCAATTGCATAACACTGTCGCAAAAATTCATTGATTTGAAATGGTGGTCTGAAAATTTCTTTGAAAAATTGTGCTGTAAAAAGGGAAAAATTTCCTGTTTCTTCGAATGTGTTTCTAAAATAAGTTTGCATATATTATTTGTTTAAAACCCAAAGTTTGTAATTGAGAATTGTTGCAAAACAAACCCAAGATATATAAGGAACCAAAAGCCAAGCAGCCTTTTTGGAAATTGCAGAAAATTTATAAATTGTAATAACAATCAAACAAATCATAAATAAAATTTCTACAAAAGCACACAATGGCGATTGAAATTTGAAGAATAAAATTGTCCACCAAAAATTTAAAAATAGTTGTGATGCAAATAGCAAACAAGCCTGAAATTTTGCAGTTTCTTGCACATTACTTTTCCAGATAATCCACAACGAAATTGCCATCAATAAATATAAAATTGTCCAAACTGGACCAAATAAATAACCTGGCGGATTCCACGACGGTTTAATAATGGTGTCGTACCAAGTATTGTTTTGAGTATTGGTCAATAATCCAGAAATGATGCCAGTCGCTTGACAAATTAATATGCAAATCGCTAATTTCCAGTTATTTGATAAAGTAGTTTTTGTTTCCATATTTTTAAAAGTTTAAAAAAAACCAATAAGATTATAAAACCTTATTGGTTATAAAAAATGCTATTTGTTAGTACCAAAATCTCGATCTTGGTGAGCAACTTCTTCTCTTGACAAACAACATTTGTATTATTCAGTTACTTTTGAGGTGATCAATTGTTTCAATCAATTCTTTAATTTTGTCGTGATCTACTTTCAATAAAGCATAATGTTTATTTAGCATATCTTGCTCTTTTGAGTTGGTGTCTTGATGGTCTTGAATGAGTACTTTTTTGTAAGTTTCAAGAATAACATTTTCTCCATATTCACAAGATTCTAAAATTGCTTTACGGTCATTTCCTGTAAATGCTGCTTTCACATCCATCCAAACTCTAAAGAATTTTCCAGTAACACGAGTTCCTTCATCTGGATTGCCACCAAGTCGAGTTACTTCGGCAACTAATTCTTTGCGATTCTGGACACTTGTTTGCATAAAATCAGAAAAAAGCATTTTCAAGTCGGTTTCTTCTGCCTCTGCCTCTGCGGTTTTATAACCCTCTACTCTATCGTTATTTATTATGATTAATGTGTTGAATGCTTCAATTGTTTTTTCGATTTCCATTTTATTTGATTTTAAATATTAATGATTTTAATTTTGGTAAAATTCATTAAATTATGGTTTTGAATTGTTATATAACTTTTTGAATAAATTATATAATTCATAGATTAGAATTATACCCAAAATAGACATTAGGAATCGTTGGGAAATAATATTTTTCAATAAAAGCAAGTTCTCACAGAATTTTTTGGATGAATAAATATGTTATTTTTCAAAATTTAAAAAAATAAGATATCGATAAATAGGTAATTACAAAAAAACAATAACAAATAATGAATAAAATGATTGAATAAACTGCGTCAGATGAAGTTGAGTAGATTATTAATGCGTAATCTGTGTTAAAGTCTATTATCTTAGTCTTATTAAAATAAAAAATATTAAAAAATCACATAAGTGTAAAAAGTCAAAAAAAATATTATTTTTGTAAACTACATCATTAAAAATAGATATTTTATAATGAAAATAATATTAATTATGACTTTTGTAACCATAGGATTTACAACAATTAAAGCTCAAGACTCAGTAAAAGAAAAAAGTCCGTTAACGTTTTTGGGATATGTTGAAACGTATTTTAGTTATGATTTTAACGAGCCTGATAATCACGTTAGACCTAGTTTTGTTTATAATTTTAACCGTCATAACGAGGTGAATTTGAATATCGGTATGGCAAAAGTAAATTATGCACAAGATTATATTCGTGGAAATTTGGCAATGATGACTGGAACTTATGCAGAGTATAACATGGCAAACGAGCAAGGATTGTTGAAAAATGTTTTTGAAGCGAATATTGGTGTGAAAATCTCGCCTAAACATAATATTTGGATTGATGCAGGAATAATGCCTGCACACATTGGTTTTGAAAGTGCAATTGGAAAAGATTGTCAGAATTTGACCAGAAGTATCTTGGCCGATAACTCGCCTTACTTTGAATCTGGCGTAAAAATTGGCTTTATTTCGCCATCAGAAAAATGGTATTTAGCAGCAATGTATTTGAACGGATGGCAACGTATTCAGAAAATCAATAGCAATCAAACACCAGCTTTTGGCACGCAAATTACCTACAAACCAAGTTCCAAAATAGCTTTGAATTGGAGCACATATGCTGGAAATGAGCAACCCGATAATGATAGAAAATGGAGGTATTTTCATAATTTATTCGGACAAATCAAACTTTCAGACAAAACAAACATAACAGCAGGTTTTGATATTGGTTCGCAACAAACGACTAATAAAAGCGATAAATATGACATTTGGTATGCACCAGTTTTAATTTTACAACACAAACCAACCAACAAAATTCAGTTAGCAGTTCGTGGAGAATATTATTCGGATGAGAAAGGTGTAATTATTGCCTCTGGAACGCCAAATGGTTTTCAAACCTATGGTTTTTCGACTAATTTTGATTATTTAGTTTCTGATAATTTGATGTTTAGACTTGAAGCTAGAAATTTACAAAGTAAGGATCAAGTTTTTATGAATGGTGTCAATCCAACCAATAACAATACTTTTTTGACTGCATCTATGGCTATTTCTTTTTAATTTTTGGCATCAATAAAATTTATATTGTACTATTCAAAAACGATTTAATGAAATCATTAAACATTGACTAATTAGAAAGTTCAAAAACCAAATTGGATGAAATTTTTGAAAATAGAAAAGAAAGTTATTTTGAAATATAATTAGTCAATTTAACAACAAAACTAATTGGCGAAAAAAAACTATTGATATTACAAATACATTAATTCCAATAAATATTACATTTTTTAAATATTTAGATGCCACAAAAACTAACTTTTTGCTACCAGAAAAGGAATTGATAACTGTTACCAATCCAAAATGTTTGAAAAAAAAACTGATTTTCTAATATTAATTTTAGAAAATCGGTTATATAATCATAACATACAAATTAAACTTTTTTCTTGAAAACTAACATTGGTGTCTTTGTATCAAATGCCAATTCATCTGACAAACTAGATAAAAATATCCTGTCAAACCAATTGCGATTTTGTCTAGTAAAAACAACTACTAATGATGGTTTGTTATCAGCAATTTCGGTTTCCAGTTGCTCTAAAAGTGGTTTTCCAGAATCTAGATTTCGCAAATGAAAATGAACTTTATCGGATTTGTGATGAGTGCTAATTTTATCGAATTTGTTTTCGCTGGCATCTAAAACCGTTTGATAATCAAAATGATAAATATCTAAAGTGGTATTTATTGGATCTGAAAAAAGTTTAATTTTTTGGAATTCGTCTTCAAAATTAATAAAATCTGATGCGAAAAATAAATTAGATATTGGTTTTGGAATATAATTTACTGGAACAATAAATGTAGGAATTGGCGAAAAAGCGATCAATTCTGATGCCGTTGTGCCAAATATTTGTGTCCATTTTCCTGAGCCAACAGTACTTACACAAATAAAATCGGCTTTGTGTTTATTGGCAAATTCAATTATTTCGTTACTTGCACTCACACCAATTTCGCTAATACAAATGTAATTATGGTTTTGCACATTATTATCCAAGAAAATTCCAGCGATAAAATTCTCTAAAAATTCTTGATTGCGTTGCAACTCATCAACTTCATAAACATTATAATAAGAATTGTCCCAAATTGTTGGTTGAAAAATCTGAACCACATTATAAAAAATCAATTCACAATCTGTTTGTTTAGCGAGTTGAATTGCAAATAAAATTCCTTTTTTGGAATTGGCTGAAAAATCGGTTGCTACTACTACTTTCATAATTTCTATATTTTAATTATTGTTCCTCAAATATTTCTTTTGCCAAATCATCATCCAAACTATAAATGTCATTTCTGAAATTTAAATTACCATTTACATCAACCCAAGCGGTAAAATAAGTAATATAAACTGGAATTGTTGGATTTACTTCTATGCCAATTTCTGTACTAGTTTCTAAAACTTTATCGACTTTCTGTTCGTTCCAATTTTTGTCTTTTTGAAGCAAATACATTGCTAATTTCTTCGGATTTTCCACTCGAATGCAACCGTGGCTGAAATCTCTTTTGTTGCGATCAAACAATTCTTTGGCTGGCGTATCGTGCAAATAAATGCTGTAACTATTCGGGAAAAGAAATTTCATTTTGCCTAAAGAATTATCATTTCCTGGTTTTTGACGAACCTCATACGGAATTTTTGAATATTTATTCCAATTTATTGATGCAGAATTAATTACTTTTCCTCCAGCAACAATTTCCATATTATTTCTCGTTAAATAATTTCGGTTGCGTTTTAGTTTGGGTAAAATCTCTTTATTGGCAATGCTTGTCGGAACATTCCAATAAGGATTTAAAATAATTTTAGAAATATTTCCTTTGAAAATATTGGTTTGTCGAGCGGCTTTTCCTACAACAACATTGGTTTCCCAGATGAGTTTTTTATTTTCGAAAACATGCAACTTATATTCAGGAATATTGACCAACAAATAATCATTTTCGATTTCGACTTGAACCCATCGCAAACGTTCCAAATTAATCAACATTTGTTTGATTCGAAAATCAACGGTCACGTTCAATTCTTTGATAGTTTTGAAATTCAGTTGACCATTTTCTGGCAAACCAACTCGCTGCTGAAAATTAGAAACTGCAGTTGCCAATTCTAATGTATACAAAACGTTATTGTCATTAACTTTTAAATCGCCAGATAAAACCAATCTTTGTTTCACTTGAATTAAAACTGAATCACTTTCGGTTTTTGTAAGAAATTCTTCTTTCATTTTAATGATAGGAAAACCACCTTTTTTCTGAATATCACGATATAATTTCAGTTTTTCTTTAAGTTTAGAATAATACAAATTTACAGGTTCGTAGGTTTTATCATTTTCATCTTTTAGAACTAATGAATCCAATAAAACTTGAAAATTTTTCTTGGCTCGTGGAATAAACCAATCGAGTTTTCGGGCATTTTTATTGATTCCAGAAAACGCTTTTTCTGAATATTTAAAGAAAGTTGTGGTTAATATTAATTCTAATTTTTCACGTTGGTTTTTGTCAATTTTTTTTTGATTTGGATTGGTTTTTATCATTGTAATCATCGTGTCCAATTGCGAATTATTAAATGTTTTATCATCAAAATCGTTGCTGTAATTTTGCAATTGATTCTGAAAATTCGGTACGGCTTGCGTCATTCCACTTTTATTAAACCAAGCATATTGATAGTTTCTGTTTTTATAAAACAAGTTAACTTCTTTGACAACATTTTCATTTTCTGGATTGGTTTTGAAAAATGAATTTATAGCAGATTCCTCCAGAAATATATCTGTAAAATTTTGGGGCTTTATTGTTGCTGCAATAGCTTTTGTTTCTTGTTTACAACTCAAAAAAAACACCGAAATTAGTATTATGTAAATTGCTTTTTTCATATTTATTTTTTACTAGCTTCAATACATTTAAAAAACTCATCAATAAAAATTTTGGCATAATTATCGGTTTCATATTTGTTAGTTGGAAATCCCAAATCATCAAATTTATCTTGCACTTTAGATACTGGAAAATTGGCTGTAAATGTCCATGCACGAACCTTCCAAAATATAAATTGCAAATGCATCAAGGCTTGCAAACCAGCAAAATCTCCTGAAGATACCGTAGAAAAAGCAATGGGTTTTCGGTGCCATTCATCATATAATAGGTCAATTACATTTTTTAAACTCGCAGGAATGCTGCCATTGTATTCAGGCGTAACAATAATAATTCCGTCAGATGAAATAATTTTATTTTTAAATTCTAGTGTTTCTAAGCTTGGTGATTTTTGGTTGTTCAATCTTTCGTCAAATATTGGAAAATTGTACTGTTTTAAATCTAAAATTTCACCAGTTACTAATTTATTTTCTTTTAAATATTTTTGAAGATATAGTGCAACATTATGGCTTTTTCTGCCGTTTCTAATACTTGAGGATATAATTGAAATGTGATACATAATTTGTTGTTTTTCTAATTTAGAACAATACAAATATGGTCATCAAAAAGCATTTTTTTGTTATATAAAAATGATGGAAAGTTGTATAATTCGTAGGTTTTTAGTTGAATAGTAAAAGTTAAATTATCTTTATCATAAACAAATATTGAGGATATGTCAACACTAATTTTAGTTCGTCACGGTCAATCTATTTACAATCTTGAAAACCGATTTACAGGAAGTTTGGATATTGGTTTAACTCCATTTGGCGAACAAGAAGCGAAACTTGCAGGTCAAAAATTGATGGATTTTGAATTTGATTTTGCCTATACTTCAACCTTAAAAAGAGCACAAGAAAGTTTGCGAATTATTTTGGATGAAATTCATCAAAACCATATAAAAATTATTGAAAATAGTGACTTAAACGAAAGAAATTATGGCAATTTGCAAGGTTTGAATAAAGACGAAACTATTGAAAAATATGGTTCAAATCAAGTTGAAATTTGGCGCAGAAGTTTTGCTGTTCGCCCGCCAAATGGCGAAAGTTTAGAAGATACTTTCAAAAGAACTATTCCGTTTTATAAACTAGAAATTGAACCTAAATTAAAATTAAATAAAACAATTTTGATTGCGGCTCACGGCAATAGTTTGCGTGCTTTGGTTATGTATTTAGAAAATATTAGCCAAGAAGAAATTTCGAATTTGAATATTCCAACTGGTCTTCCAAAAGAATATATTTTTGATAAAAATTTGAAGGTTTTGAAAGTAAAATATTTATGATTTTTTGCCACAGATTTATACAGATTTACACAGATTAAAAAGAAATGTAAAAATTTGTAAAATCCGTGTCAACTTTTTACTTTAAATCTTATTTCAAACATCCGCCAATTGCCACAACCAAACTGCGTTTTTTTGATTCAGTTTTTGAAATTGCATAACAACCAAATTAAAACCTTTTTTGCTCATTCGCCAATCGATATTTATGGTATTGTAATCAACATCAAAAACATAAATTTTCTTGAAATGGTACTTACTTTCGATACCAACCAAATGACAAATTGCTATGGCATTTTTTATAGATTCTTCAATTTCATTGACAGATATTTCTTGAATTATTTGCAAATCAATGATAGAAAATTTCAATTTAGAATGTAAAATAGATTCTTTCAATTCTTTTAGAAAACTCAAATAATTTTCGGTGGCATATGGAACAATAGCGTGTTTTTTCATTTTTGAATATTGTTAAGAAATTGCTTTTAATTCTATGAACAATGCTTTTTGTTTATCAGATAATTTTTCAGGAATTTGAATTTGAATTAAAATATAAAAATCTCCAAAAGTTCCTGTTTTTTCATAAATTGGCATTCCTTTTCCTTTTAATCTAATCGTTTTTCCGTTTTGGGTTCCAGCAAGAATTTTGATTTTTAATTTGCCTGATAAGGTTTCAATAATTACTTCATTTCCTAAAACTGCATCATACAAATTGATGCTTATTGTTTGATACAAATCATCGCCCTTACGAATAAATTTTGGATTATTAGCAACCCGAATTCTTACAAATAAATCACCACGATTGGCATCTGAACTTCCCTTTGCACCTTTGTTTTTAATGCGTAATTGCTGATCAGTATAGGCACCAGGTTTAGTTGTTACACGAAGTTTTTCGTTTTCGAGTTGAATAATTCGGCTTGTTCCATAAAATGCTTCTTCGAGCGTAATTTCCATTTCAGTTTCATAGTCACTGCCTTTTCGTGGCCGATTTTGTTGTGAATTTCCGCTTTGTTGTTGTGCGAAAAACTGCTCGAAAAAATCAGAGAAATCTTCTTGATTACTGCCACCAAAACCTTGATTTTCTTGTTGGTATTGTTGGTTTGGTTTTCGTTGTTGGTTTTGGCTTTGTTGGTTTTGTTGCCAATTTTCGCCTAATTCGTCATATTGTTTTCGTTTTTCGGGATTTCCTAAAACTTCGTTGGCTTCGTTGATTAATTTAAATCGTTCTTCGGCTTTTTTATCACCAAGATTTTTATCTGGATGATTTTTTTTTGCCAAGGTTCTATAAGCCTTTTTCACTTCGGCGGGTGTGGCTTTTTTATCAATTTCTAATATTTTATAGTAATCTTTGTAGTCCAAAATTGATTATTTTTTTAAAACTGCCAGTAATTCTTTAGCAACCGCCTCTGATGATTGCGGATTTTGTCCCGTGATTAGCAAACCGTCAGTAACAACATAACTAGTCCAATCGTCCTTTTTAGAATAAATGCCACCTTTTAACTTCAGTTCGTCTTCAAGTAAAAAAGGAACAATTTTGTCTAATTTGACGGCTTGTTCTTCGGTGTTAGAAAAACCTGTAACTTTTTTTCCTTTGATCAAAAACTCGCCATCTTCGTCTTTAACATTCAATAAAACCGATGGTGCGTGACAAACTGTGGCGACAGGTTTTTTGGCATCCCAAAATTCTTCTATCAAACTTATAGAATCTTCATCGGTTGTTAAATCCCACAATGGACCGTGACCGCCAGGATAAAAAATAGCATCAAAATTTTGTGAGTCTACTTCGTCAAGTTTAAGCGTATTTGCCATTAATCCCAATAAAATATTATCTTTTTTAAAACGAATTGTCGACTCGGTTTGATTTTCTGGAGCATCGCTTTTTGGGTCGATTGGTGGTTGTCCGCCTTTTGGCGATGCCAACGTTATTTTGGCACCTGCATCTTTAAATAAATAATATGGTGTTGCAAATTCTTCTATCCAAAAGCCTGTTTTTCCTTCTGTATTTGCTAAATCTGTGTTTCCTAATTTGCTGTGCGATGTTAGTACGATTAGTATTTTCATATTATTTGTTTTTAAATTTCAAAATGCACTTCGGAAGTTATTGGAATATTTAGAACTTTAGAAATCAAGCAATTTTTTTCGGCATCTTTAGTTATAGTTGCAAAATCTTCGGCATTTATGCCAGGAACTGCGCCAGAAATATTGAGATGAATTCCTGTTATAGACAAACCTTCCATCGTTAAAGTTGCTTCTGTATCTAATTTATTGGCTGTAATTCCTTTTGCATTTAGCATCGATGAAACTGCCATTGTAAAGCAACCAGCGTGAGCTGCTGCCAATAATTCTTCTGGATTTGTACCTTTTTCGCCTTCTTCGAAACGGGTTTTGAAACTGTAATTTGTACTTTCTAGAATGCCACTTTGCGTAGATAAAGTTCCTTTTCCTTCTTTGAGATTTCCTTCCCAATGGGCTTTTGCTGTTCGTATCATTTTTTTTAGTTTAATTTTTTTGCTTTCAGATTTTCGCAGATTTAGTTTTATTTACTTGTTAGTATTTTTTTCTTTTCGTTGTATTCTACTTCTGTAATGTGTCCGCCAGCATATCGTTT
The DNA here is from genome assembly GCA_031408435.1 of Bacteroidota bacterium. Classification (GTDB taxonomy): domain Bacteria; phylum Bacteroidota; class Bacteroidia; order Flavobacteriales; family Flavobacteriaceae; genus Flavobacterium. The sequence goes on from JANNWM010000084.1 coordinate 112,455, forward strand.
TTGTAAAATATCGAAAGCAGAATCTTTTCGGCGTCTTTGTCCAGGAACGTCATAAGGAATTGCAAAAATCCAAAACAATAGAATTATCCATAAAACCCACCAAATAACATTCATTCCCCAATAATAGTTTTCGTAATACATAATTTTTAGTTTTAAATAGTTTTTAACATCTAACTCAAATAACGTCTTAATATCCAAGCAATTGATTCGTGTTGTTGCAATATTCCGGTTAACAAATCTGCACTTCCTACATCGTGACATTCGTCAGCACAAACGTCTATATCTTTGCGTAATTCAGAAATTAACATTTCGTGATCGGACAAAAGTTCAGATATCATTGCTTTTTGAACTGGATATTTGTTTGGATGTTCCACAATTCTTGACAATAAAGTGAACTCGTTCATCGTACCAATGGTTTTGCCACCTAACTTGTTGATTCTTTCGGCAACCTCATCTATAATTATTTCTAATTCAGAATATTGCGCTTCGAAAAGTTTGTGCAACTCCATGAAACTTTCGCCTGCAACATTCCAATGAAATTTTCTTGTTTTGATGTATAAAGTCATTTCGTCTGACAAAATAACCGACATTAAATCGATGCTGCGTTGCAAATGAATTTCTGACATTCCTATTTTTGGTATCATATTTTTAAAATTTATTTATTTATTGGTTCGTTTAATGATGTGAAAAGTGATTCAAGCCGTTTTAAATGTTCTTGAGTGAACTTTAAATGTTTTGTTAAACCATTTGCAATTTTTGGTGTTCTAGCATTTAAAATCATTGTTGGTAATGAATTGTTTAGTTTTTTTTCTGTATCGTAAATAGACATTAATTCGTCTATAAAAACATTAGAATCATTGTCTAACTGATTGTTATTTATGTTATCCATTATGTGTTCTTTAATTATCATTTTATACTAAATTTCATTTTCAATTGCTAGTTCATTATTTACAGAAATAACTCCAATAGTATTCCAAGCAATTTCTTCTATTTTATCTTTTTCGTCATAAGTTTTTACAATTCCGGACAAAGTAACTTGTTTATCTAAAACATTAATTAATATGTTGTTATCGAAATTAGTGTCAATACAATTCGAAACGATTTCTTTAAGAATTTCGTTGGTTGTCATGTTTTATTAATGTTTAATATTTCTACAAAGTACAAGCTTAAAAATTCAAAATGTGTTACATAACTTTAAGAAAATGTTGCATTATTCCTAGTTATTATTATAGAATTTGCATTCCAATTAATACAATAATCGAGAAAATAATAAACAAAAAAACAAAGTAAACAAAGGCTTGACTTACGCTGTATCGCTGTTGTATGTAATTGGCTGGATAAGAAATTATATCAAAAATCTTGGAATTTAATTTCTTTTTTAAACCTTTTTCTTTCACTAAAAATTCATTTGCTCCATTTTGATGAGATTCAATTTCGGAACTGATATCGTCATTATTAGCCAAAATTATTACTTTGGTATTTTGGTTAATATTCTTAATAAAATTGACAATTTTATTGCCTTCGTCTCCAAAATAATCATAATCCAGAACAATTACGCTTGTGTTTTTATCGACTTTTGATAATGCTTGAACCGCATTTGTAAAAGTGAAAATATTGTAAATAGTTCCGAATCTTTTTTCGAGAAACTGATGCAATTTGAGAGAATTTTCTTGATCATCTTCGACTAAAAAAAGATTTTGAGTTTGATTTGTCATAATTTCTGAGTTTATTAAAGTGAATTATTATCGCCAAATTCATTTAATTTTTTTCGGATAATTTGTTTAGAATTATCTGCTTTAGTATTTAAATTTTTGGCTTCGGATTTTTTCTTTGCATCGCTCTTTTTTGGTGCGATTGTGTGTTGTTTTTTAATTGCCATAATTTTAATTTTACTATTTAATTGTTTTTTGCCGCAAAGACTCAAAGTCACAAAGTTTTTGGTTTGATATTATTAAATAAATTGTATAATCTTTTAATTTAAGATTTTTGCCTTTATAGTAAAAGCTTAAGTTTATTAGACTTTTACTGCTTGGTTTTTTATTATTTTTTTAGAATAATTGGTTTTCAATTTGTTGTTTTTTTTAAATTTTATGAAATATTTTTCCATTGTTAATCTTGCCATCAAATAACTAACTGTCGATTCTGCCCCTTGATTCAGGTTAATATAATTCTCTTCTAGACCGTCGTAACAACCACCAGTACAAGGATTGTAAATAATTTGATGCAAATGATTATTGCCAAGGAACCAACTAAATGCAATTTCCATTTTATGCAAATATTCTGCATCATTGAAAGTTTCATAAAATTTGCTTAATGCTAAAATTGTGTATGCAATATCGATGGGTTGCTCGCCACCAATTTTTTCTGGTTGGTGACTCATATTATTATGCAACCAACCCTTATTGGAAATTACTTTTATCGTATTGTTTATAAAAATTTTTGACAATAAAAAATCAAATGATGTTTGTGCAATTTCTTTATAAATCAAATTATTGGTTGCCAAATAAGCACACAACATGGCTTCAGGCAAAATGCTGTTTCCGTAGGTTAAATAACTTTCGAACCAATACCAATTATCGTTGTGTTCGTGTTTGTACATTTGTACTAATTTATCGGCTATATGTTTCATAACTCTAATATTATCATCAGAATAATGACAAGAATTATTATAATATATTCCTTTTATAATAAATGCCATTGCCCTTGGAGAGTTTATTTTGCAAACATTTACTAATGATAATTGAAATGTTTTCAGCACATTATTTGACAATTCGTTTGGTAACAAATGACAAATTGACGACAAATAACCCAATGCCCAAATGGCTCGACCGTTAGAATCGGCAAGGTTTTCTGAGTTTTGTTTCGTGAATTTTTTATTTTCATCGACATAATTCAAAAAATAGCCTTCTGGTTGCAAACAAAATTTAATAAAGTCAAAATATTTTTGAATATATTCTAAATCATTTTCTTCATTATTCAATTCATAATGTTGGCACATTGCAACTAATGCGCGTGCATTATCGTCAAGCGTATAACCTGTATTTATATCAGGTTGATTGATTACTGAAAACTGAATCATTGCAAAATTGGTTGTTAAATTCTTGAAATGATTTAGATTTATTTTTGGAATTTTATAATGCAGTTCTATTCGTTCATCGCTTATTTTTTCGAATAATGTGGCATGTGCAATAGCAGAATTTTCCCAAGCAGTTGGTGCCAATTTATGTATTCCGTTTGATGAAATTTCGTTGCGAAGTTGCTCATTTTCCAATAAAAGATTGACTTGTTGTGCCAATTGTATTGGATTTTCGAAATCGATAATTATTCCTGTTCCGTTTTGCAAAACCTCAACAGCATGCGGAATTGGAGTAGAAATAATTGGGCAACCACAACTTATTGCATACGAAAAAGTTCCAGAAACAGCTTGGTTTCTATCTTTTGAAGTAAACAAATAAATATCGGTTAATTGTAAATATTCTAGTAATTGGTCTAATGGCAAATATTGATTAATAAACTTGACATATTTAGTCAATTTTAATGCTTTGATTTTTGACTCTAAAGATTCACGGTATTTTTCACCATCTGTTTTTATTACGTTTGGATGCGTTTTCCCGATTACTAAAAACAAAACTTCTGGATGTTTTTTGACAATTTGACGTAATGCATTTATAGAAGTCTCAATGCATTTTCCTGAACTTAATAATCCGAATGTTGAAATTATTTTTCTACCTTCGAATTTGTATTTTTCTTTTAAAACATCTTTGTTGGTGTGTGCTACCAAATGGGTTCCATGCGGAATTACCGAAACTTTTTCGATTGAAATTGCATAGTCATTTATCAATAATTTAGCCGAAGAATTGGTCATTACAATAAAAGATTCGACAATTTTATCGATTTCTTGAACATTTTCTTTTAATAAATCGTCAGGATTAGGCAAAACAGTATGAAATGCAACACTAATAGGTTTGTTAATAGATTTCAATAAAGTAATAAAATTTTGTTCATTATTTTTGAATAACCCAAATTCGTGCTGTATCAAAACCATCGAAATATTGTTATTTTCGTTGATTTTTTCGGCCAATTCTAAATAAGAATTTTGATGATCAGTTTCTAAAACAAAATCGACTTTTTCGTTATAAATGTAATTGTCATTTTGATTTTCTAACGCACAAATTTTAATGTCGAACGATTTTCGAAATTTATTATTCAATGAAAAAATTAAATCTTGAGAATAAGTTGCAATGCCACATTCGCGAGGCGGATATGATGTAATAAATAAAATTTCAGGCAAAATGTTTTGACTTTCGATAAAGAAAGATTTGGATATTGTGGATCTTTTGCGAATTTTTCTAGTAGAAAAAATATGATTATTTTTGATTGATTTTGTAGTTTGCATTTCATTTTATGTTTAGTAATAACTCTGATAACAATTCGGTCAAACTCATCGATGCACATGCAATTCGCTCATCGGCAGCACCATAATAAATATATAATTTGTCGTCCAAAACAACTGCTCCAGTAGGGAAACAAACGTTGTTTACTTCGCCTTTTAATTCCCAATCGAGTTCTGGTTTAAATAACGGATAAGGCAATCTTGCCAAAACAATTTCGGGTTTTTCTAAATCTAATAATGCGGCACATGCACAATAAACAAATCCTTTTATTGTATCGTAAACGCCATGATAAATCATTAACCAACCGACTTTAGTTTCTATCGGAGGACAACCAGCACCTATATAACTTATTTCGTGTTTTAGTTTTGGATATAGCAATACATAATCCTTGAACCGCAATAAATAATTTTGCCAGAACTCTGGAGTCAATTCGTTTAAATCTTTTACGAAAACTATTTGAATATCAGGTTTTATGCGGTGCAGAAAATATAATAAACCATTTATTCGACGAGGAAAAAAAACTACATTTTTGTCCCAAACCAAAACTTTTTTTCCGTTTTTTTCTTTGACTCCTTCGTGTTCATTGTATCGAAAATATTTCTCGTTAAGTTTGCTTTTGGTTTCTGCCAAACGCTTAAATTCATCGAACATCAAGTGCGGAACTATAATTCCGTGTTTGGTCCAAGTAATTAAATCTGGCGATGTTGCTAATGCTCCGAGTGCATTGACTCCATCAAAAGCGCAATAAGAAAGATAAAATAATTCGTCTATTCTGACAATTCTGCCATCTTCAACTCCGTGTTCTTCATATTCGAATTGCGGAAAAATAACCGGCACATCTGTTCTCTCGCCAACTTCTAAAGGATTTTTGAATTTGGCATATCCAATACTGGAATAATTACCTTTTCCGACAGCACGATAAAACATGTGAATATAATCGCCGTAATGAATAACGGCAGGATTTAGAACGCCTTCGATTTCGAAACCTTGGTCTGATTTGCTCAATACAATTCCTTCTTTTTTGACATCTAACATAATTTCTAATTTTTAGTTTGCCATTTTTTGAATTCGTCAATTTCATAAGTTTGGTCTTCGATAATATTTTTAGCAAGTGCAACCATACTGTTTTGCTTACCAAATTGAAGTTGCTGTTTTGCCATTGCAACTGCACTCTCGTGATGCGGAATCATCATTGCTACATAATCTTTATCAATATCATCAAACATTTTAACAGCGTTCATTTTGTCCATCATCGATTTCATTTCGGTTGCTATTTTGTAACTATTTGAGGTTTGATTATTTGTTTTTGGAATTTTATAATTTTGAATGAATTGTTGCATTTCTCTGATTTCGATTTCTTGCGCAACTACAATTCCTTTTGCCATATTTTTGATTGTTTGGTCACTTCCTTTTTCAATTTGAACACGGCTCATATCGATAGCCATTTGATGGTGCATTATCATTAGATTTGCAAAATCATAATCAAAATCGCCATTCATTTTTGCGTTGTTCATTGTGGTTGTAGTTTTGTTCATTGATTGCATTAGTTCGTTTTCTATTGGCATTGAATGATTCATTTTTGCATCTTCTTCAGAATCAATATTCTTGCAAGAATTTTGTGTTAAAAAACTGAAAAACAGTATTAGTATTGAAATTTTCATATTAATTTTATTTAGAAATTTAATTTTTATAAAGGTTATAAAATATTGTTAATGAGTTGTTATACAAATATTTGTAAAAGTTGTAATATTCACAGATTAAAATATTTGATTTTAGAATATAGATATCAGAGAATAGATATTTTAGAATCATTAAATATATTATGTTGCATTAAATAATTTTATAAAAAAATGGCTGCCAATTTCTTGACAACCATTTTCTTTCAAAAAACAAAACTTATCTGCTATTTAATAATTCGTTTTCAATTCTACTCTACGATTTTTGGCTCTGCCTAATTTAGTTTTGTTGTCTGCAACTGGTTTAGTTTCACCGTTACCAATTGCAATCAATCTAGATGCTGCAATTCCTTTACCTACAAGATATTGTTTTACAGATTCTGTACGTTTTTGAGATAAAGTCATATTAAAATCATCTGCGCCAACGCTATCTGTGTTTCCTTCGATTGTTAAAGTTGCACCATCATATTTCATTAAAATTTTTGTCAATTCGTCAAGTTGCGTTAACGAAGCAACTTTTAATTTATCAGAATTGTTTTCGAAGAATAATTTGCTACCAATTAACGTTATTCTGTTAATTTCGGCTTTTGGAATTTCTGGGCAACCTTTGTTTTCTGATGATCCTTTAGCATTTGGACATTTGTCATCTAGATCGGCAACACCATCAGCATCAGCATCTGGACAACCTTTTAGTGCTAAAACTCCTGCACTATCTGGACATCTATCAACATCGTCTGTAACACCATCGCCGTCACTATCTTTAGCACAACCATTTGCATCAACTTTTGTTCCTTGTTTGGTATTTGCACATTTATCATCTAAATCGGCGACACCATCTTTGTCAGCATCTGGACAACCTTTTAACATTGTTGTTCCTGCTTGATCTGGACAGCGGTCTTTAAAATCTTCAACACCATCATTATCTTTGTCTGGACAACCGTTTAGCATTTTAGATCCTGAAACATCGGGACAATTGTCTTGATAATCGGCAACACCATCAGCATCTCGATCTAATGGACAACCCATTTTGTCAACTGCTACGCCGCTTGGTGTGTCTGGACAATTGTCTTTTTTGTCTGCAACTCCATCTTTATCAGTATCGATTGAATTTCCAAGATTGACAGTTATTCCAACCATATGCGTCAAATAAGCATCTTTAGATTTGAAATCTTCTACACCATTATCAACTCCATCGCGTCTGTCTTTGTTAGAAAACATAAATGTTTCTTGTAAATTCAACATAATTTCTGGCGACAATCTAAAATTGATACCTGCACCAGCAGTTGGCAAAATATAATCGTAATTTTCTGTATGAAAATTCAATTGACTGTCAAACAAAACTGCTCCAACTCCTGCAAATACATAAGGTCTGATTACATATTCTGGTGCTACGATATTGAAACGTAAGTTTATCGAAGCCGCATTAAAATCGGATTTAAAAGCTGCTGTTGTTCCATTATTGTACCCAATTGTACCTTTAGATAATAATAGGTTGGCATCGAATAATTTCCCTAAATATCTAGAAACCGATATTCCGCCAAAACCATACATCGTGTTTCCTGTTTCGTACCAATCTCGACCTAAATCTCCGTTATATTGGGTTACACCACCGTGAAGTCCAATATTCCATTTTTTCTCTTCTGTTTGTGCATTTGATGTAAATGTAAATCCTGCACATATACATAGAAATAGTAATTTTTTCATAACGTTTTATATTTATAATTGTTGGGTACAAAGTTCAGACAGGTATCAAAGTTTTGTGTTATAGAACTATTTTTAAAAGTTGTAATATTCACATTTTAATAATTTTTCCATCTTCCATTTCTATAATTCGGTGTGTTCGTTTTGCAAAATCATTGTCATGGGTTACAATTAAGAGCGATTGTTTGTAAACTTCGGCGAGTTCTTTAAAAACTTCAAACACAATTTCGGAGTTTTTTTTGTCTAAATTCCCTGTAGGCTCGTCTCCCATAATAATTAATGGATTGTTTATTAAGGCACGAGCAATTGCTACACGCTGTTTTTCGCCACCTGACAATTTGTTTGGACTATTGAGTGCTTTGTCTTGAATTCCTAGAACTTTTAGTTTTTCATAGGCTTTATCTTCAATTTCTTTGGTAGATAATTTAGCGAGTTTTAATGCTGGCAACATTACGTTTTGTAAAACCGAAAACTCGTTTAACAAATAATGAAACTGAAAAACAAAACCAATTTTTTCGTTGCGAACGATTGCCAATTCAGCATCAGGTTTGTCTTTCATAGAAACAGAATCTATTTTTAAATCGCCATCAAAAGCGGTATCCATTGTCGATAATATGTACAATAATGTCGATTTTCCACAACCTGATTTACCTATTATTGAAGCAAATTCGCC
>JANNWM010000085.1:0-123889 GCA_031408435.1 Bacteroidota bacterium
CAAAAATGGGTGTCGCTTTCGCAACAATATATTGCCGATGTTTTGGGCGAATACTGGCAAGACGACTATTATGTGTGGGATTGTGCCGCAGGAACCGGAAACCTATTAACAGGACTTACCAACGAATACAACATTTGGGCAAGCACACTCGAAATGCCCGATGTAAACGTAATGCACGAACGAATAGATAATGGTGCCAAATTGCTGAAAAACCACTGTTTTCAGTTTGATTTCTTGAACGACGATTTTAGCAAATTGCCACAAGGTTTGCAAGACATTATTAACGATGACGAGAAACGCAAAAAGTTGGTGGTTTATATAAATCCGCCTTATGCGGAGGCTGGTAATAAAGATAATGTTTTAGGAACTGGAATTAATAAAACTAATGTTGCTGTAACAACAAATGTGTATAAGCAATATCAAAATATTATTGGAATAGCAGGAAGAGAACTTTTTGCTCAATTTCTAATTAGAATTTATGATCAAATTCCTAATGCAAAAATAGCACAGTTTTCAACACTTAAAACGATTCAAGGTCCAAATTTTTTAAAATTTAGAAATGTTTTTAAAGTAGAATTTTTAAAGGGTTTTGTTGTTCCTGCAAATACTTTTGATAATGTAAAAGGAAGTTTTCCCATTGGTTTTTTAATATGGAATTTAAATAATGATAAAAGAATTGAAAATATTAAATGTGATATTTATGATAAAAACATTGAGCTTAATGGTGTAAAAAAATTTAACGCATATGATGAAAATATTTTTATCACAGATTGGTTTAGAAAATATCACAATAGAATTATTAATGATGACAATATTGGTTCAATTGGATTATATGGAAGCGATTTTCAACATAGTAATTATATAAGTATAAATAGTTGTAGTGAACACCCAAATAGGTGGACATTTATTGATAGAAAAAATTTAATTCAATCTTCAATATATTATTCAGTTCGTCATTGCATCGAAGCAACTTGGCTCAATGACCGTGACCAATTTTTATATCCAAATGATGGTTGGCAAGAAGATTTAGAATTTCAAAACGATTGTTTGGCTTTTACATTATTTAATACTAATATTCAAAGTAAGTTTGGCACCAACAACTGGATACCTTTCACCGAGCAAGAAGTCAATGCACGAGAAAAGTTCGAGAGCAATTTTATGACTCAGTTCATGAAAGGCAAAATAAAACAAGAGCAATCTGTTGACCTTTTTGCAAATGCAACGCTTCCAGAAAATCAAAACAAACCATTAGAATTTTCAGAAAAAGCAACCAATGTTTTTGATGCTGGTCAAGAGCTTTGGAAATATTATCACGCACAACCCAACGTAAACGTAAACGCAAGTTTGTATGACATTCGCGAACATTTTCAGGACCGCAACGAAAAAGGCAAAATGAACAACAAAAGTGGTGATGAAACCTACACAAAACTAATTGCAGCATTGAGAGAAAACCTGAAAATATTAGCCAAAAAAATAGAACCAAAAGTCTATGAATATGGTTTTCTTAAAATATAAAATTTAATAATTATGAAATACAGAGACCAAATTTTAGAATTCATTCACGATGAAACCGAAAACGAATCCGCTTTTTTCGATTGGGTGGAATCAATGCCGTTGTTAGATCAACCAGATATTTTGCGTGAGTTTAAGGATATTGTTAAAGAAATGGCAGACAATCAAGGGGCTGATGTAGATCTTATTGTACCAGATTTTGAAGCATTTAACGAATTTGTAGATAATTATGAAGATAAAATTCTTGATGAAAAACTTGCCGAAGCCAACCTAGTTATGGCACAGCAACAAATGGATAAAAGTATTCTTGAAATAATAGAGATAACTGCTGGAGTTCGACGATATGTTATAGACTGTATAATCAATAAAGAAGATAACGCCGAAGCAATGCAAGAACTAGCACAAAAACTGATAGAAGGCGAAAAAGAAAATGATGTTTACGACCCGAAAAATTGGTCTGATATTTCGCATTTATTAAAATTTAATTGATAAAATAGACCATCAAGGAGCAAGAAATTATTGGAAAGTTCTAAAAAGTAGACTTTTAAAAGAAGGAAATGAAACGGTTACAAATTGTAACCGTTTGAAACTTCTTGCTGAAGACGGCAAAATGAGACTAACCGATGTCGCTGATAATGAGCAACTTTTTCGATTGATTCAATCGGTTCCATCGCAAAAAGCCGAACCATTCAAACTATGGTTAGCCAAAGTTCTAAAAGAATATATTATAAAAGGTTTTGTATTAGATGATAATCGTTTAAAACAAGATCGAGCTATTTTTGGAAAAGATTATTTTAAAGAATTATTGCAAAGAGTTAGTTCCATCATCATTACTTATTTAAATTCTCTTTTTGTCATTCCGACGAAGGAGGAATCACATAAACAAATAAAAAATAAATAAAATGAACCTAAAACAATCTCAACTCGAAGTCGATACTTGGATAAAAACCCACGGCGTTCGCTATTTTAATGAATTAACAAATATGGCACAACTCAGCGAAGAAGTGGGCGAAGTTGCTAGAATAATAGCCAGACGTTACGGCGAACAATCCGAGAAAGAATCTGACAAAAACAAAGATCTTGGCGAAGAGCTTGCCGATGTGGTTTTTGTGGTTTTATGTCTAGCCAATCAAACCGGAATCGATTTGCAAGAAGCTTTTGACAAAAAACTTGATTTAAAAACCAATCGTGATCATGAGCGCCATCAGAATAACGAAAAATTAAAATAAACGCTTTGAAACTCTTTTTTTCACAGTGAATCTCTGTGTAACAAAAAAATATGGATTTAAAATTAAAACACTCAACTTGTAACCTGAAATCTGAAATCTGCATTTCTGGAAGCAAATCCGAAACCAACAGATTATTACTTTTGCAGGCATTATATCCAAATCTAGAAATAGAGAATATCTCAAATTCTGACGATTCTGAGGTAATGTCAAAAGCATTGCTGGTCAACTCAGAACTCAGAACTCAGAACTCAGAACCAATAAATATTCACCACGCTGGAACCGCAATGCGATTTCTAACTGCCTATTTTTCTCAAAAAGCAGATTACGAAGTTGTTTTAACAGGTTCTGCGAGAATGCAAGAAAGACCAATTGCTGTTTTGGTTGATGCTTTAAAACAATTAGGAGCAGATATAGAATATGCGAATAATTTCGGGTTTCCACCATTGCGTATTTTGGGCAAAAAATTAACTAAAAATCAAGTTTCGCTTCCAGCAAATGTGAGCAGCCAATACATTTCGGCATTGTTACTTATTGCTCCAAAACTCGAAAATGGTTTAGAATTGACATTAATTGGTGAAATAACATCTGTTCCATACATCAAAATGACATTGGCATTATTGAGCGAAATTGGTGTAAATACTAATTTTAAAAACAATATAATCACAGTTTTACCACAACCCACAACCCACAACCCACAACCTATAACTATTGAATCAGATTGGTCATCAGCATCTTATTTCTATTCAATTGTTGCATTGTCAGAAGTTGGTACCGAAATAAAATTATCTTATTTTAAACAAAATAGTTTGCAAGGCGATTCGGTTTTATCAGAAATATATAAAGATTTTGGTGTAGAAACTGTTTTTGAAAACAACTCAATTATTATTAGAAAATCTGCAATCTGCAATCTGCAATCTACAATCTATAATCTGCAATCTGCTCCTGACATCGCCCAAACCATTGCTGTAACGTGTTTTGGATTAGGAATTGGTTGTCATCTTTCAGGTTTACATACCCTAAAAATCAAAGAAACCGATAGACTTTTGGCTTTGGAAACCGAATTGACAAAACTTGGAGCAAATATTTCTGTAACTAATGATAGTCTAACTTTAGAAATTTCATCCAAAACAAATCCTGATGTTACAATTCAGACCTATCAAGACCATCGAATGGCAATGGCATTTGCACCATTGGCATTAAAAACAGATTTATTAATAGAAAATGCCGATGTTGTATCTAAATCCTATCCAGATTTTTGGAAAGATTTAGAAAAAATTGGTTTTCAAATATCATAAAAACTTTGTGACTTGGCGTATATATTGTAATTTTAAAAATAAACATCAAAACACTTGACAACGCCTAGTTCACAATCGTATATTTGCAAAAGAATTTAAATTTCTTAAGAAATAAACTTAAACTTTTAAACTCCTAAACTTTTAAACATTTTTTAATGAAATTATCACAATTCCAATTCGATTTACCCAAAGAACTTCTTGCCGAATATCCAGCCGAAAACCGCGACGAATCACGTTTAATGGTTGTTAACCGAAAAACTAATACTATCGAACACAAAATGTTCAAAGATATTATTGACTATTTCGACGATGGCGATGTTTTAGTTTTGAACAATACCAAAGTTTTTCCTGCTCGTTTGTATGGTAACAAAGAAAAAACTGGAGCAAGAATCGAGGTTTTTTTGCTTCGAGAATTAAATGCCGAACAAAGACTTTGGGACGTTTTGGTCGATCCAGCAAGAAAAATCAGAATTGGGAACAAACTTTATTTTGGCGATGACGACTCGCTAGTAGCCGAAGTTATTGACAACACAACATCTCGTGGTCGAACACTACGTTTTTTATACGATGGGTCGTATGAAGAATTTCGCAATAAATTGACAGAATTGGGCGAAACACCAATTCCAAAATATATAAATAGAGAAGTAAACGAAGACGACAAAGAACGTTATCAAACCATTTATGCCAAAGAAGAAGGAGCAGTTGCTGCACCAACAGCTGGTTTGCATTTTTCTAAACACTTAATGAAACGATTAGAAATTAAAGGTGTAGAATTTGCCGAAGTTACACTTCATGTAGGACTTGGAACATTCAATCCTGTTGAAGTTGAAGATTTGTCTAAACACAAAATGGATTCTGAAGAGTTGAAAATCACTCAACAAGCCTGCGATATTGTCAATGCTGCAAAAGCTAGAAAAAGCCAAATTTGTGCTGTCGGAACAACATCTATGCGAGCAATAGAAAGTGCTGTTTCGTCGCAAAGAACATTAAACACATTTGACGGTTGGACAAATAAATTTATTTTTCCGCCACACGATTTTAGTTTAGCAACTTGCATGATTACTAATTTTCATACTCCAAAATCTACGTTAATGATGATGATATCAGCATTTTGTGGTCACGATTTAATGAAAGAAGCTTATGCCGAAGCAATCAAAGAAGAGTACAAATTTTATTCTTATGGCGATGCTATGCTAATATTGTAAATGCTTTAGTAATATGAAAAAAAAATCCTTTCAATATATAAAAATGAAAGGATTTTTTTATTGAAATTATGCGTTGATAATTCTTTCTTGATGTGCAATACTTTCTTGATGCACCGCTTTGAATAATCTTAAGATAAATTCTTCGCTCAAGTTTTTTTCTTCGCCATCGAGAATCATTTTTCCAAGAATTTCGTTCCAGCGTTTGTTTTGCAAAACGGCAACATTATTGGCTTTTTTCAAGGCACCAATTTGTTCAGAAACTTTCATGCGGTTTCCTAAGATTTCTAATAATTTGGCATCGGCAATATCAATATTGGCTCTAAGTTTTATCATTTCGGTATTGTACCCGTCAGATGCTACTGTTGTTTCTTTGACTTTCAGGTCTTCGAAAATTTGTTTTAAAACTGTTGGCGTGACTTGTTGGGCAGCATCGCTCCAAGCGTTGTCTGGATCGCAATGCGTTTCGATAATCAAGCCGTCATAATTCAAATCTAGTGCTTGTTGCGACACTTCTTGAATCATGTCTCTGCGACCTGTAATGTGCGATGGATCGATTATTAAAGGCAAATCTGGGAATTTACTTTGCAATTCTATCGCAATTTGCCATTCGGGAATGTTTCGGTATTTGGTTTTCTCGTAAGTCGAAAATCCTCTGTGAATTACGCCAAGTTTCTTGATTCCAGCATTATACAAACGTTCTACACCACCAATCCACAAAGCCAAATCTGGATTTACAGGATTTTTTACCAATACAATTTTGTCTGTATTCTGCAAAGCATCGGCAATTTCTTGTACTGCAAATGGGTTTACGGTTGTTCGGGCTCCAATCCAGAGAACATCAATATCGTGCTCTAAAGCCAATTTTACATGAGCAGCATTTGCTACTTCGGTCGCCATTAAAAGTCCAGTTTCGGCTTTGGCTTTTTGTAACCATTTTAGTCCGATTGCACCAACGCCTTCAAATCCGCCGGGACGGGTTCGAGGTTTCCAGATTCCGGCTCTAAAAATTGATACATCAGAATTTTTCAGTTCGTGTGCAATTTTCAATACTTGATCTTCAGTTTCGGCACTACAAGGTCCAGCAATTACTAGTGGATGCGATAATTTGAAATCATCTAACCAGGTTCTCATTTCTTTTTTGTTTTCCATTTTTTTTTAATTTAGAGAAATAATAAAGATGAAAGGCTAAATATTAAAATCTTGTCTTTTGTCTTTCATTTCTTGAATTTTATATCTAGTTTCTCGTTTATTGTTTCTATTTTCTATTTAGTATTTCCTTTATTCTATTAGTATTCTGCATTTCGTTGAAAAGTTCGTCGTAATTGTCGTTCTCTAAAAGGTTTTTAAATTTGGTTAAATTCAAAATGTATTCCTCTAAACTTTTGACAACTTGTTTTTTATTTTGTTTGAAAATTGGTGTCCACATTGCGGGCGAGCTTTTGGCTAGTCGAACGGTGCTTTCGAATCCAGAACCTGCCATATCAAAAATATCGCGTTCGTCTTTTTCTTTTTCGATAACAGTTTTCCCGAGCATAAATGCACTTATGTGCGACAAATGTGAAACATAGGCAATGTGTTTGTCATGCGATTTTGGATCCATATACCTGATTCTCATTCCGAGTTTTTTGAACAATTCCAACGCTTTTTCTTGCAATTTGAAAGTTGTTTTTTCGACTTCGCAAATGATGTTCGTTTTGTTATCGAATAATCCTAAAACTGCTGCACTTGGTCCAGAAAATTCGGTTCCGGCAATCGGGTGGCATGCCATAAAATTTCTCCTTTTCGGATGATTAGCAATCGCTTCGCAAATGGGTAATTTGGTAGAACCAACATCTAAAACCAAAGTTTCTTCGCCGATTTTTTCTAATATTTCAGGCAAAATAACAACCGAAACGTCAACTGGCGTGGAAAGTATTACAAAATCTGCAAATTTTAAATCTTCGAATGTTGATTTTTCTTCAATTATTCCAAGTTGAATTGCTTCGGTTATATGATTTTCATTAGCATCAATCCCTGAAATTTTTGCATTTGGATAATGTTTTTTTATATCCAATGCGAGCGAACCACCGATTAATCCGATACCTATTATTGTTATATTCATTTTTTTAAATCTGAAATCTATTTATCGCTTCTTGAACTTTTTTCTCATCTACACAAAGTGAAAACCTAATGTAACCTTCGCCGTTGCTACCAAAAATAGTTCCTGGCGTGATGAAAACATCTTTTTTGTACAAAATTTCATCAATAAATTGTTCCGATAATTCAATTCCGGCTGGTAATTTTGCCCATACGAATAATCCAACCGAATTTTCATCAAAGGTACAATTTAGTTTTTTTGCTAATTCGAAAGTTAATTTTCTGCGTTGGTCATAAATTTTATTTTGACTTTCGAACCAAGATTTATCAAGTTTCAAAGCTTCGATTGCTCCTTTTTGAATTCCGTAAAACATTCCAGAATCCATATTGCTTTTTACTTTTAGAACGGCATCGATAAACTCTTTTTTTCCAGAGACCATTCCGACTCTCCAACCCGCCATGTTATATGTTTTTGAGAGTGAATTTAATTCAAGTGCAACCTCATTTGCACCAGCGACCTGCAAAATCGAAATCGGATTATTGTTCAAAACAAAACTATACGGATTGTCGTTTACCAATAAAATAGAATGTTTTTTGGCAAATTTTACTAATTTTTGGAACAATTCTAAACTTCCTGCCGCACCAGTGGGCATGTGCGGATACGAAACCCACATCAATTTCACTCGAGATAAATCTAGCTTTTCTAAGACTTCAAAATCGGGTTCCCAATTGTTTTTTTCGATTAAATCATAATAAATTGGTTGTGCACCAACTAAATTCGTAACCGAAGTATAAGTTGGATAACCCGGATTTGGAATTAAAACTTGGTCGCCTTCATTCAAAAAAGCCAACGAAATATGCATAATTCCTTCTTTGGAACCCATAAGCGGTAAAATCTCGGAATTGAAATCTAAATCGACATTATAATTGTTTTTATAGAATGACGCAATACCTTGACGCAATTCTGGCAAACCCTGATACGATTGGTATTGGTGCGCATTTTCGTCGGTAACTGCTTGTTGAATTGCAGCAATTACTTTTGGTGAAGGTTGCAAATCTGGACTTCCGATTCCAATATTGATAATCGGTTTTCCATCAGATTGCAACTGTCGAACTTCACGAAGTTTGTGTGAGAAATAATATTCTTCGACGGTTTCTAGTCTTTTTGCTGTTTTTATCATTTTAATTTTTTTTGCCCTCAGATTTACTCCGATTTTTTTATTCAATGTAAAAAATTGATATTATTATTGCATTTTGTTTTTATATTCTCCTAAAACCTTGAAATATTCTGCCATAATTTCAATTATTGATTTTGCTTTTACGAAATCATTGTAATCAACAAAAGTTACATCTACAAAAAACGAATATTTCCAAGGCGTTTCTATTTTTGGTAACGATTGAATTTTGGTCAGATTGAGTTTGCAATCGCTCATAACATTCAATATTGCGGCCAAACTTCCTCGTTTGTGATCCAATTCGAATTTTAACGATGCTTTGTTGATAATTGAATTATCAGTTTCGATTTTGTTTTTAGAAATAATTACAAACCTTGTCATATTATTATTAATAGTCTGAATTTCTGGGGCTAAAATTTCTAAATCGTATAATTGCGATGCGACTTTACTGGCAATTGCTGCAATTCCTTTTAATTGATTTTGATGAATTCTTCGGGCTGTTTCGGCGGTATCTTTGTCTTCAACCAATTTGAAATTTGGATATTTTTTCAAATATTCCATACATTGCAACAATGCCATTGGGTGCGAATGCACTTCTAGAATATCATCGATTTTTTGACCTTTCAAAGCCATTAAATTCTGATGTATGTCGAGGTAATATTCGCCAATTATTTCTAAATTGTTTTTATCGATTAATGCATAATTCGGGATAATCGCTCCAGCAATCGAGTTTTCTATTGCCATAACAGCTTGATTGGATTTGTTTATCAATAAACTATCAACCAATTCTTCAAATGACAAACATTCATCAACTTCGATATTTGAATCGAAATATTCTTGTGCCACTTGATGGTGGAACGAACCTTTTATGCCTTGAATTGCTATAAGCCTCTCCCCAGCCCTCTCCAAAGGAGAGGGAGCCGAGCCCTGAATATTATTATTAGTACTAATCATTTTAAAATTTTAGAAAAAAACAAAAAAAAATCCTGATTTTCATCAGGATTGTTTTGTATAATTTTTTTGAATTAATAATTTATTCAATAACCACATAACAATCCTGACTTCTGTTCCAGAAGCTATAAAATGAATTGTTATAATATGATTGGTTAGTGTTCATTGTCTTTTATATTTTGCTAAAGTATTAATTTTATTTGATTAAACTATTTTTTTATTATAAAAATTTCAAATTTTTTTGCAAGACTTTCTAAGTCTTAAATCTTTTCGTCTTAGGTCTTTTTGTCTTGAAAATCTATTCTTTAACTCGAGTTGGCGAATCTTTTCCAAGAATAATACTTTGCGAACTAATGATTAATGATTTTATGATTTCTGTCATATTACCCAAATCTAAAGTAGCAACTTCGTCTGACAATCGATGGTAATTTGGTTCGATATCCATTTTAGAAGTCGAAATTGTGTGTGCTGGAACGCCTAAATAGGCCAATGTTGCATTGTCAGAACGATAAAATAGGTTTTCGCTCGAATACGGATCTGGATAGAATTTAAACTCCGATCCTTTAAGGTTTTTTTGTAAAATTTCTCCAAAGTCAGATTTTTCGTAACCTGTTATGTATGCAGAATTTTTGCCCCATTTGCTTTCGGTTCCAATCATTTCGATGTTGAACATTGCCACAACTTTATCTGGATTGATGTTTTGTGAGAAATATTTGGCTCCAAATCCGCCAGTTTCTTCGCCAGTAAATGCTACAAAAATTAAAGTTCGTTCGTTAATATTCATTTCTTTGTAATGTTTGGCAAGAGCAATAACGGCAGTTACTCCAGATGCATCGTCGTTGGCACCGTTATAAATCTTGTCTTTCCCCGATTCAATCATACCTAAATGGTCATAATGAGCCGAAAAAATCACATACTCATCTGGTTTGGATTTTCCTTTTAAAATTCCGATGACGTTGTTAGCATTTTTTTCATCTACTTTAAATTCTTGACGGTAATTTTTTAATTCATTGTATTTCTGCAAGTTTATTTTAGAGAATTCATTTTCAATAAATGCCGATGCCGTATCGATTCCTGCAGTAAACATGGCACGACCTTGCATTTTATCTGAAGATAATTCGGTTTCGATTCGAATAATTTCTGAGTTGAAGGTTATTGGTTTAATTTGCGCTTTTGCAATTATTGAAAGGAAAAGTATTACAATTAGAATAAAATTTTTCATTTTTTTTGATATTTAATGTAAATGTATCGAATTTTATAAAACAAAAAAACACTCAATTTACATTGAATGTTTTTTTTGATTAATTTATCTACAATATATTATCTAAATTCTTTTTTAACAGTTGTATAATAATTTACAAAATCAACAACAGTATTGTCTTTCATACGACGAACTGTATAATTTATTGGCGCTGCGTTTGCAAGAATATCGGCTCTATTATTGGATAATTTCATATAATCTATGAATTGATCAAAACTAGTTACTATATCGCTCGAGCCACCAAGAATAGAAACTTTAACTTTAGATGAATTAAATAAACTTTGAAATTCTTGGCTATTACTGTAATTAGCAGACCCACCGAAAAGCCCAATTTTTAAATCTAAAGACGCTTTAATCATAGTACTGACTTGTTCTGTAGTTTTGTTAGTTTCAATTAATATATAAGCGACGCGACCATAATCTATACTACTAATGTAAACTGGTTCATGTGTGCCGCATTGTTGTGCTTCAATGCCGCCTTCTATCCAATTGGCTTGGTTTACTGGATCGATTCCAGCTGAATAAACGGTTTGTTTCAATTTCATCATTACAAATTTACGATTTGTAGTACTTACAGAATTATAATCATAATCAAAAGAAGCAGATGCTAAAGTAGAATAATTTGCTTTTACATGTAACCCAACTGCTTTTTTAAAGCTATCATCATTTGTTATTTCTGTACTTTCGAAGGTATAGTTTCCAGGTACATAATTAACTGGAAAATTAATATTACTACCAACTTTTAAATCAGATATTGCTTGAAACATAGAACTTCCTTTAGGAATTATATCTTTTGTTGCAACTTGTCCATTTCCTTTCACATTTAAAAACAATGTAACTGGTTTAAATTCATTTGCCAGAACTAATGGGTCATATGTGCCATTTAAATAAGACGAACCTCTAAGAATACTCCCAGGGTATAAAACAGTTGTTTCAATATTATTCTCTTTCATTAATGCGGCACTACTAAAAACTGCCGATTTTTCGGTTTTGACTAAATATTCTTTTTTTACCAAACCTGTATTTGGGTCGACTTGGGTTTCTCCAGTTAAGGTTGATGACTTTTCAACATCTGGTCTAACTTCATAGTTTACAGGTTGCAAACTGTTTAGATCGGTATTTGGGCTGTTATCGCTTTTACTACACGAAAATGCAGTTACTGCAAGTACAATTAAAATTAAGTGCTTCATAATTTTTGTTTTTGATTTCATTTTTTTGATTTTAATTTAGATATTATTATTAAATATTATTGTTACCGTCCCAACCCCAAGCATCTTGCTGTCCTTGATTAGAAACGGGTACATTGCTGTATTCTATTATAGAATTTACATTATTTATAGTTTTGGAAAATTTAATACTATTAATTGTGTTTGGAATAAAATCTGGACCATTGCCACGACTAGTTTCTTGAACGTCACTAAAATTAATATTTGTACTTTTTGCAAAGTTGACATAATTTCTTGTAAATGTGTGAAACTTCATTTCGTAATCTAATCCTGTTAAATAATTATCAAATTGTTGATCGCCAGTATCAATATATAATTTATATAAATGTCTATAAAAATAACTGTATCCTGTATATTGATTTCCATTTCTATTATACATCCAGTTATAATAATAAGTAACAATTCTTACAGCATTAAATAAAACATCAACACTATTACTTTTATAAACTTGTGGAGATGAAGATTTAATAAAATTTACAGCAGTAACGGTATTTTGAAAATTTCCCGCACGATTAACTAGAACTTTAAATTTTCCTGATTTAGTCAAACATTTAACAGTATCACACTTTAATTTATTATAAAAAAGAGTGAAATCTATATTTTGTTTTTGGTGTTTAATAGATGATGTAGTTTCAGGAACTATATAAAATTTTCCGTCAGTTACATTAGAAACAATATCGTAATTATAGGTTAATGTGTCGCCAACTTGGACATTGCCAATTGAGTGCCCGTTTGACACATAAGCTAAACTAGATGTTAACGCAACCTTTTTTTCGACAGATACTTCGTCAGTAAGTGTTGCAGTTTGACTGTCGTCTTTGCTGCATGATTGAGACAAAACTATTAAAAATAATAGTTTAGAGTAATGATTTAATTTCATGATTTTTTTTAGATTGATTGTTAATTAACTAACTTTAATAACCGTACAAATGTAGTATAAATAAATTTTAATTAACAATTTTTTTATCATTAAACTTATATATATGCATATATATATATATATATGATAATCAATTCTTTACTAATAAAATTTTGCAAAAACAATTGAATTTGTCAAAACGGTAATTCATGCTTAAATTTGAGATCAAATCGGTTTGTAAAAATTTCCGCTTTTTTCATTACTTTTGCTTAAAATAATATTATTATGTCAATCGAAGTTAAAAATATTTCTAAATCTTATGGCTCTCAAAAAGCACTAGACAATATTTCGTTTTCTGTAAAAAAAGGAGAAATAGTCGGTTTTCTAGGTCCAAATGGTGCAGGAAAATCTACATTAATGAAAATTTTGACTACATATATAGGTTCAGATTCTGGCGAGGCCAATGTCAATGGTTTTGATGTGATTTCTAATCAAAAAGCTGTGCAACAATCTATTGGATATTTACCAGAACACAATCCGCTGTATTTGGATTTATACGTTCGAGAATATTTAGAATTTAATGCATCTGTATATAAAATTGCAAAAACTAGAATCGAAGAAGTAATTGTTTTAACAGGATTATCGACCGAAAGTCATAAAAAAATTGGTCAATTGTCAAAAGGTTTTCGTCAGCGAGTTGGTTTGGCCAATGCATTATTGCACAATCCTGATGTTTTAATTCTCGACGAACCCACGACGGGATTAGATCCAAACCAATTACTTGAAATTAGAAATGTCATAAAAAACGTCGGAAAAGACAAAACAGTTTTTCTTTCAACTCATATTATGCAAGAAGTAGAAGCGATTTGCGACCGAGTCATTATTATAAATAAAGGTGTGATCGTTGCCGATAAAAAACTCGATCATTTAATTTCGGCTGATAAAGAGCAAGTTATCGAAGTAGAATTTGATTATAAAATAGAAGAAGAAGCTGTTGCAAGAATTCCGCATCTCAAATCTTATAAAAACACGCACGATTTTGTTTGGGAATTGGTTTTCTTGTCAGACAAAGACATGCGCCCAACAGTTTTTGATTTTGCGTATGATAATGGATTAAAAACCCTGCAATTGAATCAGAAAAATAAAAATTTAGAAAGTATTTTTAGGGAAATGACATCTTAATCAAAATATTAAATTAGAAAATATTATTTTATAAAACCCTAGAAACCGTCAAACCATCGCGAATTGGCAACAAAACCGTTTCGACTCTTGGGTCGTTTTTAAGCAAAAGGTTGTATTCAAGAAGTACTTTTGTACTAATATCATTTTTTTGTAAAGGTTCGACAACTTTGCCAGACCAGAGAACATTATCCGACAGAATAATGCCACTTTTATTCATTTTTGGTAAAATAAGATTGTAATAATTGATGTAATTTTCTTTATCAGCATCGATAAAAACCAAATCGAATTTTAAATTTAAAGTTGGAATAATCGATACTGCTTCGCCCAAATGTTGATGAATTTGTTTTCCAAAACCTGATTTATCAAAATGTTTGCGCTGAAAATCAACTAATTCTTCTTTGATATCGATTGTATGAAGTTGCCCATTATCTTGCATTCCTTCGCAAAGGCAAAGTGCAGCATAACCAGTAAAAGTGCCAATTTCGAGAATGTTTACGGGCCGAATTAGTTTAGACAACATACTCAAAACTCGTCCTTGAAAATGTCCAGAACACATTCTGGGCAACAATATTTTTTGGTAGGTTTCTTTATTGAGTTTTGCCAACAATTCGGGTTCGTTTTCTGAATGTTGCTCGATATAATCTTCTAGGTCTTGTGATAGGAAGTGCATTAGAGTAAACTTTTTATGGGGTCGTAAAGTGAGTTAAATAACCTGATGATTCTAATTTCATTATTCTTAAATTGAGATAAAACTTTATAATTCCCTTCAATAATTCTTCGACAATCTTTTCGATATTCATCAAATTGATATTGTTCAGGAAAAATTATCTTTTCAGGAGAATAATAAATTGAATCAATTTTTGAATCCGAAACTACATTATTGATTTTTTTCAAATCATTCATTGCTCGTTTTGACCATTCAACTTTAAATTTCATTGCGCCAATTCTTTATTTCTTTCAATAAATCTTCGTGCGAAATAGTTCTACCATTTTCAAAATCTTCAATTCCTTTATCAATTTCATCATTATATTGTTTCAAAGTTAATGATTTACCCAAAACATCATAGGCAACAATAGGTTCTGAAACTTTGTTTATTTTTTCTTCATTCTCAAAAATATCCGAAACTTTAGTCAAAAGTCTTTCATCGGCATTTTCGATATACATTAAAACCTTATTTTTTAATTCTGGAAGTCCCATAATAAATCAATTTACAACAAATTTACAAAAAAATTCCAAACTATTTAAAGTATTCATTTTATCAAATATCTTAATGAAGTGGTTTAACTTTTTTCAATAGGTTGCAAAATTGTCTTTTCGCCCCATATTTCAGATTTTTTTAATTCAATAGCGATACTATTTAATTAAAAAAGTTGGCTATGGTCTAAATAGTATATTTGTTTCTAATTTATTTTGCCACAGATTCAAAGGATTTAAAAGATTTTCTTCATTACAAAATAAAAAAATCTGTTTAATCAGTGGCAAAAAAATACAATATATTTATTAGACTACGACCAAAAAATCCAAAATCTGAAACAAAAACCCTATTTTTTTGCTTCAATCAAAAAAGTTAAATCACTTCAATCTAAAAAAATAGTATTTTTGCAAAATGCAAATCGAAAAAAAAGACATCCGAAGTTTATCAAAAGAACAATTAAGAGATTTTTTTGAATTGAATAATGACAAGGCATTTCGTGGCAACCAAGTTTATGAATGGCTTTGGAGCAAAGGTGCACATAGTTTTGACGACATGACCAATGTCTCGAAGGCAACACGAATTATGCTCGAAAACAATTTTGTCATCAATCATATAAAAGTCGATTTAATGCAAAGAAGCGAAGACGGAACTGTTAAAAATGCCGTTCGATTGCACGATGGTTTGGTGGTAGAATCGGTTTTGATTCCGACCGCTACCCGAACAACAGCTTGTGTTTCTAGTCAAGTTGGTTGCAGTCTCGATTGTAATTTTTGTGCAACTGCACGCTTAAAGCGAATGCGGAATCTTGAACCAGCCGAAATTTATGATCAAGTCATAGCAATCGATAAAGAAAGCCGTTTGTATTACAACCACCCATTGTCGAATATTGTTTTTATGGGAATGGGCGAACCGCTAATGAATTACAATAATGTCTTGAAAGCTATCGAAATGATTACTTCCGAAGAAGGTTTGGGAATGTCTCCGAAACGGATAATGGTATCAACATCAGGCGTTCCAAAAATGATAAAAAAATTAGCCGATGATGAAGTAAAATTCAAATTGGCGGTTTCATTACATTCTGCAATCGACGAAATTCGTTCTCGAATAATGCCTTTCTCGAGTAATTTTCCGTTGGCCGATTTGCGTGAAAGTCTAGAGTATTGGTATAGAAAAACCAAATCTAAAATATCTTACGAATATGTAGTTTGGAAAGACATCAATGACAACAAGGCTTCGATAGACGCATTGGTCAAATTTTGTAAATATGTGCCGTGCAAAGTCAACTTAATAGAATACAATCCAATTGACGATGGCGAGTTTCAACAAGCCTCGGAAGAGAGTATCAATGCTTATATTTCGGCCTTGCAAAACGCTGGAATTGTGGTTAAAGTCCGCAGAAGTCGTGGCAAAGATATTGATGCAGCTTGCGGTCAATTGGCCAACAAAGAATCTTAATTTATAAAAAAAGAGTTCAACTCTTAAAGTGAACTCTTTTTTATGAATTAAAATCAAAAAAACTATCTTCTTAAAGTTATAAACGTTGAAACGCCATTTAAAGTAAAAACAGCTTGATTGTCGCAACTTCCATCACCATAATCTAGAGTTGCATTGTTAGTATTTCTAACAAAACTTATCACACCTTGAGTAATTATTGAAGTGTTTGGAGCCACACATGATAATTTTAATCTCAACGGGGTTGTAATTGTGCTTGACTGAACAGTTGTGTTTGGAAAAGTTGTAGTCCAATTTCCTGTAACATCATAAACATTATCAGTTAAAGTTGATGTCGAAAACCCTTCAACAAACTCTCTGGTTCTGGTACCTATTCTGGTTAACATTCTTCCATCTGTCAAAGTAATTAGCATGTCCATATTCATTACAATAATTGGATGACTTTGGCTAGTTGCTGTTGCGGCAGTCATTGATCTTGTAAAAGTCTTTTGTCCATTTAATTTTCTTGCATTGTGATAAAAATTTTCGTATATGTAAGTTACAGTTTGGGTTGTTGCTGACGGATTATAAACAAAACTCATGTTAATTTTACCACTTAAAATATTCCCGTTGGGTTGCACACATCGTGTACCAAAATCGATAACTTTCGTAACTGTTTGTCCAACATTTGGCACGGTACCAGCAGCAGGAGTTCTAGTAATTGTTGCACATCCTGCATAGACCATTGCAGATCCACGACCCAATCCGTCAAGATTAGTAACTGCCAATTGTTCTTCGAGAACATTCGAAACATCGTCAGAAGCAATATCAATATCAGCGTTTATGCCAACTTCGTCTTCAGAGATTGTTGTACTGTCAGTATCGTCATTTTTAGAGCAGCTGATGATTAATACTGAAAAAATCATTCCTAACATTAAAAAATTTGTTTTCATAATTAAATAAATTTGAGGTTATAAATATAAGATAATTTTTAATTGAAATGGTTTAATCAAAAATTAAAAAAAATGAAACTTTAACATTTGAAACTCAAAACAATATAAGTATCTTTGAAAAATCAATGAATGTAACCGCACAAATAAAAAAACCGATTATACAAGAAATGGAACTTTTCGAAAAGAAGTTCTATGATTCTATGTCGTCTAAAATTGCTCTTCTAAACCGAATAACCTATTATATAGTCAATCGAAAAGGCAAACAAATGCGACCAATGTTTGTGTTTTTGACTGCCAAAATGCTTGCCAACGGCAGTGTTAACGAGCGAACGTATCGTGGCGCATCGGTTATTGAATTGATTCATACTGCAACTTTGGTTCACGATGATGTTGTAGATGATAGCAACCGCCGCCGTGGATTTTTTTCGATAAATGCACTCTGGAAAAACAAAATTGCAGTTTTGGTAGGCGATTATTTACTTTCAAAAGGACTTTTATTATCAATAGACAATGGCGATTTTGATTTACTAAAAATAATTTCGGTTGCAGTTCGAGAAATGTCCGAAGGCGAATTATTACAAATTGAGAAAGCACGCCGATTGGATATTACCGAAAGTATTTACTACGAAATTATCAAAAAAAAGACTGCAACTTTAATAGCATCGTGTTGTGCTCTTGGTGCAAAATCTGTTATTGACGACGAAGCACAAGTCGAAAATATGCGAAAATTTGGCGAATTAATCGGAATGGCTTTCCAAATAAAAGACGATTTGTTCGATTATTCAGACGAAGCGATTGGCAAACCAACTGGAATTGACATTAAGGAACAAAAAATGACTTTGCCATTGATTCACGTTTTGAATAATTGCAGTTCAAAAGAAAAATCGTGGTTAATAAATTCTATAAAAAACCATAACAAGGACAAAAACCGTGTTAAGGAAGTTATACGATTTGTAATTTCTAAAAATGGTTTGGCTTATGCCGAAAATAAAATGGAACAATACCAACAAGAAGCGCTTCAACTTCTGGACAATTATCCAAAATCAGAATATAAAGATTCATTGATTTTGATGGTTAATTATGTTATTGAACGAAAAAAATAGCTTAAATCCAAATTACGCATCAGAAATCTACTACAAATAATTTATTACTGCAAAATTTGGCGCTTTATTCATGATTTATTATTGTTTTTTTGGCATTCATCTATCTACGATATATCATTATTTAGGACTTAGCATACAACATATGTTTTCATTCTAAAAAACTCCGTGAGCCCAAAATTTTATTGTAAAAAATCGTTTTCATAACGAATCCTAATGCGTAATCTGGGTTAAAAACTCCAATCCTTATAATCACTATTTTTTTCGATTTTAGATTCAATTTCGTCAGGAATTTTTGCAAAAAAATCAACTCCAGTCAATTTTTCAATATCATCGGTCGATTTTACAAATTCGTATAATGCCAATTTTGACTCTTGACTTGCCATTAAAAAAGCAATCATTTTGTAACTATTTTTATTTTTTTGAACCAATATTTTATAATAAAATTCAGGAACGGCAACAGCTTCTTTGCCAATAGTTTTTAGGTTATTATTTAATAAACTTCCTGTAATTACATAAATACTTTTGTATTTCTGAGCCCAATATCTTGTTTTTTCTTCTAGCCTATTCCAAATTCCAGCATTAAAATTATGTTTTTGAGGTGAAATATTCGATGTAAAAAAAGTATCTTCAAATGCATTTTTGCTGAATTTCATATCGCCAGCTGGGCAAAGATGACCCTTGTCATAACCAGACTTTTTATAATTGCGCCAATCGGCAGAATTACTATCAACTAATTCATCTTCAATAAAATATGGTCGTTTGAAACTATTTTTGACTATCATATTTTCTTTTAATTCATAGGCAACCCATTCTGCTTGTTCGTATTTTTCATTATATGATAAAGTATAAAACTCGTGTTTGATGATTTTATTGGTTGTTGATGTTGGCAAATAATCAAAAATTGGTTGATTGTTTTGAACATTCGAATAATTATTTTCAATAATCAAATCACTAAACTTAGTATTTTTTTCTTTGCAAGAATTAAAGAAAAAAACAGCAAAAATTAAAAGAAAATTTATTTTTAACATTTAAATATTTATTAGTTGGATAAAGGTAAGATATTTATTAGATTTGTTAGGTATAAAATCAAAAATAGAAATCAAAATCAAAAATTAGAACATGAAAACAAAAATTATTTTAACAGCATTGTTACTTACAGTAACTCAATTTTTTTTCGCTCAAGAAGACAAAGTCAAAAAACTAAGTTCTGCTGATACTGCCTTGATTACCAAAACAGATTCGATTGCGGTTCTTGAAAAAAATCTGTCAAAGTTAAAGACAGAAAAAGACAGCCAAGTCAAAATGGGAGAAAAAGCAACTGAAAAAAATTCAGAAATATCTGCTGTTGATGCTAAAATTGCCAAACAAGCTAATTTAAGTGCTGTTTCCGAAAAAGAAAAAGACATAAAATATGCCGAAAAAGCGGTAGACGATGCAAAAGCAACAAAAAAAGCAGAACAAAATGCTATTGAAGATAAAATTAAGGCTGATGAAAATGCTTTGAAAGAAGCTGAAAAAGCAAAAAAAATCGCTGAAAAAGCTGAAAAAGAAGCCGAAAAAGCTAAAGAAGAAGCTGAAAAAAATGCAGAAAAAGTTGAGAAGGAAGCTGATAAAGCCAAAAAAGAAGCAGAAAAGGCAACAAAAGAAACTATAAAAAGAGAAAAAGAAGCTTTACAGAATCAAAAAAATATCGAGAAACAAAATGCCTTAATGCTAAAAAATCAAGAAAAAGAAACCAAAAGATTGGCCAAAGAGCAAGAAGCAATTCTCGAAAAACAAAAAGAAGAAACTAAAAAAGCAGAAAAAATAGTTGATGCCAAAAAAGATATTATGGATTCTGAAGATGATTTGTCTGACTTGAAAAAAGACATGGACAAGGATTTAGAAAAACATAATAAAAATTTAGCAAAAGGGAAATTATCGCCTGTTGATATTGAAGAATTTAATAAAGATAAAGCCAAACAAGACAAAAAAATGTCTGAAATTAAAGAAAAAATCGAAAAACAAAAAAGAAAATTAGATTTGTTGAAAGGATAATTCATTTTTGAATTTCTAAAAAAGCGAACTTTTTGTTCGCTTTTTTATTGATATTTATAAACAAATTACAATGAAAATTTATTTATTAAAATAAAACCTTATTTTTAAAAGAATTTTGTTTTTGTCTAAATTTTACTACTTTAAAAAAACATGAAAATACTTCAATTCCCGCTAATTAAAATTGCACTATTTTTTATCTTCGGAATTGTTTTATCTTTTTATTTAAAACCAAATCCAATTATCGTTATTTGGGCATTATTTATTGTAGTACCAATCTACTCAATTATTTTTTTTTACTCGATAAAACAAGATTTTCATATAAGGGGCAAAACCAAACATACACCATAAAATAAGACATTAATACCTAAAAAGGTTTAAAAAGGTTTAATTCTACTTTAATAAAAAGGTTCTAAAATTAAACCTAAACTATAAAAAGGTTTAATTTTTGGCTTTAAAAATTTAATTACTCAAGTCGGATTACTCCCAAAACAATCGCAATTGCATTGACTTTACTTAAATGAAGTGGAAAAGAATCATAACTATTGTTGTCACTTACAATTAGCAAATGTTCGGAATCAATTCCTTTTCTTATTCTTTTTATTAATGCTCCCTGTTCTGTGTCCAATACATAAACTTTATTCCATTGAAAAAACGCATCGTTAAGAGTTAATTTCTTGCAGGCTACCAAATCTCCACTATTATATTTGGGATACATAGAACTTCCTTTAACCCGAATCATAAAATCTACATTTAATTCTGTGAACTCTGGAACGATATATTTTTCAGTATCGTAATCCATTACTTGAATAGTTCCACTTCCAAAACCAGCCATAGCGTCAACTGGAATTAATGGTATGCCGTTATTTAATAAGGTAAGGTTTTTTATACTTTTCGTTTTATCTAAAAACCTTACCGTTTCTCTTACCGTTTCATTTGGTAAGGAATATTTTATGTTTGGTTTTATCATAGAACCAATATTACAAAACAACCATTCTGTGTTTACGTCAGTATAGTATGAGAGAAATTTCAATGTATTATCTTCTGATAATCCATTGTTTTGAGACAAAATACCATTAGAAATACCTGTTTTCTGATAGAATTCATACTTACTAACGCCTTTAAAATCAAGGTATTTTAAAATATTTTGTTTTAAAAATGAAATTTCTCTCATAATATTTGTTTTAATTGAAATAACTCTATTATATTTGTAACTTAATAATGTTACAAAGATATATAAATATTTCAATTATGGATATTAAAGCAAAAACACCAACAACAACAGAAATTTTGTCAAAAGCCACAGGTTATAGTGAAATATATTGTAGGTATGTTTTAGAAGGACGTCGGTCTGCTGATTCCAAAGGAGGCATCATTATACTTAACAAGTATAAAGAATTGTTAGAAAACATAGAAGTTTTTTGTGAAGGTAATTTAGAACTACAAAAAAACTAGAGTTTTTATATGCTACTGCTACCTAACGACATATATATCAGAAATTATAAAGACGGAGAAACCTTATGGTTAAGTCAACGTTTTGTAATGCAAATATGTCAGGTATCAGAAGAATACATTTGGAAAACTCGCTCGTTATTCAAAAAATCAATAGCCAAAGGCTACAAATACGGTGACTTTTTGCCCAATACTGGCAGTGCGTGGCGTTGGGGCAAAGCAAACGGAACGTTTTATTACGACTATGATTGTTTGCCAGATCGAAAACCAACGCATTTCAAGTCAAAATTTGGCACAAAACAAGACATTATTACGGCTTATGAGGCTTTGCAGAATGGCGAAAAATCCAGCAAGCAAAACCAACTAAAAGCGATCATTCAAACACAGGTTAACTCGTTCATTGACAATACTGATACTGTACATTTTATGTATAAAGAACTGGTAGGCTACAACCAAAACCAAGCCCAACAAATGGCAACCGCCAAGGCTTGGTGTTTGTTTTTGCACCGTCAATTAGAAAATGATAATTTCAAACAACTTGGCATCAATAAAAAGCAAGACTTCTATCAGGTTTGTACTGATATATTGGCTCCTATTGGTTTAGAAGGTTTCAAAATCAATTCGGCTGCCTATTTGCGAAACCGTTCCAACGAGTTTCCAATCAATTCAAGTCTCGAAGCACAACGCCAGTTTTTTGTATCTGGAAAGTACGGAAACGACAACGCAATGATAGTTGGTAAAACACAACTGGTTGACGAAAGCACTGGTCAACTGTATGAATATGATTTGCACCAAGCAATGATTTATCATTTATATATGAATCCGGGCAATTCGACCAAAGAATACATTCATACACTTTGGCATCGAGATTATATAGACGGAATCAAAGAGTTTGGACTCGAACCAGTTGCCTACCGAACGTTTTGTCATCATTTGACAAGGTTTAACAAAGCCATTCAGTTTGCTAAGGCACGTCACGGAATGGATTGGTACAAAAAGAACGTCCAGACGTATGTAACCAATAAAAAATTAGATTATGCCCACTCACTGTTTTGTGGCGATGGTTCAGGAACTATTCAATACAAATACAAAAAAGCCAACGGCAAATGGTCCACAATGAAACTATTTGTAATGTTTATTTCAGATGTAGCCAGTCGTGCCATAACTGGTTGGAGCGTTGCTCCTGCTGGTCAACACAACGAAACGCCTGAAATGGTACAAACGGCTGTAAAAATGGCGGTTCAAAGTGGCGATTTTCAAACAATGTTCGAGTTTATTAGCGATAATCACGGCGCATTTACATCTGCAGAAAGCAAATTGTTTTTGAATTTAGTTTTTAATAAAGTAAGAACCATCGAGGCTGGAAACTCTCAAGCCAACCCAGCAGAATTGCAATTCAAATTGTTTAAATCGAGTTTAAAAGACATTAAAAACTTTTTGTCAAGTTCTTGGAACTCATCAATAGACGGAAAAGCAAACCCTGATACTTTAGATATAAAAGATTTGCCAACTTATGAAGATGCTATAATTCAGATGCACGAACTGGTTAAACGTTGGAATGCTACACCACTTCGTGACGAAGTTTCGCCAAAAGAAAGGTTTGTAATCAAAAATCCAAAATGCCAACCATTAGAACCTACGGTGATCAGGAATTTATTTGGCAATCATACTAAGGTCGATATTAGCTATATGCGTGGATTTGTAAATGTTTCTAAATCGGAAGGTTACAACAAAACAGACAAATACCAATTCGAGATACCACAATACGGCGGCATTGGAACCGAGATAATTGCAAAAGCAACAGGTTATGCAAAAGGAGTCTCTCTAAAAGTAATTTGGGACGAACAAATGGCGGATTTATACACGCTCGATGGCAAATTTATAATGAGTTGCCCGCCTGCTTTACAAGGTTCACAATCTCACGCAGAAATGACAGACGATAATGCTCACGCAATTGGTCATAACAACGATAGAAAATTAAAACAAACCGCTTTCAGTAACAAAATAGAAGAAAGTATAGCCGAAATAATGTCGGGTTTAAGTTACGAACACGCAATGGCATACGGCGGCAACAAAGAATCATACAACGCAGAAAGACTGCAAAACGAGAATAATAACCTTAATAATAAAGCCAAAGAAAGAATTGACCGCAAATTCAACAACTCTCAATGGCTTGACTAAAACAATTCTATGGCAAAGTTAACACAAATTCAGAAACTTGACTTAATACCTTCCGAAATAAATAGGTATTTGTCAGAAAACAATACAACACAGGTTGCATTGGCACAATTGGCAAACATTGACAAGGCTTATGTAAACCAGATTTTGAAAGGAAACGAGTTTATTGGCAAAGCAATAATTGCCGATAAATACTACGAAGCAATTGCCCTCGCAATTGGCTACACGATCGAGAAAACGTACTGGAATCATTTCAATACAATTCAATTTAAACAAGCAGTAATCACATTTGACAAAGCACGTGAAAAGAAAGCACGTTTAGGGATTGATGGCGATACTGGTTTAGGAAAATCCTATGCTGCTAAACTTTACAAGCGAAAATACCCAACAAATGTATTCTTGGTTAAATGTTCAGGCATAGACAACAGCAAAGAATTTGCTTTAAGTATTGCCAATGAAATTAATAACTCAACCAGTGGCGAAAAAATTCCATTGACTGGAACAAAAGGTGCAATAATCAAAAGATGTTGCGAAAAAATCAGAAAAGAAGGCAACAATCCAATATTGATTATTGATGAGTTTGAGAATTCAAAAGCGGGTAACATTCCAACCATCAAAGCTATTGCAGATGAAATCGAGGGTTATGCAGCAATTACAGTTATTGGTATTGATGTTGAAAAGATGCTAACCAAAGGTGCCGAAAGTCGCAAAAATGGCTTCATTCAAACCAACCGCCGCTGGTCGTTTGCTTGGACAAAATTAGATCCTTCGATTGCGGAGGATATCGAAAATATTTGCATCGAGTTGGGAGTTAATAATAAGCCAGCAATCAAATGGTTACAGGCACGAGTAAAAGACTTTGACAGTCTCAAAAACATACTAACCACGGCACTTGAAGAAGCCGATTTAAGCAATGAAGACGTAACGATATCATTACTTAACGAATTATACCCAATGTAATTATGAACCGATCACAATCAACCATCGACTACTTAAAACTACGAGTTGGAGCACTGCAAGCCGAAAATGCAAAGTTAAAAAATGATTTTGCTGTTTTAACGGAATATATGAAAGATAAAAAAGTAGTTCCAATAACAGTCAATCCAAGCGTTTGTTATGATGCTTTCGACAGACCAATAAGCAACAGAACCTTCGAACGAGATACGTTCGATTTAAGAAGTCACAAGTTTAATAATTAATATCAGAAAAAATGGAAAAACCAATTCACGAAATGACAACTGCTGAACTAGAGCAGTATCTAAAAGAAAAAAAAGCATTCGAAAACCGCCAGATGGTTGACCGCAAGAAAGCCCACGATTTAGACAAAGAAAATTTCCTTCAGGAAATGTTAGAGAAGTTCAACGATGCCAAAGATATTCTAGTATCGCTAAAAACTGATGCCATTGTGCACTCCGAAAAATTTAATAAATTAAAGTACGAACTCGAAGGCAAACAGTTGAAGGATGCCAAATCGTTTGAACTCAAAAACGAAACCATAAAAATTGTGGTAGAGTCTCAAGACAGGTTCGATTTTAATGACTCAGCAATTGTGCACATCAACGCAATTCGTGATATTTTCAGAGAAAAGTTCGAGGCTAGAAACAAAGGTTTTTACAACCTTTTGGACGGCATTCTAATGAAAAATTCCAAAGGCGAATACGATGCCAAACTACTCACAAAAGCACGCCGTCAAGCAAAAGAATTGGGAGACGATAAACTAATGATTGAGTTCGACAAATTAAACGATTGTCTTGTAGTTGTTGGTTCTGCAAAATACATCAGAGTTTACACCAAGGACGAAAAGAGCCGTTGGACAGATATTTCACTTAATTTTTCAAGTATATGAGCGTAACAATCCGCAGAGACGATGAGCGTACCATTTATGTAAATGGTAAACTGGTGCAAATGGATTTCAACAACAATTGGATAGCACGATTTGAGGAGTTAACCAACTCCGAAACCAAAAGTTTTCACGAGTTTTTGAACTCCGAGAAACTAAATTTTAAAAACCGCCTCAACTAGAAAGGAGTGGTTATCCCGAATAGCTCAATTGGTAGAGCAGCAGTTTTAAACTGAAGGTTATGGTTCGAGTCCTTTTCGGGGACGAAAAATGATTAAATAATAAGAAAAATGAGAGCAATTGGAATCACAGAATTTCTAGGCAAAACTTTTGAAGCCTATGAGTTTAAAAATCAATGGTTAGAAAGTTTCGGTATGCCCGAAAAAAACTTCGATATGTCAATAACTGGCGAATCAGGTGGCGGGAAAACCGAGTTTTCTGTCCAGTTTACTAAAATGATGGCAGAATTTACAAAAGTAGATTACTTTTCATTCGAGCAAGGCATTAGTAAATCGTTGCAAGATGCAATAAAACGCAACGATATGGCTTCATTAAAAGGCAAAGTAATGTTTATTGGTCAAGTAACCTTTGACGACTTAATTTTGAGATTAAAACGCAAAGGTTCGGCTAAAATTGTCATTATCGATAGTCAAGATTATTCAGATTTGACCACAGCACAATACAAAATTCTAAAAAAGACTTTTCCTAAGAAATCTTTTGTAATTATTAGCTGGTCAAAAGGCGATAAACCAAAAAATCAAGCCGCTAAAGACATCGAATATATGTCTTGTATTAAAGTGCTTGTAAAAAACTTTAAAGCCTTTCCACGCAGTCGTTTTGGAGGCAACAAACCGTTTATTATTTGGGACAAAAAAGACACTAACCCTGTACAAGGACAATTATTTTAATTATGGCTACAAAGCAAACATTCAACACGTTTTCTGAAAGCGACAGTCCAGTCGATAATTATTTCAATAATAAATCACGGGCTGTCGAAAGTTCAAAAAAACCTCAAGCAGATTACATTTCGCCTGAAATGGAATTGATAATGAAACAAAAACGCAGTATCGTTTTGAAAATCGCAACTGATTGCGATATAAAAGAATCGACTGATTTTAAGAAGTTCAATGCTTGGATGCTCAAAAATTCAATTCTTAAAAAGCAATTAAACGCATACAATTACACCGAACTAGACGATTTAATCATTCAGTTTCGAGGCATTAAAAGGAATTATGAAAACAGTTCAGAAAAGGTTGGTACTAAAGCGTGGCACCACACAACTGGAATTCCGAAACCGAATAATAACTAACTCGTTTTGGCTCCCCTCTCCTTTGGAGAGGGGTTGGGGGTGAGGACAAAAAAAAGCCCTAAATAAGACTATCTAGAGCATCTAATTCTTGGCGGAATCGGTGTAAGCCTCAAAGATAGTAATATATGGCTTACAACAGAAAAAATTATTTAAAAAAAGTTTTAAAAGTGCAAGAACTGGCACTGCTACACCGCAGGCAGGAATTGTTTTTTAAAGAAATTTTTTATAAACACGTTGAAAGTCAATTTAATATCTCTAAAAGAACGTTTGATAGTTATTTAGGTGTTAATGCAAAAAAAGAATTAAAAGAATTAGAACAAAGTCAAGAAAACAAACAAGATACTAACCAATTAACACTATTCTAAAATGAATCACGAACTAAAAATACACCCTGAACATTTCAAAGATGTAATGTTAGGAATTAAGAAAGTCGAAGTACGACTGAACGACAGGAACTATCAAGAAAGCGACGTTTTAATTCTAAATGAATACAATCCAAAAACAAGCCGTTACACAGGCGAACAAACCATTCAAAGAATTAATCACATCGTTAAAGATATTGATGGTTTAGAACCTGATTATGTGATTTTACAAATCGTTAAAACGTATTTGTAATGGAAAATAATTTAACATTTAGTGTTTTTTTATTGAGTAAAAATCTTGATGAGAAATATATAAATCAAATTAATAAAGTAAGAAGTATTTTAATGGAACGAAATTCATTCAAATACTTATCATTTGAGGATCAGTTTTTATTTTGTTTTGATTGTTGTCTTATAGCACTTCAAACTTCTAGACACGATTTATCCAAGTTATATAAAAAAGAAGTTAATGAAAATGACTTTAGATATTCAATTTATAGCAAACCATAAATTATGAAAATCGAACTTAAACTAACAGCCGACCAAGTATTTGCAGTTGCTAAAATAATGGAGCAGGTTTATGAAACCAATCCAACAGACATTAACCAAAAAGTTATGCGTTCGATTGCGATTGATGTTGCCGATAAATACACCAACAAACAACACGCTATTTACAGCAAACAATCGCTTTTTGATGTCAAAAAACTGTATAAAATTGCTTTAAAATTTCACGAAGCCTATGCTTTACATAGTGTTTTATGTTTGTTTATTGGTACAGTAAATGATGTTTACATTAATACTATTTTGCAAAAAATCATAGATAATTTACACCAAAAACTATCCTAAAAATGAACGATTACAAAGATAAAATAGCCAAAATTTACGAGCTCGTAAAAAACGGTGCTACAGATGGCGAAAAAACGGCAGCGCAAACCGCACTTGATAAAATGCTCAAAAAATACAATCTCAATAGTGATTATATTGACACCATCACAGAGCGAAATTACGAATTTAAGTATGCAACTAACCTCGATTTGCAATTGTTTATGCAGTTGCACGATTATTTTTTCAAAGGCAAACCGTTCAAAGCCCAACGCAGAACTATGTCGCAAAAGCGAATAATTATTGCTCTTGAATATATCGACTGGATAACAATTTCGTGCGCTTATGAATATTTCAAACCGCATATGAACAAAGAATTTAGAAAAATTTGTCTTCCTGCAGTAAAAAAATGTCGAAGTGCCAAAACCAAAAACGCCAGACGTCAAGAATTGCAAACGAGTTTTTTTACGCAATATGCTATTAAGTCAAATATTGTACATAAGTCGCAATTGACACCAGTCGATGTTGACAAATTAAAAGCCAAAGAATTAGCAGATTTATTGCGATTGCAAGGCATTGAAGGCGGACAATTAACCAATCAAGTAACAACCGGACTTTATCTCGAGTAACTATGGAACTAGCAACCTACAAAGTTTTATTCAAAGAAACCAAAGACGAGTGGATTTTTCAATATCGCAAGTCTGATAGTGTTATTTATGGTTTTACGAACGTCAAAGGCAAACGAATACTCACATTGTTTGCAAATGGTCAATTCCCTGCTACAATTGAAATCATGGAAACGTGGACGAAATACAAAGCCTTAGTAACCATCGAGCTCGTGCTTGAGGATTACAAGTTCGAGACCTTTTGGAACAAATACAACCTCAAGCAAAAGCGAGATTTTGCCGAAAAGGCTTATGAAAAACTCGATTTTGTGGACAAAATAAAATGTTTCAACAAACTACCCAGTTACGATGCCTACTTATTAAAAACAAAACAAAATAAGGCTTTACTGGTTACTTGGATTAATCAAAAACGATATAATGACGAATTTTAGTAATTAAAAAATCTACATTTTGACTACACAATGATAAAAACAAGCACTTACATACGCAAATTTACGCCCAAACAACGCAAACAATTGCAGACCGTGGCACAAAACGAAGGCTTTAAAAAAGTGCCTGAAATACTGTTTTTTGTACTCGATAGGTATCTTGAACAAGTGGCAGATATTGGTAGATTAAATCGAATTATCGATATGAAACAAAGAAAAATTGAACGTTTAACCCAAAATAACGAATTATGAGTTACGAAATAATGTTAAAAAACCCAACAGTTGCTGTTCAGCTACTGCAAATTGCTTCGATAGTTTATAAAACAAATCCTCTTGAGGTTAAACGTTCGAACATTAACGTTATGGCACGAACCGCAATTAGTGTGCAACTGCGCAAAAACGATGAGACTTTTGATGCTATAGGCGAGTTTTTAAACAAAGATCATACATCGATTGTGCATTGCGTTTCTAAACACGATGACAGAATGCAATATGATAAAGAATACAGTTATTATTACTACGAATTTTTAAAAAATATTGAAAACACATTGTCGCCAAAGCAGATAATTTTTGCAGAAATGCGCCATCAAATTCAAAGAATTAGCCAAGATTTAATAACACTTGGTTACAACTGGAACGAAATAGCAGACCATTGGAAACAATGTGTAAATGAAATTTAAACGAAATTTAAACATAAAAATATGACACAATTATACAAAGCTGAATGCGAAATTAAAAGTAATCATTATAATTTTTTTTCCTAGTGAGTTTCAAATAAAGAATGATATTATAGAACGCAATTTTATAAATGTATTTTTTAAATCTTTACCTATTAAAGACGTCAAAAAATTAATAAATTTTGAAGTTGTACACGAAAATCATAAAATGAAATTTAAGTGTGAACTTTGGTTAGAAAATCACATCGAGGATTTAGATTTAGGGCAAATTGTCAATAATCGATTATAACAAAATGGCTTGACGATCGTTTTAATGTCGTCAAACCAAAGTTATAATCGATTTTTATTATATTTGGCGATATTTTAAAACTTCAAGTAAATGAAAAAAATAATTATAGCAGTCGCATTGGTCATTATTGTATTATTTATTTTATCACTTTTTAGTAATGACAATATATCCGAACCTATGGAATCAGAACCGACAGAATCAACTCAACAAACAAATAAATCAAAAGTAAAGCCTGATTTATTAGTACGTGATTTTTGCATAATGTCAATTAAAGATTTAGAGGCAAAATATGGAGTTGCAACAAAAGAATTCACATCTAAAGATGATGTTTATAATTGGACATTACAAAATCACGATGGTATTAAAGTTATGTTATTTTACACAGGCAAAAACAGAGTAGTTGCTCGTTTTTTTAATATTGAACTTGGTTCAATTTTTTGGTATTACCTAGGTTGGGACGATGGAGAAGTAGAAACTTACAAACCCGGCGAATATCAAATAATCAGAAAATTGCAAGGCATTGATGAGGCTTTGTATAAATATAATCAAAAAATGTTAGACATAAAACTAAAAAGTAACCTCACTAATTTCGGTAAAAATGAATGAAATTCAAAACGTTATTGAACTAAAGATTGAAACGATTATTAATTTTGTTATGAAATCAACTTTTGATTTTAAAAATGAAAATATAAATCCAGAAGACATTAAAATATTAATGCCACTTTATGTAAAAGATGCCTTACAAGCCTACAATAGAAAACAACTAGCATATATTTTTAGCGATGTTAGCCCTGTAAATGCAATTGATAATGTCGAAATATTACCTCATTATAAAAACGAAATTGTTGTTTATTTTAAACACAATTTATTATATAAAAATAAATTTGAACCAAAAATTTTTGAATTATGAAAAGTATTTTAATTGCCATACTGTTTTTTACATCACTAGGTTTCAGTCAGAACCGCCCAGACTGGGAATATGATGTTCAACAACCAATATCAACTGATTTTCCTGATAAGTTACCTTTTTACAAAGATTATTTGCCGTTGCAAAACACTTATTACGAGTTAAACGTTACTCTTAATAATATTCGGCAATTAGTTAAAGATAATCTTAAAATGAATTTTAAAGATAACGCACCAAGTGGCGTTGGGTTTCAATATGAAATTTACACAAATCCAAGCAAACGTGAGGCTCTAAAAGTAAAATACAATACTTTTACTGTATATGGCTTAGAAGTTGTCAAATCAATTGAAATTAATGGCGGTTTTGCCGATGTAGCGAAGTTATTTATCTATTTGTACAATACGAATCTTTCTACATCAGATATGCCAGTAAACCAAGCAAAAAAGTACTACAAACAAGACTATGTAATTTTTACGGTTCTGACAAAAGGAAAGGCTTCTGTTACAATATCAAACACAAAATATTTAAATAATTCAATTGATTTTATTGCCGATTTTAATACTGAAAAGAAGCCTTATCAGATTAATTATTCTAAACCGTAATCAACAATTTTTGGTTTTAAATCCATAGTTTCATAATCGCCCTCAACGTAAGTTCGAGGGTTTTTTCTTGCTGTAAAACTGCATTTGTAGGTAAACAAATAAATATCTACAATCGAATCCATTTTATTAAAACCTTCCGACACCAATTCTAACTTTCCAGTCTCTTCACTTTCTATGGTTCTAACTATGCTGTCTATTGTTGCAATGTAATCCAAGAACTTCAAACCCAATTCACGGTTTAACGAAATATTGCTGGTGTCTCGCAGTTGCTCATAACAGCAGTACAGATTAATTGTTGCGCTTGGTTGGTCGCCATCGTGGTTTATGTCCCAATCGACTAGCACTGCAGGTCGGGCAAATAACTCAAAATTTTCCTCAAATTGATCCTGCGCTGCATATATATCAATGTATTGCACAGGTGCAATGTTTTGGGCTGTAAACAAGTCTTGATTGCTTTGCAGCTCGATGGTTTCGATTAATTTTTTATAGAATAGTTTCATAATTTATCTAATTATTTTAAGCATTTCGAGTTGTAACATTCTTTCAATTCGATACAGTAGCATACTGCTTTCGCCCATAAACTGGCGTTTTGGCATATTGATTATTCTTTTGCGATTGTGCGCTTTCACGGTTTCATTTCGACCTTTACGGGTTCGGGTAAAAGATTTTATACTAACCGTATGGTTTATAGTTCCGCCCTCGTTGTGTATTTGTGCGTAAGGCACATCTGTGCCAATTGTTACGCTATTAGCGGTTACGTTGGTTACTCGAATCGACCGTTTCAACCGTCCAGATTTAACCATTAACGAACCTCGT
The DNA here is from genome assembly GCA_031408435.1 of Bacteroidota bacterium. Taxonomy (GTDB): domain Bacteria; phylum Bacteroidota; class Bacteroidia; order Flavobacteriales; family Flavobacteriaceae; genus Flavobacterium. The sequence goes on from JANNWM010000085.1 coordinate 32,997, forward strand.
TTGGCTTGGTTTTTTTGCTCATCGCTGTACCATTTTGGCGACCGTTTCCGTTTGTCCCACGCTTGACTGTTTTGGTCAACCCAGTTCTTACGAATAAATCTATCTTTACTAAATTTAACCGCTTCAATTCCTGCCATTTTTGGAAACTTTCGGTTTAATATTTGCAATTTATTAAGAGCAATCAAAAAGTTTGGATCTAATCTTGCTAAACTCATTTTTAGGCTGTTTCTGCATTAATAATCGTTCGTCTCATCATTTCTTTAAACCACGCCTCGACATCGTCTTTGGTCATTCCTGCGTATGCCGATTGTGCCACGTTAATGCCACCTTTGTTAAACGCATCAATCACAATCGAAATGTTACGCACTTGGTTGGCTGCACCCGCAACTTTATTCACATTATCAGCATTTTTTTTGTCTGTTGGTTTTGGAACGCCTCCCGAACCAACTGGCGATTTAATAAGTGAATTAGCTGGTGTGGTTTGATTTGTGTTCCAAGCCGTCGCTTTTAAAAAGTTGTTTGGGTCAAGAACATCGGTTGATATTGCTTGTCGTTTGTCGTTTTCTGCGCCAGTTACCAAATCCAAGCCAGTTCGCCAATCTTCTAACTTACTAGCCATAGAATCCATACCTAACAACTCAAACAATTGTTGCATAGGTTTTAAGATTACATCGAGCAAAACCGTTCCAATGCGTTGCAATCCGCTTATTATTCCATCGTCTTTAAATGCTTTTTTGATGCTGTCCCAATGGTCGTACATCAATTTAAAAGCCATTATTAAACGTCCAACTGGACCAAGTGCAAACAACATTATTGCTCCAAACTCGTCAAACTTGACTATTGCAATTGTTACAAATGCAATCAATGCCGCAATTGCCAAAACCGTTAAACTTATTGGTGCCGTAAACGCCCAAACCCCAATCGATGCAATTGCTAATGAACTGCCCAATAATCCAATTGCGGGGATTAACCAGTCTACATTTTGCAGTAACCAGTCAAGTGCTGGCGTTAATTTGTCAAACACACCCGCCAATATTGGAAGTATTTTTTCGCCAATTTTAGAGAATACAGTATCTAAGCGATTGTAAAAAAGTTCTTTCATTTTGCCATAATCGCCTTGTGCATTTTTAAGCGCATCAGCCATACTAAACTTCGAGCTGTCGAAATTATTAAATGTCATAATCATATCATCGGCACCCGTTTTGACTTTTGCTAATGCAGAACGCAAACCTTCGGGTCCACCAATTTTATTAATTATGTTGGTTATTTGCTTTTCGTTCAAGTTCTTAAATTTGCCACTAATTTCAAATAGAATTTTATCGGCATCTTTCATATTGCCTTTTGCGTCGAAAACATCAATACCTAAATTGTCTTTTATTTCTTGGGATTGTTGCCCTAAACCGTCAAAGAATGTTTTAGTCATATTGGCTGCTATATCTGCGCTTTTGGCAATCGAAGTAAACATTGCAAAGACTTTGTTACCTGTATCGAACGATTGACCTGCTGCGCTTGCAGAACCAGCATATTCTGTCTGAACTCTAGCAAGTTCGTCATAATTAGTTTTTCCTATTTGTACTGTTTTTGCGTTTGATAAAAGCATTGCATCAATATCTTCAACTCCTAAACCAAAGGCTTTCATTGCCTTGGCGGTTGAGTTCATAGCATCGCCAAGTTTAGCCCCTGTAGCGGTGCTGTAATTTGCTATTTTTTTATAAACTGCAATAGCATCGTCGCCATACAAGTTAGTTAAAGATTGTAAATCGTATATTGCAGTACTGGAGACATCAAGCGATGCACCAACATCATAGGCGGCTGATCTAATTTTTTCTTTGTAACTGTCCATTTGTGCTTTTGACTTGTCTAAATTCAAGTTTCGTATTGGCAAAAATGCACTGTCAAACTTTGCAGCAGAATCAATACTTCGGTCAATAACTGCCGTTACTGCTGCCACACCTCCAATAGCCGCAAACGCCGCTCCAACTCCTGCAGCCATTTTTATATGACCGCCTGAAAGTTTGGTTAGTTTGGCGTCCATTTTGTCGGTTGCGGCACTCAATTTGGCTTGAACTTGCGATAATTTGTTATTGAACAATTTATCGCTCAATTCCATTATCAATTCTAATTTTGATGTTTTTGCCATTATATTGTATATTTATTATTATATTTGCCTTTCAAAATGAATGTAATGCTTATTAATGTTAGCAATCACTGCGGGAATAGCACATTGTGAGAGTAGTATTAAATTACGAGTGATTATTTGTTTTTATTCCAAACGAGCAGACCTTTACGAAAGTAGAGGTCTTCATGTTTAGCCTCATACCAAGTTAATATTTCCAATCCTGTTGCTGTCATATCGCAATCTGCAATAAGTACCAAATCTTTATAAAATTTTATGTAACGAGATTGAAATTTATTATATATTTTTTTGCCCGGATTCTTATACCAAACTTCATCAGGATTAGCAATTAAATCTTTTAAATGAGCAAATAATTGATGTCTATTTTCGTTTTCAGATAAATAAAACCCTTTAGTATGTTTATCGAAATTAGCTTGGCTCAGCGTCAATTTTCTATCGAAATAATCTTTAAAACCCATAAATTTTTCATTTTTAACGGGTTTAAACAACTCCTTTACATTGTCGCCAGTTATTGATTTATCTAATGAAATAGGGTTTAAATTCGATTTAAACGAATCCCATTTTGGCAAATCGTACTTATCAAAAGTCATTTCATTTAACTTCTTTGGCAAACCTTTTATATCGCTGTAATACTGCTCGGTTGTAAATACTTTCTTTAAATCGGCACGGTTTATTTCAAACTGCGAATCTTTCCATTTTGGGTCAGATTGTTTCATTAAATCAATTCCTTCTTTGCCAGTCAATGCGCCTTTTTTAGGTTTTTTGTTTGTTTGTAACATTTCGCAACGGCAACCATAGCCATTTGGCGGCCATAGTTTCATGGCTTCGGAATCGTTCAAATTGAAAATCTTACCGTCCAACAATCGGTGTTGGTTGCGTACTTTATCGTCTCCTGCAGTTTGATATTCCACATAAGGAAAGTCTGCTTTGTCTGCCATAAACCTGTGGTATTGTGCTGTGTTCTGACCAACTGCAACCGATAGGTTATATTCGCTTTGCAACCAGTTTTTATTGAATTCGCCAACTTTCTCACTTGCCAATTTCTCAAAATCTTTATACGAGTTGATGCCGTTTTTGTCTTTATTTAATAGCAAATCGGTCATCAATGCTAGTCGTGCCTCGGTTTTACTTGCCGAAAATTCAAACAAGTTATATTCCATCATTTGGTACGCCAACGTGTCGGGCGTGTTGTAACCTGCAGTAACTCCAAACCCTGATTTTAAACCTTGAGTGAGCTGTAACGATTCTTCGACAATCAATAAACCTTCAGATGATAATGTGCTTTCATTGTCCCATAATTTCTGCAATAATTTGTTTGTCAAATCGTCCAAAATTTTGCTATTGCCTTGTGCAATTGGGAACGAATGTTTTGGACAGCAAGTCGCCACTGGATAGTTTGGCATTTTGAAAAGTGCCGTTATCTTATTCAGTTCCGTCGGGGTTAGAGTTTTTTTTTTGCCAATGATTTTCACATTGAAAGTTTTGGCAAGCCATTCCTGATCTATTTCATATTCTAACATCATTCCTTGAACGATAACCCATAATTTGTCTAAATCAATTTCTTCTTTGCTTTCAATCCATTCAAATATATCATCGTCAGATATATAAGAATAACCCTGAGTTTTAAGAATTGGCAGTATGTCATCATTCAAATTAAAAGCAATGTCCCGACGGTCGGCTTGAGTAATTTTAAAATCTAACGTGCGTTCGTGTACTTCGGTTTGCGAACGATTGGCAGCAGTTGTGGTTAAAGTATTTGAACCAACAATAACTCCTGCGATTTCGTTGCTATTATGTTTAATGAATTCGTTGTAAACATTATAGGCATCGGTTCTGTTGGCTTCGTCAAACTTGATAGATGTTCCTTCAGGGAAAACCCCGACCGATGCTTCTGCTAACGATAACAATTGCTTTTCGACATTCTCAATGTGCGTAGTATTGCTGTTATTAGTGGTTGCAGAAATCAATGGCATTCCGAACTTTTCGCAAAATTCCGCCCACGATTGTGCTACGTTTCGTTTCCAAATAAGATTTGGAATAATATCGTTAATTAATCCTAACGGATTGTCTGGATTTAATTCTACAACCCAAGGTTTATGAATTGGATCATTATATAAAATGAAAACTTTTTCTTTGCCTAAATCAGGGAAAATCTTTTTTTCTGTTGGAACGGTGTTCCGTGGCGGCACGACTGCAAATGTTATAATATGGTTATTAAACTCGGAAAATTCAACAATTCGAGTGCCATATAAAATTGAATCAAGTTCGATATTTAGGTATTTATAAAACCATTTTTGTTGGAACAACTCTGATGCGAGTTCGTTTATAACTCCAGTCTTTCTATTTCTAATTTGAAAACTGCAACTTAAGGTTGCCGATTTTCGTAAAAGAATTTGTGTCTTGAAAGTACCGTCTGTTTTCAAATCGTCCACTAAATCATAATATCTGTTGAAACGTGGATTCTCAATTAATTCTGTCGCCAATAAAGATAGTCGCCACGTTTGAATCTCTTTTCGAGATTTATCTTTGAACGCTTTGGCAATATTCATAATAATGCCGTTCGGGTTTTGTTTACCTGATTTTAATGGTTGCGTATCGGATTTATTCACAGGCGAAAAAACGCCCTTATTTCGTTGGTTAAGTATTTTGTTTGTATTTGGTTTCATAAAAATATAATTATTGCCTTAAAATCAATTTTAAACGTGTTTTAAATCGGCTACCATTTGTTATTACTCGCTGTATTATTACTCGAAAGTCTAAAATCGCCTTTCGCTTCGCCATTGCTGTTGGTTATCATTGGCAGGTCGGCATTGCCTTGACCTTTTGCCATTAACTTGAGCCAGTCGATTGCATCTTGGTATCTATTAGAGCGGTGTTCTGGTATTTTGTTTGGTGCAATCGAACAATACAAATGGTACAAAGCACAATCAATAGTAATCATTACTATGTATGAATTTCGTATATCGTCAGTTCCTGCAACGGTCGGTGTAAAAATCAAAGCCACATCATATCGCCCAGCTAAATAATTTTTGATTTGCGAGATTGCCATTTGTTCGGCACTTTGCAGTTTGGTAACGCTGTAATTTTCTAATAAAATGTTTTTGATTTCGGTACGAATCAATACATCATAATCGGCTTCTGTTATAAATCTGCTCATTAATATCTGTTTTTTTTATTGCTTATAATGTCTTTTCGGTTTGTTGTTTTAGGCTCGAATTTGGTCACAAATGAAATTTTATTAACCTGTGCTATTCCTGATTGCAAAAAATCGGGTCCGTCATCATTTGCTTTGCTTCCTTTTTCAAATGCCAATAATTGATCCTCCATAGTTTGAAAATCATTATTGCCTCGGTATTTAAGATTAAAAAAGACATTGAGACGTTCAAAATAACCAGCCATACTTTCAATACGATCAAACTTATCAATCTTACCTTTTTTATCTGCAGTAACTGGAATGTACCAGCCTCGGTCATCGCCTTCTACATCAAAATCAGAGACAAAATCGTCCATTGCAAATAAACCTTCAATCATATACCGAATATTATGGTCAAGAAGTTTATTGTCTTCGACCAAATCATACAACCATTGTGCTAATAAGGTTCGTGAAGACTTTCTTAAATAGCAAAATATCAAATGAAATTCCCTTCCTTTTTTGCCAATCAATCCCATTCCTTTGTAATCTCCAGCATCTTTATAACTTAAATCGCCATAAAAACAAAGTGCGTCATACTCATCGAGTTGTAATACATCTTTGTACTGAATGTGTTCATTTTTAAATATTTCGCCATCTTGAATATGAACGTGCATATATTCTCGCATAAATGAACGGTAAGGAGTCTCTTCAAACTTTTCACGCCAATATTGTTCACTTGTTTTTTCTGGCCAAGTAGGCTCAAAACTGTGTAAATCTTTGACTGCTTTTGCAGTAACAACAAAGTGTTTTATTTTACGGTTTAATGATCTTGCTTTTTCGTTAATGCGTTCAAACTCCTGTTTCAAGAGGTTTATGATGCAGTTTTTATGAAAATTATTATTAGCAATTATAAATCTTTGTCTCAATCCGCCTTCGTCAAAAGTTCCTTTTAAATCTTCCCACGTCCATTCGTACATATCTCGTGAAAGTTTATCATTATTTACTCTTTTGCGAGTATCGGCATCGTCCATTAAAATGTAATCTGGACGATTTTCCTCTTCTGCTTCCCCTCGTGGCGATTGTCCGACAGACATTGCTTTGAACTTTACGCCATCAGTAGTTGTGAAGTCACCGCTAGACCAGTCTCCATAATTAAAACGCTTTCCATAATCATTGATTAACCTTGAATTCGATTTTAATTGCGCTTGAATTTTGCCTATTAATTTTCTTGCTTTTGGATCAGTTTGACCAATTAAAAGCATATAAAACAAGTCTTTTGTAAAGTATAAAAACAAAGGAATTCCCATTCCTAAATGGACAGTTTTTGCACCCGAACGGTAAATCTCGCCCAGCAAACTAACTATTTTGTTATAAATAATTAAGTCTGCCATTTCTTTATGAAATGGAGCGCAGTGAAATTTTGCATAGTTAGGAAAGTAGTATTCAAACCATAAAATATAATTCGATTCAAGTCGCTTGATACGGTTTAGTTTATCAATTGGCTTTTCGTTTATATTTATAGTGGTCGCTTTCTTGATCCTACTACAATGCTCCTCGTATTGCTTAACAAGTTTTTCCCATTTTGGACTCATTCGCCTTCCAAATTAATTTTATACAAAATGAACTGTTTGTGGTATTCAGTAAAAAGAACTGCGGTTTTTGGGTCTTGATCTGCCATCCAGTTATCAAATTCTTTAAAAACTGAAAACGTAACCTGTACGCTAATTTTTTCAGAAAGCGTTTCGATTACTTTATTGATTTTAGCCAATGCATCAGCATCAACTGCCGATTTTTCGCCACCTGCAACTAATAATAATTCTTTGATAAGGATTTCACGAATGCGGTGTGGCGATGCCATCATTTCGCCTCGTTTATCATCCCAACTTTTTTGACCATCGGCTCCACGTCTCCATTTTGAAATGGTTTGTTCCGACACATTCAATTGTTCAGATATGGCTTTTGCAGTCAAACCTTCGTCAACAAACATTCGTTCGGCAAATACTTTTTTAGCCTGATTTGTGAGTAATCCGCTCATTCTTTTTTATGATTTAATATGCAAAAATGCCTTTAAATCAAAGTATAAACCCAAAAAGTTGCAACCCTTGCTCACAATTTTTTCTAAGGTTTTTTATCATCACATATTTGCATCAAAGTTTTAAACACCTAAAATGATTTTCAATGTAAACCAGAATATTATCACAGCATACGGCACCATTTGGAGCGGTGACGGAATGGAGTTTGTCTCATTGCTTTCGCAAGTCGAAGCCAGACATCAAGAAATTACAGTCAAGCTACACACTTATGGAGGTTCTGTTTTTGATGGCAATTTAATGGCAAATGCATTGAGAGATTCTAAATCAAAAATCAGGTTAGAAATAGTCGGAATAGCCGCATCGATGGGATTTGCAATTTCGCTGTATCTCGAAGATGTTTATATGGCGGCAAACGGTTTTTTAATGGCTCACGCGCCATCAGGTTATACCGAAGGAACGGCACAAGACCACGAAAACAACGCCAAAATGTTGCGTTCAATTGAAACGAATTTTACAGAAATTCTAATCAAGAAAACAGGCAAAACCGAGGCTTATGTAAAAAAATGGTTGGTTGGCGATAATTGGATGGATGCCAAAGAAGCTAAAAAAGAAGGTTTAATAAAAGACATTATCGAACCCGAAACGGAAACCGAAATTTTGAATCCAGAGCAATTAGGTATAGAACAAACTTACAATCAATTTACGGCATTGTTACTGCCAAAAGACAAATCACTAATAAAATCAGATCACACTATGAAAAAAGCAATTATTGCCGCTCTGGCACTTACGGGTGTTGATGAGCAAAGTTCCGACACAGCCACAATTGAAGCGGTTAAAAACCACTACGAGGCTAAAATCTCGAAAGTTGAAGCGGATTTAAAAACCGCTAATCAGAAAGCGACCGATGCCGAAACCAAATTAGCTGAACAAAACAAAACAGCAATTACTGCTATTTTAGAAACTGCCAAAAAAGAAGGTAAGATTACAGCTGAGCAAATGCCAACTTACGAAGGTATTGCCAAAGCATCAGGTTTGGAAACGCTAAATACTGTTTTAGCACAAATTCCAGCTCGCAAAACAATAGCCGGACAAATGGGCAATACAAATGGCAAAATGCCAGACGCATTAGGTCGTGAAGGTTGGGATTTTGACAAATACCAAAAAGAAGATCCAAAAGGTTTGGAAGCCTTATCCAAAGAAGATCCAGAAGCATTTCAAGCATTGTTAAACCAAAAATACAACAAATAGTATTATGAAAAATCGTAAATTAAACATTACAGCCATTTTAACCAACTTGCTTTTAGCATTGATTGTTGGTTTCGTTATCAGTTCGGTAACCACTTTCAACCCGTTGGTTGTAGCCACGGTTATTTTTGGAGTTGGTACAGTATCACAAATTATATTCCCGGACTTTTTTACAGGTTTGGTTTTGGCAGGTGTGTATAGTGAAATCTGGACTGGCGAACTGGTCGAGTCGTTTCAACCACAAATCGAAGCCTCTTTTTTAATGGCAATTCCTGACGAATCTAGTTATGTGCAATCGTCAAAAGGTGGCGAAAATCAAGTCATTCATTTAATTGATATTGGCGTTGATCCCGAAGTATTGATTAATAGTACTACTTATCCAATTGGCTACTCCACTTTAGATAATGGCGATATTCAATTCCAACTTGATAAATATATCACAGTTGCGACCAAAGTAACCGATGATGAGTTGTATGCGATTACTTATGATAAAATTACAGTTGTGAATAAAAAACACAAAAATTCAATTTTAGCCAAAAAGTTTGGTAAAGCAGTTCACGCATTGGGACCACAAACCAATTCAACAGACACTCCAGTTATATTGACAACTGGAACGGTTTCAGGAGGCAAGAAAAATGCCTGTGTTGATGACATTATTAATCTTGGAGGTGCATTGACTGATGCAGGTGTCCCAGATGACGGTCAAAGAATCTTGGTTTTGAATACAAGACACAACACTGGAATTTTGAAAGAAGTTAAAAACTTCTATAAAGATTATTTGACAGTTGAAACTGGCAAATTGAGACCATTGTTTCACGGTTTTCAAGTGTTCTTATACCACGAAATGCCAAAGTACAATCCAACAACAAAAACCAAAGCGAGTTTTGGTGCAGTTGCTACTGCTTTGAACAATGATGCTTCAATTGCATTTTACGCTCCAGATATGTTCAGAGCTGAGGGAATGACAAAAATGTATTATGATGAGCCAACAACTCAAAACCACGCCTCTGCGGTTAACTACCGTCACTACTTTTTAGTAGCTCCGAAAAAAAATAGAGCCATTGCGGCACTTGTTACTGATAACGCATAAAAATCATTTATTATGGCTGATACAGCAAAAAAACCAACATTACAAGAAGAAGCAAACAAAGTGTTTGCTTCGACTTCCCACCAAACATTGTGGGGCAATCCAAAAGGCGAATTTTTCACGTCTGAAAACATTGGGACTTTAAGTTTAAAACCGAAAGAGGTTTTAAAAAAATTTGAACGTCCAACCAAAGGCGAAAAGTCTCAAGATGAGACGCCAGAAGAAACTAAATAACAACCTTTAAAAACCAACAACGATGGCAAATTTAGACGCTGTAAAAACCCAAAAGGGAAAGGTTGGAGCCAATCGATTAAACAACGACAGAAAGGTTTCGGGAATTGTTATTAGTTCGCCAGTCATTCCATTGTTGCCGTTCAATAAAACAGTAAAACTGTACGGCTTGTTTGATGCGGCTGCAAATGGAATTACTGAAAAATTCGACCAAGTTAACAATGTAAATGTGTACCGACACGTTAGAGAATTTTACAGAATGGCTGGCGAAGGTGTATTGTTGAATTTAATGATTGTGCCACAAACTGAAACTTTGGTTACGATTTTAGAAGATACTGCAGGTAATAAAATGAAACAATTGCTTATTGATTCTGAATTTAAAAACAGACAAACCGCAGTTGCTTTAAATCCAACAGCGGTTGTTGCTCCAGTCAATGGATTGATTCCTGATGTTTTAAATTCAATTTCAAAAGGTCAGGGAGTTGCAGTATGGGCTTATGACCAATTTATGCCAACTCATATATTTGTTGAAGGTTATGGATTAGGTGGCATTTCGTCTGTAGTTCCTGACTTGAGAGCTATTCCAAATTTGGAAGCCACAAAAGTAACCATGTGCATTGCTCAAGACTGGAACTACGCAGAAACCAAGACAGGTAACGCCCAAAAATTTGCGGACGTTGGAACGGTTCTAGGCGTTTGTGCTGCTGCAGGAATTAACCAAAACATTGGCGATAACGAGGCTTTTAACTTAACCAACGCAACGAAAGGTGCTTGGTTGGTTCCTGGACTATCGAGCCACCAAAAAAACTCGGACGTTTATGCGCAATTGCAAACTTTTGAAAATAAAGGTTATGTTTTTGGAATGACCTACCCGGGCCTTGCAGGAGTTAGAATAAACAATGACCACGTTTGTGCACCGATTGTGATTGACAGCGAAGGTAACATGAACGAGCATACGATTGCCTACGGGCGTATGTTGGACGATTGTGTTCGACAAATTAGAACCGCCTATTTGCCAAAGGTCAAAAAGACTTATCCAGTAAACAGCGAGGGTAAATTGCCAACTGGTGTTCGTGCGAGTTTAGAAATTATTGGAGACAATATTTTTAACGATATGGTTTCGGCTGTCGAAATTTCGTCAGGCAAAACCACAATAGATCCTAATAGTGATTTGCTAGTTGCAAAACAATTGAATGTGTCATTTAATGTGCAACCAACTGGAACTTTAGGTTTTTTAAATGCAATTATTAACCTTAAATCTAAAACGTAATGGCAGAAATTAATAGAAATGGAAAAGCCTACGATAGCGTCGATGTAGAATGTTTTATCAATGGAATTCCAATTGAGATTACATCAATTACATACGGAAACGAGGAGGAGAATCAATTGAATTATACACTTAGTAAAAATCCAACTTCTTGGAGTTCAGGTAAAATAACACCAAGTTGTGTTATTGGAATTATGATGCACGACATCGTAGCACTTGAAAAAGCTGCACGAGGTGGCAGCATTATAAACATTAAACCATTTGATGTTGTAATAACGTTTACGAACGAATACAACGTGATTGTAACCGATAAATTGCTAGTTAAATTTCAAAGCGAAGGCAGAGATGTAACTGGCGAAATGGGATTAAAAAAAGACTATACAATGTTTGCTTTAAATGTCAAACTAGGTGTAATATAAAAAAAGTTCATTTTTCATTTTTTCATTTTTCAAAAACCCTGTTAAGACAGGGTTTAAATCAATTTTAAATTTTAGACCATTATGGCAAAAGAAAATAAAAAAGTAGTTTCTGAAGATATAATTCAGGAATTCGGAATAGAGAATTTAAAAAGAATCGAATTACCGTTAGACGATAACGGAACTGATTTTTTAGAAGTAATAGTAAGCGTTCCAAATCGACGAGTTATGGGACAATACTTGAAATATCAGAATGTAAATCCTGCCAAGGCTCAAGAAATTTTGGTTAAAGGTTGTTTGCATACTGACAAGGATCAAGTATTAACTGATGATGCATTGTTTTTGACTTGCGTGTCGGCACTTGCAGAACTAATACCGATTAGAGAGAGCAAAATAAAAAAGTATTAGACGACTGCACTGGACTGATTGACGAAGAGACAGGCGATATGGTTTTCAAAATCGATGCTATGATCAGTCACATACTTCACATTCCATTTCCAGAGCAGTTGTCAGATTTACTTTGGGCAGAAAAATGGGCGCAAATCCAATGGTTAGTTGAAAAAGGCATTTTTACACCCAAAAACAAAACACTATGATTTTAGAATCCTACGAGAAAGTTTTAGGTGACCAAGCCAAATTTATGGGTAATGTAACCATTGATTTAGCGGCACGATATGCCGCCGCTTTCGGAATGTTGGCAGCAGGAAAACAAATCGAAAAATTGTTTGTTGAAAAGAAATCTGATAAGGATTACAAGTTCAAAACCTATCCGCAAATTGCTTCGAATGTCGAGTTTGTAAAAATGGAAATTCCAAATTTAGAACCTCTAAAATTCAATTCGATTTTATATGGCGACCAAGGAACCATATTCGCACCTCCATTATTAATGAACTTTTCGCAAGAAAAATCATTGATTGAAACGGAAGTTAATGACGATGATGCCGTGGTAGTTGAACGTTGGGGAACAAAACCGTGGGACATAACCATAAATGGTGTTTTAATTGATTTGGATAATAGAATTTATCCTTCAGACGAAATTAGAAGGTTAAACCAAAATTGGAAATATAATGGTGTTGTAAAAGTTGTCGGAATGCAATTCGAAGAACGTGACATTGATTCGATATTTTTTAGGTCTATCAATTTTACTGGAGTCGAAGGCTTTCAAGATACTATTCAGTTTACGATTAACGCCTCGAGCATTAAAAGTGTAAATTTTAGTTTAATGAAACCTACCAAGCAAAAAAGTAGGATTTTAGTTGGAGAAACTAATTTAATAGCGTTTCAATAATGATAAATTATTTGTACCACAATATTGACTTGAGAATAACTATTGGTAACGCAATTCAGTTCACGGTTTGCCAGTCCATAAAGATTGAAAAAAGTGTTCAAGTTCTTACGGATAATGCAAAATTAGAACTGCCCAGAGCGTTTAAAAACGCAGTTGACCAAGGTGGCAAAACAGTAAATATTGCCAATAAATCTATTTTGGATTTTATGAAACGTGGCGATTCGGTCAAGATTGAGTTTGGTTACGATGGCGATTTGCAAACGGAATTTGAGGGTTATTTGTCAAAAATTGGAGCGGACACGCCTTTGCTATTAGAATGCGAAGACGAAATGTTTCAACTAAAAAAAGCCCCGAAAAGAACCAAGTTTATTAAGTCTGGAAAGGTTAAAGATATTCTGAAAGAAGTAATGCCGTCAAAATACACAATTGAATGTAATGGCGATTATAACATAGGCAAATGGTTGATCCAAGGAGCAACGCCTTTTGAGGTTCTGGACGAACTTCGGGACAAAGCAGGTATTCGAGCTTATTTTAAAAACCCAACAACGTTATGTGTTGGAATGATTGTCGATTTTAAAGCAGAAACTATTCACGAGTTTAATTTTAGTGGGAATATTAGACGTGATTCGAGTTTGAAGTTTGAGAGTAAAGAAGGTAAACCTGCCTTTTTAACAGTTACAAGCAAGCAAAAGGACGGAAAAATAGTAAGTATTTCGGTTGGCGAAAAAGGGGGCGATGACAAAACTGTGAAATTGTGGCCTAATATGTCAAAAGCAGAATTGCAAGTTTGGGCTGATAAGCAACAAAAAAGCACTTCTTATGATGGTTTTACTGGCTCTTTAGATAGTTGGTGTGATCCACGAACAAAGCCGGGCGATTCGGCTGATTTACGAAGACCGTTTTATAAAGACAAACATCAGGACGGTAGGTATTTTATAGAAAGCGTAACGATTGATGTTAACAGTTCTGACGGCATTAAACGAACAAATACATTGAGTTATAAGTTATGAGCGAATTCGAGCAATTATTCAGAAAAGCCGTAAAAGGGGCTCAAGGTAAAAAAGGTAAATTTACCTTAACAATTGGAACGGTACTCGAAATTGAAAATGATACTTGTACAGTCGATCAGTATGAAGATGTTCGATTGAATGCTATTGATGATAGTTTGACAAGTCAATTTACGGTTTATCCGAAATTGAATTCAAAAGTAATTATTGGCAGAATTGAGGGCGAAGACGATTGTTTTGTAGTTCAATGTTCAGAGATTGATAAAGTAATTGTCAAAATTGATGATCAGGTTTTTGAAATGAAAGATGGCAAATTTACTATAAAAAAAGGGGCTGTAAGTCTTAAAAGTATTTTAAACGAAGCGTTTTTAAACTTACAATCGATAGTTATAACGACACCATCGGGTCCAGGAGCATTCTCTCCTGCAGATATTCAAAAGTTCAATCAATTAAATACAAAAGTAAACCAATTATTAAAATAAAGTTATGACCGATTTACTTAAAGATTTATCTGGAGACATCATTATAGAAAATGGCGATTTTGTATTTGGCGACAGCGACCAACAACACGTCGAAGATATTTTTATGTGCAACCAAGGCGAATTTAAAGAATGGCCATTGTTGGGTTTTGGAGCAATTAATTACATTAAATCGACAATAACTGATGAAGAATTTAAACGTGATTTAAAGATTCAATTAGACTATGACGATTATACATCAGTAAACATTGATACAAGCGAAGGTTTCGAGAATTTAAAAATTGAAATATGAATGAAATTTTAATAGCATTAGCGGGATTAATAACGGTTGGTGGTTCGGGTTTTTTTGGTTGGTTTTTTGCCCGCAGAAAATTTACTGCAGAGGCGGCAACTGTCGAAGTTGGAAACAAGGCCCTTATTATTGATAATGAAATTAAACTATCAGAATATTACAAAGGCATGATTGACGATTTGAAACCTAGGTATGAAACCGAATTTAAAAATTATCAAGCCACGGTTACTGCCAAAGAAAAATTAATGCAGGAGGAGATTTCATTACTTAAGCGTGATAACAAATTATTGAAACGTCAAGTAATTGCAAAAGATAAAGAAATTAAGGAACGAGACAAACGAATTGCTGAATTAGAAAGTACAAAATGAAAATAGTTGTAATTGGTAACCAGAGTCTATTTGACATTGCTATTCAAGAAGACGGTACAATTTTAACCGCTTTTGATTGGGCAGTGGTTAACGAAATTCAGGTTACTGATTTACTTATTCCTGGACAAACATTAATTAATCCTATTTCACAATTTCGAGACAACAACGTAGCCAATTATTTCAAATCAAAAAATCAATTTATTGCTACAAGTCAAGACATTGAAACGAACGAATTACAATTTGGTTTCCCGTACGGATTCCCTTTAAAGTTTTAAAAAAATGGCTAGAACATTACAAAGAATTCAAGACGACATCTATTTTTCGATTTTGCAAACTCCCTTGAGTTCCTTGCTAACATCGACTTCTAAAACAGCGGTTTGGAGGCTTTGGGTTTACATTTTTAGTTATGCAATTTGGGTTCACGAGCAAATCGTTTCTAAAAATGCAGAAAATAGTCGTCCGCACACGATACGTTGGTATCAGGAGCAATGTTACAATTTTCTTGATGGATTGCCTTTGACTTGGTTAAACGGACAATTCCAGTATGATTTGACTAATGTTATTGATGCCGATGTCCGAAAAATAATTGACCGTTGCGCCATTTTAGAAAGCAATAATGGTGAGTTGGTTATAAAGGTTGCAACCAATAACAATGGCAATCTTGAACCATTAAATCCCCTGGATCAATTGCCACGTTTTAAATATTATTTGCAACAAATAAAAGATGCTGGTAATAGAATTAGAGTTATCAATCAGCCTGCAGATATTTTGAAAATCGAACTAACTGTCTATGTAGATCCTTTGATGATTGATTTGCAAACTGGTAAATTGTTGAACACACCAGCTGTTATATTTCCAGTTAAAGAAGCCATCAATAATTATTTAGAAAAATTAGAGTTTAACGGTGCATTTGTCCGCACTTTTTTTCAAGACGAATTACAAAAGGCAATTGGTGTTACATTACCAAAAATAGATGTTTTAGAAAGTCAATATTTAGGATTTGCGTGGATTCCGATAGTTGACTGGACAATTCCCAAAGCAGGTTATTTTAAAAGCAACGATGTTGATTTAACTATTATTTACAAAGCAAATGAATTGGGCACAAATTAATTTCGTTCAACTGATAAAATCGTTTTTACCGATTGATTGGAGACAAAAACGGACGACTTGGTTTTTAAATTCAATCATAAAGCCTCTAGATAGTTTGTATGTCGATACGTTGTATAAAATGCAACACACTTGCCAAGTCATTTATTTAGAAAAGATGTTGAATGAGTATTTTGTAGTTGTGGGTTACGACAGTCAGAACCACGAGGCAACGAAAGTTGTGTTTATAGATGATGCACCAAAACCGCCGATGCAATACATTTATTTGCAACCAGAAATACAATTTAGCAATAAACCTTATTTGTTTTTGGGAATAAAGTATCTAACAGGCGATTTTGACCACATCGATTTTATCATTCACATTCCGTCAAGTTTTGTGTTTGTGGAGGATAAATTGAAAGCGATTATTGACTATTACAAACTGGCAGGCAAGAAGTATAAAATTGAAATTTTCTAATTATGGACTTTAAAACAGGGCAAAAGATTTGGTTAATGTTGAACAATAAACCAGTCGAAATTATAGTATCAAAAATCATTCAAACGAATGAGTTGGTTCTTGAAAATGAAAATGAATTTCAAGAAATAAAAGCATTTGCATCGTTTAGTACCAAATGCGAACACGAACATTTGATTAATCTAAAAGAAGTATATAATTCAAAGGAAGAATTAATGACTGCCGTTTTTGAATTAAAATAAGATAAATAAAATGAAAAAAATAAATTTAACACAGGCGGGAGGTTTTCCTTTAGAAGAAAAAACATTAGATAATATGCAAACTGCTTATTTCGATGTTTTGAAAACTATTATCGGACATTTTGGACTTCCAAGCGTTGGTAATTTCATTATTTACGGATGCGAAGTTGTGGCAAATACCATTCAACCCGGAATGATGTATATCGATGGCGATTTATGTTTTTTTGCAGTTTCAAATGGCAATCTAACAACCAAAATAAAAAAGATTGAATCCATTGAAGATGCACCGTTTGAGGGTGGAAATAACCTACCAACCTATTTTGATTATTCGGCTTTGGTCAATGCAAATGGGGTTTTATTAAGTGATTTTGAAAGACTGCCAAAAGTTAACGAATTGGTTAATCAAGTCATAAACTGGGCAGATATTCAAAATATTCCAAACACATTCGTTCAAGATGCAAACTATACTACTACGATTCAAAATATTCAAGATAAATTAATCGAACTTGAAAAGAAAAATGCAGTTTTCACATCTGGTGGCGGTATGGTTTTATGGAACAAACCCGCAAATGAAATCCCAGCAGGTTGGCACGAAGTCGCAGACTGGAAAGGTAGAATACCAGTTGGCGTTGATGATAGGCTAAATTTTATCGGTCAACTTGAGAATCCAGAATTTGCTACGATATCTGCTGGGGAACTTGTACCGGGTAGAATTGGAGGTAATAAAAATAAAACATTAAATATTAACGAGATGCCTCCACACAACCATGAAATGGGAGGATTGAGAAACTACACTGGTAATAACAGCCCAAATACGCCGGGTAATTATGATCAGTCATCAGGTGGAGGATTGCTATATACATATAATAATGGTGGCGGTCAAGCTTTCTCAATATTAAACCCATATCGAACTGTAATATTCATTGAATACACAGGCGTTTAAAAAATAAAATTAAAAAATGGTAGCCGTAAAAAACCCAGTATTTATGCAATTAAATAATACAATTTTCGATATAGAACAAAAGCAAAATAGTCAAGAAATGCTGGATTATGCCGCTGGCAAACCAACTATAAATTTTTTGTTTGCTGATGAGTTTAATGAATTAAAAAAAGCAACAATTCAGTCAAAAATCGACGATTTAAAAATCGACTTTTTTTGGAGCAATAAAGTAGGAGATTATTTTGAGGAGACTTTGTTAGATGAGGGTAATAGCAAACCTTATACTTTAAAAACTCAGCAATTGAATTATAAAATTTATGGCGGATTTGACTTGTTTGAAGACAATATCGACACATTTATTTTAATTGAGCGATATAGAAATAAGCGAGTTAAGAGAACGCCAAATTCGGGCAGACTATTTTATGAATTTTCTGGCTCGGGTTTTAAAACCCAAATAAACAATGAAGCGTCAGTACTTGATCGTCCAACCGAACTGGTGTTAGGTTCAGTAATTGGAAAATTAGCTTTAAATCAAAAAAAATATTTTAAGAAAAAAAATGAAATTATCACAGCAACAGGCATTGGAATGACAACCCAAGGCGGATATTCTGCTAGTTTACATTTACGATTTAGATTTAAAGTTGTTATAAATAATCAAATTTTTATTTCTAAACCATTACAAATTTTAAAAATGATTATGGCGTTTGACTCTAGCACAGCTAAAACAATAATTTCTTACAAAATAAGATAAAAATATGGACTTCGTAGATGCCTTCCTTTAATTGGGGGTAGGAAGTTTACCTTTTTTAGGTTCACTTTAGGAAGTCCTGACACAGTCGCTAAAAGGTTGCGACATCAAAAACCTTAAAAATTTATGAATTATGAAATTTTTATTTGCAGGTCACAATCGCTCTGATCCGGGAGCGGTTTACAATGGTGTTAAAGAAGCCGATTTAACTATAGAATTGCGAAATTTAATTGTTAAAGAACTTAAAAAAAGAGGTCATTCGGTTGTTATCGATAGTGATTTTGAGAATAACACTCAACTTCAATCGAGAATTAGGCCAGGGGCTGGAAGTGTATTATTAGACTTACATTTTAATGCATCAGCTAATGCAGATGCTCTAGGTTCTGAAGCTATTATTTCGAATAATGCAAACCTACTAAGCAAAAAATTTGCAATCGAAATGGTTGAAGGAATTTGCAAAATTCTTTATGCAAGAAATAGAGGTGTAAAATCAGAAATTCAAACAGCACATAAAAAAATTGGCATAGTCAATACTGCTGCAGGAATTTCGTGTTTAGCAGAAATCTGTTTTTTAAGTAATGTTTACGATATGGCAAAGTATCAATTGTACAAAAATAAAGTAGCTGAATTTTTAGCCGAATTATTAATTAAATATGACAATTTACAATGAAAAAATTAATATTATTATTGACATTATTTCTGTTTTTGGGTTGTAAAACCAAGCAATTAACAGTCGAAAAATTAGTCGAAATAGAAAAACAATCATTATCGATGCAAATTGATTCGTTGTCAATTGTTAAATTAAAAAGCGTTTTAGATTTAGAAACCAAAAAATCAGAATTTCAAAACAATTTTAGTTTAAAAAGTTATAATTTATTGGACAGTGCTGGTAACGCAATTCCGCTGCATTACAAGCATTTCGTCAATGGAAAACTAAAAGAAGAAATTTATTTGCAAGGTGGCGAATTAATTCATGAAACGGTATCTAAGCAAGAAAACAATTCTAAAAAAGAGAATCTAGTATTGAACCAAACTAAAAGAATCGAGGTCGATGTAGGATTTATAAAAGTAAAAGAAAATTCTAAATTAATAAAAAATAAAAAAATTGAAGTTAAGGGTTTTCAATTCGGTTTTTATTTATGGTTGTTGCTAATTGTGATTATCATTTTTATACTGAATCATTTAAATAAAAAATTTAACCTTTTTGAAAAGTTTAAATCAATTCTAAACATCACGGAGGTGTAAAAAAAATCCTCCAACATTTAATAAACTTCTCAGGGTAATTAAATATAGCACAAAGCCACAGCGTTGGAGGACTAAAAAGTCTTCTATGCTGTGGCTTTTGTATGTGTAATAATTATCCTGAGACTGCAAATATACAATTAATGAAAAAGAGAATCAAACAAAAAACGTTTATAAATAAAGAAATTTTTATAAACGATATTAAAAAAGATTATGAGCGAATTAAAATACGACTGGCTAATAGCCAATGATTATACACAAACAAATGGTTTTAAAGTATTTGGCACGTTCGTATGTGGTGGCGGTTCGACTATGGGCTACAAACTCGCAGGGTTCGAACATCTTGGAGGTGTTGAAATTGATAAGCGAATGGCTAGAATTTATGAGTTAAATCACAATCCAAAACATCTATTCTTGGAAGATATTCGAGTATTTAACCAACGTAATGATTTGCCTAATGAATTGTACGAATTAGATATATTGGACGGTTCGCCGCCTTGTACTACTTTTAGTATGTGTGGCAATCGTGAGCAAACGTGGGGTGTCGAAAAAGTTTTTAAAGAAGGTCAAACCAAGCAAAGGCTTGACGATTTAGTGTTTGTTTATTGCGAAACCGTCGAAAAATTAAAGCCAAAAATTGCAATACTTGAAAACGTCCCTGGAATAATTGCAGGACGTGCTAAAGCCTATGCAATTGAAATAGTTGACCGTTTGGAAAGTAGCGGTTATAACGTTCAAATTTTCCAATTGAATAGTGCAACTATGGGCGTGCCACAGGCAAGGGAAAGGATTTTCTTTATTGCACGTCGAAAGGATTTGAATTACAATCCTTTGGTTTTGAATTTTAATGAAAAGCCGATTTTGTTTAATGAAATAGTGGATAGACAATCGACCACGCACAAAAAGTTGTGGCCTTCGATAGCAGTTCGGTGGGATTTTATTGAGAAAGGCGACCAGAACTTAAAGTTTGCAAATGCAAAATATAGGAATAAAACGACTTATAACTCATTTTTTAGTACTACTATATTATATGACGATGTGGTTGCGCCAACATTGACCAGTTCAGGAACTGCATTATATTATAATGAGAGACGGAATTTGAATAGCATTGAATATACCAAAATGAGTTCGTTTCCTCTCGATTTTGATTTTAATGGAATGGATGCGAGGTACGTTTTAGGGATGAGCGTTCCGCCACTAATGACTGCAAGTATAGCAAATGAGATTAAGAAACAATGGCTAAACTATTGATTTACAAAGTATAAAGATAGTAAATAAAAATTTAATAAGCAAATAAATAACAAAGAAAATGCAAGAAAAAAGCATAAAATTTACACAAGCCCCATTACCTTTTATGGGTCAAAAAAGAAGATTTTTGAAACAAATTAAAGAAGTATTAAAGAAGTGCCCTCAGGATGCAGTTTATGTTGATTTGTTTGGCGGTTCAGGACTGTTGTCCCACACAATAAAGCAACATTTTGTAAATTCAACAGTAATTTACAATGATTACGATAATTATAGAGAAAGGCTCAATAATATTGATAAAACAAATGAATTGTTAGCAGAAATAAGATTGATATTGGTTGGTAGTCCAAACGATAAAAAGGTTTTGGAACCTAAAAAGACATTGATATTAAAAAAGGTTTTAAAAGCAGAAAAGCAAAACGGTTACGTGGATTATATTACACTTTCAAGTAACTTATTATTTAGCATGAAATATGTTCAGTCTTATGAAATGCTCGAAAAACAAACGATTTATAATTGCGTAAGACTAACTGATTATGATACTGCAGACGATTATTTGAACGGAATAACCGTTGAATCAACTGATTATAAGGTGCTGTTTGATAAGTATAAGAATGTGAAAAATGTTGTGTTTCTAGTCGACCCACCTTATTTGAGTACCGAGGTTGGAACTTACAAAAATCATTGGAAAATAAAAGATTATTTAGACGTGTTGGAGGTTCTGAAAGGTACTAACTATGTTTATTTCACTTCAAATAAATCAAGTATAATTGAGCTATGCGAATGGATGTCGACTAAGCCAGCGTTATATAATCCTTTCGAGGGCTCGACTACCAGCAAAGTTAATAATCAAATGAATTATAATTCAAGCTATACAGACATCATGTTGCATAAAATTAACTATGTATTTAAATAGGTTTTAAACCTGATTTAAACAAAAAAGAAAGCCTACAGTTTATGTAGGCTTTCTTTTTACTATTCTTGCGGTGAACTCGTTCGGTAAAAGTGTAGGTTTGGTTTTGCCGATTATATTCAAAACAATCTATTTGGTTATTTTACATTATTGATTTCTGTTTTAGTCGGCATTTCTACTTATACACTTCAGAATAATTTGCTCAACAAAAACCATTATTGCAATCAATTAAAAACATCCGATAAAGAACATCTATTAGAAATTACGGTTCAAGAAAAATTAAAATTTTCTGAATTTAATTATCGATTTATTGCAAAAATTAATCGTTTTGACAACAAAAAATCATTCGGAAAATTAATTTTAAATATAAGAAAAGACAGCCTAAATATTTCAGAAATAGGCATTGGTTCAATTTTAAAAATAAAGGCTTTTTTATCTAAAAACAAGCCCATTAAGAACCCTAATCAGTTTGATTATGGCAAATATTTAGAAAATCAAAATATTTACGCCCAAGTTTATTGTGATTTGAATAATGTGCAAATTAGTTCTCTAGTCAATAAAAACATTTGGTATCATGCCGCTGTATTTAGAAATAGGATAATTACAAATCTTGACAAAAACGGTTTCGGCAAAAACGAATTGGCTGTAATTACTGCTTTAATTCTTGGTCAACAACAAGATATTTCGCAAGAAACAATTCAAGATTATCAATTGGCAGGCGCAATTCATGTTTTATCGGTTTCTGGTTTGCATGTAGGTTTTATTTTGTATTTTGTAGGTTTATTATTAAAACCTTTTCCGAATACCAAAAAATGGAAATTCAATAAACTAATAATAACCATTTTATGTTTATGGGTTTTTGGGTTCATAGCTGGTTTAGCTCCATCGATATTGCGATCGGTTGTTATGTTTTCATTTGTTGCGATTGGTCGCTATTTGGGTCGTGGCGTCAATATTTATAACACTTTGCTGGTTTCTGCATTGATTATTTTGCTTGTTAAACCTAGTTTTTTGTTCGATGTTGGTTTTCAGCTTAGTTATATTTCACTATTTTTTATCATTTGGTTGCAACCATTATTTGCTGGAATTTGGCGACCTAAAAATAAAATTATAATTTTTTTCTGGGATATAATTACCGTTTCATTTGCCGCACAAATTGGTGCTATGGGACTAAGTATTTATTATTTTCATCAATTTCCTGGGTTGTTTTTTATAACCAACTTAATTATTTTGCCAGCAATGGGTTTTATTCTTGGCTACGGTGTTTTTATAATGATTTTGGCATATTTGGACTATATTCCATTGGCTATAATGAAAATTTTAGAATATTCAATTACAATTTTAAATAAAATTATTGGGTATATTGCTTCTTTTGAACAATTTATTTTAAAAGATATTTCAATAAACAAAACGATGCTTTGTTTTTCATATTTAATGATATTTTTGATTATAATTTATTTTAAGAAACCTAAATTTTATAAATTGGCGTTTGCTTTTACGAGTATAATTATATTTCAAATAAGTATTTTATCATCTAAATATTATTACCAAAACCAAACAGAATTGGTTGTATTTAACATTAAGAAAAAATCGATTATTACCGAAAGATTTGGGCAAAAAACCATAGTCTATTGCGAAGATAGCATTCTAAAAACTAAGAATATTAATTCTAATATTCAACAATATTTAACTGGGAATTTTAGCGAAATTAGTTCTAAAAAAGCAATTCCGAACTTGTTGTTTTTTAAAAATAAAAAAATATTAATTTTAAATAATGTACCTATTAATCCAAAAAGTTTAAATCCTGATATTTTATTGATAACCAATTCGCCAAAACTAAATCTCGAAAGGTTTTTGCAGGTTTGCCAACCAAAAATTATTGTTGCCGATGCGTCTAATTTTAAAAGTTATATTAAAATATGGAAATCTTCATGCCAAAAATCTAAAATCGATTTTCATTCAACTGTCGAAAAAGGTTATTTTAGATTAAATTAAAATGGCTGTAGTCTAGTTAATATATGATTTTTATTCTAGCCACAGATTTCACAGATTTTTTTATAATCGAATATTAAAAAATCCTTTAAATCTTTTAAATCCGTGACAAAAAGTTTTTATGTGAATATACTTTTTAGACCAGAGCCATTAAAATTAGATTGCTATTCTTTTAACCAACTTGTGTACATTACATAATTAGTCGAAATTCGATCTATTTCGCCAGCAAAATCAGATTGATCAATATCTTTTACCTTTTTTGCAGGAACTCCAGCCCAAATACTACCCGATTCTATAACTGTATTTTGAGTAACTACTGCACCAGCTGCGACAATCGAGTTGCTATTGACAATACAATTGTCCATAACAATTGCACCCATTCCTATCAAAACATTGTCATCGATTTTACAGCCATGAACAATTGCATTGTGTCCAATAGAAACGTTGTTCCCAATAATTGTTGCGTGCTTTTGATAAGTGCAATGAATAACTGCACCGTCTTGAATATTGACTTTGTTGCCAATCGAAATTTTATTTACATCGCCTCGAATTACCGCATTGAACCACACGCTGCATTGGGTACCAAAAGTAACATCGCCAATAATTGTGGCATTTTCTGCTACATAACAATCGTTTGGAATTACGGGACTTTTGCCGTTTACTGATTTTATTATCATATTATAGATAAAAAATCCCACTTTAAAAATGGGATATTTAATTGTTTATTAATTATTTGCTGGACAATTACAGCTGTATTTTTCTGGTTTACAAAACAAGTTAGCACCAAGTGTAATTTGATGAAATCCTGCATTATCAAAATTAATATTTCCTGCTAAGTAAGAATATGTATAAGCAAACATAAATTGTTTGTAATTAACACCTAAAATCGGAGTTATATATTGCAGTTTTTGAGTCTTAATTGCCTGCCCATCTAGATATTGTGCACCGTCTAGACTACGTCTGTAAGACAAACCGCCCCAAACTTTGCCTTCGTCAAATGCTTTATATAATTTCAAGTTCAAATCTATATTTGCCTCTTTGGTTTGGGTTGTATAATTAAACATAATCGATGGTTCCCAGAGTAAACCTTCGCTGTCTTGCCCAAATGTGTAACCCGAATTAAGAATAATTCTTCTTAAATTAGTTGGTTCGAGTACTGTATAAATTCTTCTTTCGCTGGCTAATGCATTCTTGATTGTAAGATGGGTATAAAAATCTAAAAAAGCATAAGACATTCCAAAATCCATATTAAAATATTGTGCTCTTTGTACTATTGTCCCGTTTATAATTGGGTCAAACCCTGTAAAATTATTCAGAAAACTAGTTTCGTCAAGCTGACTTTGACTAAAACCAATATTTAATCCAAATGACAATTGGTCTAAATCGATATCGTCTCTTGAAAATCGAATGTGGTGTGCATAACCTAATTTTAAGCCTTTCTGCGAATGATAACCGTTTTTATCATTAAACATAATTATTCCTGCACCATCTTTTTCGCCTAGACTACCATTAAAACTTAGCGTTTGCAATGCTGGGGCATCAGACTGACCAAACCATTGTTGGCGTCCAGTTAATCGTAATTTGGCGCAATGTGCTACACCAGCCATCGATGGATGTAAAAGGTAATAATTGTCTGATAAATAGTCAGAATATACAGGCAAACTTTCCTGAGAATAAATAAATTGCGTTATTAATAATAAAATTGTTAGGTATTTTGATTTAAATTTCATTCTATTTATCTTTTTATTGAAAAATCTGATTTGAGTTTTCTTTGTTTTTTGTCAAATTAATATCAACTATAAATTATTAATTAACTGAAATAAAGAACTTTATATTTATTTTTTCGTTCTAAGCTTGAAAATCGAATATTATTTGACTGCTTATTTTTCCTTCAAGGTCAAATATATAAATTTTTGTGTCTATTTGTTTATTTAACACAACAATATTGCGAGTATTGTTTATTTTTCGGTTTTTAGTTTAAAATAATTTGAAAACAAATTTTTTAAAATGTTAATTTATTGTTTTAATCCACAAATATAAAAAATCGTTCTAAATAAGTTCATTAAATTTGCAGAAAAATAAATGCGCTATGAAACTCAAAATAAAAGAAACTCAAAACATTGCTATAATTAAATTCGAATTTCCAGATTTTATAACTCAAAATGAAAGTTTTGAATATAAAAATATCGACGAGGCCAAAAACTCGAAACTATCGCAACAATTGTTTTATTTGCCATTTGTAAAAACAGTTTTTATTTCAGGAAATTTTATAGCCATAGAAAGATACAACATTGTCGAATGGGCCGATGTTCAAGATGCTGTTGCTGAACAAATCGAAGAATATGTTAATAATGGAGGAATAATTGTTACTCCCGACGAAAACAAAACTACCAAACAACCCATTACCGTTTATGGAGAAACAACTCCAAATCCGTCTGCTTTAAAGTTTGTAGTTTCTAGAATGTTGACCAAAAACGCTATCGAATTCAAAAATATTGACGAAACGGCAGCATCGCCATTGGCAAAAGAATTATTCAAATTCTCGTATGTAAAAGAAGTTTTTATAGACGAAAACTACATTTCGGTAACCAAGTTTGATGTGTATGAATGGAATGATATTACGCTAGAAGTTCGCTCTTTTATAAAACAATTTATAGAAAATGGCGGAACAGTTCTCGACGAATCATTGATTGTTGCAGATTCTAAGCAAGACAAACAAAAAATAAAAAACTTTGATAATCTTGATACTACTTCTCAACAAATAATTAATATTCTTGAAGAATATGTAAAACCAGCCGTTGCTGCCGATGGTGGAAATATTGTTTTCGACTCGTATGACGAAAACACAAAACGAGTAAAAGTTGTTTTGCAAGGCGCATGCAATGGTTGCCCATCATCGACATTTACGCTAAAAAGTGGCATTGAAAATATGCTAAAAGACATGTTAAAAGACGAAAAAATAGTTGTTGAGGCTATTAATGGATAGTTTTAAAAAATTTAAAGATTGTAAATGATTTTTTATAAAACATATCAATTCAATTCGTAGATTGTCATAAAAAATTATTCTTTAACCAAAAAGTCGGCTACTTGATAATTTTTTGTTTTGTTAAAAGTATGCGTTCCTTCGTAATTTTTTGAAGCAAAAACTTCATCGAATTTCTTTTCACAATAATTCAAAATTGACAATTCAGTAATTTCATTAATAACAACATTATTTCCATAACCATTGGTACAATTCTGAGATGGCCTGAACATTTTGTTGTTTTCAATAAAAATATTTCCTGCGTTTCTTGCCGTTTTAAAATCAGTAATCACTGGGTTTTGGCAATGAGAAATCCAATTGTTGGACAATAATTTTTCTGAATAATAAATGTAAAGTCGTTCGTTGTTGTCGTGCTCAAAATCCTCGATTTTATTTGCAAAAATCCAATAAATATTGTTATGAAAAATCCAAACTGAATCTATTAGCTTTATGTTTTGGATTAAATTCATTTCGAATTTCCACTCAAATGGAAATGAAATACATTTGTATAATTGTAAATTATTATTTTGACTGGTTTCTGGAATCATAAAATAAGAATCTTCAAATAAAAAAACATTCGGAAATGACAAATGATAATTTTTATCTAAAATAATTTTGTGTTCTATGATTTCTAATTTTTTATTTAGAATAACACAAGAAATTTTACCAATATTTTTTATTAATTCTTCAAAAAACAAATATAATAAACCTTCTTTTTCAATAATAAAAGGGTCGGCCCAAAAAGATTTTCGAGGTTGTTCTAGTAATTTTAATTCGTTATTTTCATAGAAACCAATTTTCCAATTCAATTTGTATAGACTCAGTTTTCTAATAAAAATAATTTTAATTAAATTTAAATTATAAAAAAATATTTTAAAATCATTTATTTGAATAATTTCTTTAAAAATAAATTTACATTGTTTTTTATTTTCTACTAAATATTTATTCAAATAAATTGAATAATTAAATAATAATTTGTTGAGATTATTAT
Organism: Bacteroidota bacterium; assembly: GCA_031408435.1. Classification (GTDB taxonomy): domain Bacteria; phylum Bacteroidota; class Bacteroidia; order Flavobacteriales; family Flavobacteriaceae; genus Flavobacterium. The sequence continues at coordinate 60,873 of JANNWM010000085.1, forward strand.
AAAAACCTTGCTCTTTTTTTAATTTTTGATGAGAAATTATTTTCCATTTATTAGAAATTGTGTTATTATGTAGCAAATTTAGGCTCAAAAAACTAGCGTTTAAAACCTGATTAACTACTTTTTGTTTTGAGAAATCAAAAGCCAAATATCCATTTTTGGTAAATTTTTTGAACTTATCTAAATTAATTTTCTTGTGGTCTTCGAAAATTATCCAATCGTTTATTTCAATATCTTCTATTTTATTTAAAATGGATATGTTTTTGTGTTTAAATTTTAAATTTGTGACATCGATTTTATCAAGACTATTTTTTTTTAGATTAGAAAATTTGGAGTTGATTAAAAGTTCAATTTTAGAAAAATAATAATTTTCGGTTTGCACATTGTCAATAAAAATCAAAAAATCAGTATCTATTTGTTGGTTCGCAATAAATTCTATGCAATACAATAAATAATTGTGCATTTTGGGACTGTTAACAACAAAAAGAATTTTGGACATAGATATTGTCTTTATTAAAAAACATTCAAATCTAAAATAAAATTATTCATAAATTTAAGATCCTGAATTATTATTTTTAAAAATCATAAATTTTTCTTTAGATTATATTTGATTTTATATTTTTTGTGTACCTTTATTATTATTAATCACAAAAACTAAAAAAAATGGCAGTATTAAAAGTTATCGAAGTATTATCCGCATCGGCAATAAGTTGGGAAGATGCTACACAAAAAGCAGTCGAAAAAGCCTCGAAATCTGTGAAACACATTCGTTCGGTTTATGTTCAAGAACAAAGTGCGCAAGTTACAGAAGGAAAAGTTACCGAATATAGAGTGAATTTGAAATTGACTTTCGAAATTGAATAGATTTTAAGAATATGTATAAATTTTATAATTACCTAACAAGTTTTTTTAACTGGTTAGGTATTTTTTTAGAAAAAATTTAAAAAAAGTTATTAGAAAATAATTATTTCTGAAATAACCCCGACCAGCCTGCCGGCTGGCAGGTGTTAGGGAATCTCGTTTTTTTCGACGAAATGGAAAAGCAGCGGGACCAAAGTTTTGAAAAACCAAATTGTTGTGTTCCAAAAAATAAAAATGCCATGAATAAACTTAATCAAGAAACCAGTCCGTACTTGTTGCAACACGCCAATAACCCAATAAATTGGAATGCTTGGAACGCCGAATCGTTGGCTTTGGCTAAAGCAAACAACCAGTTGATAATTGTTTCGGTTGGCTATTCGGCTTGTCATTGGTGCCACGTTATGGAGCACGAAAGTTTCGAAGATTTGGCGGTTGCCGAGACTATGAACCGCAATTTTGTATCTATAAAAGTCGACCGAGAAGAGCGTCCAGATATCGATGCAGTTTATATGAAAGCTATTCAAATAATGAACAACACTGGCGGTTGGCCAATGAATGTAGTTTGTTTGCCCGATGGAAGACCAATTTGGGGCGGGACTTATTTCAGGAAAAACGAATGGATAAATTCGCTCGAACAATTGCAGGAATTGTATGTTCAAAATCCTGAAAAAATGATAGATTATGCCGAAAAATTGCAATCGGGAATGACATCAATTGGCATTATTCAAAACCAAAAACCCGAAACCGAAATTTCTCTAGCTATTTTGTTGCCGTTAATCGAGAAATGGAAACGTAGTTTTGATTTAGAATTTGGCGGAATGGCTCGTGCTCCGAAATTTATGATGCCCAATAATTATGGTTTTTTGTTGCGGTTGGGGCATCAAAACAAAGATTCAGATTTACTTGATTTTGTCAATTTGACTTTAACCAAAATGGCTTTCGGAGGATTATTTGACACGGTCGATGGCGGATTTTCTAGATATTCGGTCGATATGAAATGGCACGTGCCACATTTCGAAAAAATGTTATACGACAATGCGCAATTGGTTTCGGTTTATGCTGATGCTTATAAATTGACCAAAAATAATTTGTACAAAACCATAATCGAAAAAACATTGGCTTTCGTCGAAAAAGAATGGTTAACCGATTTTGGCGGATTTTATTCGGCACTCGATGCTGATAGTTTAAATGCTGAAAACCATCTCGAAGAAGGTGCATTTTATGTTTGGACAAAACCAGAATTGCAACAATTATTAGGTCCAGATTTTGAACTTTTCGCTCAAGTTTTCAATATCAATGAATTTGGTTTTTGGGAACACGACAATTATGTTTTAATTCAAAATGATGCGCTTGAAAATATTGCTTTTGCGAATAAAATATCGCTTCAAGATTTAGAATTTAAAAAATCTAATTGGGAAAAAATATTGTATTTTGAAAGAGAAAAAAGAGCCAAACCAAGACTTGACGATAAATGTTTGACCTCTTGGAATGCCTTGATGCTTAAAGGTTTTATTGATGCTTATAAAGCTTTAGAAAATCCAAAATATTTAGAAATTGCTTTAAAAAACGCCAATTTTATTCTTAAAAATGTTTGGTCAGAAAACGGCAATTTATTTCATAATTTCAAAAATAACAAAGCTACGATTAACGGATATTTAGAAGATTATTGTTTTGTAATTGAGGCTTTTATTGCTTTGTACGAAGTTACTTTCGACGAGAGTTGGCTTAATAAATCAAAACAATTAACCGATTATTGTTTTGATCATTTTTATAATATTGACTCTAGTTTTTTTGCATTTACATCGAATCTTGACGATAAACTAATTACGACTCATTTCGAAATCGAAGACAATGTTATTTCGGCTTCGAATTCGGTTATGGCTGAAAATTTGTATAAACTGAGTATTTATTTCGAGCACCAATATTACGAAACCATTTGCAAGAAAATGTTGCATCACGTGGTTCCGAATATCGATTATCCATCGGCATATGCCAATTGGATGAAAGTTTTTATGAATTTTGACTCGTCTAATAAAGAATTAGCGATTTGTGGAAAAAATGCCGTTGCAAATGCCAAAATTTTTAATAAAAATTATTGTCCAAATGTGATTTTGGCTGGAACTAACACAATATCTGTTTTGCCATTCTTGAAAAATCGTTATCAAGAAAATCAAGATTTATTTTATTTGTGCGAAAATAAAACCTGTGGATTGCCGTTGGAAAATATTGAATTAATTATAAAATCTTTGAATTAAAACAATCCGTTTATTTCGGCATCGATTTTATTAATAATCATGCCTAAATCTTCGGGATTGTTTACAAAATCAATATTATCAACATCAATAACAAGTAATTTTCCTTTGTCATAGGTCTGAATCCATGCTTCGTAACGTTCGTTCAAACGGCTTAAATAATCAATCGAAATAGTGTTTTCGTACTCGCGACCACGTTTGTGAATTTGACCTACTAAATTAGGAATCGAACTGCGTAAATATATCAATAAATCGGGCGGTTTGACTAAAGTTTCCATTAATTCGAATAACGATTTGTAGTTTTCGAAATCGCGATTTGTCAATAATCCCATTGCGTGAAGATTGGGTGCAAAAATATGTGCATCTTCATAAATCGTTCTGTCCTGAATTATTTTTTTGCCGCTTTCGCGAATTTGCAAAACTTGACGAAAACGACTGTTCAAGAAATAAATTTGCAGGTTAAACGACCAACGTTCCATTTGATGGTAAAAATCGTCAAGATACGGGTTGTCGACAACGTCTTCAAAATGTGGTTCCCATTTAAAATGTTTTGCCAGCGATGTTGTCAATGTGGTTTTGCCAGCTCCAATATTTCCTGCTACTGCTATGTGCATTATGATGAATTTATTATTTTATTTTGAATGTAAAAATAGTCAAATTTTGGTTTTTGATACCATTTTACAAAATTTTTTAGTCTGATTTGTTCTAATAATCTAAATACCAGTTAAAAACATCGCTTCTTAATCCTAATGAAACCCATGTTGTTATATCTTTTAATAAAGTAGGCGTTTCTTGACTTGGTTTGAAATTTCTGTAAATAAAATTTGCAAAAACTTTCATATTTGTAGTTGGATTTAATAAATAACCAGTTTGAATTTCTGCAATAAATACATCAGTTTTATTGCCTTGACCAACAACAACATTTTTATCATAGGGACGCAACTCGTTGTAACTTCTATAAATATTGCTGCCGTAATTGTTGTTATCGATTGCTGGATCAAAATCAAGACCTCGTTTGCCGATTGTGAATTTTGCATCAGCATAAAATCTGTTTTTATTGTACCTTGCAATTGCAATAAATTCGCTAAAATTGCCGCCCCATTGGTGTCCTAAATTTTGATTATTGTGCCCATAATTGGTCAATGCCGCTAAGTGCGAATAAGTATATGGTCGCACATAATTGTATTCTAATTGAAAATACAAGTTATTGATATTAAATGCATTGTAGTACTTCGCTCCTATTTGATAACCGAATTTATTTTTCCAACTTCCGCTAACATCTTTTACATCGCCAAGCGAAAATTCGTCAACCAAAAATTGCGAATAAAAATTAATTTGATTGTTTAGTTTGTATTTTCCAGACAATCCAAGAACTGCATTTCCGGTTCTTGCCGACGATGCAAATTCGACTGTTCTATAAAAAATTATCGGATTCAAGAAATTAACATCAAAACCACGATTATTGGTGTTTCCCCAAATAACCGATTCGAAAAGCCCAATATTCATTCGTTTGGATAAATTCCAACTCAAGTAATGATTTGCAATGTACTTAGTTGTATAGGTTTTTTCGAATGTTGCATCTGCACGAACATCTTTAAGAAACATATAAGTGTTGGTATATTTTATTTTCCAAAAACTTGTGTTCAACTTAAAAAAAGGATATGGACTTGCGCCATCGCTTTGCAACAATGACCGATAACCATCGCCAATAAAATTGCGACCGTAACCCAATTGCATACTAAAAAATTTATTGGGTGTAAATGTCAAATTGGCTTCGGCTGACGGAAAATCGTAGGAACCGTTATTAAAATCTTTTGCAATGCCAATGCCTGGAATAATTGCTGGATCGCCAATAACAACATTTGGTGGTGCAGGAACGGTCGAGCTTGGTCTTATTGAATTAGCATATAAATTGTAATAATCGGCAAAACTGCCTTGGTTTTCGAAAATTGTTGTCGAAAAATTTAGTTGTTTTCCCAAACCGCCTTGAAACTGAATGCCACGTGAGTTTATATAACTTGTTTTGTTATTTGTCGAATAACTTTTACCTACTTGCAAATCCATTATTGGGTTAAAAGTAAACCAATAGCCATCGCCTTGAATTTCGACTAAGTTTTCGTTCAAAATTTTCCGTTTCCACCAACCCTCTGCGGGTTTCATGAGCTTTTGATTGGTTTTGGCAAAGTCATAATATTTATTAACATCAGCATATGAAAAAGGCTTGGAACCAGTATGATTGTTGCTGCCAACTTGGTTTAACGATTGGTCAAATTGCGCATAAAGCGAATGCGAAAACGAAATATTTAACCGGCTTTCGAATTGAGGATTGTTGAATTTTTTATAAACAATACTGTCAAATTCGGTTAATTCTTTGTTACGCTTGTAATCTAAACTAGATTCAAATTTTAATTTATCTTGAAGTTTTTCGTCAGCAATTTGAGTCGAAGATTTTAATGGAATTGCAATTTTGATTGTATATTTAGCATAAGTTGCATTGCCGTTGTAAGTTGGCGGTGCTATTGTTGGCATTAAGTCAAAAACACGTTGACTTTCGTCTTGCAATGCTTTTTCGTTGGCATCGATATAAATAGTTTTGAATTTCCCAGAATCGTTAACTTCAAAAAGTACAATGATATTTCCGTTAAATGAATTTAAATTTTCAGGAATTTTGTAATTATTAAACACAAAATCTTGAACATTCGAATAAAAACAGTTTTCTAAATCTTTATTTTTTAATAATTCGCAGTTTTTAAATTTAGGAAAAACATCGCCAGTATTATTTGCAATTTGGGCATTTGCTGAAAAGCATATAAAAATTAAGTAAGTATATAGGAATGATTTTTTCATTGAAATTGTACTGATTAAAAAACAAAAACTACTTAAAATTTAATTTTATAAATTCTTTTGTTATTTATAAAAAATTAAATAAGACCTAAAATCAAAAATATCAATCTAAGTATAAACCAAAACATTTAAAACCTAAACCAAACCATTCTTAACCAAATATTCTGCAATTTGAATGGTATTTGTCGCTGCTCCTTTTCGTAAATTATCGGCTACTATCCACATGTTTAAAGAGTTGGGCTGACTATGATCACGTCGAATTCGACCAACAAAAACATCATCTTTTCCTTCGGCATATAACGGCATCGGGTACGAAAAAGTATCTAAATTGTCTTGAACAGTAACTCCAGGCGTGTTGTGCAATAATCTGCGAACATCTTCTTCGACAAAATCATTTTCAAACTCAATGTTTACTGCTTCGCTATGACCACCAACTACCGGAATTCTTACTGCGGTTGCAGTTACAGCAATTGTTTTATCGTCTAGAATTTTTTGAGTTTCGCGAACCAATTTCATTTCTTCTTTGGTATATCCGTTTTCTTCGAATGAATCGCAATGTGGAATGGCATTTCTATGAATTTGATATTTATAAGCCATTTCGCCTTTAATACCATCATATTCGTTTTCGAGTTGTTGCACGCCTTTTACTCCAGTTCCAGTAATTGATTGATAGGTAGAAACGATTACGCGTTTTATTTTATATTTTTTGTGCAATGGTGCCAAAGCCATGACTAATTGAATAGTCGAACAATTGGCATTTGGAATAATTTTATCGTCTTTAGTCAGAATGTCTCCATTTATTTCTGGTACAACCAGTTTTTTAGTCGGATCCATTCGCCAAGCCGATGAGTTGTCGATAACAGTTGTTCCAGCTTTTGCAAATTTTGGAGCCCATTCTAAAGATGTTTCTCCGCCAGCCGAAAACAAAGCAATATCGGCTTTCATATCGATTGCGGTTTGCATACCAACAACTTTGTATTTTGTACCTTTATATTCAATTTCTTTTCCGATGGACTTTTCGGAAGCAACAGGAATTAATTCGGTCACTGGAAAATTTCTTTCGGCCAAAACTTTTAACATTACTTCGCCAACCATTCCGGTTGCACCAACAACTGCTATTTTCATAAAATAAATTTTAAATTATTTATTCATATTTTCCATTTCGAACAAGAAAGTTTCGGAATCAACCTTCGCATCTATTAATGACAATGCTTTATCAACAATATAATTTACATTATTTGAAGTAAAACCAAGTGCAATTGCAAATTTTTTCAATAAAACATCTTGTTTGTCGCCCAATTGGTGATCTACATGAACCATTCGACCCAAATCGTACAAACGTTCCAATCTTTGTGCGTGCAAATATGGTGGATTTATTGGGTATTTTAATGGGTTTTCTAGAATTTCAGCATATTCTGAATCAGAAATTTCTAATCTTGAAGCTAATTTATTCAAAAATTCTTTTTCTTCTGGAGTTACAATATCGTCTGCAAGTGCCACACGAACTATTGCTGAAAAATGACCTTTATTTCTACTTTTAAATTCGCTATCGAATAAATCTGAAAATGACATATTTTATAATTTTAGTTTCTGATGCAAATATAATTTTTATTCCATTTTTATCTAAACAAAACGCAAACATTTTATGTCGATATTTCCAGAAAACAAATAATTATTTTAAAATCGGTAATTTTTATCGATAAAAAACAAATAATTTGTAATTTTACAATCCCATTAATCTATAAATTACAAAAAACCATGTCAGAATTCTGGATTTATTTTCAAATTGGCTTGCGCCATGTGCTCGATATTAATGCTTATGACCACGTTTTGTTCTTGATTGCAATGACTGTTCCCTATGCTTTTAAAGATTGGAAAAGGGTTTTAATTTTAGTTTCTATTTTTACAATCGGGCATACAATTGCGTTAATTTTATCAGTTTTTGGAATCATTATTATCAAAGTCAATTTGGTAGAATTTATGATTCCGATAACGATTTTTTTTACTGCACTTTTTAATTTATTTACGTCAGGCAAATCATCAAAAAACGAATCAATTAGCCTTATTGGATTTGTAACTTTGTTTTTCGGAATCATTCATGGATTGGGGTTTTCTAATTATTTCAAAACCATATTGTCTGGGTCGCCACAGTCCAAATTGTTACCACTTGGCGAATTTGCCCTTGGCATCGAAGCGGCACAATTAATAGTCGTTTTCGTCGTTTTGATATTGTCCTACATTGTTCAAACAGTTTTTAGATTCTCTAAACGAGATTTTACTTTAGTAATGTCAGCATTTGTAATTGGAGTTGTTATTCCGTTAATTTTTAACAGTCCGATATGGAATAGATAGATTTTATAAACAATTTATCACGTTAAAAATACCTAAACACACAAGCAATTTAAAAACATAAAATTTTTTGTTACAAAAAAACAAATGGAAATCAAAAAACAAAACAAATACGATAAAGCTTATTTGCGAATAGCCAAAGAATGGAGCCTCTTGTCTTATTGCAAACGCAAGCAAGTTGGAGCCATAATTGTTCGTGATCGAATGATAATTTCTGACGGATACAACGGCACACCATCGGGTTTCGAGAATTGTTGCGAAGACGAGGCGGGCTTGACCAATTGGTATGTGCTCCATGCTGAGGCGAATGCAATCTTGAAAGTTGCAAGTTCAACCCAAACCTGCGAAGGTGCAACGTTATACATAACGCTTTCGCCTTGCAAAGAATGCAGTAAATTAATACATCAATCTGGAATAAAAAGAGTGGTTTATCAAAATGGTTATAGCGATACCGAAGGCATAGATTTTTTAGAAAAAGCTGGTGTTTTGGTAGAGCAAATCGAAGAGTTATAAATTTAAATATCATTAAATTATAAAATGAAAATCAATTACAAATACATACCAATTTTTATTTTCTCGCTAATTGCGACAGGAATTTTTGTTGGAAAATATTTGAATTTCCCAATTGATAATTCAACTTACGCCAAAAAACAAAACAAAAACAAACTCAATAGATTAATAGATTTTATAAATAATGAATATGTCGATAATGTCAATACGGACTCTATTGTCGATTTAACATGCGATAATATTTTGTCCAAACTCGATCCGCATTCGGTTTATTTGCCACCAAAAGAGCAACAACTTGAAGCGGAAACGATGAAAGGCGATTTTGTAGGAATTGGAGTTAATTTTTATATGTACAAAGACAGCGTAGCCATTATTAAACCAATTGCAAATGGTCCTGCCGAAAAAGCAGGAATAGTAGCTGGCGACAGAATTTTATATGCTAATAAATTCAAGTTATTCGGCAAAAAAATATCTAATGAAACACTATTTTCAAAGTTAAAAGGCGAAGAGGATTCTCAGGTAGTACTGACCGTTTTCAGAAAAAGTATTCAGAAAAACTTGAAATTTAAAGTCATTAGAAAAGTTGTTCCTATAAATAGCGTCGATGTTGCAGTTTTACTAAATCCAACAACTGGTTATATTAAAATAAACAGATTTGCCGAAACAACTTATAACGAATTCAAATCGGGTTTAACCAAATTAAAAGCACAAGGTGCAAAATCAATGGTTATTGATTTAAGGCAAAACGGTGGTGGTTTTCTTGAAATTGCATCTCAAATTGCAGATGAATTCTTGAAAGATAAAGAATTAATAGTTTTTACAAAAAACAAAAAAGGTCAAATTGATAAAACTTTTGCAACCAGCGAAGGAAGTTTTGAAACAGGAAAATTAACCATTTTAATAGATGAAAATTCAGCATCGGCAAGCGAAATTTTGGCTGGAGCCATTCAAGACAACGACCGTGGAACAATTATTGGTCGCAGATCTTTCGGAAAAGGATTGGTGCAAAGAGAAATGGATTTCGAAGATGGTTCTGCAGTAAGGCTTACAATTGCTAGATATTATACCCCAAGCGGTCGTTCTATTCAAAAACCATATTCTGAGGGAAAAGAAAAGTATTTCAAAGATTTCGAAAAACGTTTTTTAAGTGGCGAATTGTATAAAAAAGACAGCATAAAAGTAAACGATTCATTGAAATTTAAAACTAAAAACGGCAAAATTGTTTATGGTGGCGGTGGTATTGTTCCAGATATTTTTGTGGCATTGGACATTAATCAATCCAATGAAGAGATCCAATATATAATTCAATCTGGACTTTTAGGACATTTTGTTTTCGAAAATTTAGACAAAAACCGCAATCAATTTAAAGGTTTAAATTTTGAACAATTTTTAGAAAAAATCAATAAAACAGATTTATACTTGATTGCATTTCAGAAGTTCTTATCTAAAAATGGTTTGAACATTGATTTGTCAAAAAACAAAGATTTAATCAAAACCAATATTTCAGCAGAATTTGCTAGACAACTTTTTAACGAAGAAAAATACTTCGAAATTGTGCTAAAAAATGATGTGATGATAAAGAAAGTTATAAATATTAATTAATAAAATTATCTTACGAAATTTAGCATTTTAATTGATTTCTGATTTTTGATATTTGTCAAAGTTATTAATATTATGCTAAAAGTTTGTCAAAGATTTTTTAAACAAAAATTTATTTGACTCTTAATTTGAGTTTAAAAATTTACTTTTCTGATTTAAAACATAAACAATTCTTTGTTTATAATAGCAAAAATTGTTAGTAAAGACTTTTCTAGATTTCTAGTTATAGTAACTTAAACCATAAAAAAAAGCGTCCCGAAAGACGCTTTTTCTATATATTTTAAAGTTTTATTCAACAATAATTTTCTTGACGATTTGTTTTTCGCCATCTTTAATGGTTACTAAATAAATACCTTTTTGCATGTTGTTTAATTCTAGGTTTTCAGAAAAGAAACCTGCATTTTGATATTCTTTTTCAAAAACTATTCTTCCTCGAATATCGTTTACAGCAATATTAATTTTGTTATTAGTGCCCGAATCGAATTTAACTGTAAAGTTGCCATTACTAGGGTTTGGTGCAATTGATAAATTTTGAAAAGCAAAGTATTCATTGGCAACTACAACCGGAGGAAGTTGAGTAATTGTCAAAGAACATATTTCTAAATCAACCGAATTTATTGTACCTGATTCTCCCGCAACTAAGTCTCTAAAAGCAATTTGCCAAAGACCTGCTGGCACGTTACCGTTATAAACATTTAATGACCCAACTGGCAAAGCATAAGTCCCAGTAGTTGAGTTAGCACATGCAAATGCTGGTGCTTGGCTGTCAAACTTAATGTTCATATTGGCAACACTTGGGCACACCTGGCTGAATATTGTGTTTAAACTACCGCCTTGTTTTAACATTTCGATTTTTAAATTTTGAATATTTGGATGCGTTGCGTTTATTGTTAAATTAACGTCAGAAACGTTAGTTGCAGGGACAACAAATTTCTTGATTGTATAAGATGCACTTCCATCATTAAGGGCGAAAGGAAAAACATTATCGACAGTTGTGTTTCCTGTATAATTGTTACAAGCATTAACTACACTATAACCGATATAAAAAGGAAAAGTATTTACTGCAAAATATACGTTACCAACTGCTTCTATCATAATTCTACAATTTTGAGAATATAAATTAGGCGCAGTTATTCCCTCTGAACCATCGTTAGCAGTATTTGACGCTAATGTTATTGGAAAAGTCAAACCTCCATCTGTAGAAAGCAAAATATTGACATTCGTAGTATTTATTCCATTTGCATCGGTTCCAGCAACATCCCAAGTTATTGTTTGTGCACTATTTTGCGCCCAACCTACTAATGCTGCTTGAGAAGTAACTCTAAATGGTCCTGCTGCTTCGACAAACTGAACTGCTTTTGTAGCTCTTTGAGTTTGTCCACCAAGTGGTCCACCATTGTCTCTAACTACTAATGAAAAACTCATTGTTCTTGATACATTTGGAATTGCTTCCCATGTTGTAACTAAAGTGTTGCTCATTACTGATGCTAATGCAGGAAAATATCTTGTTGGCGATACTTTTGGACTAAAACTTCTAAAGTTAGGCCCAGCGATTTTGGTTGCATTTGGCAATTCTGAAACCGAACCAAGATTGTATTGCTCCCAGCAATAAGTCAATTTGTCACCACTTGGATTGTCAACATCTGTAACAACACCCGTTAATTTAAATGCTGTTCCTTTTGGAATGACACTTGTAGCCATCGGGACAATAACTGGTGCCGTATTTCCGTTGGGAACAGAGGCTGCACAGTTTGAGGCAGGATTTACTAAACCATTTATGTCGTTGTTTATTTGAATCAAGCTTCTTGCATGAAAATAAGCATCAGAACTACTTTGAACATTTTCTGGTGCACAAATGTTAGCATAAGCCATTATTGTTGTACCACTACCTGGTTCGTATGAAGATCCATTTACTCTATTCCCTCCTCCACAACTACCAGCTTCGCTATTAAAAGTATGAGATCCACTTAGTTGATGACCCATTTCATGTGCTACATAATCAATATCATAAGAATCTCCAACTGGCGAATTGGTACCTGTTACACCTTCTGCTTTTCTAGAGGTACAAATACCATTTCTAGCAACACCGCCACCACCTGTACTTGCAATATGACCAAAATCGTAATTTGTAAAACCAATAATACCATCTACATAAGCCTGATTTCCGTTTAAAAGTGTATAACCAGGTGCTAAATTAGCATCGTCTAGATTTGGGTTTGGTGTACCAGCTGTAATTTCAGCTGCTGTTAAATTTACATTTATAATATCGGTATTGTTATTTATTAGGACTAGAGTAATTGAGTTGTCTCTTTCATAAACACTGTTTATTCTAGCAACTGTTATAACCATAGCGGCTAAAACAGCACTCTTTCTCTGTGCCAATGGTGCAGCAGTTGTCAAACCTGCAGCAGCAACATGAAACGATCCGTATTGTTTTGTACAAGCCATTGCTAGTCTGTAAGTTTTAAATAAACCATTACTAGCTCTAGATAAAGTTTGCTTTTCATCCGATTCTTCTTCTAATCGCTTTTCTTCTATTGTACTGCAAATTCTATCTTTGGTAGAAATCGTGTTTATTTTACTGTAAACCACATAAGTTGCTAAATCTTTGGTATATGGATCAATATATGAAGTTCCATTTACACCAGATTGCGTTACAGCATGTAAACCAAAAATTGTTGTTGTTATGGTTATTGTTGCCGTTGGGTCTTCAATACATTTACCTACATAGGTTTGAATTTCTGAGTGTTTTTTTGCAATTTCAGTTTCTAATGTCGAGGCTTCGTACATTTTAAAACTTTGCATTTCGCCTTGTGGGTTTGGAAATGACACAATTACATTCGAAACTGCCGTTGCTGTTCTTTTTGGCGATGCTAATAATTTAGATTTAATTGCAGATAAACTTAAATCATAAACTAAAAATTCTTTTAATTTGGTATCTCTGGGCAATTTGCTATCTTCGGAGATGAAAGATTTGTCTGATTTTTTCCAAGAATTGTCTTGCGAAAATCCATTTATTACAAAAGTAAAAATTGCAATAAATAATAGTAATGATTTTTTCATAATAAATTGATTATAGTATAGTTTACAAATTTATAATAATTTTCGAAACCAAATAATTTTTCTAGATTTATTTAAGTGTTTAAGACAATTTTTGTTATTTTATCTGACAATAAATTTACTTTATTCAAATAGAAAATCTAAATTTGCATTTTTTAAATTCTTTTCTTTTGAATATTTTCCATTCGACTCAAGATTATACTTCTAACAAAAAAACAATTGTTACAATTGGTACATTTGATGGCGTTCATATAGGTCACAAAAAAATAATTGATAAAATTGTTCGAAACTGCCAATCTGAAAATCTTGAAAGTACAATTCTGACTTTTTTTCCGCATCCGCGAATGGTTTTAAACGAAAAATCTGACATCAAATTACTGAATACCATAAACGAAAAATCTGAATTGTTAGCCAAAAACGGCATTCAAAACCTGATAATTCAGAAATTCGACAAAACCTTTTCTGAACTTTCAGCAGAAGCATTTGTTGTTAATGTTTTGGTAAAACAACTCAATATCCAAAAAATAATAATTGGTCACGACCACCATTTTGGCAAAAATCGATCTGCTAATATTGACGATTTGATTGTTTTTGGCAAAAAATACAATTTCGATGTAGAACAAATTCCAGCTCAAGAAATTGATGATGTAGCAGTTAGTTCGACCAAAATTCGAAATGCAATTATAGATGGAAAAATCGCAATGGCTAATGAATATTTAGGTTATAATTATCAGATTTCTGGAAATGTTGTCAAAGGCAAACAACTTGGGCGAACTATTGGTTTTCCTACTGCAAATATTAATCTTGATGAAAATTACAAACTTATTCCTAAAATAGGTGTGTACATTGTATCGTCAATAATTGAAAATAAAACTGTTTTAGGAATAATGAATATTGGAATTAAACCAACTTTCAATGAAAAAAATCTTACCATCGAAGTTCATTTTCTTGATTTTGATGCTGATTTGTATGATAAAAAAATTACCGTATCAATATTAGAATTCATTCGTAGCGAACAAAAATTTGATGGAATTGATGCTTTGAAATCTCAAATCGAAAAAGATAAGTTGTTTGCGATAAATCATTTTCTTAATTTATAATCAAATAAATATTCTTCAAATTAATTGTTAAATTATTCAATTTTGTAATAGTTAAACTATAATTTCTTAAATTTGGATTAAGTTCTAACCTTCAACCAAAACTTTATGAAATTATCTAAAGAAATCATCAACGGATTAATTATTAGTACCGGAATTGCACTTTTATTTATATTGGTAAACCTAATTGGACTTCAAAAACTTACTTATTTAAGGACTTTTAATGCATTTATTGTTTTTTATGGCATTTATAGAACATTTAAAATGAACAAAAATATTGGCATAACAAGCCTTGGAGACAATTTAATTTCGATGTTAAAAACTGGAATTGTTGGCGTAGTAACAAGCGTTATAGGTTTGGCCGTTTATGCAACATATCAAGGCGGTCAATCTTATTTAGACACTATTTCTTACGGTTTTTTATACGGTAAAAATCCGACGTTAAACGAATATTGTTTCGGATTATTAATCGAAGGAATAGCATCGGCGGTAATAATTTCTTTGTTAATTATACAATCATCTAAAGTTCGAAAAACAAATTAAAATTTTTAGTATATTGTAACTTCAAAACAATTTACTTACTTTTGAAGCATTAAACTTTCGAAAACAATGACATTATCTAGACACGATTGGACAACCCAAGAAATAATTGATATTTACAACAAACCAATGATGGATTTGCTTTTCGAAGCAGCCACAATTCACCGTCAAAAACATGATCCAAATGTGGTTCAAGTTTCGACTTTGTTGTCTATAAAAACTGGTGGTTGCCCCGAAGATTGTGGTTATTGCCCACAAGCGGCTCGTTATCATACCGATATAACAGGTAACGATTTAATGTCGGTTTCGCAAGTCAAAGCACAAGCTTTACGGGCAAAATCTTCGGGCTCGTCTCGAGTTTGTATGGGTGCAGCTTGGCGAAATGTAAAAGATGGCCCAGAATTTGACCAAGTTCTAGAAATGGTCAGAACTATAAACAAACTCGATATGGAAGTTTGTTGCACACTCGGAATGATTACCGAAAATCAAGCGCAACGACTTGCCGAAGCTGGTTTGTATGCCTACAATCACAATCTTGACACATCAGAAGAGTATTATAAAGAAGTAATCTCGACTCGAGGTTTCGAAGACCGTTTACAAACTATCGAAAACGTTCGAAAAACCAATGTAACCGTTTGTAGCGGAGGAATCATTGGTATGGGCGAGAGTATAAAAGACCGAGCAGGAATGTTGGTTGCCTTATCAACATTAAATCCACAACCCGAATCGGTACCAATAAATGCATTAGTTGCAGTAGACGGAACGCCACTCGAAGATGAAAAACCTGTCGAAATTTGGGAAATGATTCGTATGGTTGCAACCACCAGAATCGTAATGCCAGAAACGCAAGTTAGACTATCGGCTGGAAGAATGAACATGAGTCGCGAAGGTCAAGCCATGTGCTTTTTTGCTGGTGCAAATTCGATTTTTGCTGGCGATAAATTATTGACGACCCCAAATCCAGATGTTAACGAAGACATGAAAATGTTCGAAATGTTAGGGCTTGTTCCTCAAAAACCATTCGTAAAAATGGCACAACCAGAAACTGTAGAAGCAAACAAATCTCAATTTGAATCGCTAGGCGAGAAACCAAAATGGACAAGACCAGAACATAAAATTGAAAGAAATCTAGAAGCTTCTGGGAAATCATAATCAAAAAAAATGATATTTGTATTTTAATTAATTGTAACCATTTTTGAAATTTGACTAACTTTTAAAATTTTATTTAATGGTTAAAATAATACTGACTAACTTAATAATATGTTTTATGTTAATTGCTTCAAGTTGTTCGTCAACTTCAAAAATTGAATCAATGAAACCAGAACCCGACGATGCATTGCCATTGGTTTATGAAAACACCTATTCTTATATTAATATGCCTATTTCGATTAAATTAAAAGATATCGAAAACAAAACCAATGCATTATTAACTGATTTAATATATGAAGACAACAATATTGACGACGATGATATTGAAATAAAGGTTTGGAAACTTTCGCCAATTACAATAAACAATTTTGAAGGAAAAATAAAAACTGTTTTGCCATTAAAAATATTAGCAAAATACCGTTATGGCGTTAACAAACTTGGTGTAGATTTACGAGACACAAAAGAATTTAACCTAAACGGCGTAGTTAATTTGTTAAGCGAAGTAAGTTTAACAAATTGGAAGGTAAACACCAACACAAAACTCGAAAAAATTGATTGGAATGATACTCCAACAATGTCAATGTTTGGCAAGAACATGCCTATTACCTACTTGATAAATCCCGCAATAAATATTTTTCGATCAAAAATTGAAAAGAAAATCGACGAAAGTATCTCTAAATCGATGGATTTTAAACCAAATGTTCTTGATGCTTTAGAAAAAATATGTACCCCATTCGAAATGAATACCAATTTTCAGAGTTGGTTGCGAATTGTACCTTCAGAATTATACACTACCGAAGCAAAATTAGTTAAAGAAAATATCCAAATGCAAATGGGTTTGAAATGCAATATGGAAACACTTATTGGCGGACAACCAATTACAAGATTTGATAAAGACAAAATTATTTTAAAACCAGTTTCGAAAATGCCCGAAGATGTTTCGGCTAATATTGTTGCAGTATCTAATTACTCGGACGCATCAAGAATAATGACTAAAAACTTTGCAGGACAAACTTTTGGCGATGGTTCAAGAAAAGTTACGGTTCAAAAAGTGGCTATTTGGCACAAAGCAGGAAAAATGGTTATAGCACTTGACCTATTAGGTTCTATAAACGGAACAATTTATTTAATGGGTTTTCCGCAATATAATGCAGAAACTAAAGAAATTTTCTTTGATCAATTAAATTATGTTTTAGACACAAAAAGTAGGTTAATGTGCTCTGCAAATTGGTTGGCACAAGGAATAATTTTAAAGAAAATTCAGAAAACGTGCCGTTATTCAATAACTCCAAATATTGATGAAGCCAAAAAAAGTATGGCATCTTATTTGAATAATTTTTCGCCTATGGCTGGCGTTTTTGTAAACGGAAAAATTGAAAATATTTATTTTCAGAAAATTCAATTAACCAACAAAGGAATAATTGCTTTTGTAAAAGTAAAAGGAACTATAAATGTCAATATTGATGGACTAAAATAAGATTTTTTTATTTATAAAAATCTTATTTTAGACTTTCTTTCTTTTACTGTACATTTTATAGATAATAATAGCTACAAATCCAGCTAAAATATAAGGTATAACCATTAAATAAACAATTCCGTCGTTAACAGCTTCGGCTTTTTTGGCATTGCCTTCGCCCTCTAAACTGGCGCGACACATTGCACATTGTGCATAAGTCAAAAAATTAAAAAGCAACATAAAAACAACAAAAATAAATTTCTTCAAATTTGAGAAGTTGTTTAAAAATTCAATATTATTGATTCTAAATTCTTGCATCTTAATTCATTTTCTAGACTGGATAATAAGGCGAAATCATCAAGTAAACAATTACTCCAGTAACAGTTACATACAACCAAATAGGAAAAGTATATCGGGTCAATTGTTTGTGTTTATCGAATTTTTCTGCCAAAGCTCGAACATAACTTACCAAAACCATCGGAATTGTGATTATTGATAAACCAATATGCGAAATCAATAAAACAAAATAAATAGTTCTCGAAATACCTTCGCCTCCATATTTAGTAGCATCGGTTGTTAAATGATAAGTAATATACAACAACAAAAAAGCGACAGAAAGTGCAATTGCAAACTTCATTAAACTTTCGTGCAATTTTCTTTTTCCATTTTTAATCGCAATAACAGCAATTACAAGAATAATTCCTGTCAAACCATTTATTGTTGCATAAATTGGTGGTAAAAAATGCATCGGTTCTGGAATAATTCCGAAATCTTTTAGTCTTACGGTCAGTAAAATTGCTACTGCAACTGGAATTAATATTGACAATAATACAATCCAAATGTTATATTTTTTTTCTACCGAATTATTTTCTTGCAAATTGTTTGTTGTCATTTTATTCTTCTAATAATATTGTAATATCTTGCATAATTGCCTTAATACCTTTTTGTTCCAATCCGTCATAATAAACAGTTGGATTATTATAATCGTCGTTTCGACAACGAATATTTCCTTTTTTATCTATCAATGCAAAAAGACCTGAATGCTCAAATCCGCCTGCAACTTTTAAGTTTTCTCCAGCATAAAGGTTAAATCCTTTTGATGACAAATTCATGATATAATTTTTATCGCCAGTCAAAAAATTCCAGTTTTTGGATGTTGCTCCTATTAATTTAGCATGAGATTTTAAAACTTCCGCAGTATCATATTCTGGATTTATTGATATTGATGCTATACCAAAATTTGGATTTCCAAAAAATTTATTCTGAATTTCAAGCATGTTCTTATTCATCTTTGGACATATTGATGGACATGTTGTGAAGAAAAATTCTACAACATATACTTTGCCTAAATAATCAATATTCGTTGTTTTAATACCATTTTGATTGATCAATTCAAATTTAGGAACTGGACCAACTTTGTATAAATCGTTCGAATTGTTCGAATTAGAAACGTTGTCTAAACTACTTCCTTTGACAATATCACCGTTTTTAATTCTAGATATTATCTTTGGAATGGCATAAATTCCAAAGATCAAAATAATGAACGAGATGCCGATGTATGATTTATTTTTCATTTTATTTAAACACAGATTTCACAGATTTCACAAATATTTCAAATTAAGGTTAGGATTTATATTGAAAAAAATCTGTTCTAATTTGTTAAATCTGTGTCTGAATTATATTAAATTTTTCGTTTGTTTTTATTTCGTTTCAATGCAAATCGATATTCTGCCAAAATAATTTTGACATCGTCGGTCATTTCATTATGCAATTCTGATGGCATAAAAGTGTTGTAACCTTCCTTGTATTTATCGGTATCTTTTCGACCACGAAGGTTTCTTTTTTTGTCAATGATGTGAACAAAATTGCTACCTAAATCTTTATTTAGTTTTTCTTTTAATTTAAGGCTACCATAATAATTCAGAATTTCTTCATTTGATGCAAATAAAATATGCCAACCCGAGACATCTGTTAATTGAGTCAATCTTTTCATTAGTTCTTTGGCTTTATCTTCTGTGCCATTTGGCGCAAGCAAAATTACTTGAAAATCGGTAAAGGTTTTGTTTCTATCATAAATTTGTTCTGTGAAATTGAAATAGTTTCCTTGATTTATAATTGGTTCGTTACCAGGAAATGATAGTATTGTAATTTTATTATTCAAAGTTACTTTTTCACCATTCATAGACTTGAAGTTGGATAAATCTGGAACAGCACTAGTTATTGTTGGCAATTTTCCAAAGTTGTTTACACCAGATGCAAAGAATAAATAAGCAACAATTGGCAATATGAAAAGTACAAATAGAACAGCAAATTTTTTCATTTGTTTTAAGATTCAGATTTCAAGTATTTCGAAGATTTTATGTGATTTTAATATTAAAAAAATCTATTTCTTAGATAAGAAAGCTTTTGATTAATATCACACAAAAATAAAAAAAGCTACGCAAAACGTAGCTTTAATTTCATTTAATATTGTGTTAAAAATTCCATTTAATGGTAGAATTTTTAAATACTTCGAATATGTAATTTCCTTCGATTAATACAATTAAAATTAAATACAAAATCAAGAAAATTAATGGAGCAACAATTGCCCATCGAAGATTTGATTTTTCGCCTTCTAGGTGCATAAATGCCCAAACAATGTAATAAGCTTTCACTAATGTTAAAATAATAAACAACCAATTAAGCATGTTCATGTGCAAAAAGTTGTTCATGTATAAAGCATCTGGTTTTATCAAACCAAAAATAACTTCGACTGTTGTTATTACAGATAATAAAACAAATACAAACCAAATTCTTTTTGTATTGGATACGTGTTCGTGTGCGTGTGACATAATTTGTAATATAAATTATTAAACTAAATAGAAGAATGTGAAAACAAAAACCCAAACTAAATCGACAAAGTGCCAGTATAAACCAACTTTTTCGACCATTTCATAGCTTCTTCTTTTTTCGTAGGTTCCTAAAATTACATTAAAAAATATAATAATATTGATTAAAACTCCTGTAAATACGTGAAAACCGTGAAATCCTGTTATAAAAAAGAAAAAATCGGCAAATAATTTACTGCCATACTCATTACGAATTAAATTAGCTCCTTCTACAACATAAGCTGCACTTGACATCATTTTCTCTGATTCTGCTCTATTTAAAACAGTTTTGAGTTTGTCTTTGGTAATAATTTCTGTACGAACCAATAACTCTGGATGCTTCTTAAAAGCTGTTTGTACTTCGGCTACAGTATAGTTTGGCAATGAAGATTCTTCCATGAACCAACGACCTTTTGCTGGGGTTAATTGTTCCCGTTCATCTGTTGGCAATTGTACAACAAAATCTTCTAATTTGACACGGTGACCGCTTTTATCCATAAACTGCAAAATGCTTCCGCCTTGTGTTTCGATTGCACCATATTCGCCTTTAATAAAATTTTTCCATTCCCAAGCTTGAGAACCAACGAATATCATTCCACCAATGATTGTTAAAAACATGTAAATTGTTACTTTCGACTTATTCATATTGTGACCAGCATCTACTGCAAGCACCATAGTTACTGACGAAAATATTAAAATAAAAGTCATTAATGCTACATAAAGCATTGGTAAATTTTGACCATGCATAAACGGAAAGTGGTTAAAAACCTCATCGGCTAGTGGCCAAGTTTGAATGAATTTGAATCTTGAAAAACCGTAAGCTGCAAGAAATCCAGTAAAGGTCAAGGCATCTGATACGATAAAAAACCACATCATCATTTTGCCATAATCAACACCCATTGGCGAATTACCGCCGCCCCAAGTTTTTTCTTCGTTATAATTTGAAGTAACTGTATTTGACATAAATATTAATCGTTAAAAAGTTCACAAATTTACATTTTTATTTTATTTAAAGAAATATAAAAACAAAAATAAATACAACCAAAGCAAATCTAAGAAATGCCAAAACATTACACCAAGCTCAATGCCAAGATATTGCGACGAATTGTACTTTAATTTAAAATGTTTAAAAATAATTATTATTAACGAAAACACTCCCGCAAACAAGTGAAAAAGGTGAACAGTTGCCAAAACAAACAAAAAAGTTGTCGTAACATTGCTCTGTCTACCCGTAAAATAATGTCCATCGGCAACAATTTGACCAAATCCTTTTATTTGTAAATAAACAAATAAACTCCCTAAAAATAAAGTCAATAATAACCACATTGAAGTTTGTTTTCGATCGTCTTTGCGAATAGCAACTTTGGATAAATGAAAAGTCAAGCTGCTAATAATTATAACTGCTGTACTCCAAAAAAACGCTGATGGAAGCTGAAAATCTTTCATCCAATCGCCACGAGATTTGCTGACTACAAATGCACTTGTTAACCCTGCGAAAATCATAATCATACTAACCATTGCCACTAAAAGCAATAGTTTGTAGGAACGATCTGTTCTGGCTTTGTGTTCTAATTCTGACATTTTTTCCATAATTATCTTATAAATTTATCTAAAATGAATATAATTTGCAATGCTGTAATATATGCTATGCTAGCCAACAACAATTTTTTTGCTGCTGCAGATGAACGAATTTGATATAACTTAACGGCATAAAAAAGCATTCCTAAACCTATAAATAGAATCAAAACCGCAGCAATTGGCGTTAAAAATAATTTACCAGTATATCCTAATGCTGGCAAAAGCGAGGCTATTATTAACCAAATTGTATATAATATTATTTGCAAAGCGGTCGAGTTGTTCTTTTTGCCTGTTGGAAGCATAAAGAAACCACCTTTTTCGTAATCGTCGTATAAAAACCAACCTATTGCCCAAAAATGTGGAAATTGCCAAAAAAATTGAATTAAAAACAAGGTTCCAGCTTCGATTCCGAAATTGCCAGTGGCCGCAACCCAACCCAACATAAACGGAATAGCACCAGGAAATGCACCAACAAAAACCGATAATGAAGTCACAGTTTTGAGTGGCGTGTAAACACTCGTGTATAAAAAAATCGACACCGCACCAAACATTGCCGTTTTTTCATTGATGGTATAAAGTAGTGAAATACCAATAATTGTGAGTATAATTGCAATTATCAAAGCAACGTTTGTAGACATTCTGCCTGACGGAATAGGGCGATTTTTGGTTCTGTCCATCAATGCATCGAGATCTTTTTCGATAATTTGATTGAAAGCGTTTGATGCGCCAACCATACAATAACCACCAATTATCAAGACTAAAATAGTTTGCCAATCGAACGGATTGTTTTTTGAAAACCCCAATAAATAGCCTGCAATCGACGAAAAAACAACACTTATTGCCAATCCGGCTTTGGTTATTGCTTTGAAATCTATAAAAATTGATTTTGCCGAAAAAGTTGTTACAGAATTATTCAATGAAATTGTATTGCTTTAATTTTTTGCAAATATACAAATAACATTGTGGTTTTTTGGTTGGACATTTTAGATTTTTTTGTTAAAAATCGTTTTAACCCAAATTATTTCAAAGTTTCGGATATTGCTAAAATAATTTGAGGTACTTTGTTATTTTTGAATTCTAAATCAAATTTAATTTCGTTATTTTTTTGAATTAAATTGAGTTTTCCGTCTGTAATAATATAATATCCTGTTGCTCCTTTGCAATAACAAAAACGTCCAAAAAGCATTTTTGTTTTTTGCAAATTTTCGTCTTTAAGTGACAATTCTTTGTTGGCATTATTAATTTCAAAAACTATTTCCTCGCGATAATTTGCGTCTTGCAATTCTTTTGGAACATTTCGATTGTAAGAATATAAAATTACCGATGTATCTAGATTTTCGACTTTGTCATAATAAATCTCTCCTAGTTCACTTGTCTTAATTTCGATACTTTTATTTTTAAAAATTTCTATTTTACATTTTCCGTCCTCTGGATTGGTTGATTTTATCATTTTCTCGGAAACAATATTTTTTATTGAATCGGTTTTTATTGATTCTAGATTGATGTCTTTTTTGCATTTGCAGGAAACAAAAACAATCAAAATTGGTATTATGTAAAATATTTTCATTTTAAAAAATTTATTTATTTGAATAAAGATAAGCAAAAAACAGACCAAAATTTATTTGCCGTTAAAAGTTGTCATTGTATTTTCTAGACCAGCTGTTCCAAATGATTTTATAATTTCTGATGCTATTGTCATTCTTTCTTCAAGTTGTATTTTTTCTTCGTCTGACCATTCGCCAAGGACATATTTTATTTGTTGTCCTTTTTTAAATTCGTCACTTATGCCAAATCTAAATCTTGGATATTCTTGTGAATTTAAAACTAGGTTAATGTTTTTCAAGCCATTATGTCCGCCATCGCTGCCTTTGGTTCTTATTCGGATTGATCCAAAAGCCAGATTCAAATCGTCTGCAATTATCAAAACATTTTCTTTGGCAATATTTTCTTTATTCATGTAAAATTGAACTGCTTTTCCTGAAAGATTCATGTAAGTATTGGGTTTTAAAAGTATAAAACTTTTTCCTTTGAATTTATAATTGGCAACTGCACCTAATTTTAAATCTTGAAAATGAATTGCTTCTTTTCTTGCAAAAAAATCTAAAATTTTGAAACCTATGTTGTGTCTTGTGTTGACATATTCTGTTCCGATATTGCCCAATCCTACGATTAAAAATTTGCTCATTGTGTTAGTTTCTTGTTCTATTTTGGTTGGTTTAAAAATAGATTTTATCCAATTTATCATTTTGTAAAAGTAATACCAATTATACATATAACACCAAACATTGATATAAAAAAACACAAAATTTCAAATTTTAAAAATGAAATTTTGTGTTTCTAGTGCAGATCAAATTCGAAATTAATATCTTAGTTTACGATAATTTTTCGGGTTTCAACTTTTTTACCATTTTTAATATTTACCAAATAAATTCCTGTTGCAATTTTGTCAAGAATAATATCTTCGTTAAAAACCGATTTGCTTTCAAATGATTTATTAAAAATTTGTCTTCCGCTTAAATCGCTTACTTCAACTTCAACTTTATTGAATGCATCGGCAACAAGTAGAATGTTGAATGAACCATTATTTGGGTTTGGATAAAGTGCAAAATTTTCGAATGTATTTTCGTTAGTCGATAATGCTAAATTGGTCAACGAACACATATTCATGCTCCAGTTTACTAGCGAACCTCCATCGCCACCAAAATTATCTTTAATTCGTAATATCCAGTTTCCAGCACCATTTTGACCGTTGAATAATGCTAAACTTTCTTTAGAAAGCACTGTTCCTGAAATGCCAGGGTTGGTGCCGCACACTAAAACAATTCCAGAATCGTCGAAAGTTCCATTTATATTCGGAATTGCATCATCAGTACATGGTCTATCGAACAATTTCACTTGTGTTCCTGTTGGACTAATTAATGTGGCAGTCAAGTCGTTAATATAAGTATGGTTGATTTTCATAGTCACATTAATATCCGAAAGTACAAAAGTACCCGTTATAGGAATTATCGAATTAATTGTTGGTGATCCACTTGAAGAAATTGCAATCGCTGCACCAGTTGATGGAATTGTTGCACAGTAAAATGTTCCGGTTTTGAATTTAAATGCATTACCAAAAACTCCATTACAAACTGCATTTTTTGGCAAAACTCTCCAGAAATAATCCGTGTTTTCTGTTAATCCTGTTATGCTGTAAGTTGTACTTGTAACTGTTCCAGAACTAAAAATACTTGCAAAATCATTAGTTGTCGAAACTTCAACATTATAGGCGTTAGCATTGGTTGTTGGTTGCCAAGTCAAATTTAATGTTGTGTTTTGATCAACTATATCATTTGTTGGTGTTAACAAATTAATTGCGCCAATTCCTAACTCTAAATAAAACGGAATAACTTTAGAAATTGGACCCGAAGTTGCGGTTACCAAAATAGAATAAAACCCTGATAATGTTGTGTTTGGCATTGCAATTGTCATAGTAACTATTCCAGTTGCATTTGTAGTTGATGGCGAAAAAACAACCGTTGAACCAACAGGAAATCCAGTTGCAGCAAAGGTAGTATTATCGGTAAAACCTAGTAAATTATCATATTTAATATTAAAATTTACATCGGCAATTGCACAAATAGATTTGTTTTGTTCGCCTGCAATTCCAGAGAAAGATGGCGAAAAAGTTGATTCTGGTGCAGTAATCGTAAAATTAGTATTCGATAAATCATAAAAAATATTATCAAAACCTTTGACCATAATTCGATTTTGTGTTCCGACAATATCTGGAATTGTAACGGTTTCTGAACCATCATTCGGAATTTGACTTGCCAATAAAGTCGGAAAATCTGTTCCTCCATTAGTCGATAAATAAATATCAATATACTTGGCATCGACACCATTGGCATCGGTTCCAGCGACGTTCCAAGTTATGGTTTGATTGGTTCCTGCAGCCCAAGAAACATTGGTGTTTGGGCTGGTCAATATAAATGGACCAGCTGTAGCTTTTACGGTTACTTTCATTAAATCTGAAGCAGTTTGTCCGCCACCAGCGTGATTATCACGAACTAATAACGAGAAGTTCAAATTTCTTGCTACCGAAGGAACTGCTTCCCAGGTGTTGGTAGTTAAACCAGATAAAACGGTACTCAACTTTGGAAAATATCTTTTATTAGAAGTTGTACCTATTAATGATCTAAAGTTTGGGCCTGCAACTCTTGTAGCAAGAGGAGCTGCTGATGAATTTGGATTTTCTGGATCGTTTTGTTCCCAGTTATAAGTAATTGCATCGCGATCAATATCCGAACCAGTGCCCGTTAAAACAAAAGCTGTCGATTTCGGAATTACATAATCGCGACCAGCATTGGCAATAGGCGGATTATTATCAATCGGAGTTATTTGAGCACAAGAAGAGCTTACTCCGTTTTTAACATTTTCTAAAATATCGCGAACAGTTACATAAGCAAAATAAGCATCGCTATTTGCTTGAACATCGGTTGCGCAAATTCCTGCATAACCCATAATTGTTGATCCAGAACCTGGTTCTACTTCGGTAAATCCGTTTCCTGAACGACAACCCGAACTACTTTGCGTATGAAATCCACCAAATTGATGACCCATTTCGTGGGCTACATAATCAATATCAAACGCATCGCCTGTCGGGTTTGATCTTCCAGTATATCCTGTTCCTTTGTGTTCTTCTGATGATGGAACGGTATTTGGTCCACAAACACAACCTATACAACCAGCATTTCCGCCTCCTGAAGTATTAAAATTGTGACCTATGTCGTAACTGGCAAAACCAACATTAGCATCGATTACTTGACCAGTTTTGGTGTTGTATTCTGTAGTCCAAGGATCGGCAGAAACATCGCCTAAATAAATCAATAAATCGTTGTTGGCAATAAATACCATTGTAATTGCCAAATCGTTTTCATAAACGCCATTTACTCTTGTCATTGTTATTGCCATTTGAGCTTGAATTCTGGCTTTTTTATCGGCAATAGTTCCAGTTGTTCCAGCAAAAATATTTCCGTATTCGGCGGTACAAGATTGAGCAAGTCTAAATGTTCTCAGTTTTTTATCATCGGTATTTCTTGACGTTTTTGGCTTTTTTAATTCAGATATTTTCATGCCACTTGTACTACACGAAAAATCTTTAACAACATCATTTAACGATGATTTGTTGTACACAATATAATTTAATGTATCGGTTGTGTATGGATCAATAAATGATGTGCTTTTTTCGCTGCACATTGTCATACTATGCAATCCAAATTCTGTAACCGAAAATCTGGCTACCGAAATCGGATTTTCGATTCCTTGTGCGGCATACGACTTAATTGTCGGAAATTTTACCGCCAAACCTTCCTCCATAATCGGGGTTTCCATAACTCGGTAATGCTCCAAAATTCCATCGGCGTTAGGAAGCTCTATTATCAAACTAGATTTTCCTGTTAAATTATTTCTTAATGGCGCATTGATTAAACTGTTTTTAAAGGCATTTAAATCAAGTTTAAATATTTTGTATTCTTTGGGCATCGAATTTCTAGAAACTTTAGCTAAATCATTGGTCGATTGTTTGTTAACCAATGTCCAATTGCTTAAGTTTTGCGAAATACTGTTTGATATTACAAGTAATAAAAAACAAATAGTTAGTAGCGTTTTTTTCATTTTTTTTTGATTGGTTTTAGTAATATTATTTTACAAATATAATTTAATGAATGACATAAATACAATATTCTTAAATATTAACAAACCTTGGAATTTATAAATCTGGAATTTTTATCAAATAATTAAAAAGATTTTACCAATAAAAGTTATTTTTGTAAAATGAATAATTTTCCAACAAATCTTTTATCAAAACTCGAAACTCGAAAGCAAAATCAATCTTTTCGTCAACTTCCAGAAAACCAAAACATTATCGATTTCGCATCAAATGATTATTTAGGATTTTCGAAATCTGGATTAATTTTTGATAAAACGCATCAATATTTATTGGATAATAATTTAAAAATAAATGGTGCAACTGGCTCAAGATTAATTTCTGGAAACCACGAATTGTATAATAAAACAGAAGATTTTATTGCCAATTTTCATCAATCAGAAACGGCACTTATTTTTAATTCTGGTTACGATGCTAATATTGGTTTTTTTGGTTCTGTGCCACAACGCAATGATATTGTGTTGTTCGACGAATTGTGTCACGCATCAATTCGAGACGGAATAATTATGTCGAACTCTAAATCTTTAAAATTCAATCACAACGATTTTGAAGATTTAGAAAATTTAATTCAAAAACAGCTTACAGACCAAAACCTAAAAACCACGACCATATATATTGTTACCGAATCGGTTTTTTCGATGGATGGCGATTGTCCAAATATTGAAGAATTGGTTCGAGTTTCTGATAAATACAATTGCAAATTGGTTATTGACGAAGCTCACGCAATTGGAGTTTTTGGCGAAAACGGTCAGGGTTTGGTTCAAGAATATCAATTGCAAGACAAAATATTTGCAAGAATAATAACTTTCGGGAAAGGTTTGGGTTGTCATGGTGCAGCAATTCTTGGCAACCAGAATCTGAAAGATTATTTAGTTAATTTTGCTCGAAGTTTCATATATACAACTGGACTTTCGCCACATTCGGTTGCTACCATTCTTATTGCTTATCAGCATTTGTCGAAAGACAAGTCCGAAGTCGTGAAATTAAATGAAAACATTATATATTTCAACCAACAAAAAAATTTATTAAGCCTAAAACCATTATTTGTTCGAAGCAAATCGGCAATTCAATCGGCAATAATTCCTGGCAACAAAAAAGTAAAATTTGTTGCAAAAAGCATTCAAGAAAAAGGTTTTAATGTAAAAGCAATTTTGTCGCCAACGGTTCCCGAAGGTCAAGAAAGACTGCGAATTTGTTTGCATAGTTACGATTCTAAAAATGCTATTTCAGAATTATTAAATATTATTTTGACCTCGATTTAAAACAATTTACAATTAACTCAACCTTGGCATGGTGGAATAATTACATTAATCATGAAAATATTTATATCAGGAATATCAACCGACGTAGGCAAAACATTAGCCTCTGCAATAATTGTCGAAGCTTTACAAGCCGATTATTGGAAACCAATTCAGGCCGGAGATCTAGAAAATTCAGATTCAATTCGATTAAAATCTTTAATTTCAAACAACAAATCCAAAGTTAACGAAAATTCATACAAATTTAAAACCGCAGCAAGTCCGCATCTTGCTGCTGCAAATGAAGGAGTTACGATTGATTTAAAAAAAATAATCGAACCAGAAACCAAAAATCATTTAGTAATTGAAGGTGCTGGCGGAATATTCGTCCCGTTGAACAATTCAGATTGTGTTATCGATTTAATACAACCTGATTATAAAGTTGTAATCGTTTCTAGACATTATCTAGGAAGCATTAATCATACTTTATTGACAATCGAAGCTTTGAAAAATAGAAAAATAAATATTGCTGGAATAGTTTTTTCAGGCGATGAAAATCAATCAACAGAATCAATTATTTTATCAAAAACCAATATTAATTTTATAGGTCGAATCAATCAAGAACCTTATTTTGATAAAAATGTAATTGCCGAATATGCCGATTTATTTAGAGAGAATTTGCTTAAACTTTAAATTTATTTTGACATTTAACGTGAAGACTTTAGACTTGAAAACATTAAACTTGAAGACATTAGATTTAAAGATTCTAATTGGAGAAAAATTAAATATCTTTTTAAATTTTCAATACATTTGCATAATGTTATAAATCATTTAAATTTATAAATTCTAAAAATCTACAATCAAAAAAAATGAACCTCCAAAACCGAGATCAAAAACACCTTTGGCACCCATATACGCAACATAAAACTGCTCAATTGCCAATAGCGATTGTTCGAGGCGAAGGCGCAATTTTATGGGACGAAAACGGCAAAGAATATATTGATGCAATTGCAAGTTGGTGGGTCAATCCCTACGGACATTCGAACAAATTTATTGCCGATGCGATTTACAAACAACTCACGACTTTAGAACACGTTTTGTTTGGTGGTTTTACGCACGAACCAGCAATTTTATTAGCCGAAAAACTCGTTGAAATTTTGCCAAATAACCAACAAAAATTCTTTTTTTCGGATAATGGTTCGACCGCTGTCGAAATTGCAATTAAGGTTGCCATGCAATTTTTTTATAATAAAAACCAAAAACGAACCACAATTATTGCATTCGAAAATGCTTTTCACGGCGATACTTTTGCAGCCATGGCAACAAGCGGTATTTCGTTATTTACCGAAGCTTTTCAAGACGGATTGATTGATGTTGTTCGAATTCCGGTGCCAATTTCTGGGAACGAAAATGCAAGTCTCAATGCCTTGAATGAAGTAATCAAAACCAAAAATTGTGCAGCTTTTATATTCGAACCTTTGGTGCAAGGTGCAGCAGGAATGGTTATGTACGATCCCAAAAATCTGGATAAATTAATTGCTATTTGCAAAGAAAATCAGGTTTTTACGATTGCAGATGAAGTCATGACTGGTTTCGGAAAAACTGGCAAAAACTTTGCCTGCGATTATTTGCATCAAAAACCCGATATGATGTGTTTGTCAAAAGCCTTGACTGGCGGTACGATACCAATGGCGTTAACCAGTTTCACACAAGAAATTTTTGATGGTTTTTATGACGATGACACTAACAAAGCCCTGTTTCACGGTCATACTTTTACAGCCAATCCGACGGGTTGCACCGCAGCTTTAGCAAGTTTAGAATTGTTGCAAAGTCAAGAAATGCAAGAAAATCTAGTTCGAATAAATCAAAGTCATTTAGAATTCGAAAAGCACATAAAAAACCATTCTAAAGTAAAAACGACCAGAGTTTTAGGCGTAATTTTTGCACTTGAAGTGAATACCGAAAACCAAGAAAGCTATTACGGAAATTTGCGTAACAAACTCTATAATTTTTTCATAGATAACGGCATTATTTTGCGACCAGTTGGCAGCATTGTTTATATTTTGCCTCCGTATATTATTACTGAAAGTCAACTCGAAAAAATTTATCGAACTATTGAAAATGTTTTAGAAATTGTTTAATTTTCGATTATTCTAATAAATATTGAAAATCTGTTAGGTATTTTTGTTTGGTTGTATTTTAGAAAATTGTAGGTTTTGTTTTATTCAAAATTCAAAAGATGCACCGCAATGCATCTCTACAAAAAAATTGATAAAAAATCCGTGAAAATCAGTTAAATCCGTGACATCAGCGTTCAGAAAAATGATAAAAAAATCCGAGAAAATCAGCTAAATCCGTGTCATCAGCGTTCAAAAAAAAATTAAATCCGTGCCAAAAACAATATCCATAACCGCATTCGCATCAATATCGCCATTGGGTAATTCGCCAGAAAAAATCTGGAACAATTACTTGAATGACGCACATTTTTTTACGCAAAACAATCAAAATCATTTAGTTGCAACTTTAGACGAAGTTTCAAAAAACGAAATCGAAAACCTTCGAAAATCCGATTCTAAATACAAATCGCTTGACAATTCGGTTTTATTTGCAATGTTTGCTTCTAGAAATGCTGTTGCAAATGCAGGTTGGAAAACAGGCGACAATTTCGGAATAAATCTTGGTTCATCGCGAGGTGCAACCGAATTGTTCGAGCAACATTACAACGATTTTCTAGAAACTGGCAAAGCCAATGTTTTGAGTTCGCCAACCACAACATTGGGCAATATTTCGAGTTGGGTGGCACACGATTTGCAAACTTCGGGACCAGAAATTTCGCACTCGATTACCTGTTCGACGGCATTGCACGCAGTAATTAACGGTATTGCGTGGCTAAAATCTGGAATGGCAAACAAATTTTTGGTTGGTGGCAGCGAAGCACCTTTGACTAATTTTACGATTGCTCAAATGCAGGCACTGAAAATTTACGCTAAAGCAAATGACGATTATCCGTGTCGAACTTTAGATTTTTCGAAAACCAAAAACACAATGGTTCTTGGCGAAGGCGCAGCAGTTTGTTGTCTAGAAATTGGCAAATCCGATAAAACAATAGCAACAATTCAAGGCATAGGTTATGCCACCGAAATTCTAGAACACAGCATTTCGATATCTGCAGAAGCGACTTGTTTTCAGAAATCGATGGCAATGGCGTTGCAGAACATTAACATTCAAGACATTGATGTAATTGTCATGCATGCACCAGGAACAATAAAAGGAGATTTGTCTGAAATAAAAGCCATCGAAAAAGTTTTTGGGTCGAAAATTCCGTTATTAACCTCTAATAAATGGAAAATTGGTCACACGCTTGGAGCTTCGGGAATGTTGAGCATTGAACTGGCAATCTTGATGTTACAAAATCAGGTTTTTATCGGCATACCATTCACAGAAGTGAAAACCCATTCCAAAAAAATAAATAAAATCTTAATAAACGCAGTTGGTTTTGGCGGAAACGCTGTAAGTGTTGTGATTTGTTTGTAAAGAATCTATTTAACAAAAAAAAACAGTTTAACTATACTAATTTAACAATTTTTTATTATTTTTGTTTTCTAAATTAATATTCCAATTAATTTTAAACCTCAAAAAATATGAAACACCTATTAACTACACTACTTTTAGTAATATCGAACCTTTTGATGGCACAAATTGGTATTGGCACAACAAACCCAGAGGCGTCTGCTGCTTTAGAAATAAAATCGACAACACAAGGACTATTAATGCCTAGAATGACCGAAGCACAAAGAAACGCAATTGTAGCTCCAGCAGCAGGACTTTTTATTTTTAATCTCGATTTTAATTGTGTGCAATTTTACAAAGGCGCAGTTTGGTCAAAATGTTTGGGCGAAGTAGCAAGCAATAAATTGGTTTGTTCATCGGCGACATCAACCGGCGTGACGGTCGTTGGAACACCTATTCAAGCAACAAACACATTAACGATAGATGTTATTGTAAATACACCAGATAATTACACCTTAACAACCAATACAATAAATGGTTACAGTTTTTCAAAAACTGGCGTTTTATCTGCAGGAATAAACACCATTACACTCGTTGGAACGGGAACACCAATTGCAGCACAAACAGATAACTTTACAATAACCTTTGCAGAAACAGGTTTGACTTGTACAGTAGCCAATCAAGTAATTTTGCAACCTCGTAAAAATTGTTTAGAATATAAGAATGCTGGTTCCAATTCAGACGGAATTTACACGATTGACCCAGATGGTGTTGGTGGTGCAGCAGCATTTAATTGCTATTGCGACATGACCAACAATGGCGGCGGTTGGACATTGGTTTTTAATCATGATATTACAGCAGGTGGATTGTGGGCTAGTGATGCGCAGGCTGACCAGTTTAATATTGCTTCTCCGGGGTTGTCTACAAGCAAATATTCTATTCTTTATAAAATCGATGCTGTAAAAAACGATCCAACCAAATATGAGTTCAGGTTGAACTATCCTGAGCTTACAAAAACAAATCATTGGACACAGACTTTTAATCCAAGATCTGGACCTGCAACGTCTAGAGCTGCTGTTGGATATGTTGCAATTGCCGAATCAATGACAACACAAAACTGGGGTGGATTAGAGTTTTTCGCTACTACAAATACCTATTTAGACGGCACAATACCTGGATCAAATTGGTATTATTCTATTGGTAGTCAAGTTTCTTGGCCAGGAACTTCACCACTTGCAATGCCCGGTCCCGATAATACACCAGTAACAAAAGTTCAATTATTCATAAGATAAAATTTAGTTTTTTTTTAATTTTAAAGAAAACATATATTCTTAAAAACCATTTATTTTTTTAAAAAAATAAATGGTTTTTTTTTTGATTGATGAACATCGTTAATTGGCATTAAGTTAACAACAATGTTAAATGATAATAATTTAACAATGCAAATGCATAGGACATAAACAATTTGGAATTAATTTTGTAACCTAATTTTAAATGTCTTTTCGAAGACTCAAATTATTATGTTATGAAAATAAAATTACTTTTGTTTGCGTTGTTTTTTAGTGTTTTGAGTTGGGGGCAAGTAAATATAACTCAAACAAGAACTGACGTAAGTGGTTTTTCAAGTTGGACAGATACAAATCTAACAGGAACAACATTATTGACTTTAATTAATAGTGCTTCAAGCATTTTAAGTCCTTCGATGGATTTTTCACTTTATACAGCTCAAACTTTAGATTTTAAAGCTAGAACTTTTAACGGTGTTAATGCTCCAAATAATATTATAACTGTTTCAATATCTTTAAATAATGGAGGTTCTTGGGCGGTATTAGGTACAAGAACCCCTACGTCAAATAATTTGGCGACAGTAACTCAATTTGATCTATCGACCTATAATAATTCTCAATTTAAAATTAAAATTGAAAGTTTAGGTGCAAGCGGAACTATTGGTGTAGGTATCGATGATATTGATATAAAAGGCCTTTTAACACCAACAGTAGCACCAACATTAACAAGTTCTAATGCAAATATAACTGTACAATATGGAGCGAGCTTTGGCAACTATACAATAACAGCAGACAAAAGTCCTACAAGCTATTCAGCAACAGGTTTGCCAACAGGAATGTCTGTAAATACAACAACAGGTGTCATTTCGGGAACATCAACCCAAGTTGGAACTTTTCCAGTTTCTATTACTGCAACCAATATTATTGGAACAAGTACGGCTGTTATTAAAAATTATATCATCAATCCAAAACCATTAACAATTTCAGGTTTATCAAGTACAAATAAAGTTTATGATGGTACTACAACTGCTATTTTAACAGGAACTGCGATGCTTTCAGGGATTGTATCAACAGATGTTGTAACACTTGGCGGCACACCTGTTTCTAATTTCTCTCAATCAAATGTTGGAACAAGTTTAACTATTACAACTACTGGCTATACACTTTCAGGTGCAGATGTGGCAAAATATACATTTACACAACCAACGGTTACAGGTAGAAGTATCACAAAAAAACCTTTAACAATTACGGGAATTACTGCAAATAATAAGGCTTATGACACAACGACTGTTGCAACACTTTCAGGAACAGCAACACTAGTTGGAGTTGTTGGTGCCGACATA
Source organism: Bacteroidota bacterium (assembly GCA_031408435.1). Lineage (GTDB taxonomy): Bacteria > Bacteroidota > Bacteroidia > Flavobacteriales > Flavobacteriaceae > Flavobacterium. Next base: position 96,116 of record JANNWM010000085.1, read on the forward strand.
GTAACTCTTAATGGTACGCCAGTAGCGTCTTTCGCAAGCGCAACAGTTGCAAATACAAAACCTGTAACAGTTACTGGATATACTATCAGTGGTGCACAATCTGGAAACTATTCTATTACACAACCTACAGGTTTAACTGCAAATATAATTAAAGCAACACCAATAATTATTTTTGGTGCTTTGAGTGACCAAGCTTTGAGTGGTAATACATTTACAATTAACGCAACTTCTTCCTCACCAGTAGCAATTAATTATGCAAGTTCTAATCTCGCTGTAGCAACAGTAGTTCCTGCAACTGGTGTGGTTACTATGTTAAGTGTAGGCTCAACAATATTTACTGCATCTCAAATAGCAAATACAAGTTATACAGCTGCGGCAGATGTTACCCAAAATCAAAATATAATTACTGGATTGCCTGAAATTAGGGTTGAAAAAGCTTCTAATTCTAATATTCCAAGCGGCAGCTCGCCAAATACTGGATTTGACACACAATTTGCAATGCAAACAATTGGAAATTTTCAAACAAAAACATATAATATTAGAAATATTGGTGGGGCAACGCTAAACGTTTCAGCGATAACTTTGGTCGGGATAAATCCTGGCGATTTTGAAATTAATGCTACGACCCCATTTGCAATTTCTCCTCCTTCAGGTTTTGTTACATTTACAGTGACTTTTAGACCAATTGGCTTAGGCAATCGCATTGCAACAATATCAATAGCAAATAACGATTCTGATGAAAATCCTTTTACATTTGATGTACAAGGAACAGGCAATTGTCCAACAACAACAATAACTGCCACACCAACTTCTGGTCCAGTGGGAACACAAGTAACAATCACATCTACAAATTCAATTTTGAATAATCTTCTTGGTGCAACGGCAACTTTTGGTGGTATTGCGGCAACTGTTTTGTCAACTTCGGCAACACAAATTGTCGTTGTTATACCAGTCGGTGCTGGAAACTCTTTATCAACTACTAATACTTTAGGTTGCACCGCAACATTAACTTATTCAATAATTAAAGAAGACAAAACTTCTTGCGAAGGAGCTGGAGGCAATTTTAACGACTTAATAATTTCGGAAGTATATGACTCACAAGCATTAAATGTTTGGCACATGGAATTATTTAATCCTACATTGTCGCCTATAAATTTAGCAACTTCTAATTATACAATAAAACGTTTTGGAGATGTAGGCAATGTAAGTCCTTCAAGAACAATTACACTAACGGGTATTGTCAACGCTGGTGCAACTTTCTATATGCAGCTTGGCGATTCAGGAACCCCTTGTTCGGGACCTTATGATTTTACTCAAACTGGTCCTGGTATTAACTCAAATGACGAAATTCGACTTACTAAAAATGGTGTAGATGTCGATGTTGTTTATTGTCCGATAGATACTGATCCTGATCTTGGTATTGAAACAGTTGGATATAGTATAAGAAGAAATTCTTTAACCTCGGGACCGACTATGTCATATAATATAGCAAATTGGACTGTCTTTTTAACAGAAAATTGCTCTGATTTAAATTCATTCTCAAATATTTCACGAATAGCACCAACAGTTTCCACACAACCAGCTTTTTCGTCATTATGTGGCGTAAACACTGCAACACTTACTACCTTGGGTACTGAAGGTTTTGCCAGTGGTAATGGCTTAGAATATGTTTGGTATCAAGTAGCTCCAAATACTTCTTTATGGTCGGTAGTCGACATTTCTAATAATTTTGCAGATACAGATGGAAATTCAGCTACTTTAAATATTGCTAATATTTCCGGTTTGAATAATTACCAGTTTTATTGCCAAATAAGAGAAAATACAGCTACTTGTTTTGTGGCAACTGTAGCAGTAATTATTAAAGATGCAACTATATCAACTTGGAATGGCACGTCTTGGGAAGGTGGTGCACCTGACCTAAACAAACTTGCAATTATAGATGGTGCTTATATTGCTGGATCTTTAGGACATGGTAATTTTAGCTGTTGCACTTTAACCGTTAATTCGGGTTTTGGAAAAAGCTTAACAATTACTGCAAACGGTTATGTAGAGGTTCAAAATGAGGTAAACAACAACGGAATTATCAATATAGAAAACAATGCCAGTTTAATTCAAATTAACAACTCCGCAACCAACTCTGGCTCTGGCACAACTAATGTTACCAGAACAACACCAAATTTCGATAAATACGATTATACTTATTGGTCATCGCCAATCAAAGACGATAATATAGGCACAAGATTGTCTGCTTGGAACCAAGATTATATGTTTAATTTTATTACCGAAAATTTTTCGGATACATCCAACGATGCCACATATCCGCAAACAAATGGTTTGGGCGCAGATAATTTCGACGACAACAACAACGATTGGGTAAAAATTGCTTCGCCTACTGCAACAACCATGTCGCCTGGAGTTGGCTATGCAGTAATGGGCGGTACAACTGGTGCTTTCCCAAGAACAGAAACAGTAACTTTTTCGGGCGTAGTTAACAATGGCATAATTCCGTTTTCATTAAAACAAAGTGCCAATACTGTCGAATTGCTTGACGATTACAATTTGGTCGGAAATCCGTATCCGTCGTCTATAAAAGCCGACGATTTTATAAATGCCAATATTTCGCCAACTCCAAATATTACTGGAACCTTGTATTTTTGGACCCACGGTGGCAGCCTGCAACCTGCTGCCACCAATCCTGGACCAAATATTAATAATTATAACGCCAACGAATATGCCTTGTACAACCTAACTGGTTCGACTGTAACAGCGACAGCAGCAGGACCAACAGGATCGCCAATTAGTGCAGTGCCAAATGGTTTTATTGGTACTGGTCAAGCATTTTTGGTAGAGGCGGTAACAACCAACGACTTGATTTTTAACAACTCAATGCGTAACAAAAACCACAACAACAGCCAGTTTTTTAGACGTAACAAAGATGTTCAAAAAGACCGTTTGTGGTTAAATTTTGCCAACATTGACCAAATGTTTAGCCAACAATTAATAGGTTATTTGCCAGAAACAACCCTTGATTTTGACTACGGTTATGACGGAATAGAAAGCAAATCGCAAAATTTTGTCAGCTTTTATTCATTCACAAACCAACCCGATGGTATCAATTTCAAAATTCAATCTCGAAATTTGTTTAACCAAAACGACGAAGTTAAACTAGGCTTCTTTAGTGCAGTTTCGGGTCAATCGTCTATTGCAATTGACCATTTTGAAGGCGAATTCAACAACCAAAACATATTTTTGCAAGACAATTTATTGAATATTATTCACGATTTAAAACAATCGGCTTATAGTTTTACGACCAATTACGGCATGTTCAACGATCGTTTTGTTTTAAAATACATCAATACATTTCTCGCAAACGACACTTTCGTGAATGCTGAAAATGCAGTTTTAATCTCGACCAAAGATTCGAAAATATTAGTTGCCTCAAATAAAGAAAAAATCAAATCGGTTCAGGTTTTTGATTTATTAGGCAGAAACATTTATGACAACCAATCGGTAAACACAAAATCGATAGCAACTGATAATTTAGCAATCAAAAACCAAGTTCTGATTGTAAAAACAAAACTAGAAAATGGCGAAGTTGTTACTAAAAAAATAATGTTGTAAATGTTAGTTTTAGGCTAAAAAATAACCAAATTGTTCAAATAAAAAGGTTGTGTTTTAGAAAATAGTATATTTAATTACACTAATAACTCTGGCTATGGTTTAGTTAACATATAATATTTTTTCAAGCCACAGATTTCACAGATTATCACAGATTTTTTTATTTTTGAATAGTAAAAGTCTTTTAAATTCTTTAAATCTGTGGCTAAAAGTTTTTAAATGAATATACTTTTTATATAAGAACCATAACTTTTAAAATCTATAATTTTCTAAATCATAACCAATAAAAAAGCTTCGATTCATTGAAAAAAAGAAACGAAGCTTTTTTTAATTGGGTTAGAGTTACTTATTTTCTAATCGAATACAATCTCGAAACATATTTGCCAATAACATCAAACTCAAGATTGATTTTGGTACCGACTATAAAATCTTTAAAATTAGTATGTTCGTAAGTATAAGGTATAATGGCAACCGAAAACTCATTTTCTTTAGAATCGACAACCGTTAGGCTTACTCCGTTTACAGTTATTGACCCTTTTTCGATAGTAATATTATTTAGGTTTTTATCATATTCGAATGTATAATACCAGCTTCCGTTGGCCTCTCGAACTGCTGTACAAATTCCCGTTTGATCCACGTGACCTTGAACAATATGTCCGTCAAGGCGAGAACCCAGCAACATAGCACGCTCGAGATTGAGTGAATCGCCAATTTTCCAGTCACCAAGATTGGTTTTCAGGATTGTTTCTGAAATTGCCGTTACCGTATAAACATCGTTTTCGATAGCAATAACCGTCAAGCAAACACCGTTGTGTGCCACGCTTTGATCTATTTTTAATTCGTTTGTAATCGATGATTGCACAGATACATGCAAGTTATCATTCTGATTCTTAATGTCTTGAACTTTGCCAAGTGTTTCTATAATTCCTGTGAACATTGTAGTTTAATTTTACTAAATTTGCACAACGAAATTAGTGAAAGTTTACCACGAATTTCAATAATTTAAACAAAAAAATAGATTTAATTTCTAAAATTTAAAATTATTGAAATTGAATTTTTAGAATTATGTAAATTATTGAAAATTTGTGACATATGCCTGAAAGTGCGACTGACGAAGCAAATTCATGGCAAAAAAAAATAAAAATGAAAAAGAACGAAAATATTATTGTCGGAATTTCTATCGGCGATTTAAACGGAATTGGCAGCGAAGTAGTACTTAAAACTTTCGAAGACATTCGAATGCTAGAAATGTGCACGCCAGTTATTTTTGCGAATGTCAAAATTATGTCATTCATTAAACGCAGTCTAAAGCTAGAATCCAATATTCACGGCATCGATAATCTGAATCAATTGGTTATTGGCAAAATAAATGTATTGAATGTTTGGAAAGAAGAAGTTGCAATTAATTTTGGTAAAATTGATGAAAATATTGGCAAATACGCTATAAAATCGTTTACAACTGCAACTTCGGCATTGAAAGACGGTTTGATAGATGTTTTGGTAACGGCACCTATTAATAAGTACAACATTCAATCAGACGAGTTTAAATTTCCGGGGCATACTGATTATTTAAACCAAGAACTCGACGGAAACGCCTTGATGTTTATGGTTCAAGACAATTTGCGAGTAGGTCTTGTTACCGATCATATTCCAGTAAATGAAGTTGCAAAACATTTGACAGCCGAATTGATTATCAAAAAAATCGAAACTATCAATTTGTCATTAAAACAAGATTTTAGCATCAATAAACCCAAAATTGCAGTTTTGGGATTGAATCCCCATGCTGGCGATGGCGGTGTAATTGGCAAAGAAGACGACGAAATTATCAAACCAACCGTCAAAAAATTATTCGAAAAAGGAATTTTGGCATTTGGACCATTTCCAGCCGATGGTTTTTTTGGAAGTTCACAATTTAACAAATACGATGCCGTAATTGCAATGTACCACGATCAAGGATTAATTCCGTTTAAAACGTTGTCATTTGGAAACGGCGTTAATTTTACGGCAGGACTAAACAAAATTCGTACTTCGCCAGACCACGGAACGGCTTATGACATTGCAGGAAAAGGGATTGCAGACCACAATTCGTTCAAAGAAGCAGTTTATTCGGCAATAGATATTTATCATTCACGAAATATTTACACTGAAATAAGTCGTGACCCTATGAAAACAAAGGAAAAACCAGAAGAAAGAAATAATCGATAAAAAAAATCAATTTAGATTTTTAGATTTACTTTTATTTTATATCTTTGCAAACCTTAAAATAAGGAAAAATAATTTGAAATGAAACAAGTAAATGATTTTTTAATTCCTTTTATAGGATTAAAGTTAGGAAAACATAGTTTTGAATATCAAATAAATAACAAGTTCTTTGAAAACTTTGATTTTGACGAATATGAAAATTCAGAAATCAAAGTAGATTTAGTTTTTGATAAAAAAAGCACTTTTATGGAGCTCAATTTCAAACACAAAGGCTTTGTAAATGTTGCTTGCGACACTACGGGCGAAATGTTTGACTTGCCAATAAAAGGAAAAATAAAATTGGTGGTTCAGTTTGGTGACGAGTTTAATAATGACAATGACGAATTGCTAATTATTCCGCACGGTGAACACCAACTAGATATTTCGCAATACATTTATGAAATGATTGTGCTTTCGGTGCCAATAAAAAGAATGCATCCAGGGATAAAAGATGGAACATTACAAAACGAAGCACTAGACAAACTAAACGAATTAAGAGTAAAAGAAATTAAAGAAGAGGTTACAAAAGAAAAAGATATTGACCCACGTTGGGACAAATTAAAACAACTATTAACGGATAAATAATATAGTAAAATGGCACATCCTAAGAGAAAAATCTCCAAGTCGAGAAGAGACAAACGAAGAACACATTACAAAGCTACAGTTGCACAAATAGCGACTTGCCCAATTACTGGCGAAGCACATTTATACCACAGAGCTTACTGGCATGAAGGTAAAATGTATTACAGAGGTCAAGTAGTTATCGACAAGTCGACGGTTGCTCTTGCATAATACTTTTTAGTAAAACATATTAGAACTCTCACGTTGTGGGAGTTTTTTTTATTGGAATAAAGTTTTAGATTGACACATTTATTTGCTGAAAATACACAAAATAAATATTACTTTTTTTATGTTCATGTACATGCAAATTCCATAAAATTCAATTAATTAAAAATATTTGAGACATTATTACATTGTGGTAAAAGTTCTAAAGTTCAAATTTTAGTAAAACATTTTACGTCAGAATAAAAAAATTTTGTAATTTCCACCTCTTTTAAAAAGTCATTTTAGAAGACAATATAAAAAAAATTATGAATAAAATAACAGCAGCAATTACAGCAGTTGGAGGATATGTACCCGATTTCGTATTGTCGAATCAAGTGCTAGAAACATTGGTCGAAACCAACGACGAATGGATAACCTCGAGAACCGGAATTAAAGAACGCAGATTGCTCAAAGAAAAAGGCAAAGGAACTTCTTACATGGCCATAAAAGCTGCTCAAGACCTAATTTCTAGAAACAATATCGACCCAAAAGAAATAGATTTATTGATAATGGCAACAACAACACCCGACATGCTTGTCGCAAGTACAGGTGTTTATGTAGCGAGTCAAATTGGTGCAGTCAACGCTTTTTCGTATGATTTGCAGGCCGCTTGTTCGAGTTTTTTATTCGGAATGTCAACAGCAGCCGCATATATAGAATCAGGAAGATATAAAAAAGTACTGCTTATTGGTGCCGATAAAATGTCATCAATCATAGATTACACCGATCGTGCAACTTGTATTATTTTCGGTGATGGCTCAGGTTGCGTTTTATTCGAGCCAAATAATGAAGGACTAGGTTTGCAAGACGAGTTTTTGAGAAGCGACGGAATTGGTCGTGAATATCTTAAGATTGATGCAGGTGGATCAATTTTGCCACCATCAAAAGAAACCGTAGAAAATCGCCAACACTATGTTTTTCAAGACGGAAAAACAGTTTACAAATATGCAGTTTCTGGAATGGCAGACGTTTCGGAAAAAATAATGGAACGCAATAATCTTGTTAAAGAAGATGTCGATTGGCTAATTGCCCATCAAGCCAACAAACGAATTATCGATGCAACAGCAAGCAGAATTAATCTTGAAGAGGAAAAAGTGCTTATAAACATTCATAGATATGGCAACACAACTTCTGGAACATTACCATTATTATTATGGGATTTCGAGAAAAAATTCAAAAAAGGAGACAATCTTATTTTCGCTGCTTTCGGTGGTGGATTTACTTGGGGTTCGATTTATTTGAAATGGGCTTATGATAGTGTTCAATAAAACAATATCAGATGCAGCTTTCAGACCTACATTTTTTCTAATAAAAGCAGTTGTAGTGTTTTGATTCTTAAAAAATAAACAAAAACAAAAAACTAACTAAAATAATAAATATCATGGATTTAAAAGAAATTCAAAACCTAATTAAATTTGTAGCCAATACAGGGGTTGCAGAGGTAAAGTTAGAAACTGGCGATGTAAAAATCACCATTCGTACTACTTTAGCTGATAGTTCTGCAGATGTTACTTATGTGCAGCAAATGCCGGCGCAACAACAAATGCAACAAGTTTCTACAACACAACCTAGCGCACCTGCAGCAACGGTTCCAGTAATTACTGCTCCAGTTGTTGATGAGAATGCAAAATATGTAATTATAAAATCTCCAATTATTGGAACTTTTTATAGAAAACCATCTCCAGACAAACCAATGTTTACAGAGGTTGGAAACAATATTGCAAAAGGTGATGTACTTTGTGTAATCGAAGCTATGAAATTATTTAACGAAATTGAATCAGAAATTTCTGGTAAAATAGTTAAGATTCTTGTTGACGATATGTCGCCAGTAGAATTTGACCAACCATTATTTTTAGTAGATCCATCTTAATATTAGATTTCAGATATTAGATATCGGATTTTAGATTTTAGACTTATTGAATTATAGACAAAAGACTTATATACAACTAACTAGTAAGCTTTTGAACTGATTTTCAAATTATAAATTGATATATTATCGAATAAAAAATGTGACTTATGTTAAAGTTAAATGTCTACTTATAGTTTATTTAAAAACATACAATCTAAAAGTTAAAATACCTAAAAAGTCTATCTTCTGAAAATCTAATATCTAAAACTCAAAACATCAAACATCTAAAAGTCTATCATCTAATAGTCTAACGTCTAATAGTCTAACGTCTAATAGTCAAATAAAAAAGATATGTTCAAGAAAATACTTATAGCCAATCGAGGCGAAATAGCATTGCGAATTATTCGTACATGCCGAGAAATGGGCATAAAAACCGTAGCAGTTTACTCAACTGCCGATGCGGAAAGCTTGCACGTAAAATTTGCAGACGAAGCAGTTTGTATTGGTCCACCACCAAGCAATTTGTCATATTTGAAAATGTCAAATATTATTGCTGCAGCCGAAATTACAAATGCTGATGCCATTCATCCGGGTTATGGATTTTTATCTGAAAATGCTAAATTTTCAAAAATTTGTGCAGAACACGGTATAAAATTTATTGGTGCATCGCCAGATATGATTGACCGAATGGGCGATAAAGCTTCGGCTAAATCAACCATGAAAGCGGCAGGAGTACCTTGCGTTCCAGGTTCTGAAGGAATTTTAGAATCCTACGAACAAGCCGAAGAAATTGCAGACCAATTTGGTTATCCTGTAATGCTAAAAGCGACAGCTGGTGGTGGTGGTAAAGGAATGCGTGCAGTTTGGAAAAAAGAAGATTTACTAAAATCATGGGAAAGTGCGCGCCAAGAATCGGCAGCAGCATTCGGTAATGATGGCATGTATCTGGAAAAACTTATCGAAGAACCACGCCATATCGAAATTCAGGTTGTTGGCGATTCTTACGGAAAAGCTTGTCACTTGTCAGAAAGAGATTGCTCGGTACAACGCCGTCATCAAAAATTGACCGAAGAAACTCCGTCGCCATTCATGACCGATGAATTAAGAAATAAAATGGGCGAGGCTGCTGTGAAGGCTGCCGAATTTATCAAATACGAAGGTGCAGGAACAGTAGAGTTTTTGGTTGACAAACACAGAAATTTTTATTTCATGGAAATGAATACAAGAATTCAAGTAGAACACCCAATTACCGAGCAAGTTATTGATTATGATTTAATCCGTGAACAAATTCTTGTTGCTGCTGGCGTTGCTATTTCTGGAAAAAATTACTTCCCGAATATGCATGCAATTGAATGTCGAATTAATGCCGAAGATCCGTATAATGATTTCCGACCATCTCCAGGAAAAATTACAACATTGCATTCTCCAGGTGGACACGGGGTGCGACTCGACACACATGTTTACGCAGGCTATACAATTCCGCCAAACTACGACTCAATGATCGCAAAATTAATAACAACAGCACAAACCCGACAAGAAGCCATCAATAAAATGAAACGTGCTCTTGATGAATTTGTTATAGAAGGAATTAAAACAACTATTCCGTTTCACAGACAATTAATGGATGATCCAGCCTATGTCGAGGGTAATTATACCACTGCATTTATGGATACTTTCAAAATGAAAACACGACAAGACTAGATAAATTATAATTGGTTCTGTTTTAGAAAATTATAGGTTTTAAAAATTATTAAATTATTTTAATAAATACAGAGGTTTTTCATTTCTATGAAAAAGAACACTCATAAAGTACAAGTAATGTGGTTTCTTTTCGTAGAAATCACAAAACAAAGCTAAATTTATTTAACCTTCTATTTTCTAAAACATTGCCAATTAATTTATAAAAAAAAACCAATCACAAAAAGATTGGTTTTTTTATTTAATTTGATGGGTCTACGAATATTTTAATTTTTAACAAATTTGTCTTTCTTAATTTTAATTGCCAATGTTTTTTTGACATCGCTTTTAGGCTGCAGATCATTCAAAACATTCAAAGCTTCTTCAACATAAGCATCTTTGCCAAGATATTTGTGCCAATCGTCTCTTTTATCTTTCAAAGATAAATCTTTTTTCATCAAATCTATTTCATAGGGCAGTGACTTGAATTCTAATTTGTTTGAATATTTGCTTATTGTTTTGAACTTTTTTGCATAAGTCTCGAGGATATCTCTTTCTTTTTTGAATGAGTTTAGGTCAAGTTTAAAATCAAAATCTTCATTTCTTTCTTCTAACCATTTAGCATTTTGTTCAATTAATTTTAAGTATTCGTTATTTTGAACACGTAGTTTACTTTTTGCAATTGCATCATCAAGTTCGTTTGATTTCGGCCAAATGTTAAATTGTGCAGGTTCGATTTTGTCCCATTCTAGTGCATTTTTAGAATCGCGTTCACCATTTTTTAAATACATATTTCTGTCGGGCATTGCGACATCACTTGTAACTCCATCAAGTTGCGTCGAACCACCATTTATTCTATAAAATTTCTGAATAGTAGTTTTTATTGCTCCAAGGTCATTTCGTTGTGGTATAATTTGATTCAAATCGACAACGTTTTGAACAGTTCCTTTGCCGTAAGTTTGTTTGCTACCAATAATAACGCCTCGCTTGTAATCTTGAATAGCAGCTGCTAAAATTTCTGAAGCTGAAGCTGAATAACCATTAACCATAATAACCAATGGACCGTCCCACTCAATTTTTTTATCTCTATCAAAAAGTACTTCTTGGGTTTTGTTAGAAGATTTTATTTGCACGATAGGGCCTTCGTTAATAAATAGTCCTGCAATATCTACAACAGTTCTTAGTGAGCCACCACCATCGTTTCTAACATCAAGAATTATTCCTTTTACGTTTTGATCCTTTAATCTTTTGACTTCAATCGCCATGTCTTTTCCAGCGTCTCGACCGGCTTGGTTTTCGAAGTTTATGTAAAATTTTGGTAAATAAATAACACCGTATTTAACTCCTTCTTTTTCGACAATACAAGATTTTGCATACGTTTCTTCTATTTCGACAATATCTCTAGTAATTGTTATGTCTTTTATGGTACCATCATCGCGTTTTACGGTCAAGACTACATCAGTACCTTTTTTCCCTTTTATTTTTTTAACTACATCATTTAATTTCATTCCAGCAACTTCAATAAAATCTCCATTGACTTGAGAAACTTTCATTATTAAATCGCCTTCTGCTAAATCTTTGCCTCTAGATGCTGGTCCACCAGAAATAAGCTCAGAAATTTCTACAAAATCATTTTTCTTTTGAAGCCTTGCCCCTATTCCTTCGAGCGTTCCGCTAATACTTACATCAAAATTTTCTTTTTCTTGTGGTGCAAAGTAAGTTGTGTGTGGATCGAAAGTTTCTGCAATTGTATTTATATAGATTGCAAACCAATCTGAGCGTTCGGTTTCGCTGATGTTTTCGTAATATTGATCCAAAGCTTTAGATGCCTCTTCTCGTGATTCTTTTTCTATGGTTTCGTATGTTTTTGGCTCTTCGTTTTTTAATTCTTTAATTAATCTTGCTTTTTTAAATTCAGATAAATTGTTTTTTAAAGAATCTAAAACTCCATTTTTTTTATCGTCTTCGTATTTAATTTTATCGGAAACTGTTGACAATGTTGACAGTTTTATTTGTTTGCGCCATTTTTCCATCAACTGTGCTAGACTTTTGCAATAAGACGATTTTTCATAATCTACATTAAAATCTTCGCCTTCGGTATAATCAATTGGTTTGACTAAGATATACTTGTAAAAATTTTTGCTCTCTTTCATTCGTTGCATCAAACGGTTGTAGGTCAAATCAAAAAAAGCAATATCCCTATTGTTTATCTGATTGTCTATTTGGTTTTCAAATACTGCAAATTCTTTAATATCCGATTCGATAAAGAACCTTTTCGATGGATCGATTGCTTCTAAATAGTTTCTATAAACATTTTTAGAAAAATCATCATTAATTGCTTTCGGGCTGTAATGCAATTTATTAATCACATAAGTTAGCAATTCTATAAGTAATTTATCTTTTTCAGGGTCTTCGATTTTTGTTTTCGGCACAAAACTCCATAACGATAGAGATATGCCCAAAACAACCAATAAAATTTTATAATTCCTTTTCATAAAGTTCAGAATAACGTTCATTTATTTTTTCACTAAAAATACATAAAAAACTATGCCACAACGCAAATTGGAATATAATTTTTTGTTAAACATGTATTTTTAAGAATTTAATGACAAATCTAACAAAAATTTAATAATATTTGTTTATTTTAGAAAATATTTAAGTCATTTGATTTTAGAAATTTTTCTCGAAATTCTTGAATTTATTAATTTGTATAAATTAGTGAAATTAAAAGCACAAATATTGGTGTAAAATAGTGAAATTTGTGGCTTAACAGTATTTCTTTTTTTAAAAACAAATACCATTTAAAGAATATTAATTTTTATGGAAAAAAAACCTCTAATTCTTGTAACCAACGACGACGGAATAACCGCCAAAGGAATTCTGACTTTAATCGAAATAATGTCCGAAATTGGCGAAGTAATTGTTGTTGCGCCCGACAAACCCCAAAGTGCAATGGGTCATGCAATTACAATTAACAACATGTTGCATTTGAATAAAATTTCTAATGAAAACGATGTGATTATGCAATACAGCTGCTCGGGAACGCCAGTCGATTGTGTAAAAATTGCTGTGTCAGAAATCATGCATCGCAAACCAGATTTGTGCGTTTCGGGAATAAATCATGGGTCAAATTCGGCTATAAATGTTATTTATTCTGGAACAATGTCGGCTGCTGTCGAAGCAGGAATTGAAGGTATTCAGTCGATTGGTTTTTCGTTATTAGATTTTGATAGCAATGCCAATTTCGAACATACAAAACCATTTATAAAACAAATTGTCAACCAAGTTTTAAAAAACAAATTGCCAAAAGGAACGGTTTTGAATGTTAATATTCCTAAATTTTCAGAAAATAACATTCAAGGATTTAAAATTTGCCGTCAAGCGGATGCACAATGGGTAGAAAAATTTGACAAACGACAATCGCCTTTCGGTAAAGATTATTATTGGTTAACCGGCGAATTTACCAATTTCGACCTAGATGCCCAAGATACAGATGAATGGGCTTTGGCTAACAATTTTATATCAATCGTGCCAGTTCAATTTGACATGACGGCACACCAACATATTACCGATTTAAAAAAATGGAATTTTGAATAAAGTTTAAAGTTGATAGTAGATTGTAATATTTTAAATGCTAAACTTTAATATTAAAAACTAAAAAAAAATGAACAAACAAATAATTTTAAAAGATTTAATAATTGGGTTTTTTATTGGATTAATATTTACAGTTTTGGGCTGTTATTTATTTCTAAAATTTTATACACAATATGAATTTATTGAAGGAATAAATGCTATTAAAAGCGAAGGCTATTTAGGTAAATTGATAGCTTTGAGTGCTGTTTTGAATGTGCTGGCTTTTTTTGTATTATTAAAATTCAATAAAGAAATAATAGCAAGAGGAATTGTTTTTGCAACTATATTCTTGGCAATTTTAACCATGTTTATTTGATTTTAAATCTAAATTTAAAGTTTAAAAAACTTAACCCCAAATTAACAAAAATGAAATATTACATCATAGCTGGCGAAGCATCGGGCGATTTGCACGGATCTAATTTAATGAAAGCCATTTATCTCGAAGATAAAACAGCCAATATTAGGTTTTGGGGTGGCGATTTGATGCAAAAAGTTGGCGGAAAACTTGTAAAACATTATCGAGAATTGGCATTTATGGGTTTTGCAGAGGTGATTTTGAACCTGAAAACAATTTTTAAAAATATCAAAATTTGTAAAACCGATATAGAAAATTTTAATCCAGATGTAATTATTTTTATAGATTATCCCGGCTTTAACATGCGAATTGCCAAATGGGCAAAAATCAGAAATATTAAAACACATTATTATATTTCGCCACAAATTTGGGCTTGGAAAGAAAACCGAATCAAAGAAATTAAAAGAGATTTCGATAAATTATATGTTATTTTGCCATTCGAAAAAGATTTTTACGAAAACAAACACAATTTTAAAGTCGAATTTGTGGGTCATCCGTTAATTGATGCCATTCATAGTCGGAAAACAATCGACGACCAAACTTTTAGAATCCAGAACAACCTAGACGATAAACCAATTATTGCAATTTTGCCAGGAAGCCGAAAGCAAGAAATTACCAAAATGTTATCGGTTATGCTTTCGGTTGTTGATGATTTTGCCAATTATCAATTTGTAATTGCTGGCGCTCCAAGTCAAGAATATTCGTTTTACGAGAAGTTTTTGGTTAATATGAACGTAAAATTTATTTCGAATAAAACTTACGATTTATTAAGCCATTCGCAAGCAGCATTGGTCACTTCTGGAACAGCAACTCTAGAAACGGCATTGTTTAAAGTTCCAGAAATTGTTTGTTACAAAACCAGTTGGGCATCGTATCAAATTGCAAAACGCATTATTACTCTAAAATTTATTTCGTTGGTTAACCTAATTATGGACCAAGAAATAGTATCTGAATTAATTCAAGAAAATTGCAATCAAAAAAATCTAAAAATTGAATTAACAAAAATTCTAGAACCCAATTATCGAGAAAATTTATTAAAACAATACGACATTCTAGAACAAAAACTTGGCGGAATTGGTGCTAGCGAAAAGACGGCAAAGTTAATAGTAAGCAGTTTATAGTTTTTATTCGCAATTACAGTTTTAAAAAAATTCAATTTTAATTATCCGAATAGCTTTTTTTAAGAAAATTAAACACTAAACCAATTCTAAATCCTTAACTTTTTCGTAAACCAAATTACTTTCGTAACCTTTACGGAGCATAAAATCACAGAATTTTTTTCTTTTTTTGTTTTTATTCGTTTCACGAATGCTGTCCCAATTTCGGTCGGCAAGGTTATGGAAAGCCTCTTGATATTCGGCTTCGGTAAATTCTTTTAAAGCTGTTTTGATGTTGAATACAGAAATGCCTCGAAACTTCAATTCGTTAACAATTCTAATTTTGCCCCAAAGTTTTATTCGTTGTTTGCCACGAGCAAATGCACAAGCAAATCGGGTTTCGTTCAAAAAATCGTTTTCTATTAAATAAACAATAACTTCGTTGCGTTCTGCTTCTAACAATTTGAATGTAAATAATTTAGAAGTAACCTCATTATGACAACGTTCTTGGTAAGAACAAAAATATTCCATTTTTTGTTTGGCTTGCGTAACGGTAAAAACTTCGTTCATTGACATTAAATTAACAACAGCGATAAGTAATAATAATAACCCTACTAATGCAAAAGTAACGAAAAACCAATTAATTTTTTCAATACACTAATTTAAACCAACCAAATTTTTAAAAGTTCATAAAGTTTTCATCAAAGTTATATATTTAGTGTTTTTTTTATTGATTGAATTCAAGTCGAACAAATTATTGATAATAAAAAAATTTTTACATATTTTACAAGAAGTGGTTTAAACTTTTCCCATTTGCTAAAAAATTTGTCTTTTGCATCCACTTTTAGCCTTTTTTGCGCTCCGTAGACCAACTATGCATCTTAAAAAAGACTTCAATTGGTTCCAAAATCCTAAATTTCGCTTAAATGCTAAAAGTTTAAACCACTTCAATTACAAATATTCGAAAATGTATTATATTATCTGATATTATTATTTTGAATTAAATCGATGTACAAATTGATTTTATTTTTCAAATCTTTTCTAGCTGAAATAAAATCCAAAAATCCGTGTTCTAACAAAAATTCTGATGTTTGAAAACCTTCTGGCAAATCTTTACCAGTTGTATCCCGAACAACTCTTGGTCCTGCAAAAGCAATTAATGCTCCAGGCTCAGCAATATTTATGTCTCCAAGCATTGCGTAACTAGCTGTTGTTCCGCCAGTTGTTGGGTCTGTACAGAGCGAAATATAAGGCAATTTAGCTTCGGCTAGTTGTGCTAATTTTGCCGATGTTTTTGCCAATTGCATTAACGAGAATGCGGCTTCCATCATTCTAGCACCACCAGATTTAGAAATCATGACAAACGGCATTTCGTTTTTGATTGCAAAATCGATTCCTCTTGAGATTTTTTCGCCAACCACAGCTCCCATAGAACCGCCAATGAATGCAAAATCCATGCAACAAATTACTAAATCTTTGCCTTTGGATTTTCCAACACCTGTTCTTACTGCATCTTTGAGTCCTGTTTTTGCAGTTACATCTTTTAGTCTTTCGTCATATTTTTTAGTATCTACAAACTTTAAAGTGTCTTTAGAAGTCATATTTTTATCTAATTCGACAAAAACATTGTTATCAAATAATATTTCAAAATATTCAGCAGACCCTATTCTTACATGAAAATCGTCCTCGGGACTTACCCAAAGGTTTCTTGCTAACTCTTCTGAATCTATAATTTTTCCGGTAGGAGATTTATACCACAATCCTTTCGGAATGTCCATTTTGTCTTCGGTTGCAGTAGTAATTCCTTTTTCTTTTCTTTTAAACCAACTCATTTTTATTGTGTATATATGTATATTATAAAAAAGGTATATTGCATTTTAATTTTACAATATACAATTTACAATTTACCGTTTTTATAAAGTATTTACATTATTCAAATCGGCAAATGCTTCTTCTAGTCTTTTATTGAAAGTCATTTCGCCTTCACGAATCCATTTTCTTGGATCGTAGTGTTTTTTATTTGGAGAATCGGCTCCGTCTGGCGAACCAATTTGAGTTTTTAGATAATCAATATTATTGACCATATAATCTCTAATTCCTTCTGTATATGCAAATTGCAAATCGGTATCGATATTCATTTTAATAACACCATAAGAAATTCCTTCGCGAATTTCTTCAAGAGTAGAACCTGAACCACCGTGGAAAACAAAATCTACTGGATTCGCACCTGTTTTAAATTTATTTTGAACATAATCTTGCGAGTTTTTCAAGATTTTTGGTGTCAACTTTACATTTCCTGGTTTGTAAACGCCATGTACATTTCCGAAAGCTGCTGCGATGGTAAACCGCGGTGAGATTTTCATTAATTCCTCATACGCATAAGCAACTTCTTCTGGTTGTGTGTATAATTTTGAGCTATCAACATCAGAATTATCAACGCCATCTTCTTCGCCACCAGTTATTCCGAGTTCGATTTCTAATGTCATTCCCATTTTTGACATTCTAGCTAAATAGGTTTTACAAATTTCGATATTTTCTTTGATTGGTTCTTCTGAAAGATCAATCATGTGCGATGAGTATAGTGGTTTTCCTGTTTTTGCAAAATGTTCTTCTGATGCATCTAGCAAACCATCAATCCAAGGTAATAGTTTTTTAGCACAATGATCAGTGTGTAATATAACCGTAGCTCCGTAGGCTTCTGCAAGTGCATGAATGTGTAATGCACCAGCTATTCCGCCAGCAATTGCAGCTTTTTCGTCTGTATTTTTTAAACCTTTTCCAGCATTGAATTGTGCTCCACCGTTCGAAAATTGAATAATAACTGGAGCATTTAGTTTGGCAGCAGTTTCTATTACAGCATTTACGGTACTTGATCCAATAACGTTGACCGCCGGAAGTGCGAATCCTTTTTGTTTTGCATAGGCAAAAATTTCTTGAACTTGGTCTCCTGTTGCAACTCCTGGTTTAATATTGTGTGACATATTATTGGTTTTAATTTTTTTACTTTACAAATTTAATAATTTATAATTTTAGAATGGATAATTTATATTTAAATTAAAAGTTGAATTGGCAAAATTATAATTTCTGAACCATTTTTTGTTATCTGTTATCGCTGGTTCGTAGGTTTTAAAACCAAAATCTAATCTTACTACAAAGAAATTAAAATCTTGTCTTATTCCAAATCCAGATCCAATTGCAATGTCTTTTATAGATTTTATTCCCAAAAACTTTGACGATTCGTCTTCTACATTATCTAGAAAGTTCCATATATTGCCTGCATCGACAAATATTGCTCCATTTGTTTTATTAAAAATATTGAATCTTAATTCAGAATTTAATGCTATTTTAAAGTTGGCTTCGTTAAAATCATTTATTGCTGCGCTCGAACCAGGTCCTAATGAGTAAGCGTCCCAAGCCCGATTATCATTGGCTCCACCAGCAAAATAACTTCTTGAAAATGGTATTGAGTTCGAATTTCCGTAAGGTACAGCAAGTCCAGTAAAAGCTCTAAATGCAAAAACTTTATTTTCACGCAAATCCCAATGTTTTATAAACTCTAGCTCGGTTTTGATATATTGCGAATAGTTTACACCAAAAAAATCATTTATTAATTCGTTGCCTTCTGCGTCAAGCTTACTTTTGGAAAGCAATGACAATAGGTTTCCTGCAGATTCTATTTTTGCTTTTACATTATAATAGTCTTCGTCGGTGTTTGTGTTTTTTGTAGATTTATTGTAAGTAAAACTCGTTGCGACTATCAAATCATTCTGAACTAAACGTTTTCGACGTTCTTCTACACTTCGAATTGATTTTAAATCTGCTTGATTTATTTCTAAAGGATTGCTTGAATTGAGTGCATCGTTAATAAAACCATTAACTCCTTGTTCAATAATTAGGTTATTGTTGGTGTCAAGAAAACCTGTATTTGAATTATAAATTTGCGCCTTGCTGTTTAATAATTCAAAAGATGATTTATATACATTAAAATAATTTTCTTTGTTAATATTTTTTACAAATTGAATGTTTAATAAATCAAATCGCGCATTGGCATTCTTTTTTGGAGTCCAATTATAGAAAAAAGTCGACGTAAAATTTTCTTTATCTAATCCAATATTAGTTTGTTTTGCATAACCTAAAGAAAAAGTAGTCGATGGAATCATGTTTTTCGGAATAATTTTATCGGTATTGAATGGAAATAATACTCTTGGAAAAATTATTTTGGCATCGGTTCCAAGTTCAACAATATTAAAAAAAGTATTGTTTGGATTGGCCAAGCCTTCTGACGATCCTAAATTGGCCCTTACTCCAAGTTCCAAAGTTTCGGCACCTCCAAATATATTTCTAACGGCTACTGATGTGTTTGCGGCAACCCCAAACTGTTGAATATTCGATCTAGTTACATCGAAACTTGTTTTGAAATTATATTTTTTTCGTTGGTCGATTTTAATATTTGCTGTTAAGAAATTATTTATTGAATCATTTGTATTTTCTAAGTATTGAATTGCGGGATATTTAAAACTTCGCAAATTATTTAAATATTGAGTTGTCAGAACATTATTATTGTCAGAATAAAAACTTCCTTTGGATATAAAAACAGCATCGGTTATGGCTTTTGGCTTGTATTTTAATTTACCATTGCTGTAGATGTTAAATCCTTTATAGGTTGTACTATCGACATTTGGCGACCCAATTCTAGACGCTTCTGTGTCTACAAAAATATTTACTTTGTTTATTTTGTATAATTTAAAATGTTCTGTCGTTGAACTGTCTGTATCTTTTATATTTCTGTCATTAATAATCAAACTTAAATTGGTTTTTTTGTTAGTTTGAACAGTGTCTATTTCGAAATTAATATAATTTTGTTGAAATTTAAAAACACCATTATTTCTATAAATATTGGTCAATCGTAACCTTTCTTGGTCTAAATTATTAACATTGTATTGTTCGGCTTTTAAAAATGAATTTGATTCGTTTTTTTTATAAATTGAATCTAACTTTGGGGTATCTATTATCGTATTAATTTTATTAATGATATAGGCTTTGCCAGTTGCTATATTGTAATTTACTACAGTTTTGTTTGAACTAATTGTGTCTATTTTATAAGAAGCTTTTACGTCAAAAAAACCTTTTTTAGAATAATAAGAAATCATTCTAAGTAAAGTTTTTTTTGTTTTTTCTTCATTAAATAAAACTGGTGGTTCGCCAATGCTTTTTAACATATTATGAAAACCAAAATAATAAAAAGATTTACCCAATCGATCAACTTGTTTCTTAGACAACCATTTGGATTTGCGTTTGTATTTTTCTGGATTTTTAATAAATTTAGATTTATAAGTCGAGTCAGGATTTGGATTTGCCAAGCTGTATAAATTCAATCTAAATCTGTATTTCAAAATCTTAGAATTTGGCTTTTGATAAGGCAAATTTTGAACATCTTCAATATCAGTGAGTTTTCCGTTTACTTTTATATTGTTTTTTACTAATAAATATTTGCCACTCGAAACTCTTTTTGTGCTATTGCATGACAAAAAAAGTACTGCTATTAAAAATAATAATGATATTTTTGCAAAAAGTCTATTCAACGGTTTTTTTTATTCAAAAGTACATTTTTTTTTATGATAAGTAAAAATCAAATTAAAACAATAGTTAATTTACAACAAAAAAAGTTTAGAAATGAACTTAAATGTTTTATTGTCGAAGGAGAAAAAGGCATTCAAGAATTACTAAACTCTGATTTCGAGTTAGTTAATGTTTTTGGAATAGATTCTGTTTTTAATACTCAAAACAATATCAAGTTTGAAGAAATTTCGGTTAATGATTTAAAAAAAATATCAGCTCTTGCAACACCCAACAATTGTTTGGCTGTATTTAAAATTCCTGATTTTAAGCCTATTTTCAATCAAGGATTAATTCTCGTTTTAGACAACATTCGTGATCCAGGAAATTTGGGTACAATTATTAGACTTTGCGATTGGTTTGGGATTTATCAAATAGTTTGTTCTCTAGAAACCGTAGATTGTTTTAATCCGAAAGTGGTTCAAGCTACAATGGGTTCTTTAACTAGAGTGAATATAAATTATACAGATATCCAACAATATTTAGCAACAACCAACTTACCGGTTTTTGGCACTTTTATGGACGGCGAGAATATTTATAAAACCAATTTGCCCAATTCTGGAATTATAATAATGGGTAACGAAGCATCTGGTATTTCAGAAAAATCAGAAAAATTCATTAAAAACCGATTGTCAATTCCAAGATTTGGAAACCTTCAAAAAACCGAAAGCCTGAATGTTGCTACAGCAACAGCAATAGTTTTAAGCGAATTTAAAAGGAATCAATAAATTTCTATTTAAAATCTACAAAAGACAATTTTTGTTTAGTAAAATATTATTGCGGTTGATGCGCTGGTTTTAACAAATCATTGACTGTTTTTACAGGATTAAAGGTTAACAATGGTACTTCTACAAAAATCGATATCCATTTTGCCATTGCACCATTCCATAATCCAGGCAATTCATAAGCTTTTAAATCCCTTCCATTTTTGTTTTTTTCGACTATAAAACCACGATTGTGGTTAATAAATTTTGACAAATCAAATTTCTTTCCCGAAAAATCTTTAAGACTACAAACCAAATCTACTGGATTGAAATGTGTTGCATTTTTAAGAATATTTTGTTGACTTTTTACAGACAAGTCAACTTGCGATGTTTCTACAATTTGCAAAGAAATTTTGCCTTTGGTTCCCCGAATCCAAAAAGGTCCACCGCCTGGTTCGCCTTCGTTTTTGACCATTCCACAAACTCGAATTGGTCGATTCATGATTTGTTTTAAATACAATAATTTATTTTCAAAAGTATATTTGTCAAAATCTTCAATTATTTCGATGTTTAAATTTTTATTTGCAAAAATTTTAATCTGCTCAATATCACATACCCTTATTTCATTATTTTCGATTTTAATCAAATACTCAAAAATCTGATTTTGAACTTCAATCAAAATTCCGGCCAATGCTTTTTTATACATCGCAATCATTTCTATATGATTTTGAATTATGTTGTCTATGTTTTTTATGAAAACAAGATCGGCTTCAAGATTATTAAGATTGTCAATCAATGCACCGTGTCCGCCTGGTCGAAAAACCAATTTTCCGTCTGCGTCCCTAAAAGGATTGTTTTTTAAATCTACAGCTATAGTATCTGTTTTTTTGTTTTGAAAAGAAAATTTTACGTTAATTGATGTGTCTGATTTTGCTTCAATTTTAGGTTTAATTGTATTCAAAATTTTTTCAAAATCTTGCTGATGAATTTCAGATATAGTAAAATGCAAATTAGATAATGAATTTGAAGCTGCATAAAAAGCACTTTCGTTTAAATGTTCTTCGATTGGTGTTGCTATATGTTTTGAATATTTATGAAATGGCAAAATTGCCTTGGGTTTATTGGCATAATCTAGATTATCGGTATTTAATAAATATCTAATAAAATAATAATTTTTTTTGTCTTTTTTCCAAGAATTAAAATCTATATAATTGATTTTTAAATGATTATCAATATCATTAAAAAAAGGAAATTTTTCCATTCCTGCTAAAAAAACAGTTAATTCGGATTCTTTTTTTCTATTTATATATCCATTAATTGTCTCGTTTTCAGCATCGAATTCGTTCAAAAACTCGTTCAAAAACTTGAACATTCGACTTGCTGCTCCAGATGCTGGAACAAACTTTTTTAGTATTAAATTATCTTTATTCTGATCGAATAAATTGGCTTTTTGAAGAAATTCATATTCAGAAAAAGTCAAAATTCCATCGTTTTTTGTTGCAGGTCTATCAAGAATTGTTTTTGAAATTCCAGTTTTGAATATTTTTAATTGATTTTTAATATCAATAATCGAAATTTCGTGGTTATAAATCTGAACATAATCATAACTCGAAAAACCCATTTCTTTGGTCTTGACCAGATCATTAATAATCGAAATTGCTTTTTGCAAACGTGCTTCTTTTGTGCCATAAAGCAATATATATGGTTTGTTGTTTTCGATCAAAGAGTTTTGAAATCTATAAAAATACTTGTTTCTGTTTTCTTCAGAATCTCTTAAATCTTGTTTCTCAAAAGGCAAATCAATATCTGTCAAAAAAAACAAGTCATACTTGTGTTTCTTGGCTGCTTTGTCAAGAATTGGATCGCAAAATTCGTAATAAATTTCAGAATAAACTTTGGTAACCAATAAGTTAGTGTCGCAAAAAAGAAATTTATTTGCTGTGTTTAAACCTTCGTTTTCGAGTCGAGTTTGTCCAATTGCAATTGGCATTAAATCTTCTGGAACACAAACTTGGTTGGTGCTTTTGAGTTTGTCCTCTAGATATTGTCTCGCAAATTCTGGAATCCATACTGTGTCATAATGTTCAGCAAGTTGCCTAGATAAAGTTGTTTTTCCAGAAGATTCTGGTCCAAAAATTGCGATTTTGATTATATCTGTTGGTTGTTGTTTAAGGTTTTCTTCCATTCTAAATAAGCTAAAATCGCTAAAATTGTAAAAATAAAATACTGCAAAGCTAACATGCCTAGTCCACGATAGGCAAATAGAGGGACTGCAATGCAATCGCCAATAATCCAAAGTGTCCAATTCTCGATTTTTTTTAATGCCATGTACCACATTGCAGTAAAAAATATTCCCGATGTAAAAATATCAATATAATTGGGAATTTCTAATTTATATTCGAAAAATTCGTATACAAAATAGGTAATTATCATTGTTATTAAAAACATTCCAAACCCAATAAATTTTTCTTTGTTGCTGGTTCTTGTAATTGCCAGATCGAGTTGGTTGTTGTTTTTTCTCCACATTATCCATCCATAAATACTCATTATCGAATAATAAAAATTCATAGTCATATCTCCAAAATATTGTGCTTGATATAACAAATAAACTGTAATAATTGTCGAAACCAATCCGGTGGGATAAACCCAAATATTTTCTTTTTTTGCCAGCCAAACACTTGCAATTCCGAATACAAAAGCAATAAACTCTAAAATTATTTGAAAATAAGAAGCTTGTTTATAAGCATTAAAAAAAAAGTCTATCACTTGATTTAAGATTCAAAAAAATTAATATTATTTTCAAAAGCGGAACCAATAACTACAATATCGGCTCCAGCTTTAAATGTTTTTTCTATTTCTGATAATGATTGAATGCCGCCACCAACGATTAACGGAATTTCGATATTTTCTGACAATAAAGTTATTATTTCTTCTGGAATTGGCAAATCGGCACCGCTGCCAGCCTCAAGATAAATAAGTTTATTGCCTAACATTTCGCCTGCTTGTGCAGTTTGTAATATATAATTTGGATTTGATCTTGACAATGGTTTTGTTTGACTTACATGCTCTACAGCTGTTTGTTTGCCACTTTCTATGAGTAAATATCCTGTCGGAATTACTTCGAGATTGGTTTTTTTTAGGATTGGCGCAGCATTAACGTGATGGTCTATTAAATAATCAGAATTTCTACCAGATATTAAACTTAAAAACAAAATGCCATCAGCTTTATCAGAAATTTGGTTTAGATTTCCTGGAAATAATATAATTGGTAATGATATATTTGATTTTAATTTTAAAATAATTTCGTCGAGTTGATCTCCGATAAATGTACTTCCGCCAATAAAAATATGTGTCGCAGGTGATTGATTGATTTTTTTTGAAACTAAACCAATCGTCGAAATTTCTATTTTATCAGGATCTATTAAAATGGCCAATAATTTTTTTTTGGCTTTCTTTGAAGCTAGAATTTGGTTGTATAAAATCATCAATATTTATTTGTAAACTCTAACTTTTTTATTGAAATCATTGTAATATTTCTTGAAATTATTGGTTAATAGCAAACTTTTTACTTTCAATTTTCATTTTTTTTAAATTTTAAACATTAAATGTATAATGCCCTTTACCGATTTAAAAAATTGGTTCATTGGTTTCAAGCTTCATAATTAATACTTACAAATGTAATGAATTTCTATATTTTTATATAAAATTTAGAATTTTTCTTGACTTTTTATATTACGAACGATTAATTTTATAAATTTGAATTCGAATTTTAAATATATCCAAATGAAAAACTTCTACTTAATACTAATAATTTTATTTTGTGCGCTTTCAAATGTTTTTTCTCAGAATCTTTTATGGAAAAAAATTGAAAGTTTAGATGAAAGTCGCATTCAAAAAATGGAGCGATCATCTATGCCAAAAAACTACAAATTATTTGAACTTGATATAGATCAATTAAAATCCAAATTATCAAATGCACCACTAGAAAATAAAATCAAATCTGATTTAATAATATCTTTTCCAAACCAACAAGGAACTTTTGATGCTTATAAAGTATTTGAAGCTCCAGTTATGGAAAAAGGGTTGTCAGATAAATTTCCTGATTTAAAATCTTACATCGGCAAAGGAATCGATGATCCAACTGCAACAATCAGGTTTAGTATTACACTTTTTGGGTTGCATGCCATGACCATTTCTGGAAATTCAGAAGCATTATTTACAGATACTTTTACTAAAGATTTAAAAAAATATATTGTTTATAAAAAATCAGATGTTGACCCAACAACCAATTTTGAATGTGGTTTCAAAAATAAAATTTCGCCAAATTTAGACAATCAAAATCAATTAATTGCTCCAAAATTATTAACAAGCGACGGTACTTTTAGACAATTTAGACTTGCAATGGCTTGTACAATCGAGTATGCAGCATTTCATGTCAACGCAGCCAATTTATCATCTGGAACTTTATTACAAAAAAAGAATGCCGTTTTATCGGCAATGACTGTAACAATGACAAGAGTTAACGCAATTTACGAACGAGATTTAGCTTTAAGAATGAATCTGATTTCTAACAATGATGCAATTATTTTCATAACATCAGATAACTTTTCTAATAGTTCTGCAACTGCCCTTATTGACGAAAGTCAAGCACAAATTACATCAATAATTGGTAGCAATAATTTTGATATTGGTCACACGGTTAGCACAGGCGGTGGCGGATATGCTGGGCCGTCACCATGCGACAACAGCTCTAAAGCTGGCGGAATTACAGGTCAAGACAGTCCTGTGGGCGATCCATTCGACATCGATTATGTGTCTCACGAAATAGGTCATCAGTTTGGTGCCAATCATACTTTTAATGGTTCGCAAGGCAGTTGCGGTGGTGGCAATAGAAACGATACGACAGCTGTCGAAACAGGAAGTGGTACAACAATTATGGCCTATGCAGGAATTTGCAATTCGCAAAATGTTCAAAGTTCATCAGATGCATATTTTCATGCAGTTAGTATTTCAGAAATAGTAGACCATATTAATAATTTTTCTACTTGTTCAGTTAATACTTTTAATAATAATGCCGCTCCGGTTGTTAATGCTGGAGCTAATTATACAATCCCAAAAGGAACTAAATTTGCATTAAAAGGTAGCGCAACCGATGCAAATGCTTCAAATGCATTAACTTATTGTTGGGAGCAAACCAATGTCGAAATTTCTACGCAACCACCAATAGTTACAGCAGTTGGTGGACCAAATTTCCGATCATTTTCTCCAACATCATCACCAATTCGTTATTTTCCAAAACTTGGGGCAACATCAACAACTTGGGAAGTAATTCCTAATGTAGCAAGAACAATGACATTTGCATTAACCGTTAGAGACAATGTTTCGACACTTGGCGGGCAAACTGGTCGCGATGATATGTCAGTTATTGTAAATGCATCGGCAGGACCATTTATTGTGACTTCGCAAAACACAACCGGAATAAGTTATTTAGGAAATTCTTCGCAAGTAGTAACCTGGAATGTGGCTGGCACCAATGCCAACGGAATAAATGTTGACAATGTAAAAATTTCTTTATCGACCGATAATGGTTTAACGTTTCCTATTGTTTTATCAGCATCTACGGCCAATGACGGTTCAGAAAATGTAACTTTACCTAATAATGTAACTTCGACAAATTGCAAAATTATTATTGAATCGATTGGCAATATATTTAACGCTATCAATACAACTAAATTTACAATAGCTCCAAATTTATCAAATGATGATTTTGAATTCGAAAATTTTGTTTTGTATCCAAACCCAAACAATGGCAGTTTTAATATATCATTCAATTCTAATGATTCTAATGATATAAAAATTTCTATATTCGACATTCAAGGAAGAACAATATTTAATAAAATATTTCAAAATTCAGAAAAATTCAACCAAGATTTGAAAATAGACAATATTCAAAAAGGAATTTATTTGGTTACTGTCTTAAAAGGAAATTACAAATCGGTAAAAAGAGTTGTTTTAGAATAATGAAGTGGTTTAAACTTTTTTTAATTGGCTGCAAAATTGTCTTTTTGCCCCATATTTCAGATTTTTTTTATTCGATAGCGATGCTATCCAATAAAAAAAATCCAAAATCTGAAACAAAAATCTTAATTTTTCGCTTCA
>JANNWM010000086.1:0-3639 GCA_031408435.1 Bacteroidota bacterium
ACTTTTGATGGATTTAAAACACGAATTTTAGCAAAAATAACATCTTTAACATTGATACAATACATGAACAAATTTATATTTGATAGACCAATAAATAACATTAAAATACAAATCACTTAATTACACCCAACGGGTTAAATTATACAATTATGATATACGGTTACATTCGCGTAAGCACAGACAGACAAACGGTAGAAAACCAGCGTTTTGAAATTAATGAATTTTGTAAAAAAAAAGAAATTCTTATTGATAAATGGATTGAAGAAACTATTTCAGGTACAAAAGAAGTTGAAAACAGAAAATTGGGTAAATTACTTAATAAAATGAAAAAAGAAGATATATTAATTTGTAGCGAGCTTTCTCGTTTAGGCAGAAGCCTTTTAATGATTATGGGTATTCTAAACCAATGTATGCAAAATGAAGTTCAAGTTTGGACTATAAAAGACAATTACCGTTTAGGTAACGATATTAGCTCTAAAGTTTTAGCATTTGCTTTTGGTCTTTCAGCAGAAATAGAAAGAAATTTAATATCACAACGTACCAAAGAAGCATTAGCCCGGAAAAAAGCCGAAGGAGTTATTTTAGGTAGACCAATCGGGAGTAAATCTGCTAAAACCAAACTAACTGGACACGAGAAGAAGATAACCAACTTGTTAAGTAAAAACGTTTCTGTAAGTGCTATTGGAAGAATTTTAGGAGTAAATCGATTAACGGTTTCTAAATTTGTTAATGAAAACCTAAAGAATTGACAATTATTTTTAAATAAATAGTGGCTATAAAATTGTAAAATGCATTAAAAATACTTTTTTTTACTATTTTTGCACTATGGCAACAGCGGAACAATTCAAATCATTATTGCACTCTCATTACAAAAACGATAACGAGAGGTTTACATCTATTGCCCTGCAAGTAGCAGCACACGAAGCAAGGCAAGGTCACATGTCTATTGCAAAAGAAATAAAAGATCTAGTTGACAGGTCAAAAACAGATGGATTTAGAGTAATTAAAATCAATCCTGATTTAAGCGATTTAGTATTAGTTTATTATCCCGAGAATAGATTAAACGAGTTAATACTTTCTGATGATGTTTCAAATAAACTTAAAAGAATAATAAGAGAATACAACGAAAGAGATAAAATTCTAAAACATGGTTTACAAAATCGCAGGAAAGTACTACTTTCTGGACTTCCTGGAACTGGTAAAACAGTTACAGCTTCTGCAATTTCTGGAGAATTAAAATTACCATTATATGTGGTTATGATGGATAAATTAATGACCAAATACATGGGAGAAACTGCATCTAAATTAAGACAAATTTTCGATATGATGGTTTCTAACAGAGGAGTTTATTTATTTGATGAATTTGATGCAATTGGTGCCGAAAGAGGTCGGGACAATGAAGTTGGAGAAATGCGTAGAGTTCTAAATTCATTCCTGCAATTTATTGAACAAGATGCATCTGAAAGTATTATTTTTGGAGCAACCAACAATATTAAAATATTAGATTCAGCTTTATTCAGACGGTTTGATGATATTATTACTTATTCGTTGCCTAACAAACAAGAAATCGAAGAATTAATAAAATTAAAACTGCATAAATTCCTCGATAAATTTTCTTTAAAAACTGCAATTGAAGCTTCTATAGGTTTAAGTCATGCTGAAATTACCAATGCTTGTAACGATGCGCTCAAAGAAATTATTTTAACCGATAAAAACTTCGTTACTCAAAAATTATTAGTTCAGATGATTAAGGATAGAAAAAACAGTTATTTTATTTAATTATTTATGAATGACAATTTCAAACCACATCTTTTCTTAAAGAAGTCATATACTTCCCAAAAATACACTTCTTTATCAAAATCTATAAAAGCGAAACCTTTGCCCGAAAGAGACAGACAAACTCATGGTGATTTTGTAATTTCCACTTTAAAACAAATTTGGGAAGTACATAATCTAGAAATTAGTAAGAGTATTGAAAACAATATTCCAGTAAAAAAGGGGGAATACATTACCATAGTTAGTGCCTCAAATGAATTGTTAGAATTAAATTCATTAGGTGGCGATGGTGCTAAATTACTTAATGTTAAATCTAATCCTGCAAATAATTCGCAAGAAGCAACAATTTATGTGCCTGATAATAAGCAAGATAAGTTAATAAGTAAAATCCAAAAATACTTAAATCAAGATACTAAAAAAGGATTACCTGCAAATCAAAAATTAATAGCTAAAATTGAAGAAGTTCATAGAGCGAATATCGAAAATATTTGGAGTGGTGCTATCGAATACATTCCAAAAAATGAGCCAGTTTGGTGTGAATTGTGGTTAGCAATTGAAGAATCTGAAAGAAAAAATCACAAAAAAAGTTTAATCAGTATTTGTGAATATTTAAATATTCAATTGTACGATGAATTCACTTTTTCCCCGATGGCGCAGATATGTTTTTAGTACGATAGCGCAGATTTGCAATCTGTGCCCACTAACACAGTCAAACACAAAACAAAAAACGAGCTTAATTGCTCGTTTTTTTATTATGAATCTAAATTCTAGGTCGTTTTTCAGGATTTAGTTTATTATGAAGATACTGTATTAAAAAAGTTTGTAAAGTTAAAAATTTGTAATTTTATATTACGAACAAAAAACGTACAACTTTATGACCCCGATGGTGCGGATATGTTTCAATCTCAAATGTTTTAAAATAACTCAAAGATAGCGCGGATTTGCAATCCGTGCCCACTAACACAAGTCAACACAAAACAAAAAAACGAGCGTAATTGCTCGTTTTTTTTTATGCAAAATCACAAACGTTTAAGCCATTTAGTAGGCGATATTGAAGTATGAAATACACCCAAAACAGTAATGGTTTTCGTTTCTTCGTTAAAATGATAATGCACACCAAAGGGAAAAACTTCTGTAAAGGCAACTCTAACTGTTTTATATTTGACTTGAAACAATAAAGGGTTTTTAGTAAGATAGTTAAGCGTAATCTTGACTTCACTAGCAAATCGTTTTTCTAAACCTTTTTGTTGGGTTTTATACCAATCTTTAGCATCTAGCACATCATTCTTGACTTCTTTGTGGTTTATTACTGTATAACTCATTCTGCGTCTAAAACCTTAAAAAGTTCTTCGATGGGTTCTAATTGATCAGGATTGTTTAAATCAGCCAAACGAACATCTAAAATGTTTTTTTGCCATTGCGGTAGTTCTTGGTCTACTTTTTCAATATTAGGATAGTGTTTTTTTAAATTTTCCCAATCTTCAATAGGAATAAAAACACCAGTTGGCAAACCGTTATAATCTTCTATAATTTGTGTTCTCATAATTTTTTATTTTATAGTTTATATCTTTTGTTTAAAGACATTTATACAAAAATACAAAAAAATCAATCTTTTTAAACTCGTCGACCAAATTATTTTTGCACCAGTTTAGAAATGGTAACTTATTTAAAATTTAAAGATTTTCAAATAAGACTGAAATAAAGATTCCATAAACTGAAATTAATATAACCCGTTGGGTGCAATTATTTTTGTAAATAAAGATAGTTAAATATTGGGACAAGACACTGAAATTCAGTATCTTGTTGTCGTCAAACACCCAATATTTATGTCAAATATAGTAAAAAATTATCAAAAAGTTTTAG
>JANNWM010000087.1:0-19750 GCA_031408435.1 Bacteroidota bacterium
TATTATTTCATTTATGGACCAAAAATGCAAGATGTTGTTACGACTTACACCGATTTGACAGGAAAACCAGAATTACCGCCACTTTGGGCTTTAGGTTACCATCAATGCAAATGGAGTTATTATCCAGAAAGTAATGTAAAAGAGGTTGCAGCTAAATTCAGAGAATTGAAGATTCCTTGTGATGCAATCTATTTAGACATAGATTATATGGAAGGTTTTCGTTGTTTTACTTGGAACAAAGAATATTTTCCTGATCCAAAACGAATGGTTGCTGAGTTAGCCGAAGATGGCTTCAAGACTATTGTAATCATTGATCCAGGAATAAAAATTGACAAAGAATATTCCATATACAAAGAAGCTTTAGAAAAAGATTATTTCTGTAAGCGTGCCGATGGACCATATATGAAAGGAAAAGTGTGGCCTGGAGAATGTAATTTTCCAGATTATACAAACCCAGAAGTTCGCGAATGGTGGGCAGGATTGTTTAAAGAATTAATTCAAGATATTGGAGTAAAAGGTGTGTGGAACGATATGAACGAACCAGCAGTTATGGAAGTTCCAACCAAAACTTTCCCACTTGATGTGCGCCACGATTATGATGGAAATCCCTGTTCGCATCGCAAAGCTCATAATATTTATGGAACTCAAATGGCACGTGCAACATACCACGGTGTAAAAAGATTTGCTTACCCGAAACGTCCATTTATTATTACACGATCGGCCTATTCAGGAGCGCAAAGATACACATCATCTTGGACTGGAGACAACGTTGCAACTTGGGAACATTTGTGGATTGCCAACGTTCAAGTTCAAAGAATGTCCTTGTCAGGTATGGGTTTTACTGGAACCGATATTGGCGGATTTGCAGAACAGCCAACAAGCGAATTGTACACACGTTGGATTCAACTTGGCGTTTTTCATCCTTTTTGTAGAACACATTCTTCTGGAGATCATGGCGAACAAGAACCTTGGGCGTTTGATGATGAAGTTATCAATATTACTAGAAAATTTGTCAATCTTCGTTATCAATTGCTACCTTATTTATACACAATGTTTTGGCAATACATCGAAGAAGGCATTCCGATGTTGAAATCTATTGTATATTATGACCAAGAAGACATTCAAACACATTATCGAACAGACGAATTTATTTACGGAAATCAGATTTTGGTTTGCCCAATTTTAGAACCAAATTCATTAGGTCGAAGAATGTATATTCCTCGAGGAAACTGGTACAATTACTGGACAAATGAGTTTGTATCTGGTGGAAAAGAAACTTGGGTCGATACTCATTACGACGAAATTCCAATATTTGTAAAAGATGGTGCAATTATTCCTAAATATCCAGTGCAACAATATGTTGGCGAATTAGAAATTACCGAATTGACATTGGATTTATACTTTAAATTAGGAAAAGAAACATCAGTAGTTTATGAAGATGCTCAAGATGGATATGATTACAAAAAAGGTCGTTTTTGCTTGACAACTTTCAAATTGACAGGAAAAGACAAAGATTTGGTCATTCAAAAACACATAGAAGGAAAATTTGAAACTTCTTATGAAAAATACAAAATTAATTTTGTTGGAATGCCTTTCAAAATTGCAAAAATATATGTAGATAATGAACAAATAAGTTTTGATAAAACGCAAGTCAACATTGATAATGTGCTATTTGTCGATAAACATTTTACTTCTTTGCATATTATTGGAGAATAAATAAAAAATTTCATTAATTTTGAATGATATAAACAAATTGAAATGAAAAAAATAATAGCATTTTCAGCAATAGGAATTTTAATGATTTCTTGTGCAACAAATCCATTTACTGGACAAAAAACAATGGCTTTGGTTCCAGATAGCGAAATTTTTCCTTCTGCTTTTGCACAATATGGTCAATTTCTAGCTGAAAATAAAGTATTAACTGGCACAAAAGACGCAATTAGAGTCGAAAATATTGGAACAAAAATAAAAGTTGCAGCCGAAAGATATTTAACTGCAAATGGAAATCCAAATTATCTGCAAAACTACCAGTGGGATTATAAATTGGTAGAAAGCAAAGAAGTAAATGCTTGGTGCATGCCAGGCGGAAAAATTGTTGTTTACACAGGAATTTTACCAATTATGAAAGACGATGCAGGAATGGCAGCGGTTATGGGTCACGAGGTTGCTCATGCACTAGCCAATCACGGTCAACAAAGAATGAGTGCAGGAATGTTGCAACAACTCGGTGGAGTGGCAGTTGGTGTTGCAGTCGGAAGTAAAAGTCCAGAAACACAAGCCATGATTATGCAAGCATATGGAATTGGAACTGAAGTTGGTGGAATGTTGCCATTTAGCAGAAATCACGAGAGCGAAGCTGACAGTATTGGATTGACACTAATGGCAATTGCTGGCTACAATCCAGAAAATGCAGTATTAATTTGGGAACGAATGTCAGCCAATTCTAATGGTCAAGCGCCAGCAGAAATTATGAGTACGCACCCGTCTAACGAAACTCGAATTGCAAATCTTAGAGCATTAATTCCGAATGCAAAAGCTGAAGCTGCTAAATTTGGTGTAACTAAATTTAAGTAAAAAATAACATAATAATAATCAAAGTCATTTCTATAGAAGTGACTTTTT
Organism: Bacteroidota bacterium; assembly: GCA_031408435.1. Classification (GTDB taxonomy): domain Bacteria; phylum Bacteroidota; class Bacteroidia; order Flavobacteriales; family Flavobacteriaceae; genus Flavobacterium. Next base: position 2,623 of record JANNWM010000087.1, read on the forward strand.
TTATTTATTTTTGATTAAAATTATTTTAAACATGAATGAACTACAAAAAGGAAGCAAAAAATTATTAAACGCTTGGGCATTTTACGATTGGGCCAATTCGGTGTACACTTTGGTAATTGTATCTTCAATTTTTCCATTATTTTATGCGAGTTTATTTTCTAAAGAAAACCCAAATATTGAAGTTTTTGGAACAACAATGTCCAATACAGCTTTAATTAGTTTTATAACAGCTTTTTCTTTTTTGATTGTTGCAATAATTTCTCCGATTTTATCAGGAATTGCTGATTATATCGGAAATAAAAAGAAATTCTTACAAGTTTTTTGTTACATCGGCGGTTTTTCTTGCATTGGGTTGTATTTTTTTAATACCGAAAATATTTATCTTGGTTTGATTTTTTATTTCTTTGGATTAATTGGCTATTGGGGAAGTTTGGTTTTTTATAATTCTTATTTGCCAGACGTTGCATTCAAAGAACAACAGGACGGTTTGAGTGCCAAAGGTTACTCGATGGGTTATGTTGGCAGTGTTACATTATTGATAATTTGTTTGTTATTAGTTATTAGCAAAGAAGGCGAAGAAGCTATAAAAGCCATGCGATTGTCATTTGCGTTGACAGGAATTTGGTGGATACTTTTTGCTCAATATACTTTTCGTAATTTGCCAAAAGGCAATCATAATTCACAAAAAGTCACAAAAGCAGTATTTTTTAATGGTTTTAAAGAATTAGTAAAAGTCAAAAACCAACTATTCGAAAATTTAGCTTTAAAAAGATATCTAGTTTCTTTTTTTGTATTCAGTATGGCGGTTCAAACTGTAATGTTAGTTGCAACATATTTCGGAGAAAAAGAAGTTATTTGGGAAACTGATTCTCAAAAAACCTTTGGATTAATAATTAGTATTTTAGTAATTAATGTAATTGCAATTTTAGGGGCATTTTTAACCTCAAAAGCTTCTCAGAAATTTGGTAATATTCCAACATTAATTGTTGTGAATGCAATTTGGGTAGTTATTTGTATTTGTGCCTATTTTGTAACTTTACCTATCCATTTTTACATAACTGCATCGTTTGTTGGATTAGTAATGGGTGGAATTCAAGCCTTGTCTCGCTCTACTTATTCTAAATTTTTACCCGAAACCGAGGATACTGCTTCGTTTTTTAGTTTTTATGATGTAACCGAGAAAATCGGAATTGTAATCGGAATGTCTATTTATGGCATAATCGATCAAGTAACAGGTTCTATGCGAAATGCTATTCTTTTTCTAGGATTGTTTTTTGTAATTGGTTTGGTATTGTTGTTTAGAGTTCCGAAAGAAAATTAAATTTAAAGCATAAACCAAAAAAAGACGTTCCATTTCGAGCGTCTTTTCTTAAGTGTACTATTCAAATTTTTAATAAAACGAATTCAAATGAGCCTGAATTTCTTGCGTTTTTTTTAAATTTAATATTTTGTTATTTTTCCAGAACCCGAGATTTTTGTGTCTTTAGATGTTGGTTCGCCTGAATAAAAAATATCTCCCGAACCCGAAATCCTAGCGTTTAGATTTCCAGAACAGTTAACACGAATGTCACCAGAACCCGAAATTGCAGCATCGACATCTTTAGCAAACAAATTATTGGCGGTTACATCTCCAGAACCCGAAATTTTTGCTGATAATTTCTCTGATTTTCCTTTTAATCGAACATCTCCAGAACCAGATAATTTAGCTTCGACTTCAACAGCATTTATATCAATATTCAAATCGCCAGAACCCGATAATGTTGCAGTAAATTTGTCGGTTTTAATTTGATTTTTTGTATTAATGTCGCCAGAACCCGACAATGCAACTGCGCTAATTTTCTCAAACGGAACTGTAATCAAAATTTTATTTCCGCGACTTGCTTGTAAGTTCTTGCCTTTTTCTTGATAAATTTTGAGAACATTTGCTTCGACTTCTACCTTAATATATGGCAATAAATTTTCTTCGGCTTGAACTGTTATCTCGCCTTCTTTTCCAGCAATTAAATCGACATCAAAATATCCTAAAAGTTTTATTTCGTCGTATTCTGGTGTTGAACGATTTTCGGTTTTTTGTTTGCCGTTGCCTTTTATTTTTTCGCCCATCCAAGATTGTGCATTGGCAAAACTTGTTGCCAATAATATTACAAATACCGATAATTTAATTGATTTTTTCATGATTGGTTAAATATTAAATTTATAAATTGTTATTGTTTTCTTATCAAACTGATATTTCCATATTTAGAAATGATGTTCAATTTATTTACGCCATTTTTCTTATAAAATCCATTGTATTGTCTTGAACTATTGGTGATTTCTTTATTTGAAAATTCATAATCTTTATCCATTTTTACATTTCCATATTTTGTTAATAAATCAAAATCGAATGCGAAATTTATATTATAACCAATTGATAAATCTGAATAACCAGCATCAATGTCAAAGTTATTTGCTTTTTCAGAAATCGAATCTATAATTATTTTGCTGTAATGCGTTTCAATTTGTAAATTACCAGATATTTCGCCAATATTCAATGACATATAATTGCCTGAACCTTTGATATTGTTAATTATATCGAATTTTAACTTTCCGTAATTCGAATCATAAACCAAATTTTTACAATCTCCAACCAAAACATCGGTGTAATTAGAATCAAGATTTAAATTTGTAGCTTCGTTGATTGTCAAGCCTGAATAACGAGCCTCAATTTTGCCGTTTTTTATAAATTCGATGCTTGATTTTGGACAATAACCCAACTCAATTCTCGAAATTGTTCCGTTTAATTTACCCAAAACAACTTTTCCGTATTTGCAAATAATATCAATATTACCAAATATTTCGCTAGAAAAAATATTTCCATATTTGTTATTCAATTTTATGCTTCCGTTTTTTGGAATTTTAATTACGTAATTAATTTCGAAACTATTTTCGCCATTGTTGTTGTAATTTGAATCTTCGATAATGGTTTTTGCAGTAACCATATTTGTTAAAGCTTCGATTGAAATGTCAATTTCGTCAATGCGTTTGTTGACCCATTTTTCGCTTTCGCCAGAAACTTTTATCAGAATATCAAGTTCGATTTTATCGTCGTCCCAAGTAGAAACGGTAATATTTCCATAAGAATTGTCGATATTTATTCCAGCATCTGAATTTACTAAATAAGCTTTTTTGATAACTTTTTGTTTAACAAATGTTGACCCATCGTTGAATGAAAATCCTAAAATTGGAATAACGAGCAACGTTAATATTATTTTATGTAAATTTTTCATCTGGTATATTTTTAATTTTTTCGATATTTTCTATATGTTGCAAAACATTTTGAAGAAACGAAATTCGAGTTTGCAAATTGGTTATTAATGCTAAAATAATAGATTTATTTTCGCCATTATTTTTTAATTCTTGAATAATACATTGATAATCAATGTCAAGAATTTTCATTTGTTTTAAAGCATCTTGAATAATATTTTCGTTTTCTGGCGATTTTTTTTCTTTAATTTTCAATAATTCTTTTTCGATTAAAACAGTAAAAATCGAATCTGTTTGACGTGTTTCTATCGATGCAAATTGCAAATTTTTTGGTTTTTCATTTGATTTATAAAAAAAAGAAACTCCAATTATTAACAACATCGAAGCTGCAACCGCAAACGAAATAAAAGAATTATTGTTAGTTTTTTTATTTTGTAATTTATTAAAAAACAATTCATTATGATTCTCATCCAACTCTTGAATATCCCAATTATTTTGGTGTTTTTTGAATAAATTTTCTAAATTATCATTTTCATTTTTCATGATTCTTCTTAATTTTTTGTATTATTTAAGTGAATTGCCGTTGATTTTTTTTATTTTCATGTTAGTTGAACTCTCTAGATTTATTAACATAATAAGCATTTTTAAATTTCTTCTAATTTTTTTCTTAAATTTTCCTTAGCTCTGCTCAACGTTGTTCTGCAATTGGCATAACTGATATTCAAAATTTCGCAAATTTCTTCTTGATCATAACCTTCTATATAAAACAAAGTCAAGACCATTCTGTAATTGTCTTTCAAGGCATTTATGGTTTCTAAAATTTGATTGACTTTCAATTCATTAAAACCTGAATTATCTAATAAATTTTCATTTAAATCCTCAATTTTAAATAAATTTTTTTCGAAATCATCAAACTGGAATTGATTGTTTTTTTTGTAAAAATCAATACTATTATTCACTATTATTCGTTTTAACCAAGCTCCAAAAGTAACTTCTTGTCTGTACGAATCAATTTTTGTAAAAGCTTTCAAAAAACCTTCTTGCATGACATCTTGTGCAAAATGTTCGTCTTTTACAATTCGAAACGCAACATTATACATCGCATTGCAATAGCGGTTGTATATTTCGAATTGTGCTTTTTGATTTTTGTTTCGGCAAAGCGCAACTAATTGTTCGATATTTTGGTTATTAATGCTCAAAAATTTTAGTTAGTTTAATTTAAAGACCATTTTTTATTGACGTTGTTACAGTTTTTGTAAAAATACTTTAAAATTTTTTTATCAAATAGGTTTTTTATATATTTGAAAAATTTTAATGCAATGAAATATTCAAATTCTTTACTAAAAACATTCCTATTATTTCTATTTATTATTTCACAATCTTGTAACGTTGAACCAATTGACCCTAAAGTTCAAATAAATCAAGTCGCAATTGCCAACACCCCAGCTGTTATTCCTGAAATAGTTCCAGTCGAACCAGTTTTTAAGGTTAATTTTGATGCACAAGTTTTTTCTGCGAGTACAACAACTGCTGTAAAAGATATTAATGGTTTTTATACAATTACAGGGTCATCGATTTCAAATGGAATAACCCGAAAAATTCAGATTTATTTTGCAGATACTGCTAATAATCAAAATACAACTGGCGAATTGTTGCCAACAACAGCCGGAAAAGGTTTAATATCTTATAATTTAAATTCTAGCTTGTCACAAAATAATATATATAAATCTTTTGACAAATTATTGCCTCAATCGACGACAGGTTCTATCGAAGTTACTAATAATGATGTAGTTAATAAAAAAATATCAGGTAAGTTTAATGGAACTGTTTATTTGTATGATTCGGTTTCAAGTGAATTAATTGGAACAAAAGTATTGACAAATGGCTTTTTTACAAACATAAATTATACCGATAATAACCCATTGACTAACGGAAATTCATTTTTTGCAAAAGTAGACGGAACCGATTTTATTGAAGATTCAATAGAAGCAGTTGTTGTTCAATCTGCAGGTTTTGCCGATAGTATAAGTATTGTTGCAAAGAAAACAAGTGGCGAAAAAATAATTTTAGGCATAAATAAAGATTTAATTCCAAATACTTTTAACATAACAGGACCACTAAATAACGATTTTGTTACCGGAAAATATTTTATAAATAATTCTCTTTATTACGCCAATTCAGGAAATGTAGTTTTGACAATAAAAACTTCAACTCGAGTATCTGGAACATTTAGTTTTGTTTCATCAAGTACTTTAAATTCTAACATTCAAACGATATCTCAAGGAACTTTTGATGTTAATTATTAAAAAATTTATGAAAAAAATTAAATTTTCAATATTAGTTTTAGTTTCTTTTTTTGTAATAATTTCTTGTACAAATGAAAATATTGACAAGGATTTAAAAATTCCTGTTACTAACCAGAACATTATTCAAAATCCTAATGATCCATCTAACCCAATTATAGGCGAATTGTTTATTACCAATCCATCGAATGATTATTTTCCGATGGCAGTTTTGAACAATTGGAATTATGAAACTAAAACAAGTACCAATCAACTAAAAATAATTTCATATAATTTAATTTTAGGATTAAATTATTTTAAAACCAATCAGCCAATAATTGATACAAAACCAATTGGTGATTTCTCTAATGAAAATATTACAACATATATAAGAAAAATAAATGGAGATTATTTTCAAAAAATGTACATTAATAGACCAGAAGATTACTCGCCTGCAGAAGGCAATAATACTGGAGTATCTGTTCGTTCTGGAATAATAATTCAACCATTTGAATTTAAGTTTTTTAAAGAATCTGTTCCTGTCGGAGATTCATTTACAGAAACAGTTATGCTCGAAATCGATACTTTTAAAACTGTTACTTTTCCAGTAAATTTAGTTCTTACAACCCAAACTCAACATGTAGAAACAAAAAAAGAATTAATTTACACAACAAAAATACTTGAAAAGAAAGAGAATCAATTTGTAAATAAAATTAGAACAACAGTCATTAAAAGCAAATTGACCAATAATTTAAATGGTGATATTACCTATTATTGGTTTGCAAAAAACATCGGTTTATTGAGACAATCCAATCAAAATAGCGCTGAGGTTGTAAATAATTTCTTGGAATTAAAAACATTTAATTTGTTTTAAATCATGTCAGGAATATTAAAAACATCCGTCTAATTGGCGGATTTTTTTTATTGGTATAATCATTGAAATATCTAATATCAAAAAAGCATAAGCAAATTATTAATAGCAAAAAATTCGCAAAGTTCTATTAAATAGACTTATATAAAACTATATTATAAACATGTCAGAACATAAATTATTTACAATTGACAATTTGTCACTTCAAGAAATCGACTCAGATGCCGAATTAATTCCACTTTTAACTCGTGAAGATGAGGAAGAAATGAATAATGAACCATTACCAGAAAATTTAGCGATTTTGCCGTTAAGAAATACTGTTTTATTTCCTGGAGTTGTAATCCCGATTGCAGCTGGTCGAGACAAATCGATTAAATTAATAAATGACGCTCAAGCAGCAGGAAAATTAATAGGCGTTGTTGCACAAATTAACGAAACCGACGAAGATCCAGGTTTTAATGATATTCATAAAATAGGAACAGTTGCAAGAATTCTTCGGGTTTTAAAAATGCCTGACGGAAATGTAACCGTTATCTTACAAGGCACAAAACGATTCGAAATCAATGAATTTGTTCAAGAAAATCCTTATCTTATAGCAACAGTAAAAGAGGTTTCAGAAAAAAGACCAGCCAAATCTGATTCAGAATTCAACACAATAGTAGAATCATTAAAAGATTTAGCAATAAATATTATTAATATTTCTCCGAATATTCCAACCGAAGCGACTTTTGCAATCAAAAATATTGAAAGTAAACCGTTTTTAATCAATTTTGTGTCCTCAAATATGAATCTTGAGGTCAAAGACAAACAAGCTTTGTTGACAATGAATGTTCTAAAAGAACGTGCTATGGAAACATTGCGTTTTATGAATGTAGAATTACAAAAACTAGAACTAAAAAACGATATTCAGTCTAAAGTTCGTTTCGATTTGGACCAGCAACAACGAGAATATTTCTTGAATCAACAAATAAAAACCATTCAAGAAGAACTGGGCGGTGCGTCGCAAGAACAAGAAATTTCAGAAATGCGAACCAAAGCTTTAGCAAAATTTTGGGACGAAAAAACTGGGCAACATTTCGAGAAAGAATTGTCGAAAATGCAACGTATGAATCCAAATGCTCCTGATTTTGGAATACAAAGAAATTATTTAGAATTGTTTCTAGAATTGCCTTGGAATGAATTTTCTAAAGATAATTTTGATTTAAAAAGAGCACAAAAAATTCTAGATAGAGATCATTTTGGATTGGACGATGTCAAAAAAAGAATGATAGAACATTTGGCAGTTTTGAAACTTCGAAACGATATGAAATCGCCAATTTTATGCCTAACTGGACCTCCGGGTGTCGGAAAAACATCAATCGGAAAATCGGTTGCAGAAGCTTTAGGTCGAGAATATGTGCGGATTTCGCTTGGCGGTTTGCGTGACGAAGCCGAAATACGCGGACACAGAAAAACCTATATCGGTTCAATGCCTGGACGAATTATTCAAAGTTTAAAGAAAGCAAAAACTGCCAATCCAGTCTTTGTTTTAGACGAAATCGATAAATTATCCAATAGTCACAACGGCGATCCATCTTCGGCATTGTTAGAAGTTCTTGATCCAGAACAAAACAAAGAATTTTATGATAATTTTCTAGAAGTTGGTTTCGATTTATCTAAAGTTATGTTTATTGCTACATCAAACAATATGGCAAATATACAACCAGCTTTGATTGATAGAATGGAAGTTATAACAATGTCTGGCTACACAATCGAAGAAAAAGTCGAAATTGCAAAAAAACATTTAATTCCAAAACAACTCAAAGAACACGGTTTAACTACCAAAGATTTAAATATTGGCAAAAAACAATTAGAAAAAATTGTTACAGGTTATACACGTGAATCGGGCGTTCGTGGACTTGAAAATAAAATTGCTCAAATGATTCGAAACGCAGCCAAATCGTTAGCGATGGAAGAAAATTATAATATAAAAGTAGAAGAAAATGATATTATAGAAGTTCTTGGAGCAGCAAGACTTGAGCGAGATAAATCTGAAAATAATGAAGTTGCAGGAGTTGTTACAGGCTTAGCTTGGACATCAGTAGGAGGTGATATTTTATTTATAGAATCATTAATATCTCCAGGAAAAGGTATCATGACAATTACCGGAAATCTAGGAACTGTAATGAAAGAATCGGCAACAATTGCACTAGAGTATATTAAAGCAAATGCCGAATTACTTGGAATAAATCCCGAGATTTTAACTAAATACAACATCCATATTCATATTCCAGAAGGAGCAACTCCAAAAGATGGACCAAGTGCAGGAATTGCAATGTTGACTTCATTGGTTTCTTTATTAAAACAGAAAAGAATCAAAAAAAATATAGCAATGACAGGCGAGATAACTTTGCGTGGAAAAGTTTTGCCAGTTGGCGGTATTAAAGAAAAAGTGTTGGCCGCAAAACGTGCCAATATTAAAGAAATAATTATGTGTGCCGAAAACAAACGAGATATTGCCGAAATAAAACCAGAGTATCTCGAAGGTTTGACTTTTCATTATGTAAAAGAAATGTCAGAAGTTTTGGACTATGCTGTTATAAATGAGAAGGTTAAGAATGCAAAAGAATTAAAATAATTTTCACTCATAAAAAATTAAATTAAATTATAATTTTTTTCTTAATGAAACGTTATATATTTGAATATTTATAAAAATTTATGTTTAAAAAAATTATTTTATTTGCAATAATTTCAATTTGTAATACTTTTTACTCACAAATTGGTGGTCAATCTGTATATCAGTTTTTAAGTTTGGTCAATTCGCCACGACAAGCAGCATTGGGTGGAAAAGTAATTAGTTTTAGAGACGATGATACCAATTTAGTTTTATTCAATCCAGCTAGTTTGAATGAAAATATGAATAATAAATTGACAGCAAATTATAGCAATTATCTTGGAGAAGTAACCTATGGAACAGCTACTTACGCTAAGTCATTTGGTGCAAATTCCAGAATGTTTTCTGTTGGTTTGACCTATGTTAATTATGGCGATTTCGAGGGTTATGATCAAATTGGTCAACGAACAGACAATTTTGGAGCCAGTGAAGCTGCACTTGCGATAGGTTATGCTTATAAATTGTCATCATATAATGTATATTTTGGAGGAAATTTAAAGCTTATAACTTCAAGTCTCGAAAATTATTCATCACAAGGCATCGCCTCGGATTTGGGAATGATTTATATTGATGAAGAAGAGAATCTAAATTTTTCTGTAGCTATTAGAAATGCAGGAATTCAAATAAAAACCTATTCTGGATTTAAAGAAAAATTGCCATTAGAAATTTTGGTTGGTGTGTCAAAAGATTTAAAAAACATTCCAGTTCGTTGGCATTTAACGCTAGAAAATTTGCAACAATGGAATGTGGCTTTTCAAAACCCAAATCGTGCTGTAGCATCAATAGAAGGAGAATCCGAACCAGAAAAAGTTTCGTTTTTAAACAATATTGGCAGACACGTAATAATTGGCGCAGAACTTTTTCCTAAAAAAAGTTTCAATGTCAGATTAGGATATAATTTTAGACGAGGCGAAGAATTAGGTATAGTCGATCAAAGAAATTTTTCAGGAGTTTGTCTGGGTTTTGGATTAAAAATTAACAAATTAAAATTTAACTATTCGTACTCACGATATACCTTAGCTGCAAATACAAGTTTATTTGGACTGACAATCAACTTGAATAATGAGTAGTTTTAATATGTTAAATATTTATTTTTAAAGAATATTTTATTTATCTGAGCGCAGTCAAAGGGCTTTTTAAACTTGAATTAATTTTACCTTGAAAAAAATTACAATAGCAATCGACGGATTTTCATCAACTGGCAAAAGCACTTTAGCCAAGCAACTTGCCAAACAATTAGGCTATGTTTTTGTAGATACTGGTGCAATGTATCGTGCTGTAACCTTGTTTGCTTTGCAAAATAAATTTATTTCTAACAATTTTTTTGACAAACAAGCCTTGATAAACAGTATTTCTGCAATAAAACTATCTTTTCAATTTAATCAAGATTTAGGATTTGCAGAAATGTATTTGAATGATAAAAATGTAGAAACCGAAATTCGCACTCTAGAAGTTTCTGGATACGTCTCTAAAATTGCCGAAGTTTCAGAAGTTCGAGCCAAATTGGTCGAGCAACAGCAACAAATGGGCAAAAATAAAGCAATCGTAATGGACGGTCGTGACATTGGAACAGTAGTTTTTCCTGATGCCGAACTCAAAATTTTTATGAATGCAAGCCTAGAAGTCAAAACACAAAGACGTTTCGACGAATTGACTCAAAAAGGCGACAAAGTTACTTTCGCAGATATCTTAGAAAACGTCAAAGAGCGGGATTATATTGATACGCATCGGGACGATTCTCCGCTCGTAAAAGCCATTGATGCAATCGAAATTGATAATTCTAATTTGACCCGTGAAGAACAATTTGAAAAAGTTTTAAGTTTAGTTAATAATATTTTGTAATAATTAGGCTCTAATTTAATTTTATTGTTAGTTTTACAGCATTAACTAACCATTACATTATTATTAAATGAATATTAAATTAAAATTAACAATCATGAGCTTTCTCCAATTTTTTGTTTGGGGAGCTTGGTTAATAACAATCGGAAATTATTGGTTTGGAACCAAACAATGGAGTGGCGCTGAATTTGGAGCAATTTTTTCTACACTTGGAATTTCTTCTATAATTATGCCAGCAATTACTGGTATAATGGCAGATAAGTTTATAAATGCCGAAAGATTATACGGAATTTTGCATATTCTTGGCGGTTTGGCACTTTGTTACATTCCGATGGTTGACAATCCAACAACTTTTTATTGGGTCATTTTCGCATCAATGATGTGTTATATGCCAACTATTTCATTATCAAATTCGGTGGCTTACACGATTCTTAAAAATAATAATTACGATGTAGTTAAAGTTTTTCCACCAATTAGAGTTTGGGGAACAATTGGTTTTATTGCTGCAATGTGGCTGACCAATTTATCAGGAAATAAAGCTTCTGGCAACATGTTTTATATCGCAGCAGTTTCAGCTGTAATTCTTGGAATTTATTCTTTTACATTGCCAAAATGCGAACCTCAGAAATTAATCTCTGAAAATGCTACTTTCACAGAAAAATTTGGATTGAATGCTTTTAAATTATTTGGCACTTATAAAATGGCATTGTTTTTTATTTTTTCTATGTTTCTTGGTGGTGCATTACAATTGACTAATATGTATGGTGATACTTATTTGTCGGAATTTGCAAAGGTTCCTGAATATGCAGATTCGTTTGTTGTAAAATATTCTACAATAATAATGTCGATTTCTCAAATATCAGAAACATTGTTTATATTGGCAATTCCTTTTTTCTTGAAAAGATTCGGAATCAAACAAGTAATGTTAATTTCAATGTTTGCATGGGTTTTACGTTTCGGATTGTTTGCCTATGGCGACCCTCAAGGCGGATTATGGATGATTATTTTGTCTTGTGTAGTTTACGGAATGGCATTTGATTTTTTCAATATTTCGGGCTCATTGTTCATAGAAACAACATCCGATTCTAAAATGAGATCATCGGCACAAGGATTATTTATGATGATGTCTAACGGATTTGGAGCTTTTTTTGGCGGATTAATTAGCGGGAAAGTAATTGATGCCTTTTTTACAAATACAGACGGAATAAGAGATTGGCACAATATTTGGCTTTCGTTTGCTGGATATGCTTTGGTTATTGCAATAGCTTTTGCGGTTTTGTTTAAACACGAACACAAACCCGAAGAATTGGAGAATGTAAGTCATTAAATTATAATTTAGAATTATATAATTTCAACCCTTTTAGACTTTAAACTCTAAAAGGGTTATTTTTAAAGTATTCCAGAAAATTCAAAAATCAAACCCGAATAACCCCGATTGCAATGGAAATCCTTTTTTGAATTGCCATCTCGTCTTTAGAACGAGACGGCAATTTTAAAAAAAGATTGGAATGAAAAGCGGGAATTGCCATCGCAAAAATGCCAAATCATTCGTTTCTAATATTTTTGCGATTTAAATTTTGCTAACTAATAAATAAACATTACTTTTGCAGTCCAAAATGCAATTAAGAGTTTTGTTTGGAAATCAATAATTTACGTAAAACACTTTTGTTTTTATGTTGCTTGAAGAAACTCGATCAGAAACAAGATACAAATTTTTTATCAGCATGTCTGAAACATTAAAATCACAAGAGGCTTTTTTAGCCGAATTTAACTGGCACAATTTCGAAGAAGGTATCGATGCAGTTGATCAAAGCAACCTTCAAGAATTTGAAGAAATGGTTTCTAAAACCTTTATCGCTACAGATTTAGAAGAATGTGTAGATGGTATTATTGTTAGAATTACCGACAGAGACGTTATTGTTGACATTAACGCTAAATCTGAAGGTGTAATTTCTTTGAACGAATTTCGTTACAATCCAAACTTGAAAGTTGGCGACAAAGTAGAAGTACTTATCGACATTCGTGAAGACAAAACAGGACAGCTGGTTTTATCTCACAAAAAAGCGCGTGCAATGAAATCTTGGGAACGCGTTATTTCGGCAAATGAAACAGGAGAAATTGTTACAGGTTTTGTAAAATGTAGAACTAAAGGTGGAATGATTGTTGACGTTTTCGGAATCGAAGCGTTCTTGCCAGGTTCTCAAATTGACGTTAAACCAATCAGAGATTATGATGTTTATGTAAACAAAATGATGGAATTTAAAGTTGTGAAAATTAATCACGAATTTAAAAACGTTGTTGTATCGCACAAAGCACTTATCGAAGCAGATATCGAGGTTCAGAAAAAAGAAATTATTGGTCAATTACAAAAAGGTCAAGTACTAGAAGGTGTTGTTAAAAACATTACTTCGTATGGTGTATTTATTGACTTAGGTGGAGTTGATGGATTAATTCACATTACTGATCTTTCTTGGTCAAGAATCAATCACCCAAGTGAAGTTCTTGAATTAGACCAAAAATTAAATGTTGTAATTCTTGATTTCGATGACGAAAAAACTAGAATTCAATTAGGATTAAAACAATTAAACGCTCACCCATGGGAAGCACTTTCTGCTGACCTAAACATTGGCGATAAAGTAAAAGGTAAAGTAGTAGTTATTGCTGATTACGGAGCTTTTATTGAAGTAGCTGAAGGTGTAGAAGGTTTGATTCACGTTTCTGAAATGTCATGGTCAACTCATTTGCGTTCAGCTCAAGATTTCGTTAAAGTTGGCGATATGATTGATGCAGTTGTATTAACTTTAGATCGTGATGACCGTAAAATGTCTCTTGGTGTGAAACAATTGTCTCAAGATCCATGGACTGACATTACTTCTAAATATCCTGTTGGTTCTAAACATACTGGAACAGTTAGAAACTTTACAAATTTTGGTGTTTTCTTAGAATTAGAAGAAGGAATCGACGGATTGATTTATATCTCAGATTTATCTTGGACTAAGAAAATTAAGCATCCAAGTGAATTTACTGCATCTGGCGATAAACTAGAAGTTGTAGTTCTTGAGTTAGATGTTGATGGTCGTAAACTTTCGTTAGGTCACAAACAAACTACTGCAAATCCTTGGGACAAATATGAAGATTCATTCGCTGTTGGAACTATTCACAACGGAGAAATCTCTGAAATTGTTGACAAAGGTGCAACTGTAGAATTTGGTGATGATATTGTTGCGTTTATTCCAACACGTCATTTAGAAAAAGAAGACGGTAAAAAATTGAAAAAAGGCGATACTGCTGATTTCAAAGTTATCGAATTCAATAAAGAATTCAAACGTGTTGTAGCTTCGCATACTGCTCTTTTCCGTGAAGAAGAAGAGAAAAATGTGAAAGCTGTTCAAGAATCAGTTTCATCTAACAACAATGTTACAACATCAACGTTAGGAGATAACAATGACATTCTTGCTGGTTTGAAAGCTAAAATGGAAAAAAACGAGAAGAAATAATATTTCTTTAGAGTTTGCATATTTAAGGAAAGCCTCTCAGAAATGAGAGGTTTTTTTTGACATAGATTTCACGGATTTCTGCATGATTTTTTGATTTATTCGTCTCTTCGAGTGATTTTTAATGATAATGAGTTAGCTTTATCATTAAAAATTGTATCGAGAAGTGTTTAATTTTTTGTAAATATACTAACTAGAATATTTTTTTTGTAATTTTGTCTAAATAAATTAAGTTATGGTTGCAATATCAAGCATAGAAATGTACAATATTCTAAAAGGTAAACTTGGCGAAAGCGAAGCAAAAGCCTTAACAGAATATGTAGAAAATAAAGTTGAAAAATCTATTGAAAAAGAAAAAGATGTTTTGGCAACAAAAGAAGACTTATACAAACTTGAAATTAAAATTTCTGAATCAAAATCTGACATCATTAAATGGATGTTTATTTTTTGGATTGGACAAATTGCAGTTACTTTAGGAATAGTTTATTATCGAGGATAAAAAATTTTGAATAATATTTAAGGAAAGCCTCTCAGAAATGAGAGGTTTTTTTTTGGTATTTTTTCACCGCTAATTCGCTGATTTTTGATGTAAAAATATTTTGCGAATTAGCGGTTTAATATTTAGATTTAATAAAACTTGCTAATTAGGAATTGAATTCCTAATTTAGCAAAATGATACATCGAACAATAACCGCAAAAGTTTTAGAATTGCTAGAAAAATTTCCGATTGTTGCAATTACTGGACCAAGACAATCAGGCAAAACTACTTTGTCGAAAATCATAAAACCTAATTATAAATATGTAAATTTAGAAAATTTATCTGATAGAGAATTTGCTAAATCCGATCCGTTAGGATTTTTAGAAACCTATCAAAATGGAGTGGTAATTGACGAAATTCAAAATGTACCAAGTCTATTTTCTTATTTGCAAATAGTTACCGACGACAGAAACATAAACGGAGAATATATTATTACAGGTTCTCAGAATTTCTTGATGATGGAACAAATTACCCAATCGCTTGCTGGTCGAGTTGCATTGTTCACATTATTGCCGTTTTCTATGCAAGAACTTGAAAGCACAAAATACAAAATAGAAAATTGGGAAGATTATGCTTTGTCAGGTTCTTATCCTAGAAAAATTATTCAAGATATTGATGCTGCAGATTATTATGAAAATTATATTAAAACCTACATAGAACGTGATGTACGATTATTAAAAAACATTACGAATCTTGATTTATTTCAAAAATTCATACAAATATTGGCTGGACGAGTTGGACAGTTGTTCAATCAAAGCAGTTTGGGCAACGAACTAGATTTAGATAATAAAACAATAAATTCTTGGTTTACATTATTAGAAACTTCGTTTTTGACTTTTAAGTTGCAACCTTATCATTCTAATTTCAATAAGGTTATTGTAAAAACTCCAAAAATATATTTTCACGATACTGGTTTGTTGTGTTTTTTATTAGGAATTCGTTCTAAAGAAGATTTAGAATTGCATTTTGCAAAAGGAAATATTTTCGAAAACCTTGCAGTTTCTGAACTTTACAAGAATAATATTAATAATTCATCGAGAGCAAAATTTTATTTTTGGCGAGATAAGTCACAAAACGAAGTAGATTTAATTGTAGAATCTGGTTTAAAAATTAGTGCAATCGAAATAAAATCATCAAAAACCATCAATACTAAATTTTTTAAAGGTTTGACTTATTTCAAAGCTTTGAAACCGGATGCTAACTTGCAACTTATTTATGCAGGAAAAGAAAACCAGCTGCGCACTGACCAAAACGTATTCTCAATATTAAATTTACCAAACATATAAAATTTTCTTAAAACAAAAACACATTTTACTCCTATTTATACTACTTTTACAAAAATTATTTTTTTATGAAAAAATATTACTTTTCGTTTGTTGCTTTTTATTTTTTGAGTTTTGTAAATGGGCAGATTATTAATTTTTCTGATGCGAATTTTAAAGCGAAGTTGTTGGCGGCCAGTTCAACGAACCAAACAAAAAAAAATTTAGCAGGAAATTATTTTAAGATTGATGATAATAATGATGGGAAAATTCAACAAAGTGAGGCATTAGAAGTTAGTAATATTGATTTTTCATATACCTTTTATTATATAACATCTGTTAATGGTGTTACTAATTTTATAAATTTAAAATATTTAAAATGTGGAAACAATCCAATTAATTCATTGGATTTAAATGGATTAGTTAATTTAAGGGAATTGTTATGTTTAAATAATCAATTAACTTCACTTAGTATTGTTGATTTATATAATTTAGAACTATTGAATTGCAGTAACAATTCTCTTAATTCACTAAATTTAAACAGTGCAAATAATTTAAAAGTTTTAGATTGCTCAAATAATTTAATAAGTACTTTAAATCTAAATAGTTTCAATTATTTGGAAACGTTGAATTGTGATAATAACCAATTAATAACTTTGACAGTGACTAATTTAAATCTTTTAAATTCATTAAGATGCAATTTTAACTCGCTTACTACCTTAAATACTTCTAACCTAATTAATCTAACAAATATTCATTGTAGTCATAATTGTAAAGTTTCACTACATTGTTGATGACATTTCAGCCCCTTCGGGGTTTTCTTTGAAGGCGTAGCCGAAAAAGAAAACCCCGAAGGGGAAAGATAAAAAAGTTGATTATTTTTGTTTTACGACAAAAAAAAATAATTATGCAACAAGTCTATCACTCCAATGCCAACACGAATATA
>JANNWM010000088.1:0-7852 GCA_031408435.1 Bacteroidota bacterium
ACTTTTGATGGATTTAAAACACGAATTTTAGCAAAAATAACATCTTTAACATTGATACAATACATGAACAAATTTATATTTGATAGACCAATAAATAACATTAAAATACAAATCACTTAATTACACCCAACGGGTTAAATTTTAGTTATTCAGGATCAAATCCAACTGGTGGTTATAGTACATATTGGTCAATTGATGCACCAGTTAACGACAATAATATTGCTTGCAATTGGCAAATAATTAGTGGTCAAGGAACAAATTCAATTTTAGTTAAAACAAGTTGCCAAAATTCAACCGCTGTAATAAGACTAAACTCAAATAATGGTTGCGGAACCAGTTATAGATATTTATATGTTTCTGCTAATCAAGGAGTACCTTGTAACAGTAATGTTGCAAATAGAAGAACTTCTAGTGGAAATTACGAATCTGTAATTCCAATTCCATGCAATGGCACAGACCCAAACGCAAGAGTTAATAATTCGAATATTAATTCAGCGGCATTATATGATTTGAGTGGAAATAAAATCAAAGATTATAAATCTAATGATTATGATGTGAGTGATGTAGAAAAAGGAATTTACATTTTGAAAGTTGAAGTCGATAATCAAGTTATAACAACAAAAATAGTTGTTGATTAATTTTTATAAAAATCATCTAAAATCCCGAAATTAAATTCGGGATTTTTTTTGTTCAAAAACTAATTTTTATAACAATTTTCCATTAAAACCTTATTAACAAACATTTAACAAAATGTGTGGTTTTACCGTACATTTTTTATTTTAACAATGTTTACTTTTGTAAAAAAATAAAAAATATGATGTAATCACTATTGATATAAAATAGCGTTTTGCTTAAAATCTCTGTTTCAGAAATCGTGGAAAATTTCAATAGCACAAAGAGAAGTAAAGTAGAAACGTCTGCCGAATGCGCAGACGTTCTTTTTGCTTTTGTGTTAAGGTTTCCACGAACCTCTGAAACAAGCATTAAGAATTAGTCTGCGCTGTTTTTTGATAAAAAACGCAGACAAAATGAAATTAAAAATTTACCCACGCGACAACAGTCCACCCAGAAAGAAAAACAACGATAATAAACAATTAAACCATAAAACAAAAATGAAAAAATTATTTAAAACAATATTTATTGCAACGCTATTATTTACATTGACCGCTAATTCGCAAATTACGAAAGGGAATTGGATGGTTGGTGGTGATGCTAGTTTTAATTATTACACAAATGAAGCTAAAGAATATCAAGGTGATGGATTTGTTTACAACTACAGCATTGGTGGAGCTTATTATATTAATATAAGACCTAATGTTGGTTATTTTGTAATTGACAAACTAGCTTTTGGAACTATTATTGATTTTGGTATAGCAACAGGAGATCAAACAGATTTTAGAATTAATGAATCTAGATTATCTTTAGGTGTTTTTGCACGCTATTATTTCCTTAAAGTTGAAAATAGATATAATATCTTTTTTGAGCCTTCTGTTTCAAGATATACATATAGTTCTTTTGGTGGTAATTCGTCTATGGTTGCAATTAAAGCTGGAAACGCAATATTTTTAAATAGTAGTGTTGCAATAGAAACCTCATTAAATTATAGCGTAACTACAGCAGTTAATAATATAGGAAAAAGATTTTATTTTGGATTAGGTTTACAAATCCATTTAGAAAAAGAATAACAATTATAAAATAATATAAAAATGATAAAAAAATATAGATTATTAATTATGATACTTTTGGTATCAAGTGGAGCATTTGCTCAATTAGCAACAATTAGATTATATAATGTTAGGGTTGATAATGTTTCAATTCCAAATGGAAGTCCAATAGAAATGGGTACAAGAACCGAAGTAAATATTAAATGTGTAGTTCAATTTACAAAACCTAGAAATTTAGCTTTAACAGTAGATTCTGGAATTAAAAACTATAATGGTCAACAATTAACTACTATTGCGACTGATAATCTGCCAGGCGATGGAATTAATGACGGTTTTACAGAAAATAGAGAATTTACATTACTTGCACGTGATTATCCTTGTGATGGCACTGGCTATTTTTACGCAGGAGCACAATCAGCGCAAGGAAATATTGAAAGTGTTAGATATTACATCAAGAAAACTCCAACTTACTCTATAAGTCAAAGTCAAACAAACATAATCTGTGGTGCATTAAACAATGTTACTTTTACCGCAAACTCTTCTTGTAGTTCAACGATCAATTGGACTTATGGATCAGGTTGGACTTACATTTCAGGCGGCAGCGATACAATTACATTAAAACCAAATAATAATAGTCCAGGTTCTGTTGAACTTAGACCAACATTTCTTGGAGTTTTGTAACCGAGTGTTTATGCTTCGGTTGGTCTTGCTCCTTTTACAAGTAGTGCTACAATTTTAGGAAACAATTTATGTAGTTCGAATATAACTTATACAATATCGCCAGCAACTCAAACAGTCAATTCATGGAGTTTGTCAAACACAACAGTTGCAACAATTGTTAGTCAGAATTCAAGTTCAGTAACTTTATCTAAAATTGGTAATGGGCAAGTTACGTTAAATGCTAATGTTACTAATTCATGTGGACAAACGGGTGTGATTTCTAAAATTCTTAATATTGGCGCACCTACATTACCATCAGGAAGTAGTGTAGTCGGTCCAACGAACGTCGGATTGAATCAATATGTTAGATTTTCATTTTCTAGGCCTTACCCTCCAGCAGGAACCTATTGGTCAATAGATGCTCCTGTTAGTGATAGTGGTTTATGTAATTGGCAAATTTTTAGTGGTCAAGGCACAGGCTCAATAGTAGTCAAAACTGCTTGTTTTAATTCTACTGCTGTTATTCGTTTAAATTGGTCTAATAGTTGTGGTACAAATTATAGATTTTTGTATGTTGCTTCTAATCTAAATGTTCCTTGTAACAGTAATGTTGCAAATAGAAGAACATCTAATGGAAATTACGAATCTGTAATTCCAATTCCATGCAATGGCACAGACCCAAACGCAAGAGTTAATGATTCGAATATTAATTCAGCGGCATTATATGATTTGAGTGGAAATAAAATCAAAGATTATAAATCTAATGATTATGATGTGAGTGATGTAGAAAAAGGAATTTACATTTTGAAAGTTGCATCTGACAATCAAATTATAACAACAAAAATTGCAGTAGAATAATTTTTTTAACTAACCTCTAAAATCCCGAAATTAAATTCGGGATTTTTTTTGTTTAAAACTCGTGAAACATTATTCTTTGAAAAGTGTTTGCTAAAGTTTATTTTTACAAAAAATAAAACCTAAAAATAATGGAACATCTTCTTTCGGACAGAATCAACAACCTATCAACATCGCAAACACTGGCAATGGCAGCATTGGCTAGAGAATTGAAATCTCAAGGAAAAGATATTATCAGTTTAAGTTTGGGCGAACCAGATTTTAACACACCAGATTTTGTCAAAGAAGCTGCTAAAAAAGCCATCGACGAAAATTATTCACAATACACACCAGTCGAAGGATATTTAGAATTGCGAGAAGCCATTTGCAGGAAATTCAAACGTGACAATAATTTAGAATACAAACCATCGCAAATTGTGGTTTCGACAGGTGCAAAACAATCTTTGTACAATTTGGCTCAAGTTTTATTAAACGATGGCGACGAAGTAATTTTGCCAGCGCCTTTTTGGGTTTCTTATTCAGAAATTATCAAAATGTCAGGCGGAATTCCGGTTGAAGTTCCAACTACGGTCGAAAACGATTTTAAAATGACAGCAGCTCAACTCGAAGCCGCAATAACGCCAAAAACCAAAATGATTTGGTACAGTTCGCCCTGCAACCCAAGTGGTTCAGTTTATAGCCGAGAAGAATTGACCGAATTATCAAAAGTTATTCTAAAACACCCAAATATTCTTGTAATTTCTGATGAAATTTACGAACATATTAATTTTTCGGGAACTTTTTGCAGTATTGCATCAATTCCAGGAATGTATGAGCGAACAGTTACGGTAAACGGCGTTGCAAAAGCATTTGCTATGACAGGCTGGAGAATTGGTTATATTGGCGCTCCCGAATTTATTGCAAAAGCCTGTACAAAATTACAAGGACAAGTTACTTCTGGGGCAAATAGTATTGCGCAAAGAGCAACAATCACTGCAGTAGATGCTGATCCAAGTGTTTTGAAAGATATGGTCAAAGCTTTTCATTCTCGTAGAGATTTAATGATTAGATTGTTTAATGAAATTCCTGGAATAAAATTGAATGTTCCTGAAGGCGCTTTTTATGTTTTTCCTGATGTTTCTAGCTATTTCGGAAAAACTTTACGTGGCAAAACAATCAATAATGCTGATGATTTTTCGATGTATTTGCTAGGTGAAGCTAATGTTGCAACTGTAACAGGCGATGCTTTTGGAAACCCAAACTGTATTAGAATTTCGTATGCAACTAGCGAAGATATTCTAACAGAAGCTATGAAAAGAATTAAAGAAGCTTTGGTGTAACTATATATTTTTGGCTCGAGTCTAAAAAGTATATTCATATAAAAACTTTTTGCCACAGATTTAAAAGATATTAAATATTGGATAATAAAAAAATCTGTGAAAATCTGTGAAATCTCTGGCTAGAATAAAAATCATATATTTACTAAACTACAGCCTATTTATTTAATTTCAAGTTTCAGATTCATATTCAAGTAGATTAAAAATTTAAATCAATACAATGGCAAAAATACTTCTACTAGGTTCTGGAGAATTAGGTAAAGAATTCACAATATCGGCACAACGAATAGGTCAAACTATTATCGCTGTCGATAGTTATAAAAATGCTCCTGCAATGCAAGTTGCTCATGATTTTGAAGTGATTAATATGCTAGACGGAAAAGAATTAGACCGAATAGTTGCCAAACACAAACCCGATTTTATAGTTCCAGAAATTGAAGCTATTAGAACTGAACGTTTTTATGACTATGAAAAACAAGGAATTACAGTTGTTCCATCTGCCAAAGCAGCCAATTTCACTATGAATAGAAAAGCAATTCGAGATTTGGCAGCCAAAGAATTAGGATTAAAAACAGCCTATTATCGTTATGCAAAATCCTTTGAGGAATTGACAATTGCTGTTTCCGAAGTTGGATTTCCATGTGTCGTAAAACCGTTAATGTCGTCGTCTGGAAAAGGACAATCAACTATAAAAATTGATTCGGATATAGAAAAAGCTTGGCATTATGCAGTTGAAGGTTCTCGTGGCGATGTTGTAGAAGTTATTGTAGAAGCATTTGTGAAATTTAATTCAGAAATTACTTTGTTGACAGTTGTGCAAAATAATAATCCAACATTGTTTTGTGCTCCAATTGGTCACCGACAAGAACGTGGCGATTATCAAGAAAGTTGGCAACCAGCCAGAATTTCTGATAAAGATTTGTTTGAGGCTCAAGATATGGCCGAAAAAGTAACCAAAGCACTTGGTGGTGCTGGACTTTTTGGGGTAGAATTTTTCTTGGCTGATGATGGTGTTTATTTCTCTGAATTGTCACCACGACCACATGATACTGGAATGGTTACTTTAGCAGGAACTCAAAATTTCAACGAATTCGAATTGCATTTACGAGCGATTTTAAGTTTGCCCATTCACGAAATTACTCTAGAAAAAATTGGTGCAAGTGCAGTAATTTTAGCTTCGGAAAATTCTAAAAATCCAACATATTCTGGAATAGAAACTGTTGCAAGTTTGCCAAAAACCGATTTCAGAATTTTTGGAAAACCTACTTCAAGACCTTTTAGAAGAATGGGGGTTGTGCTAATAAATGATTATTTAAAGGCAAATATTGAAGAAATTATCGAAAAAGCAAAGGAAGCTGCAGGTTTGATAAAAGTTATTTCTTAAAAATCCCTTCAGGATAAATTATTATTTTTGCAATATAAATAGGTGCATTAAAAGTAGATTTTAATTTAGGATTTCCGTTAATAATATTTCTATAACCAAAACCTGTACCTGCTCCAAGCCAATTATTTAATTTATAATTAACTTGACCTGAAAATTCATTTAAAAAAAGTCCTATGTTAATGTCAGCAACAACTTCTTCATTGACTTCTTTGGTTAGTCTTGGGTTTCCTGTACCAATTTGCTCGGTTACAAAACATTCCCAATGATTCGATTTGTACAAAATCCAATCATTAAAAAAACTAATATACCAAAAATTAATTGTGTTAGTTTCTTGAACTTTAAATTTTTTATTAAAATATTGTATCGTAACTGGGGTTAATAAAAACGATGCACCGACACCAAAACGCGTCAAATTTTTATATTGGATTCCAGTTTTTGCACCAAAAATTGTGATATCTGTATTTCGAATACTCGAAAAACGATTGTCAAATTGAAAAGCAAATTTCCATTTTTTAGAACTGATTTCTTGAGAAAAAATTGAAGTAGAAATTAATAAAAGAATTATTGTAAAATTTATTTTCATTGTTTTGTAAGTATATTTAGAGCATTAATAAATTGCAATTCATTTAATTTTATTTTATCAATAATTTTCGAATAACTTTTGCTGGATTTCCAACAGCCAGACTATTATCTGGAATGTTTTTGGTAACAACAGATCCTGCCCCGATTGTACAGCCGTTGCCAATCGAAACTCCTGGAAGAATAACAGAATTACCACCTATCCAACAATCATTTCCAATTGAAACTGGTTTTGCGAATTCGATTTTTTGCCTTTCAATAATGTCTAACGGATGCGTTGCCGTATAAATTTGACAATTTGGACCAAAAAAAACATTATTGCCAATATCGACTTTCATAGAATCCAAAACAACACAATTTACATTGAAATAAACATTTTCGCCAGAATGAATATTATACCCATAGTCGCAATGAAAAGGCGGTTCGATATAGATTTTCTTATTGGAATTTGGCAATAATTCACGTAATATTTGTCGTGCATTTCCATTCATTAAATATTCTGTAATATTTAATTTATGAAGTAACTTTTTGGATTTTTGACGTTCTAAAACTAATTCTTTATCGTTACCGAAATAATTTTCACCAGCCACCATTTTTTCTTTTTCGGATTTCATATTAAACAAGATATCAAAATAATCTAATTGATAAAATTACATTTCAGGTTTTTTTCTGGTCATTTTAATAACAGCTTTTGTTGCTTTTTTTTTCAATCTTTTTTCGATAACAGATCTAGGAATTTTGGTAGGTTTTCTAGGTTTTGGAATAATTAATGATTTCTTCATCAAATCTAAAAAACGTTTTATGACTAATTCTTTGTTTTTGAGTTGACTTCGGTCTTCGTCACAATTTAATATCAAGATATTTTCTGATGTTAATCGATTTTGGATTTTTGTTTGAATCAATATTTTTTGCTCTTCAGATAGCGCATTCGAAGCCATTAAATCGAAGGTTAAAACAACTTTAGATGATACTTTGTTCACATTTTGTCCACCAGCACCAGAACTTCGCACGGCTTTGAATGTTAATTCTGAAATGATTTTGTCTTTGTCCATTTATTAATAATCCTTATTTTAAAATATACAAATTTAGATTTTTTAATTTAAATAAAATTCACAAAACACTCTAAAAAAACAATATATTCATAGTTAGAATGATACGAAATATACAAACATTGTTTATTCGAATTTATACCAAACACAAGTATAAAATAGTCTAAATAAATTTAATTAGTTCTTGTCAAGACAATAAAAAAAAATTGAGGTGTTCTCTTATTTACTTATTATAATATCTTGATATAAAACTCTTTGAGTGCTCATCATTTTGTTTATTAGTATATCAAAAATGTTATCCTTGTTGTTAGACCTATTAATTCGGAAACTAAACTCATCTAAATA
>JANNWM010000089.1:0-19719 GCA_031408435.1 Bacteroidota bacterium
TTGAAGCGAAAAATTAAGATTTTTGTTTCAGATTTTGGATTTTTTTTATTGGATAGCATCGCTATCGAATAAAAAAAATCTGAAATATGGGGCAAAAAGACAATTTTGCAGCCAATTAAAAAAAGTTTAAACCACTTCATTTAATAATTATCCAAATTATCTATAATTTCGTTGGCTTTTACTTTAATTTTATACAATTCTTCGGGTTGCATTTTGCCTAACATGTTCATCATCATTCCCATTCTTTGATTTCCTTTGAAATATTCTTTCTTTTCATCAAGAAAATTCCAATATAATGTATTGAACGGGCAAGCTTTGTCTCCAAATTTTTCTTTGACATTATAATGGCATTTTGCACAATTATTACTCATTTTATTAATGTAACTTCCAGACGAAACATAGGGTTTGGTTGCAATAATTCCGCCATCGGCATATTGGCTCATGCCACGAGTATTGGGCATTTCGACCCATTCAATTGCATCTATGTAAACTCCCAAATACCAAGCATCAACTTCGTCTGGATGAATTTGTGTTAGTAAAGTAAAGTTACCAATAACCATCAATCTTTGGATATGGTGTGCATAAGCTTCGTCTAAACTTTGATTAATTGCTTTTTCAAGACAATTCATTTTGGTTTTTCCAGTCCAGAAAAAATCAGGCAGTTTGTTGGTGTTATTCAAATGATTTTTCTGAGAATATTCGGGCATTTCTTTCCAATATATGCCACGAATATACTCGCGCCAACCCAAAATTTGTCGCACAAAACCTTCGACTTGCGAAATAGAAATTACGTCTTCGTTTTTATGATAAAAATCAACAACTGTTTCTACAACTTCGGCTGGCGAAAGCATTTTTGAATTCATTGCAAATGACAATCTTGAATGAAAAAGAAATTTTTCGTCGGTATGCATTGCATCTTCGTAATCGCCAAAATGTACTAACAAGTTTTTACAGAAATAATCTAAAACTTCCAGACATTCTAATCGAGAAGTTGGCCAAACAAATTTTTTTGCATCAATATTTCCGAATGTTTTAATCCCTGCATTTTCAATTTCTGATAGAATTTCTTGAATATTTTTATCAAAATTCTTTTCTTTTGGAATAGGCACTTGACCAGAATATTTCTTGCGGTTGTCGTGGTCAAAATTCCATTGATTGCCTTCGGGCGTGGCACCAACCATCATAATATCATGCTTTTTGCGCATCATTCGATAGAAATTTTCCATCAAAAGCAATTTTTTACCTTCAAAAAAATCTTTCAATTCGAATCGAGTTGTATAAAAATGTTCAGAATCGAATGCTTCTGTTTCAATAGTTAGTTTGACACAAATATTTTTTAATTGTTCGTCTAATCGATATTCGTCAGGCAATTGGTATTCGAATTTTTCAATATTGTATTTTTCGACACAATGGTTTATCAATTTTTCTAAGTCTTGTGGATTTTCGGAATTATATATATGATAATAATCAACTTGATGTTTTTTTGATTTTAAGTCATTGGCAAAATTGCGCATCGATAAGAAAAAAGCTACTACTTTCTGGATATGGTGTTTGACATAATCTGTTTCTTGACGCATTTCGGCCATTACATAAATTACATTTTCGTCGGTTTCATTAAACCAAGAATGTTGAGAATTGAGTTGGTCTCCAAGAATTAATCTTAATTTTTTCATATTTTTATGTCAAAAAAGTCGCTGTTTCAATAAATTTTATTTTTCGAATGATTTTGTTGCAATGTCAGGTCTTGCATATTCAAAACGATCTATTAGTTTAGGCAAACAATATCCATCTAGACCGTTTATTGCAATAACATTTGCTTTATCAAGTTGAAGCCATCCATCTTTATGTTCAAGATTTTCATTAAAAAACACATTTTCGATTGTTGCAATAACGTGAATTGTATCGTTTTCTAAAATTTGATACTCGTTTAAATATTTACAAAGCAATTGTACTGGTGCATTTTTTACAAACGGAAAATCGATTTCGGATTTATATTCTGGTTCGAGGTTGGTTTTGTCAAATTCAGATATTTCTGAATCATAATTTGCTGATGTATGGTGTGCATTGGCAATAATTTCTGACGTTATATGGTTGACTGTAAAATAGCCAGTTTCTTTGATGTTTTTGTATGTATCTCGTGGCACTGTTGTTGGCCGAACAATAAAACCTAACATTGCAGGATTGCTGCCTAAATGGGTTATACTACTAAATATTGCAACATTTTCTTTGCCCTCAACAGATTTTGTTGCCAATAAATTAGCAGATTTATAGCCAGTACAAGAATTGATAAGATTTAATCTTTTGACTTTTTCCATTTTAGAAATGTCGTTTTTAGAAATATGATTCATTGTATTTTTATTTTCAACAAATATAGTTTTTGTTTAATTAATTTCAAAATTAGTTAAACAAAAAATTATTTTGTGTTGCCTATTTAAATTCTTATAATTCTTTTAAAATTTTAGTATATCTGTGTAATAATAATTATTTTTACCAAATAAATTTTTTTATGCAAAAATCTAGGAAAATTGCAGTTGTTGGTTCGGGATTAGTAGGTTCGTTGTTGGCAATATATCTAAAAAAAAGAGGGCATCAAGTCGATGTTTTTGATAGAAGTGCAGATATCAGAAAAATAAACTTTTCGGGTCGGTCTATAAATCTTGTAATGTCAAACCGTGGCTGGAAAACATTAAAAGACATTGGTCTTGAAAAAGAAATCGAAAAAATAGGAATTCCTGTTGACAAACGCTGTATTCACATGGCTGATGGTTCTTTAACCTATCAAAATTATGGCAAAGACGGCGAATTTATCTATTCGCTTTCTAGAGGCATATTAAATAAAAAAATGATAGATTTAGCCGAACAAGCTGGAGTGAATTTCAAGTTTGAACAAAAAGTTTGGGATGTCGATTTGAAAACCGCTACCATACAAACTGGCGAAGACGAAAGAGGCGAGTGGACAGCCCACGATTATGACATGTGTTTTGGATCAGACGGTGCTTTTTCGAGAATTCGCCACCGTATGCAACGACAAAGTATGTTTAATTATTCGCAAGAATTTTTAGAAATTGGTTACAAAGAATTGCATATCCCTGCAAATGCAGATGGAACTCACAAATTAGATAAAAACTCACTTCACATTTGGCCCCGTGGCAAATTTATGTTAATGGCTTTGGCCAATTTAGACGGCAGTTTTACCTGTACTCTTTTTATGCCTCATGATGGCGAAAATTCATTCGAATCGTTAAAAAATACAGCTCAATTAGAAAGTTTTTTTAGTTTGTATTTTCAAGATACCAAAAAAGCAATTCCAGATTTAGAGGTAGATTTTTTTAAAAACCCAACCAGTTATTTGGTCACTATGAAATGTTTTCCTTGGACTTATTCTGACAAAGTAGCACTAATTGGCGATGCTTGTCACGCAATTGTTCCGTTTTATGGTCATGGAATGAATTCAGGTTTCGAAGACATTACTGTTTTAGACCAAATGATTGATAAATATGGCGATGATTGGGCAAATTTGTTAAATGAATACGAGAATTCTCGTAAGCCAAATACCGATGCAATTGCAGAACTTTCGTATAGAAATTTTATGGAAATGAGTGCTAAAACCGCCGACAAAAACTTTTTATTGCAAAAGAAAATCGAAAAATGGTTCTCTGACAAACATCCAGACAAATGGATTCCGTTATACAGTCGAGTAACATTTACCCACGAGCCTTATGCAGAAGCCCTTGCCGAAGGTGACAGGCAAAATGCAATTATGCAAGAAGTCTTAAAAATGGATAATATTGAAAAAAATTGGAATTCAATTGAAGTTGAAAACAATATTTTAAAACTTCTTTAATCTAAAATTTAAATCAACATTTTAAAATTTTATTCTTCTCGATGCACTTTCATAAAATCGAATGTTGGTTTACAAATGGCAATATATTCGCAAGTCTCATCAAACGGATTTGAATATTGAACTCTTGTATTGGCTTCAATTTTTATGGATTGACCTGCTTCTAGAACGATTACTACATCATCAATAATAAATTGTTTTTTACCCGAAATAATAAAAGTATATTCCTCGAATTCAGGAGTTTGAAAAGGTTCAGCCCAATGTGGTGGTGCAATCATGTGAGCAATTGAAATGTCTTTATTTCCTGTTGATGCGTTTCCGTGGTGTTCTTTGATTATTTTTCCGTCGGTTGTTGGCACTAGAAATGGGTTGCTTTGTAAAGTATATTTTTTCATTTCAAATATTGTAATTATTATATTTTCTATCTTTTTAAAACTTTCATTAAAACACTAAAAGCACCACGAATAAAACTCGCACTTGTAACCACTTTTAATACCGATTTTCCAACAACCGAGGCTGTACTTGGTTCTTTAGATTCTTGTTTTTCTTCTTCTTTTTCAGCTACTTCGGCAGAAATATCGACAATTTTTTTTGTCAAAATTTCGTAAGCACTTTCTCGATCAATTTCTTCAGCATATTTTTTAACTAATTTCGAATTGTCATTTATTACATCAATTTCGGCTTGAGATAAAATATCCATTCGGCTTTCGGGTGCACGCATCATTGTGGCAGCGAGTGGCGTCGGAATTCCTTTTTCGTTCAATGCTGTAACGAGTGCTTCTCCAATTCCTAATGATGTCAGTAACTCTTCAGTTTTATAAAACTCTGATGTCGGATAATTATCTGCAGTTTGATTTATCGCTTTTCTATCATTGGCTGTAAAAGCGCGCAAAGCGTGTTGAATTTTCAATCCCAATTGTGCCAAAACTCCTTTCGGAATATCCATTGGGTTTTGAGTAATAAAGAAAACACCAACACCTTTAGATCGAATCAATTTTATAATTGTTTCAATTTGATCCAACAAAGTTTTACTCGCTTCATTAAATATAAGATGTGCTTCGTCAATAAAAATAACCAATTCGG
The DNA here is from genome assembly GCA_031408435.1 of Bacteroidota bacterium. Taxonomy (GTDB): domain Bacteria; phylum Bacteroidota; class Bacteroidia; order Flavobacteriales; family Flavobacteriaceae; genus Flavobacterium. Next base: position 4,925 of record JANNWM010000089.1, read on the forward strand.
GTTGATCTAAATCGCCTTTTTCAGGCATTTGCTGATAAATTTCTGCCAATAAATTCAACATAAATGTCGAGAACAACTTCGGTTTATCTTGAATGTCGGTCAATCGTACAATATTAATGTAAGCAAAACCATTATCATCATAACGCATTAAATCTTCAATTTCGAATGATTTTTCACCAAAGAATATTGCTGCACCTTGTTGTTCGAGTTCAATTATTTTTCTAAGAATAGTTCCAGTTGTTGATGTAGAAATTTTGCCGTATTGTTCAGAAATCTCATCTTTGCCTTCTTCGGTAATATACTTCATCACTTTTTTGATGTCTTTCAAATCTAAAAGTGGCATTTTGTTATCATCGCAATATTTAAAAATAACCGAAATTACACCAGCCTGAGTATCATTCAAATCTAGAATTCTAGAAAACAAAACAGGTCCAAATTCCGAAACTGTAGCACGCAATCGAACGCCATTTTGGTCAGAAAGCGTCATTAATTCTGTCGAGAAGCTTTTAGGTTCAAAAGGAATATTTATTTTGGTATGTCTTTCTGTAATAAACGATTTTACTTCGCCGGGTTTTGCAACTCCCGAAAAATCTCCTTTAATATCCATCATTAAAACTGGAACTCCATTTTGAGCCAATTGTTCTGACAAAACTTGAATGGTCTTGGTTTTTCCAGTTCCAGTTGCACCAGCAATCAATCCGTGGCGGTTCATGGTTCTTAGTGGAATATTAATTGGCACTTCTGCGATTGCTTCGCCGTCAAGCATCGCTGCTCCTAGAGTTATTGTTGTTCCTTTGGTAGAATATCCTTCATTTATTTTCGAAATAAAATTGTCTTTTTTACTCATTATATATAGGTATGATTTTTCTATAGATTTTCATTTTTCTGGAAAGCATTCGCAAGATATTAAAAATTTGAGTTATTTTCGGGAGCAACAGCAAAATTTGTTGTTAAAAAAAACCTAGGTTACAAAGTTTGTAATAATTTAATATTGTACAAATCATGAAAATAAATTTTTCTATAACACAAACCAACTTTACTTAGCTACTTTGTGTATTTTGAGTAAATCTTTCTTCGAATTTATTAACAAAAAAAATATTTTATCACTTTTGTAATATAACTAGTATTTGTTGCGTTATCATATATAGTTACTAATAAAAACCAGCAAATCAATTCGATAACCTATATTTATGCAACAAAAATCTTAATATTATTAACTATATTTCCACTTGCGACAATATAATTATCAAAAAATACAAAAAAAGTTTTTTTATTTGAACTAAAAAATTAAATTTGTGCCTATACAATTTATGTACAACCAAAAAATAAAATAAACTTTTAAAAATTAAAATTCAGTAAAAATGGCAAACGTTAAAAAAAGCAACGATTCAGGTGCAGATTTAGGTGGAATGATGACAGGAATTATCATCGTGGGATGTGTATTCGTAGGTTGGATAATTTGGAAATTTATAATGGGAGCTGGAAGTAACTTCCTTGGTGGAGTTAATACAGGAGAACCATTACCTGGAAATTATCTTGCAATGGTTTACAAAGGAGGTCCTATTGTACCTGCACTTTTAGGTTGTTTCTTAATGGTAATAGTTTTCTCGGTAGAACGTTTTATGGTTATTTCTAAAGCATCGGGTAAAGATTCTATAGATAAATTTATGAAAAAAGTTCAATCTAATATTGCTGTAAATAATATAGATGCTGCAATCGAAGATTGTGACAAACAAAAAGGTTCTGTTGCAAATGCAATTAAAGCGGCTTTGTTGAAACATAATGAAGTTAAAAAAGAAGGTTTAGATAGCGAAGCGGCAGCCGAATCAATCTCTAAAGAAATCGAAGAAGCTACTTCTCTTGAAATGCCAATGCTAGAAAAACACATGACTATACTCTCTACTCTTGTATCTTTAGGTACACTTGCAGGTTTGTTAGGAACTGTAACAGGTATGATTAAAGCGTTTGGTGCATTAGCATCTTCTGGAACTCCAGACCAAGCAGCACTTGCAAGTGGTATTTCTGAAGCATTAATCAACACTGCGACTGGAATCTCGACTTCTGCATTAGCTATTGTAATGTACAACTTGTTCACTTCTAAAATCGATACATTGACTTATTCAATCGATGAAGCAGGATCAGCAATTGTAAAAACTTACAGAAGATTCAAAAACTAAATAAATAATTTTCGAATAATTTTAAATTTAGTAATTTTAAGTTATTCGATATTAAATAAAAAAATATGAGTAAAGTAAAAATGTCCAAAAAAGCAACGTCTATTGATATGACTGCTATGTGCGACGTGGCCTTTCTTTTGCTTACTTTCTTTATTCTTACCGCTACGGCAAAACAACAAGAAGCACTTCCTGTTGATATGCCAGCATCTACAAACCAAACCAAATTACCTGAAACTGATTTGGCAACTATAACAATTGGTGGAAAAGACAAAGTTTTTTTCGGTGTTATAGGTAGAGAGGTTAGAAAAAGAACCCTTGAATTAATGGGGCAAAAGTACAGTGTAACATTTACACCCGAGGAATCTGAAAAATTTTCAATAATGGAAACATTTGGTGTTCCTATTACGCAAATGTCAGGTTTGTTGGCACTAAAAGGCGATGAAAGAAATAAAGCTGGTTTGCAATTGGGTATTCCAAAAGATTCAACGGATAACCAATTGAAAGAATGGGTATATAACGCAAGAATTGCTACAAAGGAAATTTCTAATAAAGAATTACAACTTGCAATCAAAGGCGATGCAAAAGAACAGTATCCAGCTATTCAAAAAGTAATGGATATTCTGCAAGACCAACAAATTAATAACTTTAATTTGGTAACTGGTCTTAGAGGTAAAGATTTTTAATTAAAACAAAACACACAAAATGGCAGAATTAAATACTGGCGACGGCGGTGGTGGAAAAGGCAAAAAAGTAAGAAGTAAAAAAGGAAATTCTAAGGTAGATTTAACTGCAATGGTAGATTTGGCGTTTCTTTTGATAACTTTTTTTATGCTAACAACATCATTATCGAAACCAAAATCAATGGATTTGTCTTTACCTGATAAAGAAAAAGATAACACTCCTGTCCTTGATGTAAAAGTTGACGAGAACAGAACAATGACTGTTTTACTTGATGCTGACAACAAAATTAAATGGTACATGGGAATTTTGGCTACACCAATTGCTGGACCAAAAGATATTGCATATGGTAAAGATGGATTAAGAAAAGAACTTTTATCTAGAAAAAGATCTGTATTTGAATATTCTGCAGCTAAAGGAAAACCAAAAGACGGTATAATTGTCATCATCAAACCAAGTAAGAAATCAAATTATAAAAATTTGGTTGACATTTTAGATGAAATGGCAATATCGGGAGTAGAAACTTATGCTATTGTAAATGACATTACACCTGAGGAGAAAAAATTATTATCAGGAGGTGGCGATTTAGTTACACCAGCAGTTGTTGAACCAACTACTCCAAAATAAATTAATAATTAATTATTATGAAATTAGACTTATTTAAAAAACAATGGCTCGACGTAGTTTTCGAAGGTCGTAACAAGAGTTACGGAGCCTACGATTTGCGTCAGAAAAGCACAAAAACATCGGCAATAGCTTTGGCAATTGGTGCTGCTTTATTTGCCTTCTCAGTTGGAGCACCAGGTTTGTTAGGTAATTTATTCGATGGTTTAGGTAAAGACGATGCTTCTTTAGATAAAAAAATCGTTACCATAAAATTACCACCAAAAGACAAACCTTTAGATATTCCACCGCCACCACCACCGCCACCGCCTCCACAACAAAATCAAGTTAAATTTGTTAAACCTGTTGTAGCAAAAGCCGAAGAAGTTGTAGAAGATCCGCCAAAAATTGAAGAAATCAAAGACAAGAAAACTGGTGCGGAAACGATTAAAGGTAATGATGAAGCCCCGATTTCAATTGAAAAACCAGGTGATGGTGACGTTAAAGTTGTTGAAGAAGATCCAAATACACTTTATAACTCAGCAGGTATCGAAGTAAAACCAGATTTTCCAGGAGGAATGGCGAAATTCTTGCAATTCGTTGGTAACAATTATAATGTTCCCGAAGAAGAAGGTTTGAAAGGAAAAATATTTGTACAATTTGTTGTAGAAAAAGATGGTTCATTAACTGATATTAAAGTTTTAAGAGACATTGGTTTCGGAACTGGTGCAGAAGCTATTAGAGTTCTAAAAAAATGTCCACGTTGGGCTCCAGGTGAGCAAAACGGTAAAAAAGTAAGATGTACTTATCAATTACCAATTAGCGTACAAGCTCCAGAATAATGAATAAATTTTTAGCATTTATAAAAAAGAAATCGCTCAAAGAGCGGTTTCTTTTGGTTATAGGGTTTTTGTTTTTTTTAATCTATTTTGTTTTAGGTGTAACCATAGTTTTCTGGAAATCAATGCCAATTAAAATGGAACCTAATTACAGAGTGTTGTTTGGTAGTCTTTTAATTGGATATTCATTTGTGAGATTTTATCGTTATTGGAATGACAATAAAAACTAAATTCTGCGTTAATAGTTAAACCTTATAAATCATAAAATTTTATTTTTTGATACTTGATGTAATCTCTTTAAAACATAAATCTTTTTTTAAGAGAAATTAAACCAACTAAAAAATGAAACTCACAGTGATTTTTTTATATTCATAAAAAAATCAAAAGAAAAAAATACTTTGATGATTTGTATGTTTAAAAAATTTATAGTTAAAAAAAATCCAAAATGAAAAAAATATTAAAAATAACATCAGTTTTACTTTTATTAACAATATTGTTTTATTGCAATAAAAAAGCAGATAATAACGAAGAAACAATTCTAAAGGGCAATACAAAAATCTTAGTTGATGAAACATTAACGCCAATTATAGAAGATCAAGTTCAGGTTTTCGAAAGCGATTACAAAGCAAAAATCACATTGTATTCTAAATCCGAAGGCGAAGTTTTGCAAGATTTATTCAATGATTCAATTCAGATTGCGATTTTATCAAGAAAATTATCCGTGCAAGATTCAATGAGATTTGTTCGTAAAAAAAGATTTCCAAAACAAACACTATTTGCTACCGACGCAATAGCATTAATTTCTAATAAAAAAAATAACGATACTTTAATTGAACTAAAAGATATTGTCGATTTTATGCAAGGAAAAATAGTACCCAAAATCAAAGGTTTGGTGTTTGATAATCCAAATTCAAGTACGATGCGCTATTTTAATGAGCTATCAGGATTAAATAAAAATCCAGAAAGTGGAATTTTTTCATTCAAAACGAATGAAGAAGTTATAAAATATGTTTCAGAAAACGCAGGCATGATTGGCGTTGTTGGTGTAAACTGGTTAATGCAACCAACAGAAGCCGTCGCAAAATTTAAACAAAATATTAATATTCTTAATGTTAAAAATTTAAACGGAAATGACTATTTTTACCCAAGTCAAAACAATATTGCCGAAAAGACTTATCCTTTGGCACGTGATTTGTACATTATTAATTGTCAACCATTTTCTGGACTCGGAATTGGTTTTGCGTCATTTATTGCAGGTGAACGAGGACAAAGAATAATTTTAAAATCTGGATTGTTGCCAGTTAGAGTTCCAGGTAGAAATATTCAGGTAAAAAAGTAAATAAATAAATAAAACGAATAATAAATAAAGATGAATAAGTTCAAAATTTTTACAATTGCATTGATTGGTTCAGCGTCATTTGTAAATGCACAAGAAGTTGCCGAAGCAAAAAAAACTATCGATGCCGAGCAATTCGAGAAAGCAAAAACAATGCTAAAAGCAATTATGGTATCTAAACCAACTAATGGCGAAGCACCATTTTTGTTAGGAAACATTTATTTGTCACAGAATTATGCCGATTCAGCAAAAGTTGTTTTCCAAAAAGGGTTAACAACCAAAGAATTTGCACATTTCAACAATATTGGAATGGGGCAAATTGATTTAGACAATAACAACTCAGCTGGTGCACAAGCCAACTTTGCATTGGCAACCAAAAATATTAAAAAGAAGGATTTGCAAGAATATGTTTACATAGCTAAAGCCTATATGTCATCGGACAAACCCGATTATAAATCTGCAATCGCAATTCTTGAAAAGGCAAAACTTGTTAATTTTCAAGACCCACAAGTTTTATTAGCTTTGGGCGACGCCTATTTTGGTGACAAAAATCAAAATGATTCTTACAAAGCATATCGTGATGCATTTACTGCCAATCCAACCTTAATTAGAGCTCAAGTAAAATTAGGTGTTTTGTTAAAAGGGGCACAAGTTTTTGATAAAGCCGTTGAGTCTTATAATGGAGTAGTGGCAACCAACCCAAATTATGGTCCAGTTTACCGCGAATTAGCAGAAACTTATTATTTATGGGGAAATAAAGATGCTAAAAACTATATAGATTATAATCAAAAAGCTTTGAGTTTTTATGAAAAATATATGAGTTTGACAGATTATTCGTTAATCTCTAGAATGCGTCACGCAGATTTTTTAATACTAGCAAAAGATTATGTAGCTCTTGAAAAAGAAGCCAACGAAATGCAAAGAATTGCTGGTGTCAATCCTAGAATTATGCGTTATTTAGGTTATGCTGCATATCAGAACGGAAATACAGATGTAGCAATTAAATCGCTTGAAGAATTTTTAGCGAATCCAAATTCTAAGAAAATTCCACGTGATTCTTTTGTTCTTGGTCAAGCTAAAATGAAAAAAGCAACTGGCGCTGACGGAAAAATTGTTGATGTCGCATTATTTAACGAAGCAGTTACAATATTTAAAAATTCAATTGTCGAAGAGCCAAAACTTGCCGAAGAAATCAACGAAATTGGTGCAGCTTTATTCAAGCAAAAAAGTTATGACCAAGCAGCAACCGTTTTTGAAATTGCAACAAGCAACAAAGAATCTAGAAATTATGCCGAAGACAACATCTATTATGGATATTGCATTTATTATGGCTACGACAAAACAAAACCAAATTTGCAAGCCCTTGATAAAGCCGACGCAGCATTTACAGTAGCAATCGAAAGTTATCCAACAGTTCCTGCCTACAGATATTTCAAAGCAAAAATTAATGATTTGCTAGAAAAAGATGATGTTATGGCTAAATCTTATCAAGATTACATCGATACATCAACTGCAAAAGGGCCTGAAGAATTGACTAAAAATAAAACTAAAATTATTGAAGCTTACAACAATATGGGCGCTTTTTATGCATTTACTGACAAAGTAAAAGCAAAAGAATTATGGGTGAAAGCACTAGAACTTGATCCGGCTAATGCATATGCAACCGAATCGATTGCTGCTTTAAGCGGAATAAAAGTTGTTCAACCAAAAGTGGTGTCGCCAACAAAAGTTGAGCCAACGCCTAAAAAAAAAAGCTAAAAAAAGCTAAAAAATAATCAATTAAAAAAAACCGATACTTGATAAAGATATTGGTTTTTTTTTTGGAACGAAAGTTTTGGCGTCTTTATTTAGGTAGTTCCCGCTGTCTTGCCATATCTTTTTTATATCGTTTAAAAAAACGATACAAAAAAGGATATTTGCAGACATCGGGGTTAGTCGGGTTTGATTTTTGAATTTCTAGAAATGATTTTAACTTTCAAAAACAATTTCAAAAATCAATTACTTCCTAAATTATGCAATTTAAAATTTATACCTAAATCCTGTATTCTAAAATCTGCAATCTGCAATCTGTCAACTGCAATTTGCAATTTAAATTCTACAATCTAAATTCTTTAAACTAAAATCTAAATTCTTATCTTTGCAAAATGTTATCAAAAGAAATACAAACTGCCGTCGAAAAAGGCACAATGCTTCCTTTAATGGAAGAGTTTTATACAATTCAAGGAGAAGGATATCATACTGGAACAGCCGCATACTTTATTAGAATTGGCGGTTGCGATGTAGGTTGCCACTGGTGCGACGTCAAAGAAAGTTGGAATTCCGAATTGCATCCACCAACACACATTGGGCAAATTGTCGAAAACGCTGCCAAGTTTTCTAAAACAATAGTCATAACTGGTGGCGAACCATTAATGTGGGACATGACCGTATTGACTAAATCTCTAAAAAATAAAAATTTAAGCGTTCATATAGAAACTTCTGGAGCCTACCCGCTCTCAGGTTTTTGGGATTGGATTTGTCTATCGCCAAAGAAAAACAAATTACCAACAAAAACAGTTTACGATAACGCACACGAATTAAAAGTAATTATTTACAACAAACACGATTTTATATTCGCAGAAGAACAAGCAGAAAAAGTCAATAAAAACGCAATTTTGTTCCTACAACCAGAATGGAGCAAAAAAGAAGAAATGACTCCGTTAATTGTAGATTATGTCATGTCAAACCCAAAATGGCGCGTTTCGTTGCAAACACATAAATATTTAAATATTCCTTAATTATTTTAATATTCTTGATTTACTTGTTGTTTTATTAAATGTTTCTTTACTCATAAATTTTTAATTCCTAAAATAATATCTTAATTCATGAAACGTTTACTTTTTCTTGTCTTATTTTTCACTTTTCAATTTGTTTTTTCTCAGGAACTTCTAATGGATTTTGAAGTTGTATCAAGTTCCGACCTACTCGAACCAAAATTTAATGGAGGTGGAGTTGAAAAATTTTATGAATTTTTGATAAAAGAATTTGATAAATTTACTCTTTCTAAACCTGGTACAATTCTGATTTCTTTTGTAGTTAATAGCTTTGGCGAGTTAAAAGAAATTAAAGTTTTAGAATTTCCAAATATCGAAGCAGCTTCAGAAATTATTCGTGTTTTAAATTTATCTCCAAAATGGGAAAGTGCCAAAAGAGCTGGAAAGCCATTTAGTACGGAAATTAAAATTCCTTTAAAATTTTATTTCAAAACTAACTAATGTTGAATTTGCGAAACGCAGATTAATTCTGATTTTAGAACAAAATAGTTATAAAAATTAAAAATATTTGCATTTTTCACATATTGCATAGAAATATTTATTATTTTTAACAAAAATTAAATATTCTATTATGCAAAAGGTGGTATTTTTTTCTTTAATTAATTTATTTTTTTCTTTAAATATATTTAGTCAAGATGCTCCATTGACAATTAACGAAGTAAGTTTGACACCAATTTTTGTTGGTGGACAATCTAAATTAAATGAGTTTGTTTCACAAAATTTTGTAACCCCAGAAATTGAAGGAGTATCTGGATTAATAAAAATAAATTTTATTATTGAAATTGATGGTACATTAACCAATATTAAAATTATTCAGAATTTAGGAATTGATTACGAACAAGCTGCAAGAAATGTGTTTCTAAAATCACCAAAATGGATTCCTGGTGAACTTAACGGAGATAAAGTTAGAGTTTTGATGAGTTATCCAATAAATATAAGGTAGTTTGACATAAAACATGATTTATTTTTTGTTTAACTATTATTAATAAATTATCAAATAATCATTACAGAATCGTTTTTTTTGATTTAATTTAGTTTATTTTCTTTAATTGGTTATAATTTTATATTTTTAATAATAATTATTCAATATTTTCTAATAATTATTATTTTATTACATTTTCTAAAAAAAAATCATTTTATTTGTATTCAAATTTTTATTATTCATTAAAAATCGAATAAAAAATGAAAACTTTTATATTATTACTTTTAACTGTTTTTACAATTCAATCTGTTGTAGCTCAGGATGCTGTTTATGAAGCGCCTTCTCTTGGTGCAGCCATTGCGTATGAAACGGTAGAAGTAAAACCAGAATTTGATGGAGGTTATATTGCTTTTGTCAAGTTTGTAGCTTCGAATTTCGTGTTGCCAGAAGTTGAAAGTTTATCTGGCGTTGTTAAAGTTTCTTTTGTAATTGGTACAAATGGTAAAATTGACAACATAAAAATAATTCAAGATCTTGGAGATGGAACTGGTGACGAAGCTGTTAGGGTTCTCAAAAGTTGTCCAAATTGGACCCCTGGTGAACAAGAGGGAAAGAAAGTTAAAGTTTTTATGACCATGCCAATTAATTTGAAAATCTAAAAAGTTAATCTTGCCAGATAATCATAATTATCTCCATCGATAATTTTTTTACACTTCATATTTATTAAATTTGTTGCATTCTCCAAGGTATTAAAATCTAAATACAACCAATTAAAAGGAATTTCTTTTTCTTTTTTGTAAATAATACCAAAGGTAATTTCTCCATAATATTGATTAGATTTTTTTACATCTTCTAAATCCTCTGAATCAAACATATAAATCAAGTCAGACGAATCAATTAATATTTGACCATTTTCATTCAATAATGATTTTAATTTTTGTAAATATTTATTGGTTTCTGCCAATGTTCCAAAGATTCCTGTTCCATTCATCAACAATAAAATCGTGTCAAATTTTTCGACATTTGAATCTAAATCAAGAATATTTTGAAATTTTGCATTTTTCAAACCGCGAAGTTGGCAAGCCTTGATAGCATTTTTTGAAATGTCTATTGATTTTACTTCAAGATTCATTTTGTTTTCTAAATACAAAGAATGACTTCCTGCGCCGCAACCAACATCTAGAATTTTTCCGAAACACATTTCTAATGCTTTTTGCTCAATTTTTGGCATTTGTGCAAACGAACGAAACAAATATGCAACCGACATTTCATCTTCATCAGAAATTGATGTTTCGGTGACTAAATTTTCGGGTGAATTATTGGTTTGATAATCAAGTATAGCTTTTCCGAAAAGATCTTTCATTAGTTTAGTTTAAATTGTTCAAAAGTTTAAATTGGTTTAATCTGTTTTTGGTGTTTAAAAAGGTAAATTTGTAGGTTTAATTTTTTTATTTAAATCTATTTTTTGTAAAGTATAATTTTATATGAAATTAAATTTCTAAACCATTTAACAATTTTCAAATTTGAAACCAGCCTTAAACGAAATCGTAAAACTTGCCAAAGATACTCATATTGAAAATAAAAAGTATTTTGTAAAGTTAAAAAATAAACCACCAAAAAACTTGGATTATATAATGCAAGATTTGCACGATGCCGAGTTCAAGAAAACCAATTGTCTTGATTGTGCTAATTGTTGCAAAACCACTGGACCACTTTTTACAGACGCCGATATCGATAGAATTTCGAAACATTTGCGTCAAAAACCACAACAGTTTATTGACCAATATTTGCGAGTTGACGAAGACAAAGATTATGTTTTACTGCAAGTTCCGTGTAGCTTTTTAGATCAAGATAATAATTGTTTTATATATGATGTTCGCCCAAAAGCGTGTCGAGAGTTCCCGCATACTGACAGAAAAAAATTCAATCAAATTACTGATTTGACTTTATTGAATGTTGCGATTTGCCCAGCGGCTTTTAATATTGTTGAAAAAATGAAACTCAAATTGCCTTTGTGAATTAAATGATTTAAATTATAATCTTTTAAAAATTTGGTCTTAATAACCTAAATCTACTTATAAATTAAATATTTTTTTCTCATTTGTTGGAAATCTGTTAACCCTTTTGTCCAAGTTTTACTAATATCGGTTTCTGAAATTCCGTTTTCAATCTGAATTTGTAATTTTTTGGTTCCAGCCAATTTTGTAAAAAACGGATTGAAAAATTTAGATTTTTCAGAAGTCGATTTATATGCTTTTATTAACCATTTCAATTCTAATTTATTCACTTTCGGATTGTTTGTCAAGCTTTCGCCATTGCAAATTTCATTTTTATACAACGGTTCTTTAGCTCCAAAATTTGGAATCGGAGTAAAACTAAAATTACTTTTCGGCAAAAACGGCGAGCCATATACCTGAAACTGTGTTTCAGTTCCTCGACCAACACTAATATTTGTGCCTTCGAACAAACATAAACTTGCATATAAATTTATTGATTGATCATTTGGTAAGTTTGGAGATGGTTTTATAGGCAATGAATATTCTGATTTGCGATCGTAATTCAAACACGGAATAACTTTCAAAGGACATTGAATTCCGTTTTTTAACCACTTTTCGCCATTAATCATTTTTGCATATTCGCCAATAGTCATTCCGTGAAGCAACGGAATTGGGTGCATTCCAACAAAACTTGTAAACTCTTTTTCGAGAATTGGTCCATCAATTATATTAATATTTGGGTTTGGTCTGTCTAAAACTATCAATTGAATCTCGTTTTCGGCACAAGCTTCCATTATATAATGTAAAGTAGATATATAGGTATAAAATCTTGCACCAACATCTTGCAAGTCAAAAACCATAATATCGATGTCAGCTAATTGCTCTGGTTTAGGTTTTTTATTGTCTCCATAAAGAGAAAAAATAGGCAATCCAGTTTTGGTGTCTTTTCCGTCTTTTATTAATTCGCCAGCATCAGCAGTTCCACGAAAACCATGTTCTGGAGCGAATATTTTAATGATATTGATGTTTTTATTTTTAATCAGATAATCAACAATCGAAATATTTAAATCAGCATCTTCAAATTCGCCAATATTTTCATCTTTTTCATTTTTTATGCCATCACTTTCTCGAGCCATTGATACAAACCCAGTTTGGTTGGTCACAATTCCAACTTTTTTATTATCTAACAATGACCAATAAGCTTCTATGTTTTCTGCACCAGTTATTATTTTCGGCACAAGCAATGGTTTTTCAATCGAAATATCTTTCGCAGTAACTAAAACATTTTTCGGATTCTTATTTATACCGCAAGAACTTGTAATAATGAGATAAACAATAAATAATAAACCCGAATTAATTAAATATTTCATAAAATGTTAATTTGTTTTCAATGATAAATATTTACAAAATTATAAAAATCTATCAAAATTACTAAAAATTGTAAAGTCTGTTTAAAATTCTCATTTAAATACATTTCAAATAAATTTAATTGGCTTTAGTCTATTTAATGTATGGTGTTTTTTTAACCAGAGATTTCACAGATTTTCACAGATTTTTTAATATCGAATAGTAAAAATCCTTTAAATCTTTTAAATCTGTGGCTAAATTTTTTTATATGAATATACTTTTTAGACCAGTGCCATTTAATTCAATTTAAAATAATCTTTCAAAATCCTTTATATATATCTCGTAACTTTCAATTCATATAAATTAGTGAAATTCTTGTCAAAAATTCTTAGTACTTTAGCACTTTGAAAATCTTATATGGAGAATCGTTAATCAAAAATCTAAAATTACTTTGAATCTAGAATATTTCATAGCCAAAAGACTAATCGCTGCCAAAGACCATAAAAGTAGTATATCTTCTCCTATAATAAAAATCGCAATTTCAGCAATTGCAATCGGCATGACAATGATGATAATTTCTGTAGCAACAGGAATAGGGCTTCAACAAAAAATTCGAGAAAAATTAGCAGCTTTTTCTGGACATATAATTATTTCTAATTTCGACGATAACCAATCAAAAGTCAGTACCAAACCAATTTCGACAAATCAAGATTTTTATCCAAAATTTAATTCTGTCGATGGAATCAAACACATTCAAGCAGTTGCCAGCAAGGCAGGAATTATAAGAACTGAAACCGCTTTCGAAGGAATAATTTTCAAAGGCGTAGGCAAAGATTACGATTTCAATAACCTTAAGGAATATTTAGTCAAAGGAAAAATTCCAAATCTCAAACAAGAAATAAATTCAGAAATAATCATTTCGAAATTTCTAGCCGACAGACTCAATCTTAAAGTTGGCGATAATTTCAATACTTTTTTCATGAAAGAGACAGGAAACAAACTTCCAAATCTCCGACGGTTCAAAATAACAGGCATTTACAATTCAGGTTTTCAAGAATTCGATGCTACCTATATAATTGGCGACATTCGCCACATACAACGAATAAACCATTGGCAACCCAATCAAGTCGGATCATTCGAAGTATTTATTGACAATTTCGATCAAATCGTGACCAAAGGCGAACAAGTTTACAAGCAAACAAACGCTACACTAGATACCAAAACCATAATCCAAAAATTTCCAGCCATTTTCGAGTGGCTTCACTTATTCGATTTCAATATTATAACAATTCTAATAATAATGATAATAGTTGCCACAATCAATATGGTCGTAGCATTATTAGTTCTAATTCTAGAGCGCACCCAAATGATAGGCATACTCAAAGCACTCGGTGCCAACAATTGGTCAGTTCGAAAAATCTTCCTATACAATGCATCTCATTTAATAATCAGAGGCTTGTTTTTCGGAAACTTAATCGGAATCGGATTAATCCTAATTCAAAAATTCACAGGTATCATTCAACTTCCACCCGAAAATTATTACGTCAACACCGCACCAGTTTATCTCGATTTCGGTTTCATACTATTATTAAACATCGGCACAATACTAATTTGTCTTATAGTTTTATTAATCCCTTCTTATATAGTAACAAAAATCACCCCAGTGAAAGCGATTAGATTTCAATAATTTTTTTGGGCGTGCCCTCGTCCGAAAAGACGATGTCAGGCTTTACACTCCCGCTTTTTTGTAAAAAGGCAAGAAAAATGCCTTTATACAAAAAGAGCTTCGTTTCAATCCTTCACGCGAGCTAAATAAATCAGTTCGAATAAAAAAACTACACTAATAAATTAGCGAGAATGCATAAAAGGGCTTTTGTGTAGTAACCAAAACGGTCATTACAGCCGATAGTTAATTTACAACTACCACTATATTAGACTATTAAAAAAAACATCAAAAAAACATTAAAAAAAAGCTTGATAAAGCAAAAAGAAGTATTACTTTTGCACCCGCATTGGCAGGGAAGTTATTTGAAAAGACGGTAAAAAAAGATTTAAAAAATAAGTCAAAAAAAGTTTGCCAGAA
>JANNWM010000090.1:0-4954 GCA_031408435.1 Bacteroidota bacterium
TCTGATTTATATTAAAATTTTGTGTAAATTTACAAAATGCAAGCTTAAGGCGGTTTGCAAAAATTGGGGTTTTGGTCTTGACTTTACACATTGTTTTGTACTTTTGTGGTCAGTGATTAATCGAAGTTTAGGCTAACCAAATCCCCAACTTCTGCAAGCCACGAGACGTTGGTGGCAATGTTGAGAGTAACTAACTCAAAAACAACACATTCCAACGTAAATCGGAAAGGAATGAGCGATATAAATAAGTTAATTTTAGGAGATAATTTAGAGATTTTACGAACCATTGAAACTGAAAGTGTAGATTTAATTTATCTTGACCCGCCGTTTTTTAGTAACCGAAATTACGAAGTAATTTGGGGAGATAGTGGAGAAGTTCGCAGTTTTGAGGACAGATTTTCAGGCGGAATTGACCATTATATTGGTTGGCTCAAAGAAAGAGTTATTGAAATGCACCGAATTTTAAAACAAACTGGTGCAATTTATTTGCATTGTGATTGGCACGCTGATTCTTATATAAGAGTTTATATATTAGACAAAATATTTGGCGACAAAAATTTTATCAACGAAATAATTTGGTGTTACGGAACGGGTGGACGTTCAAATAGCTTTTATCCAAGAAAACATGATAACATTTTTTGGTACGCAAAAAATATTAAGAAATTCAAATTTAACGACGAAAGCATTAGAGTTGAACGAGATACATCAACAATGCATGAGCCAATTTTGACTGATGAAGATGGTAAACAATACCAACGAAACATAAAAAACGGAAAAGAATATCGCTATTATTTAGATAAAGGAGTTATTCCTAACGATTATTGGAACGATATTCAAGCTCTGAATCCTGCTGCTAAAGAACGAATTGGTTATCCAACCCAGAAACCAGAAAAACTACTCGATAGAATAATTAAAGCAAGTTCAGATGAAAATGATATTATTTTAGACCCATTTGTTGGTGGAGGAACAACAATATCAGTTGCGGACAAATTGCAAAGAAAATGGATTGGTATCGACCAATCAGTTGCCGCAATAAAAGTAACTGAAATGCGAATGCAAAATAATCAAGGTTTATTTTCCGAACCATTTATAACACAACTACATAAATACGATTACGACACATTAAGATTTAAAGATGCTTTTGAATTTGAGATTTTCATTGTTACTCAATTTGGCGGAATCAACAACACAAAACAGCGTGGCGATTTGGGACTTGACGGAAAAACAAGAGAAAATCAACCAATTCAAGTTAAACGAAGTGACGGAATTGGTCGAAATGTTGTAGATAACTTTTTATCAGCAGTTAAAAGAAATGATAAAAATCTATATGAAAAAAACAAAGCAGAAATGAAGCCTGTCGGCTTTATTATTGCTTTTTCGTTTGGTAAAGGTGCTGTTCAAGAAGTTGCTCGACTTAAGAACGATGAAGATATTATTATAAAATTAGTTACAGTTGAGGAAATTATTCCAATTGCTAAAAAACCAAAATTAATAATCGAAATTACTGACAAAGGAACTGATAAAAAGAGTTTTCGAGAAATCGAGTTTGTGGCAAAAGGCGAAAGCGAAGCTGGAATTGAATTTTTTATGTGGGATTTTAATTATAAAAACGAGAAGTTTAATCCAGAAATTATGTTTGACAAAAAAGGCGAACAAATTTTTAAATTTAAACCAGGAATTTGTAATATTGCTGTGAAAGTAATTGACAACGAAGGTTTGGAAAACATCGAAATTATTAAACTTAAAGTAAACGGAAAAATAGAGCGAGAAAAATAAACACTGCCACCAAAACCGGTTTAGCCGTATTACATCTGTGAACCCCTATATTTATTGACTTTATTAATATAATATTTCAAAGTAGTACGACATAAGTACAACAAATTAGAAAACCCTTATTTTACGGTACATACCGACCTTTTTTATTTGCGCTTTGCGGTTTATCGCTTGATACTCTGCCAAGTTCCCGCAATAATATTTATGAGTTGCTTTTGCGTGTCCATTCTTCAAAATCAACTCGTTTAAGCATTTTCCATTTGGCAAAATAATATACCCAAGTTGCCTGTTGTAATAATCATAAAAATTACTTTCTTCTGTGATTATTGTTACAACCGTTTTTGGTGGTGCAACTTTCAAAACATACTTCAATGCCTTAAAACCAAGTTTCAGCAACAATTCTGCTGGCAAATGGCTTTTCTCTTCATCTTCTTTCATCTTTCGATTTATCTTCGTTTCTGGCGCATCTATGCCGTACAATCGAATTTCTTTTCTCTCATTTTTAAACAAATTTTTCACGATTATGCTGTCGCCGTCGAGGACTTCATCGATTTGCCAGTAGGATTCCACTAAATAGGGTGCTTTTGCTTTGTATTGCATTGTATTTCAATGTTTTAAGTTATTGTTATTCAAAGATAATAATTGAAATTTGTCTTGATGATTTAATTCAATTATTAACATTTTAAAACTTAAAAAAATGGCAAGACAAAGAGGAGCCTTAAAGTACACGGGTACAATTGGAGATGTTAGACACTTCAAAATCAAAGGGCAAGAGGGTTATTTCGCAGGAATGGTTGGTGGTGCGACTGCGGAACAGATTAAAAACGCACCAGAGTTCGCAAGAACTCGAGAGAATATGAGCGAATTTGGTGCTTGTGCTAAGGCTGGAAAATCAGTTCGTACTGGTTTGTCTCAATTGATGAAACAAATGGCAGATTCACAAGCTACTGGGCGTTTAACGGCTGTAATGAAAAAGATTAATCTTGAGGATCAAACCGAAGCGAGAGGTTACCGAAAAATCGAAATCACAACTCAAAGAAGTTATTTGAAAGGTTTTGAATTCGACAAAAACACTTCGTTTTCTGGAATTTTCAACGCTCCGTATTCTGTTACTCACATTGCAGCGCGTTCCGCAGGTTCTTTGGTTGTTCCTGCGTTCAATCCTGCTAATTTGGTTAATGCTCCTGCTGGTGCAACGCATTTCAGATTGTTAACTGCTTTGTCAGTTGTGAGTGATTTTGAGTACAACGCTATCACAAATGCGTATGAGCCGATGCAACCTGAAACCAACGAAAAAAGTACCGTTGTTTATTCTGGTTACTTGGATTTAAATACCTTGATTGCTGCATCAACTTTAACTGCGACATTGCCTGCTGGAACTGTTCCAAATGCTGATGTTTCTGTTTTGCAAAGTATTGGAATCGAATTTTCTCAAAAAGTCGGTGCTAATTACTACTTATTTGCAAGTGGAAATTGCTTGAAAGTCGAGGAAGTTTTTTAGTAAAACCTTAATCTAATCCCTCGCCAACAACGAGGGATTTTTTATTTAACCTTCAAATTTATAGAATAATGGAAACTAAAATAATTAGAATCGCTCAAGGCAAACAATCGACTTTAAGCCAGTTGTATATTGATGGTATTTTTCAATGTTATTTGTTAGAAGACAAAATTCGTGACGTTAAAATTCATTCCGAAACTGCTATTTCTGTTGGAAATTTTGCTTTAAAATTGAATACTTCGGGTGCAAAAAATGTTGAATACAAAAAAGCTTATCCAAAAATGCACCAGGGAATGATTGAAATTTCTGGAATCGAAAATTTTACATCGGTTTATATTCATTGTGGTAACACGATTTTACAAACTGCTGGTTGTCCGCTTTGTGGTTTTGGATTTACTTTTTCAAATGGCGATTATCAAGTAACACAAAGTATTTTAGCGTATAAAATGATTTATCCAAAATTGGCTAATCTTTCAAAAAACGCTTCAAATAAAATAAATATTTCAAATAATTTTCAATTTTAAAATTCTCAAATTATGGACAATATGAATAATATAGCAATGGTTTTCGGAACACTTATCAGTTTGCTTTTGTCTGTCGTGGCTTACTTTATCAAGGCTTTGCATACCGATTTAAAAAGTATGGAAAAAGATTTGGTCGAAGTCAAAACAATGGCGTTAATCATCAAAACTGAATTCAAAAGTGGCAACGATTTACTAAATCAAAAAGTAGAATATCTAGAAAAAAGAGTATCAAATATTGAAGTATCAATCTTTAAAAATCAAGAATATGAAAAATAATAGTTTAAATTTAGTTCAAAGAATCCTCGCTCCTACTCCAAAATGGTTCAAAATAGTTCGAAATATCGGACTTGCTTTGGCATCTGTGGGCGGAATTATTGTCGCTTCTCCAATTGCTTTACCTGCTGGATTGGTTAGCGTTGCAGGTTATTTGGTTTTGGGCGGTAGTATTATTTCTGCGGTGTCGCAAACTGGTGTCGCATCTGAAGAAGAACCTCAACCAATTAAATAGATTTTTCAAAAATCAATTTCAAATGCTCCTTTATCGGGAGCATTTTTTGTTTACAAGCCGTTTTTATTGGCTTTTTTTGTAATTATTTAACTGGTGCGGTTACCTTTTGCTTATATATTGGTATAATATGGCTTATGTATTAGTCAAATGTATTTTAATAAATATAAATTGTAAAATCTAAAATAGCCAAATCATCAAATCATCAAAGTTAAAAACCATCTTTATCGACAAATCCCAAGAATTAGGCGCTCGATTTTTTTAGAAGATTGCCATTGCAAAATTTTGTTTTTTAGAATAATGCCAGTTGGCAATCTTCTGAAAAAATGAGCAAACAATCTCGTTAGGTCTTTTTTGACCTGACGAGAGCGTTAGTATTTATTCCAACTTTTAGAAATTTTCATTTCTCTAATCATCATCAGTTATTCGGTTTATAAAATCCGTATCAAAATAAGAAGCTCATTTTCTTGAAAGGTTGCCCAAATCAGATGTTGAAATGAAAGAAAAGGCTTCTGGGCAATCTTTTAAGAAAATGGGCCAAGCCCTGTGGCGATTGAACAATGCAACCTCGTTCGTAGTGCGGTAGCGATAGCGTGGGCAAGTGTGTGGATTTTTGGTTGTGGAAATTGCTCCAAGTGACGGCATTTTGTGTTG
>JANNWM010000091.1:0-24828 GCA_031408435.1 Bacteroidota bacterium
TTTAGATGAGTTTAGTTTCCGAATTAATAGGTCTAACAACAAGGATAACATTTTTGATATACTAATAAACAAAATGATGAGCACTCAAAGAGTTTTATATCAAGATATTATAATAAGTAAATAAGAGAACACCTCAAAAAAATGATTTATTCTAATAATCAAAAAGTAGAAAATTAGAGATATAATTAAATATTTAAAAAAATCCAAAGCCTAAAAACCCAACATTAAAATCCACTGCACTTACACCTAAACTTACACCTAAAAAACAAAACCTTTGTAAATCAATAATTTACAAAGGTTTTTGTGGAGAATATCGGATTCGAACCGACCACCTCTTGCCTGCCAGGCAAGCGCTCTAGCCAAATGAGCTAATCCCCCAATTATTTGCAAATATAAAAATTTTATTGAATATTTTTTTAAAATGTTGTATTTAATGACAAAGCCAAACCAGTACTTTCGGGTACAAACCTGCAAACGCCACCAACACAAACCAAACCACCACGTTGGCGACCATAATTCAAAGCAATTCGGGTTGAATTTTTACGAAATGCACCGCCTAAATTATAATAATTTATGCGAGATTCTGGTTTGTCGTTTCCGTAATTATACATATCTGTGGCAAAAAAAGAAAGTTTAGAATTCAGGTTGAACTCTAAGGTCGATGCCAACCAATTTTTTTTATCAGAATTGGCCCACATGTGTTCTGTCATAAATCTAATAGATTTTGAACTGCTAATTTTTTGAGTTATCTCGCCTGCTAATATATTAGTTTTAACTAAGCCCGAAGTCTCTTCAATTAGTTTTTTGTTGTAATATTGATTGATGTAAGAAAAAACTGTTTGGCATTTATCATTCCATTTTTTTGTGATTTCTATGTTATAATCCGAGAAATATTTTTTACCGAAACCTATAAAATCTGTTTTATAATTTTTATTTGGAATATAAAATTTGCCACCCAATGCGTTCCAATTAGAAACATTCAATGCCAATTTAGTACCATATTTCCCACCAAGTTTTGTATCTTTTTTTATTACATAAAACAAGTCGATTTGCCCACCAATTTCGCCTGTTTTCAAGATAGTCTCATCGCCCAAAAATACATTTGGTTGGGCTTGATAAACATAAATATTGGCCAAATTATAATGATGTTGTTTGGTCAAACTTGGCACAAAATTCATTATTTTATCATTAAAAGTATTTTTATTCGCATTTCTGTCCGAATAAAAACCCATATTTTCTAACCTTCTAAAAGTAGCATCAAATCCAAATCCTTTTTTAGAATATCCAAAATTAATTAACAATGCATTTCCGGGTTTTACAAAATCGTTTTCTATTTGTTCGTTGACTTCGACAATTGCATCTTTGGATTTAATATTGTATTCGGTAGAAAAGTAAATTGAATTTTGTGCAAAATTAATTCTTGCTGCAAAAGCATTTGTTAATGCATTGAAAATTGGGTTTATATTGTTTTGAATGTTTTCGTCACGACCTACATATGTTAAACCCAAACCTAATTCAGCTGTTTTAAACTTAAATAAATCTGATAATTTTAAATCTAAATCGGTACCGTAAATAGAACCATCCGAAACATCAAAACCAGAACGTTGTTTGCCATAAATGCTTTTTATCGATAAATAATTGGTCGGTTTAAAAATAATTCTTCCGCCACGCAATGCATTATTTATGCCTAAAGCTCGATCTTCCCAACCTCTAAAAATAAGTCCACTACCAAATTGTTCGTAAAAATGACCTGCTGTTAAATCAATTTTTTCGTTTTTATATTGCACAAAAAAAGTGCCAATATTTGTGTTTTCGAATTTTGGATTGTAATTCAATAATGCTTTGTCTTCATAAGACTCTGCTTGAATTCCGGCATTGAAATTTTTGTATTTAAGATTTAAAAACAAATAATTGTTAGACCGAATGAGTGTTTCTGTTGCTAACGTACCAAGATATTTATCGTTTAAATACCACTGAGAATTCGATTCGAAACCGCCATAAACGTTCAATTTTTCTTTTGGAATTGTATCTTGAGCATTAGATAAAATCGAAAAAAAGGTCAACAGAAAAAATATAATTTTATTCATATTAAAGTGCTTTCAGTTTTTCGAATAATTCGTTTTCGTTGCCAGGGACATAACCGTTTTGAATGTGCACAATACTGTTGTTTTTGACCACAATTGTATAAGGAATATTCACAATTGACAAGGCACGTTTGAATTCTTGATTGACATCGAGCAACACATTATAACTCCAGCCTTTTCCGTTAACCAATGGTTTTACTCGTTTTTGTGTTCGAGAATCATCTGTCGAGACTGCAATTATTTCAATGTTCAATGTTTTTTTCCATTCGTCTTGAACATCGTTCATTTCTTCAAGTTCTGCAATACATGGCGTACACCAAGTTGCCCAAAACGAGAAAACATATAATTTGTCTTTTTCTGCAAAATCATTTTTTATTGATACTGATTTTCCGTCTATATTTGGCAAATTTAAACTCGGTATTTGTTTTTGAGAATATAAGTTAAAGCCAATTAAAAGCAAAATAATTTGAATTTTATTCATAATTTCATTAAATTTATACGCAAATTAATAAATTTTAATTCTTATTAAATAATATTATTGTGTTTATTTGTAAATTAAGATTTTAAAACCATTAAATATGAAAGTTTTTAAAGTGATATTAAGTTTGTTGCTAGTTTTTAATTTTTCATGCAGTGATACTATTGCAATTTATGATGAAATTCCAGAGAACAATAGTGTAGATGCAGTTGCAATTTCAGGTTTATTCAAAAAAAGAGTGTTAATAGAAGATTATACAGGAACTTGGTGCGGCAATTGTGCAAGAGTTGCTCATGCGATTGATTTGGTAAAAAACGCAAACGACAAAGCAGTTTCGGTCGCGATTCATAACGGAAACGATCCTTTTAATTTTACAGGAATTGCTCCTTTAAAAAATTTAATATCTCCAAATTCGGATTTGCAATTGCCCCAATCACGATTGAATAGAAAAATAGTTTGGAAATTTCCTGAAGTTGATAATTTATCGCAAGTTAAAAACTTAACAAGCAATAATTGTCCTTTAGGTTTGGCAATAAGATCGAACATCGAAAACAGAAATATTAGTCTAGATGTTAAAGTAAAATTTGCAAAGAATTATTCTGATGTTAAATTGGTTGTTTATTTATTAGAAGACAATTTAATTTATTTTCAAACTAATTATAGTAACTTTTTTGGGGCAATAAATCCTATTCCGAATTTTAATCACAACCATGTCTTGAGAGCAAATTTCGGAAATATTATGGGTGAATCGTTGGTAGGAACAACTTTTGGAAAAGTAGTAACAACGAGTTTTTCTATTCCAGTTCCTGCAAATATTGTAAATGTCGAAAATGTTAATTTTGTAGCTTTCGTAACCGATTCTGAAAATAATGTTATTAATGTTCGTGCAACTAAAACCAAAAACGAAGATCAAACATTCGAAGAAAATCCATAAAAGCTTTTATTTAGAAAAGTTTAAAATTACATTTGCATTAAATTAAAAAAAATGAGCAAAATTAGAATCACTAAACAATTTTCATTCGAAACAGGTCATGCACTTTATGGATATGATGGCAAATGCAAGAATGTTCACGGTCACAGTTATAAACTTTCGGTAACTGTTATTGGAACGCCAATTATAGATAGAAATAATGTGAAATTTGGAATGGTAATCGATTTTAGTGATCTAAAAACTATTGTCAAAGAAGAAATTGTCGATAACTTTGATCACGCTACTGTTTTTAACGAAACAACGCCACATAAAGAATTGGCTCACGAATTGCAATTGCGTGGTCACCATGTTATTTTAGTTGACTATCAACCAACTAGCGAAAACATGGTTGTAGATTTTGCAAATAAAATCAAAAATCGTTTGCCAGAAAATATCAATTTATTTTCTTTGAAATTGCAAGAAACCGAAACTTCGTTTGCAGAATGGTTTGCTAGCGATAATTCATAACCAAACTATCCAATTTTATCTTTTCTGAGTCAAAATTTTGTTTCCAATTTTTACCTAAAACAATTTCTAAATCTTTGAAATATTTGCTGTTAGAAATATTGTGTTTTTTTTTCAATAAAATATCTTTATCAGAAAATTCGCAACCCATTTCGACTCTTTTATAATTAATTTTGTATTTTTTGGTCAATGAATCTATGGCTTTAAATTCGTTTGGCAATGGCGGTCCGCCAAGAATTAAATCAATCCAAACTCCATTTATCTGACCTGACTTTTGTTTTTTAATTTCAGGTTTTCGTTTTTCTATACACGATAAAAAACAAATTAGAAACAAAGTTATTAAACCTGTTTTTTTCATAGTTTATCGAATAGATTTTTTAAACTATCAACATCAATTCCACAAATTTTTTGTAGTTCTAGAACTGTACCTTGCTCTATGAAATTATCTGGAATCCCGATGTTTTTTATTAGAACTGTTAATTTATTATTCAAGAAATATTGATTAACCGCCGAACCAAATCCACCAAGAACTGCATTTTCTTCGACAGTTATTATTTGATTATATTTCAAGAAAATTTCTTTTAATAATTTAGTATCCAAGGGTTTTACGAATGCAAAATCATAATGCGAAATTGCAGCTTTGTTTTTAGACTTAGCAATAGCTTGTGCAACATTATTGCCAATTGTTCCGGTTGATAAAACTGCAATTCTATCGCCCAGTTTTAAACATTTGGCACGACCAATATCAATTTTTTGATACTTCTGAAAATAATTTTTCTTCCAATCTACAACTACGCCTCGTCCACGTGGATAACGAATTGCAATTGGATTTTTTAATCCAAGCGATGCGGTGTAAAGTATATTTTGCAAATCGATTTCGTTCATCGGTGCATAAACAATCATGTTTGGAACACATTGCAAATACGACAAATCAAAAACTCCGTGGTGTGTTGCACCATCTTCGCCAACCAAACCTGCTCGATCTAAACAAAATATAACTGGCAAATTTTGAATAGCCACATCATGAATTACTTGGTCGTAAGCGCGTTGCAAAAATGTCGAATAGATATTGCAGAAAACAATCATTCCTTGAGTTGCCATTCCTGCAGATAACGTTACGGCGTGTTGTTCGGCAATTCCAACATCAAATGCTCGTTCTGGAAACTCATCCATCATCAATTTTAAAGAACTACCAGAAGGCATTGCGGGCGTAATTCCTATTATTTTTTTGTTTGCTTTAGCTAAATCTAGAATTGTCAAACCAAAAACATCTTGAAATTTTGGCGGCAAATTTTCTTCAGATTTTGTATGAATTTCGCCTGTCGATGCATCGAATTTTCCAGGTGCGTGGTACTTGACTTGATCATCTTCGGCTTGTTGCAAACCTTTGCCTTTTGTTGTAATGATATGCAAGAATTTTGGTCCTTTTATTTGCTTTAAGCGATTCAATTCATCGATAATTTTAAAAATATCGTGTCCATCTATTGGCCCCGAATAATCAAAATTTAAAGATTTGATAATGTTGTTGTCTTTTGGATTTTTGCCTGCTTTGACAGCAGTCAAATAATTTTTTAAAGCGCCAACACTTGGGTCTATTCCGATTGCATTGTCGTTTAGAATTACCAAAAGATTAGCATTTGTAACGCCTGCGTGATTCAAACCCTCGAATGCCATTCCGCTTGCTATAGATGCATCGCCAATAACCGCGAGGTGTTGTTTTTGGAAATCGCCTTTCAGATTAGACGCTATAGCCATGCCCAATGCTGCCGAAATCGAAGTAGATGAATGACCAACGCCAAAAGTATCGAAAATACTTTCTGAGCGTTTTGGAAAACCAGAAATGCCGTTTAACTGTCTGTTTGTATGAAAAATTTCTCGGCGTTCGGTCAAGATTTTGTGTCCATAAGCTTGGTGACCTACATCCCAAACCAATAAATCATTTGGAGTATCAAAAACGTAATGTAAAGCAATTGTAAGTTCGACCACTCCCAGACTTGCGCCCAAGTGACCTTCTTTGGTTGCAACGATATTAATTATAAAATCTCTTAATTCTATTGCCAAATCGGGCAATTGAGAGATTTCGAGTTTTCGTAAATCGGTTGGAGAGAAAATAGTTTGAAGCAATTGACTTTTCATTTTACAAATTTAGTCAAATACAATATCAATTGCAATTGCAATGTCAATCTCAATAAAAAAGTTAATATTAAAAAAACTGTTCTACCACGTATTGTGTGGGTTTTAATATTTAAAATTAAATTTTAAGTTTTGAACCATTAAGAAATTAAGGTTTATTAAGTCATTTAAAAACTCAATGAACCTTAATTTCTTAATGGTGAATTTTTTATAAAATTTGTTTAATAAAAAAATCTATTTGATAAAATCTACAAATTGAGAATAGAACCTTAAAACTACAAAAAAGGTTCGGTTAATCGGTGTTTGAATGAAAAAAGTACTAGTCCTACTTTTGATTTGATTTTGAATTTATCGAATAGTGACGCTCTGTAAGATTCGACAGTTTTGGTCGACAAACCCATTATTTGTCCCATTTGTTCGTAGGTCAATTCGTTTTCGTTGCAAACCAATTTCAAGAATTCGTATTCACGATTAGATAAATCGATTTTTTTATTTTCGGCATTGGTTCCATCATTGTTTTTTATTCTTTTTAATATTTCAGAAATGTTGTTGTAACCAATTTTAGCAATGTTATCGATAGCAAATTTCAGGTCGTGAGCCGTACAGTTTTTATTCAAAAAACCACGAGCACCATGTTTGTATGCGTCGTCGATAATTTGTTCGTCGAATTGTTGGGTTAACAACAAAACTTTATGTTCGTTTTCTAGTGTTTCTAATTGTTTCAGGACTTCGATACCATTCATATTGGTTAATGAATAATCTAGAATGTACAAGTCGGGTGGTGTGTCTAGTGGCAAAGCTGTTAGAAACTCTTCGCCGTTTTCGAATTCGTAAACTATATGGTAATTACCCATTTTTTCGAGTAAATCTCTCAAACCTTGTCTTACAATTTTGTGGTCGTCGATAAGGCAAATCGTAATTTTATGCATGCTCAGGGATTTGTGTGTTTGTTAATAGTAATAATTGTTTAAAATATTTAGCAATAATACAACTGATAATTTTAATACAAAATAGGCAAAACACCAATTCGTCCAAGTGTTTTACCTATTTTCAGAAATTAGTACAATCGTTCCATTTTCTAAATCCGAAAAAAACTGTGCTTCGAAATTGATGATTTTTGATCGTTCGATAATGTTTTGCAACCCTAGAGATTGTTTTTTATTTTTCAAATCTTGCAAATCGAATCCTTGACCGTTATCGGAAATTTTTAATTCGAATTTTGGATTGGTTTTTATTTCAATTTCTATAACATTTGCTTTAGCGTGTTTCAAAATATTGTTGATTATTTCTTGAAAAATTCGGTATAAAACTATTTTTTCGTTTTGAGTAAACATTTTCTCATTCGATGCATCGTGAACAAAATTGATGTTTAACGATTTATTTTCTCTTAACCGATTAATTTCGGTTTCGATGGCTTTTATCAAGTCTTGTTGCGATAACAATTGATTGTTTAACGAATGACTAATACTGCGAATGGATTTAGAAAGTTCGGAAACCGATTTAGAAATTGGCGATAATGCCAAATCGAATTCTTGAGAATCGAGTTTGAGGTTTTCTAATTGAAAGTTAATAACCGTGAGTTGTTGTCCTGCATCGTCGTGCAATTCTTGCGAAATGTTTTGTAGAACTTGTTCTTGGGTTTCGAGAATGGTGTTGTTGATTGTTTTTTGGAAATCGAGATCTTTTTGGAAAATAATTTGTTTGTGTTTGATGGTTTTTTGAATGTAAAGTCTGATTATTATTATGCAAACGATAAATATAATGCAGATTAAAATTATCCCAAATAAAATTCCTAAAATAATTTTACTCATTTATTTCTCTGTTTGAATATAAAAATAAGAATTAAAACATAATATATTGAATTAATGAAATTTGACACTAAAACGTACAAATAAAATGAATCAAAAACTTTAAAGTTCCATATTTCGATATCTTGAAACGCAAACATGATACTAAATCCAATAAAAAAAAGTACTGGAGTTGTTGTTAAAATCAATTCATTGCTCTGAAAATAAACGATCTCTGAATTTTTTAATTTTTTTATTATTAAATAGCTATATGAAAACAAGTAAATCAAAGATCCGAAAATGAAAGTGAAATAATTGAGTTGGTCTTTTTCAATAAATAACAGATTTAAAACACCAAAAAATATAAAACTAAACACAAAAAAAAGTTTGTTTTTTAGTGCAAGTTCTTTACAAATTATATAAATCCAAATACTATTGTGTAATATAAATGAAATGTTATAAACAGTAGTAAACTCTTTGTTTAAATAGGAGAATACATTAGTTATCAGTTCAGTAAAAAAAACTACGGTTAATAAAATTTTGACTATTCGATATTTTTTTTCAATCAAGATTAGTCCTAAAACAAAACTTAATATTACGAAATACTGAATGTAATTTAAACTCATTTTTGTAACGCAGTCGCCATCAAATTGTACAAGTCTAATTTTTCAATTATTCCAACAAACAATGGACCGCCTTTTCCTCCTGGTGGTTTTGTGCTGTAATCATAAATTTTTTCTGATTTGTCATCGAAAGTGACTTTGAAACCATACTCATCTGATTTTATTTCAAAAAAAGTAAATATTGTATTATCAGAAATTATATTTTTGTTATTAATATAAATAGATTTAAATAGGTTTTTTGAATAGCAATTGCCTTTGTAACTTTGGTTAATTGAAATTGAATTTCGGTTTACTTGAATAAAATCTTCATAAGAACTTGAAGTGAACAATTTGCTATCTATTGTTTTTAATTCTTTAACTGTTTTTGTAAATTTATTGGTATTCATAATAGTAAGGTTACAAAAAAACAATTCGAAAGAATTTGTTATTTCATGAAATTGTTCAATACCTATTGAAGATTCTTCAAAAATAATATATTTTCCGTAAGCTTTAATCCAACTTTCTTCTCTAGCAACAATTGTTGTTTTACTGTAATCAAGATTAATTCTTGCACTATCAGATGAAAAGACAGCATGGCTTCGGTTTTGTGTAAATTCATATACATTAATTTTATCGCGATTCATTTTGGCAGCATCTAAAACTACAACACAATTTGCAATTACATTAAGATTATCTATAAGCATAACAAAGTTTTAAAATTAATTTTTTTATCTGTTTTCAAAAAAAATTTGACATTAATTAAAATTAATACCAATTTCAAAACTACAAATAATTTCTTAAAAAAATAGCAATAAAACTAAAAAAAATACAAATTTATAGAAAACGCTAATTAAATAGTGTTTTACCTAGATTAAGAAAGTTTTCATTTTGGCATTATAAAATTTAAGAATAACTTTTAATAATCTACATTTTTTTAAAAAACAAATTATTTTTTGACTGATTTATTAATACTGTCTCGACAAAAAGCAAAAAATATCGCTACAATACTGTTTTTAAGTAAAACAGGGTTTTTCCTTAACCCAAATAGGGTTTCCACCATTGTATGAGTTTAAGGTTTGACATAGATTTGTGGTGTTAATGAAATCTGAATAATTTTCACTTTTTTATTTACTTATTATTTTATATAACAAATTGATAGATTATGAAAATAAATTTAATCTTGTGATATTTTTAGTTTAACAAAGATTTTTTTGTGTTAAATAATTGTTTTGTTTTTTTTAAAATCCCTCTCCGAAGGGATTTTTTTGTAATCAATATTATTGTATTTTCGCAGAATGCTAGACATCTTCACCGACGAATATTTTATGAAAAAATCCCTTATCGAAGCACAAACCGCTTTCGATAAAGGAGAAATTCCAGTTGGCGCAATAATCGTCATCGACAACAAAATAATTGCCAGAAGTCACAATTTAACCGAATTACTTAATGATGTTACTGCTCACGCCGAAATGCAAGCCATCACATCGGCTGCAAATTATCTAGGCGGAAAATATTTAATAAATTGTACTTTATATGTAACGCTCGAACCTTGCCAAATGTGTGCAGGAGCATTGTATTGGTCACAAATTTCAAAAATTGTTTTTGGTGCCACAGATCCAAATCGGGGTTTCTTGAATCTTGGAACCAAATTGCACCCGAAAACAACAATTGTCTCTGGAATTTTAGAAAATGAATGTGCCGATTTAATGAAACTATTTTTTTTAGATAAAAGGTTATAGAACCTTAAATATAAAAATTATTCCTTACTTTTGCAATATTAATTCATTCTAAATAAGTCTTGCAAACCACCATTCAATCCCTAAAAAAAGGTCAAAAAGCCATTATCAAAGATTTTGATATTGATGTTGTGCCTTTAAAATTACTCGAAATGGGTTGTTTGCCCGGAAACATTGTCGAATTATTGCAAATTGCCCCTTTTGGTGATCCACTTTTTTTAGATATTAATGGTTCGTATTTAGCAATTCGTCTTGAAACTGCTCGCGAAATCGAGGTAGATATTATTTTATGATGAGCCACCAAAACATAAATGTAGCACTTATTGGCAATCCGAATGTTGGTAAAACATCGGTTTTCAATCAACTAACGGGTCTCAACCAACAAGTTGGTAATTATCCGGGTATTACGGTCGAAAAAAAAATTGGGTTTTGCAAATTATCCAACAACATTAAAGCCAATATTCTAGATTTGCCAGGAACTTATAGCCTAAATGCCAGTTCTATAGACGAAAATGTAGTAATTGAATTGTTGTTGAACAAAAACGACAAACTTTATCCAGATGTTGCACTTTTGATAACCGATGTCGAAAATCTTAAACGCAATTTATTGCTTTTTACTCAAATAAAAGATCTTGAAATCCCAACAATTCTTGTCATCAATATGGCAGACAGAATGGAACATAAAGGCATTTCGCTGGATATTGCTCATCTTGAAAAAGTCCTGAAAACCAAAATTGCATTAGTCAGTTCTCGAAAAGGGATTGGAATCATTGAACTCAAAAATCTTATTGTAGATTATAAAAATTTATCGACCGAACCTTGCCTGAACGCATCGGTTATCGATCAAGAATATTTTGGTAAATTGCACAAAACTTTCCCAAATCAATTGTTATACAAATTGTGGTTGGTCATCACGCAAGATGTTAATTTCTTGAATTTAGAGCGTAACGAAATTCGAGGAACTTTTACAAAATCGCATTCTGATTTGAAACGTTTGCAACAAAAAGAAACCATAAAAAGATATCAATTTATTAACGAGGTTCTCAAAGTTGGACAAAATATTGATTCTACAAAAGACAAAGGTTTTCGTGCAAAATTAGACCGGGTTTTAACACACAAGGTTTGGGGTTATGTGATTTTCTTTCTGATATTATTTGTTATTTTCCAATCGATTTTCGAATGGTCAAAAATCCCTATGGATTTTATTGACGAAACCTTTGCGAGCCTAAGTTCATTTGCAAATGCGAAATTACCATCGGGAATTTTGACTAATTTAATTTCTCAAGGAATCATCCCTGGCATTGGTGGCATCTTGATATTTATTCCACAAATTGCTTTTCTTTTTATGTTTATCTCTATTCTTGAAGAAAGTGGTTACATGAGTCGTGTTGTTTTCTTGATGGATAAAATAATGCGCAATTTTGGACTTTCTGGCAAAAGTGTTGTCCCATTAATTTCGGGGACAGCCTGTGCAATACCAGCAATTATGGCAACTAGAAATATCGAAAACTGGAAAGAAAGATTGATAACAATTCTTGTAACACCATTTACAACTTGTTCGGCTAGATTACCTGTTTATGCCATTATTATCGGATTGGTAATACCAGATGAACGTATTTTTGGAATCGTTAATATGCAGGGTTTAACATTAATGTTGTTGTATTTACTCGGATTTGGCATGGCAATTTTATCGGCATATGTTTTAAATATAATCTTGAAAATTAAAGGTAAAACTTATTTTGTTGTCGAAATGCCAAATTATAAATTACCGATTTTTAAAAATGTATTTATTAATGTTATTGAAAAAACCAAAGATTTCGTGCTTGGAGCAGGTAAAATTATTCTAGCAATTTCGGTTATCTTGTGGTTTTTGGCATCGTTTGGACCAAGCAAAAATTTTAACAATGCAAGAAATGAAATTTTATATGCAACCGAAAACAAATTATCTCAGCAAGAATTAGACAATAAAATTGCAGCTTATAAATTAGAAAATTCCTATATTGGAAAACTCGGAAAATTTATAGAACCGGCAATAAAACCTTTGGGTTATGACTGGAAAATTGGTATAGCAGTTATAACTTCATTTGCTGCGCGTGAAGTTTTTGTAGGAACATTAGCAACCATTTATAGCGTTGGCGGAACTGATAATGAAGAAACTATAAAAAATAAAATGCAACAAGAAACCGATGTAAAAACTGGCAATAAAATATTCAATTTTGCCTCAGGAATTTCTTTACTTTTGTTCTATGCTTTTGCTATGCAATGTGCTAGTACACTGGCGGTTACTAAACGAGAAACCAATTCTTGGAAATGGCCAGTTGCACAATTAATATTTATGTCTGGATTTGCATATTTTGTTGCATTTTTGGCATATCAGTTTTTGAAATAATCATAAAACACAACTAATTTAGGTTTCTTTTTAAGTAAGATTTTATGAATATTTTGTGTTTTAAAAATTATTTCAATCTTAAAATTTCACAAATTTTGATTATATTCAAAGATAAATTTTCAAATCGCGACAACGACCAACAATATAAAATTTTAAATTTTTTATAGTGTCTTGATAATCAGGAGCATCATACCCAAAACGTTCATGTTCGTATTGTTCTTTTTGAATAGCGTCGCAGCCTTTTATAACTTCTTTAAGCATATCGAGCATGGCCAATTCTTTGTTATTGGTTTTCTCAAATTTAAATTCTACAATTTCATCTTGCATTTCTTCGCAATACTCCATTAGTTTTTCGACTTCTGGTTCATCTAGAAGATATTCTTTGTCTTTAAAAATTTGTCGTATGTTTTTCATATATCCAAAAAGTTTTCAGCCACAGTCGCAGTTTTCAGTTTCATTAGTATATAAACTGCAACTGTAAACTGAGACTGAATACTGTTTAAACGTCATCATAATCAACATAAATAGTACTCGATGTCGGCACCGCTTGACAACTCAACACCAATCCTTCGGCAATTTCAGAATCGGTCAATATAGAATTTTTCTTCATTTCGGCCGTTCCTTCTGTAATTCTGCACAAGCAGCTGCTGCAAATTCCGCCTTGGCAAGAATAAGGTGCATCGATTCCTTGTTTTAATGCAGCTTCGAGTATGGTTTGTTTTTGAGACATTTCGAATTCGGCAAAATCGCCATCGACCATCATTTTTACTTTCGTGTGACCATTGCCATCAACAGCAATAACTTTTTCGGTTGAGGTTGTAGTGAACAGTTCGAATTTTATGTTTTTATCAGCGACATTGTGTTCTTTTAAAACCGATGAAACCGAGTTTATCATCGACTCTGGACCACACAAATAAAATTTATCAAATTCTTTTTCTTGGTGTTTTGTATTCAGAACCATATTGACAATCGATTTGTCAATTCGACCAAAATTATCGCCATCAATTTTAGATTGGCTGTAAACATAATGCACAAAAAATCTGCCAACATTGTTAAGCATCAATTCATGCAAATCGTTATAAAAAATTGTTTCCTCTGGTGTTTTGTTGCCATAAACCAAAACAAAAGTACTTTTTGGCTCAGAAATCAACATCGATTTTATGATAGATAAAACTGGCGTAATTCCGCTTCCAGCAACAAAACCAGCATAATTTTTTTGTTTTTCTAAGTTGGGTTCGAATGTAAAATTGCCTTCTGGAGTTCCTACTTCAATCGTGTCACCAATTTTTAATTGTTTGTTTGCAAATTGCGAGAAAACACCATTTTTTACCGCTTTTACAGCAATGCGTAACTCGTCACTTTCTGGCGAAGAACATATTGAGTAAGCACGACGAATTTCTTGACCATCGAGCGTTAATTTTAGATTCAAATATTGTCCTGCAACAAATTTATAATTGGTTTTTAATTCCTCAGGAACGTTAAAAACTATCGAAACAGCATCTGGCGTTTCTCGTTTTACTTCGCTTATATTTAATTTATAGAATGCTGACATTTTAAGTATATTTTTTACAAAAGTAAGAAACACAAATTAGAATAAATAATATTTTGCAATGAAGTCTAATTTTTTTTGCAGTTTAAAAAATTAAAAATTCTCTGGGCGTGACCTCGTCCCAAAAGACGATGTCGTGCTGTTCGTTCCCAATTTTTTTTGGTCTCGTTCCTCTCGTCCCAAAAGACGAGACGATCCCAAAAAAAGATTTCCACTTCCATCACTCACGCAAAAAAATCCTAAATAATTTCGAAATCCCAAAAAGAAACGTATTTTTACCAGTCATTACAATAAAATTAGCTTTTCGGAGTTAAAATATAAAACGTTTTACATTGAAAAATTACAACAATAAATATATATTTTCTTTTGGTTTCTTAGTTTTAACATTGGCTTGTTCGACCAAAAAAGACAATTTTGCAACCAGAAATTTCCAAGCTTTAAATACCAAATACAATGTTCTGTTCAACGGTGGCGTAGCATTTGACAAAGGTTTAGAAACAGTGAAATCGCAATATATCGATAATTTTTGGGAAATTTTGCCAGTCGAAAGACAACAACCAGTTCTATCAAAAAAAGACAATGAGCCTACCAAAAATGCCGATTTCGAAAAAGCCGAACTAAAAGCAACCAAAGCAATTCAACGTCGATCGATGAATATTGATGGAACCGAACGCAATACTCAAATCGACGAAGCTTACTTGATGCTCGGTAAATCGCGCTATAATGACCAAAGATTTATTCCTGCATTAGAAGCTTTTAACTACATATTATACAAATATCCAAAATCAGACAAAATTTATGATGCCAGAATTTGGATAGAAAAAACCAATATGCGGTTAGACAACGACAATTTGGCATTAATAAATTTAACAGAATTATTAAAAGAAATTAAACTTAAAAACCAGACTTATGCAGATGCTAATGCAATTTTAGCCCAAGCATATATCAAAACAGAACAAAAAGACAGTGCCATTTTTAGTCTTTCTCGCGCCATTCAATATACCAAAATCGACGAAGAAAAAGCAAGATTTCGGTTTATAAAAGCCCAACTTTATGAACAATTAAACCAAAAAGAAAGTGCGTTTTCGACCTATCAAGACATTATTGATATGAAAAGAAATTCGCCTAGAATTTATACAATTAACGCCCAAAACCGTCAAGCAATGCAATTTGATTTTGCTACTGGCGATTCGATTACATTTATAGAAAAATACAATAAACTTTTGTTAGACAGAGAAAATCGTCCATTCCTTGATATTTTGAACCATCAGTTAGGGGTAACTTACGACAATGCGAAAAACGCCAAACAAGCCCAAAAATATTATAATAAATCGCTAAGAGCCAAATCTCAAGATCTATATCTCGAAGCTACTAATTACCGTAAAATTGCAGATATTAATTTTTACAGCTCCAAATATGTTGCCGCTCGTAAATATTACGACAGCACAATGACCAAGCTAACACCCAGAACCAAAGAACATAATTTTATAAAAAAGAAAAGAGAAAATCTAGAAGACGTTATTAAATATGAAGCAATTGCAAATACAAACGATAGTATTCTTAATATTTTAGCATTGTCTGATTCAGACAAAAATAAATTTTACGAAGATTACATCATTAAAGTAAAAGCTGACGAAGCCAAACAAAAATTAATCGACGAAAAAATAAAATTGGCTGCAAATAAAAATAATGTCACTAAAGATGATTCCTCAAAAAAATTACCTGTAAATAACGAATTTGGAGCCAATGTAAATTCAAATAGCAATTTTTATTTTTACAATCAAGTTACGGTTGCTTACGGAAAAGTTGAATTTAGAAAAAATTGGGGCGACAGAACTTTAAAAAACAATTGGCGAAATGGCGCATCGGCAGCATCTGTGTCTGAAGAAATAATTGAAGAAAGTAACGAACAAACAGCCGATTTAAACACCAAAGAAAAAGACAATTCTCAAAAATCAGTTTCTAATTCTAAATACGAATCTGGTTTTTATTTAGATAAATTACCAAAAAAACAATCAGAAATTGATGTTTTAATTAAAGATAGAAACGATGCTTATTTTGAATTAGGATCAATTTATAAAGAAAAATTCAAAGAATATAAACTAGCTCAAAACAAACTTGAAAAATTATTGGATAAAAAACCCAGTGAAAAAATGGTTTTGCCAACAATGTATAATTTGTTGAAAATATACGAAATTACAGATTTAGAAAAAGCAATTGCAATGAAAGCTTCGATCTTAAAAATGTATCCAGATTCTAGATATGCACTTATTTTAATAAATGAATCACAGAATAAAAGCATTACAGATTCGCCACAATTGGTTTATAACGAATTGTTTCAACGTTATTTGTCTGGAGATTATAGAAATTTATCAAATGATTTAAACAAATATATTGAACAATATAATGGCGAAGAAATTTTGCCAAGATTTGAATTACTCAAAGCCAATAACATTGGCAAATTGAAAGGACTGTCCGAATATAAAAACGCACTAACTTATGTTGCAGCATCTTACCCAAAAGTTCAAGAAGGCAAAAAAGCTCAAGAATTTCTAGAAAATGATATTGTAGCCATGGAAGAATTGCAATTTAATCTAGAAAAGCCATTGAGTTGGAAAATTTTGTTTAGAATAGATTGCAATAATGATAAAATGGCAAGACCATTACTAGATAAAATAAATAAATTTGTAAACT
This sequence comes from Bacteroidota bacterium, assembly GCA_031408435.1. Classification (GTDB taxonomy): domain Bacteria; phylum Bacteroidota; class Bacteroidia; order Flavobacteriales; family Flavobacteriaceae; genus Flavobacterium. The sequence goes on from JANNWM010000091.1 coordinate 16,888, forward strand.
CAAAAACATATAACAAAGCAAAAACTTCGATAGATTATTATTTACTCGATGAAGATTTTATTGTTGTTCATGGTTTAAAATCAGAAATTCAAGCCAACGATGTAATGTCAATTTTAAGAGATTATAATGATTATAAAATCGAAAATCAAGGCATAATTATTTCTAGCGACAACTATAAAATCGTTCAAATAAAGAAAAATATTGAAGATTATCTTTGTGATCCAAAAAAAGTTCCAAACCCAGTTGTTGTAAAAAAAGCAATACAAGAAAACCAAGTTCCAGAATATCAAAAAGTAATTCCTGATACTCAAAAATCTAAAAACCAAAAACCAATCGGGCCACCAGGTTCAATGAGACAATCAGAACAAATGGACACTGATGACGATGGCAACCAAGAAAATAAACAACAAGATTTAAGACAAAAAAAGAAATAATAATGTTTGACAAAAAAGAAAAAAATTTAACAGATGTTCTTGGAAAAACCAATAGAATAGTTGAAGGAACCACAATAAAAGGAGATATTAGTTCGCTTGCCGATTTTAGACTTGATGGGCATTTAGTTGGAAATTTTAACTCCAAAGGCAAAATAGTTGTTGGTCCTGCAGGAAGCGTGACAGGCGAGATTGTTTGCGAAAATGCCGATATTGAAGGCAAATTTGACGGCAAAATTATTGTCAACGATTTACTGAACCTAAAAGCCAAATCAATTATTAAAGGTCAAGTTTTTTGCGGAAAATTATCTGTAGAACCTGGCGTAGATTTTAATGCAATTTGCGAAATGCAAAACAACATCAATAACAATACTGATGATTCAAAACCAAAATCAGAACAAAAATAATTTTAATAAATGGTTAGGATTGATAAACATTCCTCTGCAAATGGGAATTATAATTTATCTTTTTTATAAGCTAGGATTTTGGTTAGATAATAATTATTGCAGCCCTAAAGTTTATTACTTTAAGATTTTTACAATAATTGGAGTTTTTATTGCATTATATAATGTTTACAGACAAGTCACTGAAATTGGAAAAAATCAATAAAATTAGTTATTACATCAATAAAAATAAGCCACTAATGTTTTTAATAGTGGCTATTTTTTGTTGTTATTTTGTACACAAAATTATATTTTGGTTTTGTAATATTGATTTAAATCTTAAAGTTTTTAATTGCTCTTTAGAAAATCTTTACATTTATTTTGGAATTTTTTCAATAATAATGATTTTGATATTATCAATTATAAAACAAAAAAACATAGACATTGTTGGCAATACTTCTATGCTTTTAACAACAATCAAAATGTTAGTTTGTGGTATAATAGTCAAAACTTATTTAAACCAAAACAGTTTCAAAAACACATCAGAAAAATGGAATTTTTTAACTATATTCATTATTTTCTTGGTTCTTGAAACTGTTATAACAATTTATTTATTGAACAAAAAAGAAATTTAATTCTTTAAGAATTTAGTTTGATAATGTCTATTCGTTGAATTTATTTTTATTACATAAATTCCAATTGCTAAATTTTCTATGTTTATTGAATTCGAGTTAGATTCCAAAACTTTTTTACCAGCTAAATCAGTAACAATAACAGAATTTATAACTTCGTTAGAGGCAATTTTGATGTTTAAAACCGAAGTTGTAGGATTTGGATAAACCTCGAAAACATTGTCAATATCAAACTTATTATTAGATAAAAAACTTGCTGGACACGGCAATAATTTTGGAACATTGCTTTGGTTTGTTGTATTGTCACCAAGTTGACTATAAATATTAGAACCCCACAAATATAGAGATCCATCAGACTTTAACCCAGCACTGTGTGTAACCCTTGAATCAACACTAGCCCAAGAATCAATAGAACCTGAAACAATAGTAGGGATATTTTTATCTATAACGCTACCGTCACCCAATTGCCCTGCAACATTTGCACCCCATGACCACAAAGTATTATTAGGTCGTTTTACTATTGTATGACGTTGTCCTTTGGCAATAGTTGCGAAGTTAGATGCTACTTCTATAGGTTGAGGTGAATTTTTTGGAATATTAGTTCCATTTCCTAACTGACCTTGCGTGTTGTCACCCCAAGTAAAAAGTTTACCAGTCGATTTTAAAGCAACCGAATGAAAAATGCCGCATAAAGCGACTTGCCAATTATTATCAATTCCGATTTGTGTAGGACTGTTTTTAGATATGTTTGAACTATCACCTAATTGACCAGAGTTATTATATCCAAACGCCCATAGTGTACCGTTTGTTTTAATTGCAATTGTGTGGTTTGTTCCAGACGCAACTGATTTCCAGTCATTAAACAAACCTATTCTTGTTGGAACTAACTTATCAATATTACTTCCGTCTCCACACTGTCCGTATTGATTATCGCCCCAAGCCCACAACGAACCGTCAGATTTTAGTGCAACAGTATATTCGTCACCAGGTGCAATTTGAACCCAATTTGTATCAGTTCCTATTTTAATCGGAATGTTGCTTTGAACTAAATTTCCTGTACCAAGTTGACCTTTTAAATTCCGTCCCCAACTCCAAATCGTACCATCAGTTTTTAAACCAATACTATGCGAGTTTCCGCAAGCTACTTTTGACCAATCTAAATCTGTTCCTACAAGTGTTGGAACTTTTTTCGAAACCGTATTGTTTAATCCTAACTGACCAACATTGTTGCGACCCCAACCCCACAAGGCACCGTCTATGGTCACTCCTAGTGTGTGTGAACCCCCAGTAGAAAACGATTGCCAACACTGACCAATTGACATGTAGGGTAAAAAAATAAAAAAAAGAAATGTTGTAATTTTGTTCATTTGTAACATTTTTGTAAATAAAAAAAATATTAGTAAATTTAGTAATTTAATAATCAGTCTAAAAATCAGTAAATCAGAAAACTAAAGTTGCTATAATGTGTAAAAAATAGTTTGCAAATGTAGTAAAAAAATTTGATGTCAAGCAAAGTTAACTGATTTTTTTGCCGTTAATCGAAAAAAATCTGTTGATCATTCGGGTTTTTGTTAGTTTTTTATTTCAATCTAAATAATTTTCGTTGAGTTTTTTGTTAAGAATTTTCAATAAACAAGGCTAGGGTCTATATCAAATATTGATTCAAATTCTTTTTCGCAACAGATTATTTGGATTTTAATGATTTGGTATTTCAATAATTAAAAAACCTGTGAGAATCCAAATAATCTGTGTATTAAAAATACAAATACTCATTAAACTAATTCCTAAAACAAAAATAAAGATATTTATTATCAAAAAAACTATTTAATATTTTTTAGATAATAAGATTTAATGTACTTTTGCACCAAATTTCAGAAAACAAATTTTAAGACAATTTACTTTATGGTTTTTTCTAATAAATTATTCCTTTATATAACAGCAATATTTTTTGTTGGCTTTTCTAGTTTAAATGCTAATCCAATTAAAGAAAATACAGAAGCAACATCAGAAGTTAAAGATGAAAAAGCTACTTTAAAATCTGAAATTAAAGAATTTATAAACCATCACGTTCTCGATGCTCACGATGTGACTTTTTTTTCTGATGACAAAACAGGACAATATTTTGGTTTTCCATTACCAATCATTTTATGGGACGGTGGAGTTGAGTTTTTCTCATCATCTAAATTTCATCATGGTGAACAAGTAGCAGAATCAAACGGAAAATTTTATGCACTAAACCACCACGATGGTAAAATTTATAAAGTTGATGGACTTGAAGGAAAAATAATCGAAAACGAAGCAACTGGTCATCCTACAAATGTTCGTCCGCTTGATTTTTCGATCACCAAAAGTGTACTAGCAATAATGATTGCTGCTTTATTAATGTTTTTTCTTTTTAGCAGTCTTGCAAAATCGTATGTTAAAAACGGAGGAATTGCTTCTGGAATTGGAAGGATTTTCGAACCTGTTGTTTTGTACATTCGTGACGATATTGCAATTCCAAACATTGGCGAAAAGCATTACAAACGCTACATGAGTTATTTGTTGACAATATTTTTCTTTGTTTTATTTCTAAATATTTTCGGATTAACACCACTAGGAATAAATGCTACTGGAAACTTAACAATTACTGCGGCATTAGCTTTATTGACTTTTTTAATTACAAACCTTACAGCAAATAAAAACTATTGGGGACACATTTTCTGGATGCCAGGCGTTCCTAAATTAATGAGAATCGTTTTGGCACCAATAGAATTGCTTGGAGTTTTCATCAAACCATTTTCATTGATGATTCGTTTGTATGCCAATATTTTCGCAGGACACATTGTTTTAATGAGTATTATTGGTTTGATATTTATTTTTAAGGGTTGGATAGGAAGTACATTATCTTTTGGTTTGTCTTTCTGTTTATCAATCCTAGAAATATTAGTTGCTTTTTTACAAGCTTATATTTTCACAATGTTATCAGCACTTTATTTTGGTTCGGCTGTCGAAGAACACCACCACGAAGAAGCGCATCACTAAAAGTTAGAAATCAGAAATAGTAAGTTAGAAATATTCTAACCTCGGATTTCTGACTTCTAAATTCAATTGAATGTTTAATTTTTAATACATATATTATGGAAGGTTTAAATTTTGTTGGTGCAGGTTTGATTGTTATCGGAGCTGGTTTAGGTATTGGTAGAATTGGTGGTTCAGCAATGGACGCTATTGCTCGTCAGCCAGAAGCTTCAGGAAAAATCCAAACAGCTATGCTTATTGCAGCTGCACTTATTGAAGGTATTGGTTTCGCTGCATTATTTGCTGCATAATCATTCACTTAAAAACAATAGTTGCAACGGTTGGTTGTAACTATTGTTTTAAATTATTAAAAAATTAAACACATTTTAAAATAAATAATAAAATTTTATAAAATGGAAAAGTTATTAAATCAGTTTGAATTCGGTTTATTTTTCTGGCAAGTAATTATATTTGTTGGATTAATCTTTTTATTAAAAAAATTCGCTTGGAAACCAATTCTTGACGCCGTTAACGAACGCGAAGAAGGAATTAAAAACGCATTACTTTCTGCTGAGAATGCTAAAAAAGAAATGCAAAACCTGCAAGCAGACAACCAAAGAATTTTGCAAGAAGCTAGATTAGAGCGTGACAACATGCTTAAAGAAGCTCGTGAAATGAAAGACAAAATGATTGCAGATGCAAAAACAGAAGCACAAGCAACTGGTTTGCAAATGATTCAACAAGCAAAAACAGCAATCGAAGCCGAAAAAAATGCTGCAATGGCAGATATTAAATCGCACGTTTCAAATTTATCAGTAGAAATTGCAGAAAAATTATTGAAAGATGAATTGACTAACAAAGATTCTCAAATGAAACTCGTTGAGAAAATGTTGGCCGACGCTAAATTAAACTAATTATGTCAAGTACAAGAGCAGCAATTCGTTACGCAAAAGCAATTTTAGATCTTGCGAGTTCTAAAAATTCTCAAGACGCTGTTGCGAATGATATGAAGGTTATTGCAACAACAATCGATTCTAATTTAGAGTTGAGTACTTTTATTCAAAACCCTACTATTAGTGTTGAAGTAAAAGAAAAAGCTTTATTAGAAGTTTTTGCTAACTCGAACGCAGTTACAAACGGATTATTTCATTTGTTATTCGAAAACAAAAGATTCGAAATTCTTGGTGCAATTGCTACAGAATATAATAATCTTTTCGATGAATCGAATGGTGTTCAAGTTGCAAAATTAACAACTGCAATTGCAATGGATGCAGATTTAGAAGCTAAAGTTTTAGCTAAAATCGCAACATTTTCTGACAAGAAAATCACAATAGAAAACACAATAGATCCAGCTATTATTGGAGGATTTATTCTTAGAATAGGCGACAAGCAATACAACGCATCTGTTGCCAACAGATTACAAGTTTTGAAAAGAGAACTTTCTAATTAATAAAATTAATGGATTATGACAACTTTACAACGGGAACATAAAACAGCAAAATCCTGCATGGTCTTTATTCAAAATTTAAGTACAGAAGTTAAATTAGATTTTATTTCAGACATTTTATCATCAATTAAAAAAAACAAAGAACCTAAAATAAGTAGAGAAGAATATTTTGCAGGAGCTTGGGATTCTGAAGAAACACCTGAGGAATTTGCAGAAAGTTTAAGGTCTGCTAGACTTTTTAATAGAAAATCCATTGAATTATAATGTATTTACTTGATACGAATATAGTAGCTTTTTATTTTAGAGGAAATAAAAATGTAGTCAATAAAATTAATGAAATTGGTTTAAATAATTGTTCAATCTCTGAAATAACAATTGCAGAATTGAAATATGGTGCTGCAAAAAGCAATAAATCTGATTTTCATAATGAGATTTTAAACATATTTTCTGATAATATAGATATCATATCAATTATAGAAGTTTTAGATGTATATGCATTAGAAAAAGTTAGATTAGAAAAAGCAGGAAATAGAATTGATGATTTTGATTTATTGATAGGTGCAACAGCAATAGCCAATGAATTAATATTAGTTACAAACAACACAAAACATCTTCAAAGAATGTCATTAAAAAACATTGAAGATTGGACAATTTGAATTTAAAGATTATAATATAATAGTTATGGCAGAAATTAAACCAGCTGAAATATCAGCAATATTAAGAAAACAAGTAGAAGGTTTTGAATCTGGTGCAACTTTAGAAGAGGTTGGATCGGTACTTCAGGTTGGAGATGGAATTGCCCGTATTTACGGACTTTCTAATGTTCAATATGGCGAATTAGTAGAATTCGATAACGGATTAGAAGCTATCGTTTTGAACCTTGAAGAAGACAATGTTGGGGTGGTACTTTTAGGACCATCGACAGGAATCAAAGAAGGATCGACTGCAAAAAGAACGCAACGTATTGCTTCGCTTAAAGCTGGTGAAGGAATGGTTGGTCGTGTTGTCAACACACTTGGTTTTCCAATAGATGGTAAAGGTCCAATTGGTGGCGAACTTTTCGAAATGCCTTTGGAAAGAAAAGCACCAGGGGTTATTTTCCGTCAGCCAGTTACTGAGCCATTACAAACAGGTATCAAAGCAGTAGATGCAATGATTCCGGTTGGTCGTGGTCAACGTGAATTGGTAATTGGTGACCGTCAAACTGGTAAATCTACCGTTTGTATTGACACTATTTTGAATCAAAAAGAATTTTACGATGCAGGAAAACCTGTATTTTGTATATATGTTGCCATCGGACAAAAAGCTTCGACAGTAGCAGGAATCGCTAAAATGTTAGAAGAAAAAGGTGCAATGGCTTATACGGTTATTGTTGCAGCAAATGCTTCTGATCCAGCACCAATGCAGGTTTACGCACCATTCGCAGGAGCTGCAATTGGAGAATACTTCAGAGATTCTGGTCGTCCAGCTTTGATTGTTTATGACGATTTGTCTAAACAAGCAGTTGCTTACCGTGAAGTATCTTTATTATTAAGAAGACCACCGGGACGTGAGGCTTATCCTGGAGACGTTTTTTACTTGCACTCTCGTTTATTAGAACGTGCTTGTAAAGTAATTGCCAATGACGAAATTGCTAAAAACATGAACGATTTGCCTAATTCACTAAAAGGAATTGTAAAAGGTGGTGGTTCGTTAACAGCTTTACCAATCATTGAAACTCAGGCTGGTGACGTATCGGCATATATTCCGACTAACGTAATTTCGATTACTGATGGTCAGATTTTCCTTGACGGTGATTTGTTTAATTCTGGTGTTCGTCCAGCTATTAACGTAGGTATTTCGGTATCTCGTGTTGGTGGAAATGCACAAATTAAATCAATGAAAAAAGTGGCTGGAACTTTAAAATTAGACCAAGCGCAATTTCGTGAATTAGAAGCTTTTGCTAAATGTGGTTCTGATCTTGATGCAGTTACATTGAATGTAATCGAAAAAGGAAAACGTAACGTTGAAATCTTGAAACAAGGTTTGAACTCGCCTTATACTGTTGA
>JANNWM010000092.1:0-6773 GCA_031408435.1 Bacteroidota bacterium
ATATTGGGTGTTTGACGACAACAAGATACTGAATTTCAGTGTCTTGTCCCAATATTTAACTATCTTTATTTACAAAAATAATTGCACCCAACGGGTTAATATTTACTTAAATTTTACTTTGAAAACAAATTGATATTTTATCGCCAGCATCAATTAAGTCAATATAATTGAGTTTTACAAATAATATTTTCAATATAATTTTTGACAAGTATTTATTTTTTAGAAATACCACTCTAAATTATAGTCAAAATAAAATTTCAGAATATTTACATAAATATAATTAAAAATCCGTCCAAAAACTTATTTTTGCATAATGAGTAAGAAAAATACAGATAAAGTTGTCTTTCATCAAATAAAAGTTCTAGATGCTGGTTCCAAAGGCGTTTCGGTTGCCAAAGCTCCTGATGGTAAAGTAGTATTTATACCAAATGTAGTCCCTGGAGATGTAGTCGATGTGCAAACTTTCAAGAAACGCAAAGCCTATTATGAGGGAAAAGCAGTCAAATTTCACGAATTTTCTGAATATAGAATTGAACCAATTTGCGAACATTTTGGAGTTTGTGGCGGTTGCAAATGGCAAAATATGAAGTATGAACAACAACTTTTTTACAAACAAAACGAGGTTTTGAATCATTTGCAGCGCATTGGAAAAGTAGATTTACCCGAAATGGAATCGATTTTGGGTTCTGAGAAAAAGTTTTTTTATAGAAATAAAATGGAATTCGGTTTCTCGAACGCACGCTGGATGACGCAAGAAGAAATTGAATCTGATATTGAACTCGAAAACCGCAATGCGCTTGGTTTTCATATCCCGAAAATGTGGGACAAAATTCTAAATATTACCAAATGTCATTTGCAAGAAGATCCTTCTAATTCGATTAGAAATTCAATTCGTGAATTTGCAATAGACAATAATCTTGAATATTTTAATCCGCGTGCACACGAAGGATTATTGAGAACTTTAATGATTCGAACAGCCTCGACGGGCGAAATTATGGTCTTAATTCAGTTTTTTGAAGAGCAAAAAGAAAATCGAATAAAATTAATGGAATTTTTGGCAAACAAATTTCCAGAAATTACCTCGTTGCAATATGTTATTAATAGCAAACCAAACGACACAATTTATGACCAAAAAATTGTGTTATATAAAGGTAGAGATTACATACTTGAAGAAATGGAAGGCTTAAAATTTAGCATTAATGCAAAATCTTTTTATCAAACCAATTCGGCACAGGCTTATGAATTGTACAAAATAACCAGAGATTATGCAGGTTTGACAGGTTCTGAACTAGTTTATGATTTATATACCGGAACAGGAACAATTGCGCAATTTGTTTCAAAAAATGCCAAAAAAGTAATTGGAGTTGAGTCGGTTCCTGAAGCAATTATCGATGCTAAGGCAAATGCTGATCGTAACGAAATAACTAACTGCGAATTTTATGTTGGCGATATGAAAAACGTTTTTAACGAAAGTTTTATTGCCCAACACGGCAAACCTGATGTAGTAATTACCGATCCACCAAGAGATGGTATGCACAAAGATGTTATAGAACAATTGTTAAAAATCGAAGCCAAAAAAATTGTTTACGTAAGTTGCAATTCGGCTACACAAGCCAGAGATTTAGCTTTGCTAGATCAAAAATACAAAGTTTCTCGTGTTCGACCTGTGGATATGTTTCCGCAAACGCACCATGTTGAAAATGTTGTTTTATTAGAATTAAGATAAAAAAGGAAACTTGAAATTGTAATTTAAATAAAATTATGAAAAAAAAACTAATACTTTTATTGCTATTTTCAATCGGATTTTCGAGTTGCGAGAAAGACGATATTTGTGCTGCAGATACGCCAACAACACCGCAATTGGTTATTGAATTTTTTAATGAAGTTACTAATGCTTCGCAATCTGTTTCTAAATTAAAAATTATAGATACAGAAACCTCGAATCAATTAGGAATATATAATGAAACCAAAATAAAAATTCCATTAAAAACAGATATTGATATTACCAAATATTCATTTACTATAAACTCAGGAAGTACCGTCGTTGGAGCCGAAAATACCGATAAACTTGAATTTAATTATTCAAGAAATAATATTTTTATTTCGCGTGCCTGCGGATTTAAAACAAATTTTATTTTGAATAATCCAAGCATTTTAGTCAAAGAAAGTATAGTAACTACCGAATGGATAAAAAAAATTATTCTTACAAAACCAAATATTCTAAACGAAAATGAAACACATATCAAAATATTTTTATAGTTTTTTGATTGTAATGATTTCATTTTCAATACAATCTCAAGAAATAAAAAATGAAATTACGGTTAAACCAAAAGATACAATTCCCTCGAAAATTGATCGTTATGGTGTTCGATTTGGTATAGATTTATACAAATTAACAAAATCATTTTACGAAAAAAATTATAAAGGATTAGAACTTATTGGCGATTATCGAATTTCAAAAAACTATTATTTAGCAGCCGAAATCGGTAACGAAAATAAAACTTCAGACGACACAAGATTAAATTTTACCACCAAAGGTTCTTATATAAAAGCTGGTTTTGACTATAATAGTTATGAAAATTGGCTAAATATGGAAAATATGGTTTACATTGGTTTGCGGTATAGTGCAAGTACTTTTAGTCAAGAACTAAATAACTATAAAATTTACAACAGAAACACTTTTTTTGGAGAAACTCCAAACCAATATTCAGGCGAAAAATTTGACGGACTTTCTGCTCAATGGTTAGAATTTGTCGCAGGAATAAAAGCCAAAGTTTTTAATAATGTTTTTGTTGGATTTAATTTTCGAATAAATTTATTGCTAGCAACCAAAAAACCCGAAACTTTTGAAAATCTATATATTCCTGGTTTCAATCGAACTTATGATGGCGATTTCGGTGCAGGATTCAATTATACTGTTTCTTATTTGTTGCCTATATATAAAAAACAAAAAATAGTAAAATAGATATTTTGAAAATAAGGTAATTTTGAAAATTGATACATTATCTATGTAATTTCTATCAATCTTTTCAAGAAAATCGATTTCATAAAAAGTTTTTCGCCATCTTTGGTTTTGGTGGCTTTGAATTTTGGTGCAACGAAAGTTCCAATAACAAATGCAATTAATGAAACTTTAAATCCAGTTAATGATGTTAATTCTAAAACTGTATATTTTGTTGACAGAAAGAAAAAAACAAAACATATTAACTGAAAAAAGAAAGCTTTTACTTGTAATTTTGACATTTTCTATAAATTAAACAATTAATTATTAATTATTGGTAAAATTAAACATAGTTTTTCAATAATTCATATAAATTTGAAACCAATTATCAAACGGATTAAAATCAATTTTAGTAAAACACTAAAATTATTAGATAAAAGTTTTATATCCAAAACTACAAGCTAATTTGGGTTAATTATTGTTTTTTTGTAAATCGAAATAAGTAATTAAATAAAGCAATCATCTTTAAAACCAATCAAATACAATTTATCTTTAGCACGAGTTATTGCAGTGTACAACCAACGTATATAATCTCTATCGATGCCTTCCGGCAAATAGGGTTGCTCTATAAAAACGGTATTCCATTGTCCGCCCTGTGACTTGTGACAAGTTATTGCATAAGAAAATTTGACTTGCAAAGAATTGAAAAATTCGTTTTCTTTTACTTTTTGAAATTTAGCATATTTGGTGTTCAAATGTTCGTAATCTTTCATGACTTCTTCATACAATTTATTGGATTGTTCGTAGGTTAATGATGGCGATTCGCTCTTGATTGTGTCTAACAAAAGAACCGTTTCGAAAGGAATTTGATTTGGATAATCGACCATTCTAATTTTGACTTTAGCAAACTTAAAACCATACAAATCTTGAAAACTAAAAATTTCTAGCACTTCAATAATATCTCCATTGGCAATAAATCCTGCTTCGTCTTTCTCTTTTAACCAAAAATAATTATTCTTGACAACCATCAAATAATCGCCAGTCGAAAGATCACTTTCTTTATCGAGAATTTTGGTCCTAATTTGCTCATTATATTGATTGGCACGCTTGTTCGAACGCACAATAAACGCAGTATCTTCGATAGAATAATTGCTGTAAGCCGAATTGATTGCGTCTTGAATATCATAACCATCGGTCAACCGAACAATATCTTTAAAACCTTTTAATTTAAACTCAAAGCTGGTAATAAAACTTTCTTTTAAAATATCTCGTAATTCGGTGGCATTGAACAAAATACCTGATTTTTCTTCTTGTCGCATGACTTCGTCTAACTCAATCCAATCTACTTTTTTGTTATAATTTAATTCTAAAGTATCAGTGTTTAACGCTGGCGAAATATCTAAATTTACCGGTGGTAATTGGGCTGTATCGCCAAGCAAAATCATTTTGCAATTATCGCCACTATAAATGTATGATATTAAATCGTCAAGCAAACTTCCTGTTTCATACATTTTATTATCGTTGCTTTGATCCGAAATCATAGAGGCTTCATCTACAATAAAAATAGTATTTTTATGTTTGTTAGGTTGGCGAACAAAATTGACTCCGCCTCCACCCGATTTCTTCGGAAAATATATTTTTTTATGGATTGTAAATGCTGGTTTCTGAGAGTAGTTGGCAATAACTTTTGCAGCCCGACCTGTTGGTGCAAGCAAAACATATTTTTTATTAATTTCGATTAAATTATTTACAATCGTAGAAATTACTGTTGTTTTTCCTGTTCCTGCATATCCTTTGAGTACAAAAATGCTATCATTTGAGTAATCGGTGATAAATGAGGCCACTTTCTGAAAGAAAACATCTTGTTTTAATGTTGGCTGAAACGGAAAATTTCGGGTTAGTAAACTGTAAAATTGTGCAGAAATCATTTAAAAATTTTGTTTAAAGCGGTTTAAAAATTAAAAATGGTTTAAAAATTCTAATGATTAAACGACTTTAAACAAAATTAAACATTTTAAACTAGATTAAACGTCATTAACAAAATTAAAGTTTTTAAACAAAATTAAAAAGCCGTAAGTTTGCACCAATGATAAATATCGAGAACATAACAGACAAAGTTTACAAAAAACTATCGATTCAAGTTGCAACAAATGGCTTGAGTTTTTGTTGTTTTGATACATTAAATAATACCGTAAAAACTATAAAAACTGTCAATTTCAATACTTTTGATGTTTCAATAAAAACAGAAGATTTGTTTGCAGATGCTTTTCGAAACAACCTAGAATTGACCTCCAAATACGATGAGATTCTTATTATTCACAATAATAATCTTTCAACATTTGTACCAACTGCACTTTTTGACGAAGAATATTTGGGCAGTTATTTGCAATACAACACTAAAGTTTTCGAGACAGATTTTTTCGCATTCGATTCAATCGAAAAATACGAGATGAAGAATGTTTTTATTCCGTATGTCAATATTAATAATTTTTTCATAGACCAATTTGGATCTTTCAATTACAAACATGCCAACAGCATTTTGGTAGAAAAATTATTAGATTTATCTAAAAATAATGATGCTAAAAAAATGTTTGTTCATACAAGCAATTCTCATTTTGAAATAATTGTTGTTCAGAATCAAAAACTATTATTATTCAATACATTCGATTACAAAACGCCCGAAGATTTTATTTATTATATACTTTTTACAGCCGAACAATTAAATTTGAATCCAGAAAATTTCAACTTAGAATTGATAGGAAATATTCAAGAAAACGACGAATATTATAAAATTGCATACAAATACATTCGCAATGTTTCACTAATCGATGTGAACGATTTGCGATGGAATAACTATTTTACCGAAGCCGAAAACCGCCAACATTTTATACTTTTTAACTCGTGAGAATCATTTCTGGAAAATACAAAGGACGAATAATTTCGCCACCAAAAAACTTGCCTGTTCGCCCAACAACCGACATGAGTAAAGAGGCTTTGTTCAATGTTTTGAACAATCATTTTGAATTTGATGGTCTAAAAATATTAGATTTATTTTCTGGAACAGGCAACATTAGCTACGAATTTGCGTCTCGAGGAAGCGACAATATTACGAGTGTCGATGGCGATTTTGGTTGTGTAAAATTCATTAAACAAACCGCAACCGAATTCGATTTTAATATTGCAGCCATCAAAAGTGATGTTTTTGCATTTATTGACAAATGCAAATCGAGCTACGACATTATTTTTGCCGACCCGCCATATGCATTAGACCAAAAAACATTCGATAAAATTGTGATTTCTATCTTCGAAAAAGAACTTTTAAACGATGCTGGAATGATGGTTATTGAACATTCAAAATACACCAAACTCGATCATTTGATTAATTTTTCTTTCAAGAAAATTTATGGTGGTTCAATATTTTCATTTTTTGAAATTGAAAATCTAGAAGACGAAGAAACAACTATCGAAGATGATGAGATTGAGAGTTGAGACTACAAATCCAAATTCAATTTTATTGGATTTTGCCTTGTATCGAAAATTGTAATAATTTCAATTTCGGCAACATTATGTTTAATTCTGTAATAAAAAGTTGTTTGTTTAGTAACAACATGTAAAGTTTCACTACATTGTTGATGACATTTCATCCCCTTCGGGGTTTTCTTTGAAGGCGTAGCCGAAAAAGAAAACCCCGAGGGGAAAGATAAAAAAGTTGATTATTTTTGTTTTACGACAAAAAAAAATAATTATGCAACAAGTCTATCACTCCAATGCCAACACGAATATAAACATTCGTACTTTATTACAAAACAATTCTGAAACAAATTCTGAATTA
>JANNWM010000093.1:0-2496 GCA_031408435.1 Bacteroidota bacterium
ATTGGCTGCAAAATTGTCTTTTTGCCCCATATTTCAGATTTTTTTTATTCGATAGCGATGCTATCCAATAAAAAAAATCCAAAATCTGAAACAAAAATCTTAATTTTTCGCTTCAATCAAAAAAGTTTAAACCACTTCAATAAAAAAACAATTTTTTTTTTGTAAATTTTCTCATTTTTTTGAATCAATATTTAAACGAAAATAGCATTCCAAATCGACAAAACAAAAATAGTTAAAAAATTAATACTCGATTTTGAATTCTAAAATTAATTTATTCAAGCCAATATTTATTAAATAAGTAAAATTTTATTACATATTTTAATAAAAATTTTGTTTTTAGTTATAATTTGTAATTAAATTATCTATTTTTATTTTCTATTAGAAACTTTCTTTACACATTTGTAAAATCAAAATAAACGAAAAATTATGTGCGGAATATTAGCAATTATAGGCAAAGGCAAAGACCAAGAATTAGTAAAAACATTATCTAAAAGAATGTCGCATCGTGGTCCAGACGAGAGCGATTTGCATGTAACAGAAAATGGACATATTTTATCTCATGAACGTTTATCAATAATCGATTTGCATTCTGGTCGTCAACCAATTAAAGGATCTTCAACAGCCTATATGGTTCACAATGGCGAAGTTTACAACCATCAAGAATTGCGTGACGGAATTTTAAAAAACCATACATTTAGAACAAAATCTGACTCAGAAGTTATTGTTCATTTATATGAAGAATTTGGTTATGATTTTTGTCATTTGCTTGATGGCGATTGGTCGTTTGTAGTTGTCGATGGCGACGATTATATTGCTGGACGAGATCCAATGGGCGTAAAACCATTATATTATGGACTTGACGAACGTGGCAGAATGTATTTCGCATCAGAAATGAAACCAATTGCAGACCAATGCAAAACATTTTCGACTTTTCCTCCTGGACATCATTATACTGCAACTACTGGATTTGTAAAATATTACAAACCAGAATACGAAGATTATCAAAAAGCAACCAAAGAACTTGATTTAGTTGCAATCAGAGAATCATTAACCGAAGCAACTCGCAAACGATTAATGAGCGATGTGCCAATTGGTGTTTTACTTTCTGGCGGATTAGATTCGTCTTTAACATCATCAATTGCATCAAGATTACTCAAAGAATCAGGCAAAAAATTACATTCATTTTCAATCGGGTTGAATGCTGACGCGCCAGATGCAAAAGCAGCAAGAAAAGTAGCCGAATTTTTAGGAACCGAACACCACGAAGTTCATTTTACAATCCAACAAGGAATCGAAATTCTTGATAAATTGGTTTGGCATCTTGAAACTTATGATGTTACTTCAATTCGTGCCAGTACACCAATGTATTTTTTATCAAAAGCAATAACAGATTTAGGAATAAAAGTAGTACTTTCTGGCGAAGGAGCAGACGAGATTTTTGGTGGATATTTGTATTTTAGAAATGCGCCAACTGTCGAAGATTTTCAGAAAGAAACCATCGAAAGAGTTCAGAAATTGTTCACTGCCGATTTGCTTCGTGCTGATAAATCTACGATGGCACACGGATTAGAAGCTCGTGTTCCATTTTTAGATAAAGCTTTCTTAGATACTGCAATGCTTATAAAAGCCGAAGAAAAAATGCCAAAAACCTATGACGGTAAAGAAAAATACATTCTTAGAAAAGCATTTGATACGCCAGACAATCCTTATTTGCCAGATGAAGTTTTATGGCGTCAAAAAGAACAATTTTCTGACGGAGTTGGTTACAAATGGATTGACGAATTAATAGAATATTGCTCTTCAAAAGTTACTGATGAGCAGTTAGAAAACGCTGTTGTCGAATTTCCATACAATTCGCCAACAACCAAAGAAGCTTATTTTTACAGAACAATATTCAACAAATATTACCCACAAGTTTCGGCCGCACAAACCGTTAGAAAATGGATTCCGAAATGGCAAGAAAACCAAGATCCAAGCGGGCGTGCCAATGCAGCTCACGTACAAGCCGATGTCGAAATTGCAAAAACTGGTATACCAGCATAAAAAATATTTTTTTTTGTTTTTTTTAAAACGTTTACTTTTGGGTAAGCGTTTTTTTTTAAATAATAAATACTATTAATCAACTTTTTGATAAAGCTTAGAAGCAAAGTAAAGATTTTTGAGACGATACCGACAATAACCCGATCTTGTTTTTAGTAACATGTCACACATTTATCAATATTAGATTTGCAATTTTAGATATTAGATTTCATATTTATTGTTTGAAAATCAACAAATTAGGTTAATAAATTGTAAAGTCTGTGTTATAGTTTTTTTTATCAGAAATAAAGTGTACTTTTGCACCCATTAAAAAACACAGATGGAATCTATTAGAAACATTGCAATTATTGCTCACGTCGATCACGGAAAAACTACTTTGGTTGATAAAATTATGTATCACTGTCAGTTATTTCGCGATAATGAAAACACAGGAGATTTGATATTAGACAACAACGA
>JANNWM010000094.1:0-2095 GCA_031408435.1 Bacteroidota bacterium
TCTTTTCTTTTTAATGTTTCGTTTTTTTAAAATTACACATAACGTCTCGTGGCTTGGCGTCAGTTGGGGATTTGGTTAGCCAAATGTATAAATTAAAGACCGAACTTCCAAGTACAAAACCAACTTTAAAGTTTGCCTAAAACCCCAATTGCGCCAAACCGCTGTTGGCAGAAGTGCATTTAATTAGTTTCAAATTTTACCAAACCGTTACTATCATATATCAGATTCCAATTTTTATAACTTTCGTACGTCAGTTCATTGTCGGCTCGCTCGTATATTTTCTTTTCGTAAGTTTGAAAATTGTTTTTAGATAAACTTCGTGCATATGTTTCCTCGAAAATAAATAATTTTTTAATTGTATTTATTGACGAATCATAGTTAGAAAATTTTTCAATTGTTTTTGATACTATATTATTTCCGATGTAAATTTTTGACACTATACTATCTAAATTATTTACAGAATTGTAATATAATTTTACTTTTTCGTTTATGTTTGTTAATCTTCCTCTATTGGTTTCAATTATTTTTCCATTGATGTCATATGTAAATAATATTGTATCTCTTTGAGGATAATATATCGTTGGTAACTCTCTAAATATTGTTTTCTTTATGATTTGATTTTGGTTGTTGAAAAATAATTTTCTTTCAAATTTAAAAATTGAAAATATATTTGAAGTTGTTTTTTGTTCAATAAATACTTCATTATTACTTCTAGTAACTTGATCATAAATTTGATTATCTAGTGCAAAATTAAACCCACTTCCTGGATCCATACTTCTATAACTACCAATCCTTTTTGAAACATTTAAGTTGTTATCATATTCAATTTGTATTGCATTGTCTGAATTTACAGATTCTGCAATTCCATCTGGATAATCCATATATTTAAAATAATATTTTTGAATATTGTAATCAGGTACATTTTGTACATTCTGTTCAGAATTGCAACTAACGATAAGAATTGCTGTAGCTAAGATGTGTAATATTTTCATTTTCTTCTATTTTATTTAGTTTTTCGGGCATTTCTGCCAACGTCTCGTGGCTTGCAGAAGTTGGGGATTCGGTTAGCCCGAACTTTCAGTAAATCACTGACCACAAAAGTACAAAACAATGTGTAAAGTCAAGACCAAAACCCCAATTTTTGCAAACCGCTGTTGGCAGAAGTTATAACTCAGGTTTAATTAAATTTTCAATCTCGATTTTTAATTTTGGTAAATGATTTATTAAAATTGACCAAATATTTTCGTCTGAGACATTATCGTAAGCATGAATTACTTGATTTCGTAATCCAACTATTGCTTTCGCATTACTTATTCTTTCAATAAATAAAGCGTCACGAGTAATAATTCGATTTACAGCTTCCCCGATAATTTCAAGATTCCGTTCTACAGCTCTTTTAAGCATTAAATTTGCTCTATATTCAAAAAAGTTTTTTTCGCTATTTTCGAAAAAAATATCTATTTCATCAATAGACATTTTCACATCAAACAACCACTTAAGAATTCTATCATCCATAAACTAATTCTTTAGAATTGTTAATTGATTTTATTAAGATTGGATTCCGTAATGTTTGTTCTTCAAGTAAATCAACTTCTCGTCCAAATAACTCTTTTAATTTTTCTTTAAAATTAATGTAATTGTCAAAATATTCTTCTAATTCTATTTTCTTAAATTTAACCAATAAATCAACATCGCTATTTTTATTAAATTTTGAACTTAATACAGAACCGAAAAAGTACATTTTCTCAACATTGTAATTTATACAAAGCTTATTTAAATTCTCTATATTATAATTTATATTTTTCACTTTACAAATTTAATCAAAAAATATTTTTTATCTCTACGATTTTTAAAATAATTTCTGCCAACGTCTCGTGGCTTGGCGTCAGTTGGGGATTTGGTAAGCCATATGTATAAATTAAAGACCGAACTTCCAAGTACAAAACCAACTTTAAAGTTTGCCTAAAACCCCAATTGCGCCAAACCGCCTTAAGCTTGCATTTTGTAAATTTACACAAAATTTTAATATAAATCAGAAAGAACAAAAGGCTGGAGTAAGGTTCTCAGTAACCGCAGAGGCAATGACCTCGTTAAC
>JANNWM010000095.1:0-2122 GCA_031408435.1 Bacteroidota bacterium
AACCGATATTATAATTTGATAATGGACGAAATAGAATTTGTTGCTGAAAATTTTGAAACAACCAAAGATTTTGGGAACATTCGAAAAGATTATCGATATTCAAAAGTGAAATCACATTTAATATTTTGCAAACAAGTTGAAAATACAGAAATGGAAGTTGTGAGAATTTTGCACGAAAAAATGGATATTAAAAATAGAATTAACGATTAAAAAAAGAAAAAGCGATCGCACAACAGCGGTTTGGCGCAATTGGGGTTTTAGGCAAACTTTAAAGTTGGTTTTGTACTTGGAAGTTCGGTCTTTAATTTATACATTTGGCTAACCAAATCCCCAACTGACGCCAAGCCACAAGACGTTGGGCGATATTTTGCTCGAAAAAATCCTGAGAAACAAAAAAATTAAAAAAACAAAAAAATTATGAAAAAATTACTTTTGAGCATTATACTTTTAATAATTTCATTACAAAATTATTCGCAAAATTCAAAAATAAAATTTGGTATTCAAGCTGGACTTAATTATTCAAATTTTATAGGTTATGAAATTCCTATTGAAATAAATCCTTTATATTCAGAAAATGCAGCGTTTGCTTTTTTGGGAGGATTAAATTTTGAATATCAAATTAAAGAAAAATTAAGTTTGAAATTGGAACTTAATTATGAAAGAAAAAGCCAAAAAGGAAATAATAATATTGAGTTAACAAATTTTGAAGGTTTTACTAAAAGTTATAATTTTACAACAAAAAAGAACTATGATTATTTAGTTTTACCAATAATGCTAAAATATAATTTTAGTAAAAAAAATAGTTTCTATATAAATGGCGGACCATTTATTGGTTATCTATTAAAATCAAACTTAACAAATGATTTGGAAAAGATTGATGGATTAAACAATGATTCAGTTGAAACTACAAATCTTAATAATAAAACGGATTTTGGTTTATCAATTGGTTTGGGAAAAACAATAGAAATAAATGAAAAAAACTCAATTTTTATAGAAATTAGAGAAAATTTGGGTTTAACTAATACAAGTAAAAATAAAGTTTGGGGAAATGGAGAAGTGAAAACTAATTCATTAAATTTAATAATTGGATATTCATTAAACTAAATTAAAACATCGCCCAACAGCGGTTTGCAAAAATTGGGGTTTTGGTCTTAACTTTACACATTGTTTTGTACTTTTGTGGTCAGTGATTAATCGAAGTTTAGGCTAACCAAATCCCCAACTTCTGCAAGCCACGAGACGTTGTGCGATATTTTAAAAAATAGAAATCTTAAAAATTTTAAATAATTATTTTAACTGTGCTCAATATTTATTAAATCGCTTAAATATTTTTTTAAAAAATGATTTGATGCAATTCAATAGAAGGTAAAATATAAAATTAATATTACCGAATACATATATTGAAGAACGCCTGCAAACAATTTTAAAAAAACACATTAATTAAAGTAAACAAAATCCAAAAAATGAAAAAAATAAATTATAATTGGCTAAAATGGATTGGAGTTCTTCCAGTTTCGATTTTAGCGTACGCTGTAATGTTTTATGGTATCAACTTAATTAATTACATAACTAAGTTTTTTTGGACTGTAGATAAATGGTCAATGTTTTATTGGTTTCAGTATCTAATACCAATAATTGCAAATGCTTGTGGAGCGTATTTTTATGTACAATCAGGATCCAATTTTGCGCCAAATCATAAAAAGAAGACGGCTTTCATATTATTTACGCTACTATTTATTATAACATTAGTATCAATTGTAATGCGAATAATTGAAAAAGAATATTCAGAATTAATTGCATATTTTGCGATGCTTATTTCTGCTTTCTACGCTTATAAAACAATTGAAACAGAAAACTATAAAACATAATTAATCAGATTAAAGGAAAATATTTGAGAACCGAAAAAAAAACAACTAAATACTGTCAATCAAATTTAAAAAAATCAAATTTAGAAACAATACAGAAATAAATAAAACAATTAAAAAAACATCGCACAACAGCGGTTTGCAAAAATTGGGGTTTTGGTCTTGAATTTACACATTGTTTTGTACTTTTGTGGTCAGTGATTTACTGAAAGTTCAGGCTAACCAAATCCCCAACTTCTGCAAGCCACGAGACGTTG
>JANNWM010000096.1:0-1699 GCA_031408435.1 Bacteroidota bacterium
CGTTAGCAAAACTCCTTTTTGTTTTTCTTTTTTTGGATTGTTTTTTTATGCGTTTCGTGTCGCTCTTGGGTTTCTGCTAACGTCTCGTGGCTTGCAGAAGTTGGGGATTTGGTTAGCCTAAACTTTCAGTAAATCACTGACCACAAAAGTACAAAACAATGTGTAAAGTCAAGACCAAAACCCCAATTTTTGCAAACCGCTGTTATCGGTTGGTTATTTGTTTTTCTGTTTTAAACAGATTTTTTTTAACAAATATATTTTTATTTCTTATTTTTATTCAACTTTTTTTTTAAGTTTACGTTTAAAATCTCTTCTCCAAATAATGCGAAACTTAGAAAATAAAAAATTTGCAGCAACAATTATAAATTTATTTTCGATTTTCTTTTCCCATTATGCAAAACGTGAAAAACCAAAACTATGTAACAAAAATTATAGATTCATTTTCGATTTTCTTTTCCCATAATGTGAAACTTGGAAAACATAAAACGATGCAATAAAAATTGTCTGCAATTTTCAATTTTTTTTCTTCCACAACGTGAAAGTAGGAAAATTCACAAATATTCAGCAAAACAAAATTGAATAATTTTACTTCTCTTTCGATGCAAAACTTGGAAAACCCAAAACTATGAACAAAAAGTAATCGATAATTTTTCATTTTTTTCTTCCGATAATGCAAAACTTAAAAAAGTAAAAAATCTCTAATAATTGAAAAAAGTTTCGTAATTAATTACTAAAAATATTCAAATATAGTTACCAAAAAACTGAAAATAGGAGTGAAGCAAACTTGATGTTTTACAATTCCAGAAATTACCAAAAACTATTGTCGATTTGTTGTCATATTCGCTTCCACCGGAAGCGTGCGAAACTAACCGATAACGTCTCGTGGCTTGGCGTCAGTTGGGGATTTGGTAAGCCAAATGTATAAATTAAAGACTGAACTTACAAGTACAAAACCAACTTTATAGTTTGCCTAAAACCCCAATTGCGCCAAACCGCTGTTATAAGCCGTAGCTTAGTGTTTTAAAATTAAAAATATTGATACAGCCGATATTATCGTCGCAATCAATCCAGCAAGGAAAACTATTCCGTTATTGTGAGTTTTTCCAGTGTATCCTCTAATAATTAAATATGAAACAAAGTAAACAGGCAATAAAAGTCCAAAATGAGCAAACTTAAAAACTAGAGCTGATAACAATAAAATTCCTGTTCCAGCAATACTTGCCAATATCATTCCGATAAGACTTTTTGAAATCAGTTCCTTGTCGATTGTTTTATCATTCAGAAACAATTGATGTTTAATGTATCTGTTTTCAATAAATGCATTCAAATGTTGTTTTGTCCATATTTCAGACGAAATGTTTGTTTTGATTTCTTCGAGACTAAATCCCTCTTTATTGAGTTTAATAAGTTCATTTAGTATACGATCCGATTCAACTTTATTTATTTTCTTCTGTTCTATTTCTTGTAGAAATTTTTCCAAACCGCAACGGTTTTCAATTTCTGTTAAAATTGTTTCGTTAGCCTTTCCAGAATAATCAATCATTGTTGAATAGGCCTCGATAAGTTCTTCATTTGTAAAATTAGTGTACATAATTCGTGGTTTTTCGGCTATGGCTTATAACGTCTCGTGGCTTGGCGTCAGTTGGGGATTTGATTAGCCAAATGTATCGAATTAAAAACCAACTTCCAAGTACAAAAC
>JANNWM010000097.1:0-8181 GCA_031408435.1 Bacteroidota bacterium
CAACCGAACCGCTAACAGCGGTTTTGTGAAATGGCGGGTTTCAGGCTTTTTTAAAAAGTTCTTTTTTAAATCAAAGATTAGTCTATATTTGTAATGGCTTGGTGCTCAATTTTCGCCACGTCACAAAGCCACGAGACGTTGTGTGCTATACATAAAAAACGAAACCATAGAAAAAACGACATATGAATTATTCAAAAATGAAAATTTTATTTCTAATATTTTTACCAACACTATTGTTTGCACAAACAAAATCTTATGATAAAATTAAAAGGTATATGGATGCGCAAAACAATATCAATAAATTTAGTGGAACAGTTATCGTTATGAAAAATGATTCTGTAATATTAAAAAAAGCATATGGATATGCCGATTTAGAATGGAATGTTAAGAATACTGTTGATACAAAATTTGTGTTAGCGTCAATTTCTAAACACTTCACAGCAATTGCAATTATGCAATTAGTGGAAAGAAAACAACTATCATTAAATGATAAATTAGACAAATTCTTTCCAAATTATCCGCAAGGTGAAAAAGTAACCATACATATGTTACTAACACATACTGCGGGACTTCCTTTAGATTTTGAAGAATTATATTTAGAATCTACTATTATCACAAAAGATTCTGCAATAGCAAATATTAAAAAGAAACCATATCTCTTTAATCCTGGAACAAATTGCAAATATAGTAACATAGGATACTTTTTACTTTCTCAAATAATAGAAAAAGTATCAAATCAAACTTTTGAAATATTTTTAAAAGAAAATATTTTTAACAAAGCAAATATGTTAAATAGCGGAGTATGTAATAATGATTCAATCATTTCTAAAAAAGCAAAGATTTATTACCGCAATGGAAATAGTTATTTACACAATCCTTATATTAATTGGAATATAAATATAGGATTAGATGGGATTTATTCAACAATAGAGGATTTATATAAATTTGAAAGAGCCTTTTATGGAGAAACTATTCTTTCAAATTCGTCAAAAACAATAATGACGACGCAATACAATAAAATTTATCCAGACAAAGGATTTTTTGATTCATATGGTTATGGAATTTTTATTAATCCTTACTACAATCATAATCACTATCTACTTACACATAGTGGCGGATATTTTGGAACAATGACAACCTATGATAGTTATCCAAAGGATAATATATTTATTGCGGTTTTATCAAATAATGAATCTGAATCACATATAATTAGTTATGGTCTGGCTGGAATAATTTTCGGAAAAAATGTTGAATTACCTTATAAACACAGCGAAATTTCTACAAACACAATTGATTTAAATAAGTTTATTGGAAAGTATGAAAATATTTTAGGGAAAAATGAAAATATTGAGATAATTAGTAAGGAAGGTAAACTTTATTTTAACAGTATTGAAAATCAACTAATAGCAGAAAGTAATACAAAGTTTTTTAGCAACAATAATAATGATCGAACAGTTGAATTCATTATTAATAAAAAAGGGAAAACAACAAAATTAATATACACAAAAGGTGGTATTCAAGAAATAAAAAATAAAATAGAATAATTGTACAGCACACAACAGCGGTTTGGCGCAATTGGGGTTTTAGGCAAACTTTAAAGTTGGTTTTGTACTTGGAAGTTGGTTTTTAAATCGATACATTTGTCTAACCAAATCCCCAACTGACGCCAAGCCACGAGACGTTAGCAGTAATAGTAAAAAAACAGACGTAAAATATATGGCATTTGATTGGGCATTATTTTTAAGTGATGAATTTCATCCAACATTTCAAAAAGAATTGAGTAAACAATTATTTGAAAAAGGAAGTATTGGAACTGGATTCAAAAATTTTGAAGAACTTGACTTTCAAATAATTATTGGAATGCAAGGTTCTGAAATTAAACAAGTTGATAATAAAATGTTTGCTAAAATAGATTTTATAACTCCTGGTTCTTTCTCCATTCCAGTTGAAATATATTGGACAACTGAAGATTCTTCAAATCTTTCTGAAATTCACAAAAATGATATTTCAAAAATTAATATCGAAATTAATTGGGGCGAAAATTTCCCTTATGATGAAATATTACCATGGATGATGGTTGATCCAGAATGAGTAAATAAAACTACTACTGCTAACAGGCGTTTGGCAAGATTGCGAATTTTGTAGTAAATACACGGCGGATTCAACACATAAATGCAACTTTAGGATGGAGAAGATTCGAGAATTAATAAATTGAAAAAAGGGAAAAAGAAAAAAATCTTAAATCCCTTTGATACAAAATTAAAATTCTCTTACTTGCTCTTTCACTAAAAATCGCATAGTATAATATGAGTCATTTAACATTAGAACAAAGATACACAATTGAAGTATTACGAAAAGAAAATTATTCTCAAACAGAAATTGCAAAACGATTAAATAGAAATAAATCGGTAATTTTCAACGAATTAAAAAGAAATTCAGACCAACGAAATGGCGTATATAAGGCAGAGCTAGCCCACAAAAAAACGTTAAAACGTCATAGAGAAAAAAACAAAATCATTTATTTTACCGACGAAGTCAAGCAGTACGTAGACACTTGGATTGCAGAAGATTACAGTCCTGAACAAATCGTTGGAGTAGCACGAAAACAAGGTTTGAACTGTGTCTCACACGAGCGTATCTATCAGTACGTTTGGGAAGACAAAAAAGCATCAGGAGTGCTTTATAAGCATTTGCGAACTAAAGGAAAAACCTATCGAAAAAGAGGAGCCACCAAAGACAAAAGAGGACAAATTACGGGACGAATTCCAATGTCGGAACGTCCAAAAATAGTAGATGAAAAGCAACGATTAGGTGATTTAGAATTAGATTTAATAGTTGGAACAGAGCAATCTGGATACCTGTTAACTATAAATGACAGAGCAACATCTTTGTCATTGGTTGCGAAACTTGAAACAAAGGAAGCCAAAGAAGTTCAAGAAGCTATCGTAAAGTTGCTCAATCCGTGGAAGCCATTCTTACAAACCATAACCTCTGATAACGGTAAAGAATTTGCGTATCATCAACAAGTAACAAAAGAGTTGGACGTAGACTACTATTTCGCAAGGCCTTATCATAGCTGGGAACGTGGTGCAAATGAAAACATGAACGGATTAATAAGACAGTACTTTCCTAAAAAAAATGAACTTTAAAAACATCACTAATGAGCAAGTGGAATTCGTACAAAATAAATTAAACAACAGACCCAGAAAAAAATTTGGTTATCAAACACCAAATGAAGTGTTTTTACAAAAAATAAATCAACTACCTAAAGTTGCGTTTATGTGTTGAATCCGCCCACGTTTATTTCTCGCAAGAAATTTTATCTTTAACAGAAAATAATTAGTTCCGAAGTTCGCAACCTCGCCAAGCGCCGGAACGTTGGCAGTAATATTGCCCGAGCAGAAACGAAAAAAGAAAATTGAAAAGAAATGCTAAACGAAACAGAATTTTCTCAAGAATTTGCAAAAAGATTAATTTTAAAAGTTGAAGGTTTAAAAATATATTCAATAAATGGTCTTGAAATTCAAACTGAATTTGAAAATTCAAATGAATATAAACATTTTCTCAACAATTGTTATTCAGAATATTTAAGAGAACCAAATGATATTGAAGAAGTTTTTATAAAATATTTAAATGCATCTGACAGTTTATACAAACCAAAAGAAAATTTAAACATAAATCATATTTTGCCTGTAATAAAAGACAAACGATTTATAGAGAGTATTATTGAAGTAAGTACTGAATTTGAAAAAAATCATTTATACGAAAAATATAATGATGAACTATATATATTTTATGTTGAGGATACTGAAACAAATATAAACTATATAAGTAAAGAAGATTTTGAAAAACTGAATGTAGAGTTCAAAGATTTAAAAAAAATTGCTATTAAAAATTTGTCTAATGTGATTGAAATTGAAAAACACGGTGCAAAAGGATATTATATGTTATTAGCAGGTGGAAATTATGAATCAAGTTTGATTTTATTAGATATTTGGAACCAAGAAAACTTTAAAGTAAATGGGGAGATAGTTATTGGAATTCCATCACGTGATTTATTGATTATAACAGGTAAAAATGATTTTGAAAATATTGAAAAATTAAAAAAAACTGTAATTGATACAAATGAAAATGGAGATCATTGTGTTTCAACTAAATTATTTGAATATCAGAAAGGAAAATTTGAAACAATATAAAAAATACTACTGCCAACAGCGGTTTGCAAAAATTGGGGTTTTGGTCTTGACTTTACACATTGTTTTGTACTTTTGTGGTCAGTGATTTACTGAAAGTTCAGGCTAACCAAATCCCCAACTTCTGCAAGCCACGAGACGTTGGCAGAAATGCCCGAAAAAATCGTAAAATTGAAAATTATTCTTTCTTTCAAAACATTTTTTGTAAATTAGCGAAATGAAAGAACGTGAAGAAATAGGTTTAGATTTTATAATTGACAAATTGACCAATTCCATAGAAAATGTGGTAACTGGTGATAGTTTTGCAACTGACATTTCTTTATTGAAAAGTTCTGATTT
This sequence comes from Bacteroidota bacterium, assembly GCA_031408435.1. GTDB lineage: Bacteria > Bacteroidota > Bacteroidia > Flavobacteriales > Flavobacteriaceae > Flavobacterium. The sequence continues at coordinate 4,533 of JANNWM010000097.1, forward strand.
GAAAAACGTAACTAAAAAGAATAATTGGCTATTTGATTGGAAGAAAGAATTTAAACAACCAGAAAGAGACGTTTTTAAACTAACAATTGTCAATAATTCAGAAATTATTCAAGGATTAATTTGTTTAGAAGTAAAGGAAGATCACGTTTATATGCATTTAGTTGAAAGTTCACCATTTAACAAAGGTAAAACAAAAGTTTACGCGGGAGTTCCAGGAAATTTAGTTGCTTATGCTTGTAAACTTTCATTTCAACGTGGACACGATGGAAATGTTTCATTTTTATCAAAAACACAACTAGTTGAACATTATGAAAAGACACTTGGAGCATTTCATTTTGGCGGAAGAGTAATGATAATAGAAACGCAATCAGCATTGAAATTGATAAATAAATATTTTAAAGACTAATATTATGAAAACGAAAGAATTAGAATTTGACGTAGATTTTATTGGAGAACAAACTTCATTAACAATTGAGGAAGAAAAAGCATTAAGTGATTATTTTAAACAAAAAAAAGCGAGTTTGAAATTAACTGAAATCAGAAAACCGATTAGAAAAACTAAATCTAAAATCTTAACTAAATAAAGGCACTATCTGCCAACAGCGGTTTGGCGCAATTGGGGTTTTAGGCAAACTTTAAAGTTGGTCTTGTACTTGGAAGTTCGGTCTTTAATTTATACATTTGGCTTACCAAATCCCCAACTGACGCCAAGCCACGAGACGTTGGCAGATAGTTTTGAGCGACAGAAAACAGAAAGAAAATCTTAATACAGGAATTTATAAAAATGGATTTATTTAAAGCAGAAGAAAGAACGGTTAGACAAGTATTAGGAAAAAAGGAAACGGTTTACAAAGTTCCAAGAAATCAAAGAGATTATGTTTGGGAAGAGAAACAATGGAAAGAGTTTTGGATTGATATAAATGACTGTATTGAATTTGATGTCAATGATGAAATAATAAATAAAGAATATTTTATTGGAAGTTGTGTCTTAGCAAAAGAGAACAAAAACGAAGAAAGTATAGTTGATGGACAACAAAGGTTAACGACAATTACGATAATTTTGTCCGCATTATATAACGTTTTTAATGACTTAAATCAAAATCAATATTTAGATGGAATTTATTCATATTTATATAAAAAAAATGATGATGGAGAACAGTATTTTACCATAAAAAATGAGAGTATTGATCCATATTATTCAGAAATGATATTATATAAAGGCGATGAAAAAGAGAAAATTAATCCTATAAAAGAGCAAGAAAAAAGAATTCAAAAATGTTACGAATTTTTTCAAAAATGCTTAAATGATCGATATCTTGAATTTGGAGAAAAATCAGGAATAAAATATTTAACTGCATTTCGAACCCAATTATTAGATCTCAAATTAATAGAAATATCAGTAAATAATACTATTGATGCTTATACAATATTTGAAATATTAAATGCGAAAGGAAAACAACTTGAAGTTGGTGATAGAATGAAAAATTGGATATTGAAAAAATTACCAAAAACCTTTCCAAGCGACCAAGCAAAAACAAAATGGGAAACAATTAGATCTAATATTGAATTAGTTTCAAAATCTGACAATAATTTTAGTAACTTTATAAATCATTATTGGATTTCTAGTTACGAAAAACTAAAAGACGATGATGAAATTTACCATAATTTCAAAGTAAATATTAGTAAAGAAAAAATGGTGGATTTTTTAAATGATCTTGAAAAAAATTCAAAAAACTATATAAACATCACTTTGTCAAATAAAAGTGAAATTCTAACTGAATTAGAATTCACTTTAAATAGTTTTAAGTTATTTCGAACAAGCCAAGTTAGACCAATTTTATTATCACTTTACCATATTTATGAAAACAAAATTATTTCTGAAAAAGAACTTTTAAAATATTTAAGACGTATTGAAAATTTCCATTTCATTTTTTCTGCTATTTGCTCAACACCTGCAAACAGAATAGAAAAATTATATCATATTTATTCTTCAGCAATTAAAAATAATTTTAGTAAGCAATTAATGGAAGAATTTTTTATTGAATTAGAAAGAAAAAAACCTGACTATCAAGCATTCAAAAGAAACTTTACATTAAAAGGATATTCAAACAAAAATAATGATTTGAAAAATAATAGAAGTTTAGTTAATTATATTCTACAAAGAATAGAATATTACAAATTAAACACAACAGAACTAGTAATTAATAACTTGACAATTGAACATATTCTTCCTGACGACGGAACGGAACAAAATTCTAAAATTGGTAATTTATTACCATTATCAGGAAATATAAATCAGAATTGCGGAGTTGAGAATTTAGAAAAAAAAATAATCAAATATCGAAACTCTAATTTCAAAATGGTAAAAGAATTCATAGAATTAAACCAAACGAAAAGTGAATGGACTGCAAAAGAAATAAATGATAGAACTGAAATTTTAGCAAAACTTTCTTATGATAAAGTTTGGAGTATAAAATAAACCATCTGCCAACAGCGGTTTGGCGCAATTGGGGTTTTAGGCAAACTTTAAAGTTGGTTTTGTACGTGGAAGTTAGGTCTTAAATCGATACTTTTGGCTAACCAAATCCCCAACTGGCGCCAAGCCACGAGACGTTAGCAGTAATAATCCCGAAAATCCCAAAAAACAAAGAAACTATAAAAGAAATATGAGAAAATATTTTATTCACAACGGAGAAGCTGAAAATGGACCTTTTGACATTGAACAATTAAAAACAATGCAAATTAAAAGTGAAACTCCAATTTGGTTTGAAGGATTACAAAATTGGACAACTGCACAAAATGTTGACGAATTAAAATCAATAATTACCATTACTTCTACTCCACCAAAATTTGAAAATTTTGCTCAACAAAATTCGAACATAAATCCTCCAACTTTTAACAAAAGAACAAATGATACTGTTTTTGAAAAAGAACCTAAAAAGAAAAATATTTTAGGGAATATATTATTTGGAATCGGAGTTGTTGGCGCAATATTTATAGTTGGAGGTTTGGCAATTTCATATTTTACTCAACCAAGCGAAGCGGAACAACAATTAATGAATATTGAAAGTGAAAATAATTTTGCCGAAGACGAAAGAGCAAGAATAAATGCTCAAAATACTGAAAAAAATAAAAACTACAGAAATAATTGGCCTAATTATATTTCAGTATCAACAAATCAATATAATTATTACGGAATTGGCGGAATAGAAAACTTACAAATTATTGCAACAAATAAATCTGAATATAAAATTGACGAAATAACTGTAAATGTTTGCTATGAAATTGATAATGGTAGTTGCTATAAAGTAGAAGAAGTAATTATATACAATATTCCAGCAAATTCTCAGAAAAGTGAAAATGCACCAAATTCAGAGCGAGGGAAAAATGTATCGTTAAATATAATGGGGATTTATAGCGACAAAATGAATTTTGCTTACGCACCAGGAAATTGGGCGAATAATTCCGAAGATCCATATTTTACAAAAGAGAAACAATAAAAATCATTACTACTGCTAACAAAGAACTGTGCTAAAAAACAAATAAAAAAGCATTTTTTTTCAAATTATTTTTTCCTAGTTTTGTGTTGGAAACCAAATTTAGTCTTGCGAGGGGAAAGCGAATTTTTCACTTTCTCTTCAAAAGAAAA
>JANNWM010000098.1:0-2108 GCA_031408435.1 Bacteroidota bacterium
CTCTAAAACTTTTTGATAATTTTTTACTATATTTGACATAAATATTGGGTGTTTGACGACAACAAGATACTGAATTTCAGTGTCTTGTCCCAATATTTAACTATCTTTATTTACAAAAATAATTGCACCCAACGGGTTTAAATAATGAAAAACATCAACTATTTGATTCAAATTACAATTTATTTTGAGTTTTGGAAATACTAAATTACTATTTAATTGATGTGCTTTTGCAAGTTCTTCCTCAGCTTTTAAGTTGCTTAATTCTTTAATTTGGTCAATTTCTTGAACGCAAAGTAAATCATATAATTCGAGGTTTTTATTGATTTTAGTTTTATTTGCTCTTTTATATTCGTGTTTTTCATTTGTTAATAATATGATTTTTTCTTTATCAGTATTACAATTATTAACTTGAATTAATAAATTTTCAAAACAGAAAATTCTATGTTCACTTTTGGCATTTATATATTTGTCTTGTATTTTATTTTTTGATTTTTTTACGGTCGTAGATTGCAATTCTTTATGTTTTTTGTCTAATAAATCAAATAAATATGACATTTTTAGATTTATACATTTTGTTCTAAATACTTTTTCATTATTGGTTATTAATTCTTGGAATTTTTCTAAAAATAATATAAGATTTTGAACTTGCACACATTGGTAATCTATAAAGTTGCTGTAACTTGTATTATTTAAAATACAAACCTTATCAATTAATGCTGCGCAATAGTTTTTAATATTGATTTCTTCTTCAATTATAACATCAAAGATTGAATTTTTAGATTCTAATAATGGAAATGCTACTAATTCTACAAATTCAGAAATTTGTATTTGCGGGTTCTTTGTTCTCAAAAATTTGGGGCGGAATTAAATTACTTTCTTTTTTTTTATTTTTTGATTTGATTAAAATTCCTTTTTGATTTGTATTAATAATTGAGCCAAAAAAAAATCCTGTGCCAAAGGATTTAATTTTATTTCAACTGTTTTTTTAGTGCATTTCGATAAATATTAAAGCATACTAACGTTAACGAACTAATTAAAAAAATATTGTAGGAAAAAATACAAATGTTAATAAATAAAACTGTCAACCGCTTTGTCTAATTCTTCACTGATAATCTTTGCATAAATTTGGGTTGTGCTAATGTCTTGATGATCCATAAGTTTAGAAACGTGCTCGATTCTCATTCCGTTGTTTAAAGCATTTGTTGCAAAACTGTGTCTTGATAAATGAAACGATAATGGAAACGGCAACTTCATTTTTTTGCCCATTTGGTTCAATTGAAAATTCATTGAATGATTGGATTTTTCAGTTATGTTGTATCTCGTTTCTTCGTTAGTGTTATAATAGTTTTTATCTTTTATTAATGGGAAAATATAATCGGTTCGTTCGCTATTTTCTGTTTGGTATTTATTCAAAATATCTATTGCAACCTTGCCTATTTTAAATTGATGAGTACGACCTGTTTTACGTATTTCTTTTTTTATTCGTTGTTCATCAGCATTATAATTTAGGTTTTGAAGTTCTAAAACATCGCCAAATCTCAAACCGCCAGCATAAATTGAAAAGATAAACATATCTCTGGCCAGAATGGCTAATTTGCTTTTTTCTAGGTCTAAATTGGTTAATTCTTCGATTTGGTCTTTGTTTAGAAAAACTCTTTTTCCCTTATTTTTTTTCATTGTGATTTTGTTATAAGGGTACATATATTCTGGAATAATTTCTTCTTTTATAGCTTCTTTTGCAATTATCGCCAAAATCATCACAGAATAACGCTGCGTTGTTGCCCCATTTTTCAAAACATTTCCCATATATGAAATGTAATCTTTCAAAACTGAAACCGTAATATCATCGAAAAAAAAATCTTTTTTGCCTAAATATTTTTCAAATTTATTGATGTATAAAACATAATTTTTATAGGTGCTAAATGAAACTGTACCCTTAATTTTCTCGCAACGGTTGTAAGCATATTTGTAAAGTTTCACTACATTGTTGATGACATTTCATCCCCTTCGGGGTTTTCTTTGAAGGCGTAGCCGAAAAAGAAAACCCCGAAGGGGAAAGATAAAAAAGTTGATTATTTTTGTTTTACGACAAAAAAAAATAATTATGC
>JANNWM010000099.1:0-34670 GCA_031408435.1 Bacteroidota bacterium
ACCATTAAATTTAACAGGTTGGATTTCATGAATTTCTAAACCTTTAAAAAAGGAAGGATTTGAATTTCTTAATGATTGATTAGTTGAATTAGCTAAATTTCTTGCAGTTTTTAACTCCAAACCTTCTAAAACTCTAAAAGGACCACTTGGTTTTATGCCACCTAAAGGATAACCTGCCCAATTCGAAATTGAAAAAGAACCTTTTGCCCCTTGAACAACAACCTCATCAAGATTAATAATTCCAGCTCCAACAATTTTTCGACCTATATTGTCTGTAACATCAACAAGTCCTGCTTTTGCAAGTTCTTTGGTTGTTTAAAACATATTATTTTTAACTCAAAAGCTTTTCTAAATCTGATTTTAGTAAATCCATATTTGTATCAAGTTTTTTCTTTTTTACTATTTCTGTAAGTAGTTCTAACTTCTGAAAAATAGATTGTTTTAAAAAATTAAATCGTCTTTCTTCTGTTTGACTAAAAAAATTTTCATTATTAATTATTATTGGAATTCCAATTGATTTTTCTTTTTTTCGATATGCTTCTATTTCTTTTAATGCTTGCTCCATGACCTGTATTGGATTTACGTAAAACTGAAATAATATTATTTTAATATCATCCCCATAATCTTCATTATTTAATTTTTTAATTGTTTCGCAAATACCTTTTTCTCCCCATATATAAACCCTGAACAAATTTCCTTGTTCTGAAAGTAAGTCTTGTGTTTTGGGGTCAGCATCAGGTGATGCCTGTGTTAATGAAGCATAGCACCCAAATATATTTTTTTTATCATTCATATTAATGCATATTTAAATTTAAAGGACCTTTGAGGATTACATTCTGCTGAAATTCCCATTGATAAGCTGGTAATCTAGTTTGAAAAGGAATTGCTTCCATATATTTGTCTGACATAAATGCTTTTGTATATCTTCCTTCGGGAATAAGTTTGTTTGTAATTCCATTCTTTAAAAATGTACCATCAATATTAAATAACTTATATCCCCAAGTTGGTTTTGCACTTAATAATGAATTCCCGTGAACAACAACTTGATTTAATGCATTAGTTCCTGATTTCGCTGCCCCTTGAACAACAACCTCATCTAAATTAATAATTCCAGCTCCAACAATTTTTCGGCCAACATTGTCTGTAACATCAACAAGTCCTGCTTTTGCAAGTTCTTTGGTTGTATTAGCAACAGTTCCGGCAGCTGTGTTTGCAGCACCTGTTGCTGTTGTGGTTGTTATTGTAAAATTGCCCATTGCTGGTGCAACGGTTTCTCCAACAATTATTTCTGGAGTTGGTAATTTATTTACAGATTCTAAAGGCACTTTTGGTACTGCTTTAAAAACTCCTTTTATAACATCGCCTAAGCCCATTAAAGCGCCAGTAATTGCGACTGAAACTATTGTAGCTTGTAAAACTTGAAAGACATCGAATTTTTTACCCGAACTTACTTGGTCAATTATGTTGTTTCCTGCTCCTGCAACGGCTGCTCCTGCCAAAGGACCACCATATAATGTTGCTAAACCACTTAATCCACCATTTACAAAGTAAGCTGCACCAGCTGCATTTAACTTAAATCCATTTACAGCCCAATTAAATAATCCGCCGACAACAAACGCTCCTAAATCATCCCAACCTGCCCAATTACCCGACTCATCAGTATATTTTAACGGGTTATTGTAACAATAATTATATCCATTTAAACTTTGCGTATTGCTGTAATCTGTAATAGAATCTGGTGCCAAAAACCTGTGCAATTTTGGGTCATACAACCTGGCGTTCATGTTAATCAAACCAACACCCAACAGCATTTCGTGACCTGTGTAACCTCGATCGGTATATGCTAATCCGTTGGTGGTTGTTGGCATTGAAGGCAACATTGGGCAACTTGCAACAGGGCAGGCTCTGTTTTCATTATGCGACAATTTGCCCCAAGCATCATAAAAACGTTTGTTTAACAATAAACCATCAACATCTGTCACGGCAATTATACTGCCTTGGTAATCTCGACACAAATATAAATAACTTTGTGTTACACCATTGCTTTTTAACATAATTGGTGCGCTGTAAGCATCGCCACCAATGTAGGTTGTAAATTCTACGCCCCCACTAAGGGTTCGTTTTATTTCCATCGTGCCATCGGCGTTATAGAACTTGCGCATTGGCAACAGGTTTTTGTCGGTTTGCAATCCGCCATAATACATTGTTGACCGCTGGTTAAAAGCATTGTACTCGAAAAAAATGTTTTCTTTTCCTTGTTCCATTATCGAAACGGGACTTTTAAAAACGTTGTATTTTATGTCTTGGTTACGGTTAATGTAATAATTCAACACTGGCGACGCACTACTTTGGTCAATAGGCGTAATGCTAGTTAACTGATATGGTTTAGTAGTATTTGTGTAAGCATAATTACCAATGTTATTGGCGGTTATTTTACCTGCAACATCATAACTTTGTGTTTGTGTAACGCCTGTTTCGTTTGGATAAGTCAACAGCCTGTCTTGGTTGTCGTAGGTAAAATTTTCTTGAGAGGTCGCAAAAGGGTTGCTTCTTGACAACAAGTTGCCACGTTGCGCATCGAAATTGGTGTTTAATGATAAAAAAGCTGTTCCAGAATTGCTGTAGTTAGGTCCACTAATATTTAAATGGTTAATATTAGTTTGATAACCAAATGCATTGTAAGTATGCGTTTCTTGCGTGTGATTATTTTGTGCAGAAGTCAATTGTCCTCTTGCATTTATGGTTTTAATTTCTCTTAAAACTTTATTATCAGAATCATCAATAATTTGGTGTTGATAACCATTTTTATAGGTGTACTTTATCCATTTGTTCGAGTATTTGAAGTCTGGTATAGTTAATGCGTTAAAATATTCTTTTTCTATTCGACCAAAAGAGTCATATTGCAAAGTTTTGGAAAAAAAAGCCTGAAAACCGTCTTCCCAACTTTGTTCTTGTCTTTTATACTTATCATATTGATAACTATAGTTAGTTAAATTACCTGCGGTCAAGTCTTCAAATTTTATTGCTGTTAATAATTTATCAGTAGGGTCGTATGTGTAAGTAGTTTTGGAATTAGTCATATCGCCATTTTGACCAACAATAGTTTTCTCGGACACTTTTCCGACTGCATCAATAGTGTTGGTAGTTATACCTTTAATATTCCCAGTCGCTGATGCCCGAACGGTTTCAGTCAAAGTTTCTCCAAAATCGTTGTACGTATATTGATAAGTTCCTGCCGAAGGGTCGTCGAGTTGTTTTTTTCTACCCCAAGAATCTTGAGTAATGGTTGTTGTTGCTCCGCCAAATGAGGTTGTTTTAAGGTTGCCATTGGCAAAATAAGTATAATATATTGTTCCACCTGGCACACCACCAACAGTTTCGGTCATTGCAATAACATTGCCAATAGCATTTTTGGTCGTTGCCTTGGTTTTAACCACTTGTGGTGCAGGCAATGTCACGTTTTCGCTAACGGTTGTTGTTAATCCAGCGTAATCAATAGTTACAAACTTAACAGTAAAAGAATCAGAGCGTATTGGTCTGCCGTAACCGTCGAAGGTTGTGGTGTTCCATTGGGTAGGGCTTGCATTGGTAAAGTAGGGTTCACTTGTTTTAAAATTTCTGTCATGAATATCATATAAATAATCTTCAGTTGATAATACAGAATTAATATCTTTTACAGTGCTTTGCAATTTTCTTCCTAAATCATCAAAAAATTCGCTACTTGCGCTACTATCGTCTGCTAAAGTGGTAATTAGTGTTTTTTCATTGTATCTACCGTAAGAAAAATATTTACTTTTCCCTAGATAATCAGTAACTTTAGTTTTTTTAAACCATTTATCATATTCATAGCTTGTGGTCAGGTTATAAGGGTTTTTCTCAGAAAGCAGCAAACCATTGGTTGGGTTGTATGTAAACTCAGTCGCCAAACCTTCAATGTCGGTCGATTTTGTTAGAAATCTGCCGTTGAATGGAGATGTTGGGTTGTATTCATAATTGGTTATTCTAGTTGCTAAACCAGTTGCTAGAATTCTTTTTTGGGTAATATTACCAAAAGTGTCGTAATCGTTTTGCTCGGTTAAAAAATTAGAAATTTGTCCAGAATTGGTCGAACGTTTTTTGACTTCCGATAAAAGATTGTTTTGATAGCTGTAAACTTCTTCGGATTTTGTTTCGTCACGAAGTGCTGCATTTGCTGGATAAATTATTGTAGAAGTATTTTTTGTCAATGGTCGTCCAACAATATAAGTGCCAGTTGCAGTGTTATTTTCGTAAGTAACAGAACTTACAGTATTTTGTTCATAACTTGCACCATTAAATAAATTGGTAGTCGAAATAAAAGGATTGTTATAAACATCATATCTGGTTTTGGTTGTCGATTTTGTGTTTTCAAGTCCATTGAACTGCTCAGAATCAGTCAAATACAATTTAAAAACTTTGTTAGCCAAAAGTGGACTTGTAAATGATTCTAATTTAAAATGTTTGTTATAAACGTTTTTTGATTTGGAGATGAATCCTGAACTTGGTAGTGTTGCATCAGCTCGCCATAAATTTATTGCTGAAAAATTCCCAACATTAGCACCTCGCAAACTAATATCGTTAATAGAAACATTAGAAATTAAATAATTTGGTGCAATACCATCGTGCCAATTGGTGCGCATTGTACTTCGAAATCCTAGAAAACCAAGACCATTAACGTTAGATACTGCACCGGCATAAGTAAAAAATTGTTTTTTGTAAACTGATGTACTTTGTTTTTCAAGTTTAGATACAACTTTAAAACTTGGTGCTGCAATGATATCCATATTTGGATAGGTTTCCAAAAGATTGCCATTGCTGTAATAAAGATTAGGATTGTTATAATCATAAGCATTAACATTTTCTTCTTTCAGCGGTTTGTATGTGATTGACTCTTCAACACCATTTCCAGTAGTTATTTTTCGCAATAACATGTCTTTAGCAGAATCTTTAGGCTGCTTAAAGGTTAACATTTTATTGTCTTGAATCAACGTAAATTCTGACTTGTTATTGCGGTTGTTGTGGTCTAACATTGCTATAATTGGGTATCGTTTTAGGTTGAAATTTTGTCCCCATGGTGTTGCATTTGTATTAAATACAACTTGGTCATTGTTAGCTATTCTATTCTCAGCAAATACAAATTGTGTTCGAATAGGCTGGGTTACGTTGGAATTAGCTTGACAAATAATTCCCTCTCTATTTGGCGTTCCAAATCCTGGGTCTGGGTGTAGTGTTGTGCTGTTACTAAAACCGATTATATCTGACTTTCCGTCATTATTAAAATCAGATGTAATGTAATACATTTCTCGAAAAAAATTATAATAATCACAAGAAAGTGTTCTGTAAAGAATACCAATTTGAGCTTGTTTTCCTGCTAAACCAGTTCCCGTAGAAAAATAAAAAAACCACTTATCTTCCCCTTCAACCTGCGGAATACAAAAATCGGTTTTACCATCGCCGTTATAATCGCCTACTAAAAGTGGTTTGTTAATTTGAAAAGCGGGTTCGCTGTAATTATATATTTGTACTAATTGATTATTGTCATTTAAAGAATAATATTGTACATTTCCTTCTCTAAGAACCATAATATCAGACTTTCCGTCTCCATTAAAATCAACTACTTGAATATTGTTCGTAGCAATTACTCCACCAATATGACCTATTGCTGCTATCAAATTAATCGTCGTATTTGTTTTTAAATCAATAAAATAAACTTTTCCGCCATCTAGAATGTTTTTAAATTGCCAGTACTGACAACTACAACCATCACCAGCTATTGAATCACTATTTTGAGTGTACGGTGTTCCAGGTTGTAATCTAATGCAATATCTTTCACTTAAATCTATTGCAATAACATCAGTAATTCCATCACCGTTAAAATCTCCCGAAAGTAGTTTTTTTTTAGGCACGATCGATGTTGGCTGATTTGTGCAACTTGGATTATTATTACTTATAACTACTTCTGTAGGAAAATATACAATTCTCGGCGTTTGTAAATACAACGGCGGTGGCGACGATACACCAATCCATGAATTATGTGTTTGAAAACTATAACTTGAACCAGATTTTTTGACAACACACCAACCCTGTTGTGGGAAAATTTTGTTTGAAAAATTAGTATATGCAACTGAAAAAATGTCCTCAAAATTGCCGACACTTGTATTGAGAGTTGCGTTATTAACATCGTTTCCTGTAAGATTTGTAACCAAGGTATATTGGTTTTTTGCAAAATCACCAGTTGTTGCATAAATTATCATGTCTGCTTTACCGTCAGCATCAAAATCGCCGTTAATAACAGTTGAGTTTTGATTGTTTAATCCCGACAAAACTGGAACTATTGAAACAGGATAGGTTTCAAATAATGTATTATTGTTTGTCGTATCATAACTAAAAACTGTTGGGTTATATTCCACAGTTTCGTCACCAGATAATTCAGTAACACTTGTTAACCTATTATATCCGAGGCTTGTTGTATCAAAACGCAAAAAATAATTTCTATAACCAACATTGTTGCTTTTGACTTTTATTGATCGTATTGCATATTTGTTAACAAAACTGATACCACCAACAAAAGCTTGTTCATGTCTATTATTTTCCTCTAACACAAAATTAATCTCATTGGTAGGTGTATTTGCAAAGGTAGCTCCATAAGCAATTTTAGTTATATACAAAACATTGCTTTCTAAATGATAAGTATAACTAATTCTTAGTGCTTGTAGGTTTTGCCAATAGGTTATGGACCAATTTGTTGGGGTTTTAGTTGCATAACTAGCAATAGAACCATCAGGATATTCAACGGTAAACGATGTTGGATTGTTATTGGTACCACCAACTGCAGTAATTTTAATATTAGAAAAATTCTCGGTTTCATAAACCGTTCCAGCTGCACCATAAGTCTGTGTTGGGTCTTTAAGTAAAAGTCTTTGACCGTCTAGTGCAAAACGATCTAAAGCATCAAAGTCAACTGGGTCAATAACATTATCGTGAAACTTGGTGGACGGAATTCGAGTTATCATAGAAATACCCGAAATATTCCAACCGTAACCCGCCATTCCGTTACCGCCTTGACTGTTATACACCAAACTAATCTGCGGCACAACACCATTTATTCCTGGTGGCACTGCAATCGGAATGCTATAATTGGCAGCACCGCTTAAAGAAACAGACAATTGTCCTTCGGTAATGCCCACTTCGGTGGAATTGCCTGTTGGCGTTCCTACAATTCTTGCTGCTGGTGTAGTTTGGTTTGCTAGTTCTTGTTCCAGATTGGCACTTTTATTTTGACTGTTGTCAATAACTCTTTCAATTGGTGTGACTCCCAATATTGGTGTTCCTTTAAAATCTTGTGCAACTGCCACCAAACAATTAAAAATTAAAATTAGGGAGATAAAATACTTTTTCATAAAATTATTTTTTAACGATTTTCAATGTTTGTTGGGTGCCGTTTTCAAAATTGATATTAACCAAATAGATACCTTCAGGATAACTTTGGAAATGGACACTTGCTGTTTCCGTGTTTTTTAAATCGTTAATATTGTGCAACAATTGACCATTAAGATTATAAACTTCAAGATATTTTACTACTTCATTTTCTTTATTTTTCCAATTAATAAACAATTCTTCTTTTACAGGATTTGGATAATAAGATATTTTTTCATCTACAATAAAATCTTCATTGGTCAACGACGTGCTTAGTCGTGCACAATTAATACAAACAACCTTTCTTTCTGTTTGGTTGCCCGCAATATCATAATAAAATTTAATTAGTTTAGGTTCAATTGTTTGATTAATTGTTTGCCCAAAAGTCAAACCATTAATCAAAAGCAAAAGCATTAGGAGTTTTGTTTTCATAATTAAAAGCATTTAAATTTTATGCAACATTAATAAAAACACCCCCCCTTACAAATAAAACTTTATGTTTGTGATAATTTTTATGAAATTGATAATTTTAACAATTAAGTATTGTTAATTCTATAATAATTTTTAAGTTTTGTTACAAATAGTATAGAAATCAGCATTTTAAAGTTTTTAAAAAAGAAATTATGATATATTTTAGCTAAAATAAATATCAATTGTGATATTTTTTTAATTCAACGGTTATTTTGTTTCTTTGTGGGTCATTTTAGAATATTAAAATATTCGTCTTTATTTTGAAAAATACAGTTTGAAATTATTATGTGTCACAGTATTCAATTTTACAAATCGTGCTACAACTTTTGTTGCAAAATATTCATTTCTAAAAGTTTTGTCATAAAATAAATAATCCTTAAAATGCAATAGTTAAAAAAATAAATAAAATCGTTTTTACTAAATAATTTTGCAAATCTCATATATTTAAAAAAACTTATTACTTTTGTCGCAAGAATAAAAAACTTATGGCAAAGAATTTAGTTATAGTCGAATCTCCTGCAAAAGCAAAAACAATCGAGAAATTTCTGGGTGCAGATTTTCAAGTAGAATCAAGTTATGGACACATTGCCGACTTGCCATCTAAAGAAATTGGTGTCGATGTCGAAAACGGTTTCAAACCCAAGTACGAAGTTTCTGCTGACAAAAAAGCCTTGGTTGCCAAACTAAAAGGCCTTGCCAAAAAAGCCGATATGGTTTGGCTAGCAAGTGATGAGGACCGCGAGGGAGAAGCGATATCTTGGCATTTGTCAGAAGAATTGCAATTAGACAAAAACAAAACCAAACGTATTGTTTTTCACGAAATTACCAAAACGGCAATTCTAAAAGCAATCGAAAATCCACGTGAAATCGATTACAATTTAGTCAATGCACAACAAGCACGTCGTGTTCTAGACCGATTAGTTGGTTACGAATTATCGCCAGTTTTGTGGCGAAAAATCAAAGGCGGATTGTCTGCTGGTCGTGTTCAATCTGTTTCTGTTCGTTTGATAGTTGAGCGTGAACGAGAAATTATCAATTTCAAAGCTGTTGCTAGCTATTCAGTTCAAGCCGAGTTTGTTAACGAAGCTGGAAAAGCATTTAAAGCAAAACTGCCTAAAAACTTTAATACCAAAAAAGAAGCTGAAGATTTCTTGAATAAAAATATTGGTTCTATATATAAGGTAGGAGGTTTAGAAACCAAACCAACCAAAAAAACACCTGCTGGGCCATTCACAACTTCTACTTTGCAACAAGAAGCAGCAAGAAAATTATATTTGCCAGTAGGAATCACAATGTCATTGGCACAAAGATTATACGAAGCGGGACTGATTACTTACATGAGAACCGATTCTGTGAATTTGTCGAAAGACGCCATGGAAGCCGCTGCCGCAGAAATCACAAAATCGTATGGCAAAGAATTCTCTAAACCACGAACATTTGTCAACAAAAGCAAAGGTGCACAAGAAGCACACGAAGCCATTCGTCCAACAGACATGTCACGTCATACTGTAGATATTGATCGCGATCAAGCACGTTTGTATGATTTAATCTGGAAAAGAACATTAGCATCACAAATGGCCGATGCCGAATTAGAGCGTACCAATGTTAAAATCGAAGCCAATAATCATTCAGAAATTTTCACAGCATCTGGCGAAGTTATCAAATTCGAAGGTTTCTTGAAAGTATACCTCGAAGGCAACGACGATGATGACGAGGAGCAAGAAGGAATGCTTCCTGCGATGAAAGTCAACGAAAAACTAGCCAATAATTACATCACTGCAACCGAAAGATTTTCTCGAGCAGCATCAAGATATACAGAAGCATCGTTAGTAAAAAAACTCGAAGAATTAGGTATTGGTAGACCTTCAACTTATGCACCAACAATTTCTACAATCATCAACAGAAGTTATGTCGAAAAAGGAACTTTAGAAGGTCAGGAACGCAATTACACACAATTGACATTACAATCTGGTAAAGTTTCTGATAAAATTCTAAAAGAAAATACAGGTTCAGATAAAGGAAAACTCGTTCCGACAGATATTGGAACCATCGTAACCGATTTCTTGGTTAAAAATTTCAATAATGTTCTCGATTATAATTTCACAGCCAAAGTCGAACAAGATTTTGATGAAATTGCAGAAGGAAACATCAATTGGTCAAAAATGATGCAAACTTTCTATGATGAGTTTCATCCAACCGTAAAAAATGTCGAAGCAAATGCCGAACGTGAATCTGGTGAAAGAATTTTGGGAACAGATCCAAAATCCGGCAAACCTGTTTCTGTTCGTTTAGGAAAATTTGGTCCAATGGCTCAAATTGGTGCTCCAGACGACGAAGAAAAAACTTTCGCAAGTTTATTGAAAGAACAAAACATTGGAAACATTACTTTAGAAGAAGTTTTGAATTTGTTTTTATTACCAAAAAATTTAGGTACATATAAAGGAGAAGAAGTTGAGGTTTCTAATGGTCGATATGGTCCATTTATTCGCTTTGGAGCAATGTTCGTTTCTTTACCAAAAGGAGAAGAGCCATTAAATGTCGATTTAGAAAGAGCACAAGAATTAATCGACGAAAAAACTCTTGCCGATGCACCAGTAGCCATTTATAAAGGAGAAGGCGTTCAAAAAGGAACAGGTCGTTTTGGCCCTTTCTTGAAATGGAACGGAATGTTTATTAATGTTTCGACAAAATACAATTTCAATAATTTGTCTCAAGACGAAATTGAAACCATTATCGAAGATAAAATTCAAAAAAATATCGATAAAGTTTTGCACAACTGGGAATCAGAAGGAATCTTAGTTCAAAAAGCTCGCTGGGGAAGATCAGAAATCTTGAAAGGAAAAATCAAAATTGAATTAAGCAAAGATATAGATGCTACTAAATTGACATTGGAACAAGTTCAAGAAATGATTGCTAAGAAAACGCCTGCCAAAAAAGTTGCCGCCAAGAAAACAACAACAGCAACCAAAAAACCAGCGGTAAAAAAAGCAGTTGTGAAAAAGAAATAAGCAACTTCTAACTTCAGCGAAATAGAGAATTAGAATTGCAACTTGAAAAATATATTTTATCAATTTTCAATCTCGTCTCCTTTCCTTTAGATAGGGTCGGGGTGGGGTTTTAATATCCTTAAAAGACAATGGGCTTATGGCACTAGATTTTCTAACACCAATAAATACTAATATTCTAGATTTTGTAAACGATTTATCTTCACAGCATTTAGGAAAAAAAATCGTGTTTCATACCAAAGATGATTTTCCAGATATCAAGAAAATTAAAATTGCTATTGTTGGAGTTCTTGAAAACCGAGGCGATTTAAATTCCAAAAAAGTTGTTAATTTAGATTTTATTCGCAAAGAATTCTACAGTCTTTATCCAGGAAACTGGAAAGCAACAATTGCAGATTTAGGCGACTTATTACAAGGCGATAAGATTGAAGATACTTATTTTGCACTTTGCAAAGTCACTTCGTTTTTACTAAAAAATAATGTAATTCCAATAATACTTGGCGGAACACAAGATTTGACTTATCCTTTGTATAGAGCCTATGACGATTTAGAACAAATGGTCAATATAGTTGCTATTGACAACAAATTTGATTTGGGTCATGATGAGAAATCATTATCGGTCAATTCTTATTTGACCAAAATTATTGCCGACGAACCTAATAACCTATTCAATTTTAGTAATATAGGTTATCAATCTTATTTCAATTCGCAAGAAGAAGTCGATTTAATTGAAAAGTTATATTTTGATGCATACAGATTAGGCGAAATAGCTAACAACATATCACTTTCTGAGCCAGTTTTGCGAGATGCAGATTTAGTAACATTAGATTTAACAGTTATAAAAGCATCAGATTCTGGAAATAATATTAATTTTATGCCCAATGGATTTGATGGCAAAGAAATTTGTGCATTGGCCAGATATTCAGGAATAAGTGACAAAGTTACTACATTTGGTATATTTAATCACAATAATTCAAAACAAGAAAGTGTATTAATAGCTCAGATTATCTGGTATTTTGTGGAAGGATTTCATTTTCGTTCTAACGAATATCCTTTTTCAAGTAAAAATAATGATACTAAATATATAGTTCCAATAGATAATCAAGAAATTATATTCTATAAAAGTATCAAAACAGAAAGATGGTGGATGGAAATTACAAATTTATATCAAGCAAACAATAAAACCATAAAAAATACGTTATTACCATGTTCCTACCAAGAATACCTTTTGGCTTGCAACCAAGAAATTCCTGAGAGATGGTGGAAAATGCATAAAAAAAATATAAATATTTAATTATTATATGCGAAACAATTTTTTTTTTGATAATATAGCAACAAAATGAGCTTTTTTTTAACATATTCAACAATCTTAAAATTTTATTAAAATAAATTAGTGTTGAGTAATTATTTTTTTCTATTTTTGACCGATAAATAACAATTATAACAAAAATTGTTATTCTGATAAAAAATAAATAAGTTTACCCTCAAATACGAATACATAAACAACCCAAAAACATGAATAAATTCTTAGCATTTACAGCATTATTAGCATTATTTACAAGCTGTGGTTCATCTGATAAAGGTGAATTAGTAGGAGTTAAAGGTAGGAAATGGAATCCTGAAAAGCCTTTTGGTATGGCGTTAGTGCCTGGTGGAGCTTATATTATGGGTAAATCAGACGATGATTTAGCAAATGTTCAAGATGCACCTACAAAAACAGTAACTGTTCGTTCATTTTACATGGATGATACAGAAATCTCAAATAGCGAATACAGAGAATTTGTTGAATGGGTCAAAGACTCAACAATTAGAATGAGACTTGCAATACAAGCCGAAGAAGCTGGAGGTTCAACACCTGCTGCTCCTGCAAAAGGTGTAAAAACATCTAGTAAAGGTGGTGGAATTGGAGACTTTGCATTCGACAACAGCGATCCTACAAAACAAACACCTTACGAAAAGTACATGTACGAAAATTATTACAGCATCGGAACAGCAAATGATCCGTATGCTGGACGTAAATTAAATCGAAAAGTAAAGTTAATAAAAGACACCAAAAAATATCCAGATGCAGACTACACTGAAGTGATGGACTCGATGTATATTCCTGTTGCTGAATCTTATAATGGTCTTCGTACAATTGATGTTTCTAAATTGAAATTCAAATTTTCATGGATGGATATTCAGGCTGCAGCTAAAGCAAAAGTTGGTAAAAGAAAACAATTTATCAAAACAGAAAATACACCGATTTATCCAGATACAACAGTTTGGATTAAAGATTTTGCCTATTCTTACAACGAGCCAATGCATAACGATTATTTTTGGCATCAAGCTTACAGTGATTATCCTGTTGTTGGTGTAACTTGGAAACAAGCAAAAGCATTTTGTGCATGGAGAACGCTTAAGAAAAATATCTATATCAAGAAAAATAAAAAAGGAGATTTAACTAACTCATTCAGACTACCAACAGAAGCAGAATGGGAATATGCAGCACGTGGAGGTTTAGAATCTGCTACATATCCATGGGGTGGACCTTACACTAAAAACGATAGAGGTTGTTTTATGGCTAACTTCAAACCAAACAGAGGAGATTATGCGGCTGACCAAGCTTTATATACTGTAGAAGTCAAATCATATGACGCTAATGGATATAATTTATACAACATGGCAGGTAATGTTTCAGAATGGACTGACTCTTCTTACGATGCTGGCTCTTATGAATTTGTTTCAACAATGAATCCTAATGTTCCAGATATTAAAAACATGCGAAAAGTTGTTCGTGGAGGTTCTTGGAAAGATGTATCTTACATGTTGCAAGTTGCCACACGTGAACACGAATATGCTGACTCAGCAAGAAGTTATATTGGTTTCCGAACTGTTCAAGACTACATGGGAACACAAACTACTAAAAATCAAATGAAATAATTTAAAATAATTCAAATCAAATTAAACCTTAACTTAACTAACTAAAAATTATTATTATGGCATTATTAAGCAAAAAAGCAATGAACTTTGCGTATGGAATGGGAGCGGCAGTTGTAATCGTTGGAGCTCTTTTCAAAATCACCCACTTTGAGTTAGGACCTTTAACAGGAACTTTAATGCTTTCTATTGGACTTTTAACAGAAGCTTTAATTTTTGCTTTATCAGCTTTTGAACCAGTTGATAACGAATTAGATTGGTCGTTAGTTTATCCAGAATTAGCTGGTGGCGATGCCAAGAAAAAAGATGCTAAAAAACCAGAAGATGCACAAGGATTGTTGTCTCAGAAATTAGATGCAATGCTTAAAGATGCTAAAATTGATGCAGCTCTTTTTTCAAGTCTAGGTTCTAGCATTCAAAATTTTGAATCTGCAGCAAAAGGTATTGCTCCATCTGTTGATTCAATCAATGCTACAAAAAAATATGCAGACCAAATGTCTATGGCTGCAACTCAAATGGAATCATTAAACGGATTGTACAAAATGCAATTACAATCAGCCGAGAAAAACGCAACAATTAATGATGCTGTAGCTGAAAATAACGTAAAATTAAAAGATCAAATGATGTCATTAACTTCGAACTTGTCTTCATTGAACAATGTTTATGGTGGAATGTTATCTGCAATGAGTATCAAAGGATAATTAGTTTTCTAACTACATATATTAATTAACAAACTAATTTAGAAAAAATGGCAGGAGGAAAATTAACCCCTAGACAGAAGATGATTAACCTAATGTACTTGGTTTTTATCGCAATGTTAGCAATGAATATGTCCAAAGAAGTTTTATCTGCTTTTGGATTAATGAATGAAAAGTTTGAAGGTTCGAACACAGCAGCTGTTGCTTCAAACGAGCAAATGTTAGTTGCACTAGACACAAAAGCATCAGAAGCTAAAGGAGAATTTGCTTTGGCTGCAACTTCTGCACACAAGGTCGAAGCCATAACCAAAGATTTTTATGCATACATAGAATCGCTTAAGACACAGGTAAAAGAAGGTGTTGAAGTAAATGCTGAAACTGGAAAATTGCCTTACGAAGAAATGGATAAAGGCGAAAGCATCGATAATTGGTTTGTTGGTGAAGGAAACTCTACTAAAGGTGAGGAAATTGTTTCTAAAATTAACAAATATAAATCAGACATGAAAGTAGCTTTAGCTGATAAAAAGTATGCTACAGTTCTTTCTGAATTGAACAAAAAATTTGATGTTTCTGATGTAATTAACAAAGAAGGATTGAAAATTAAATTTTTGGAATATAAATTCAAAGGTTTTCCATCTGTCGCATCTATGGCTAATTTGTCATCTTGGCAAACTGACATTAAGAAAGCAGAATCAGATGTTTATAGTGCTGCATTAGGAAAAGCTGCCGTTGCTGCTGCATCTTTTAGTACCTTCCAGGCTATTGTTGCATTAGATAAAAATGTATATTTTGAAGGCGAAACAGTAACTGGTAAAGTAGTTATTGGTAAATATGACGAAAACACTAAACCTTCAGGATTTTCTGGTCCTGGTAAAATTGTAAATGGTCAAGCAATTATCTCTCAATCAGCAGGTAGTGTTGGAGAACATGATTTGAATGGTCAATTTACATTTTTAGAAGATGGAAAAAATATTCCATTGCCTTTTAAAGGAAAATATGTAGTAGTAGCAAGACCAAATTCTGCTACAATTTCTGCGGACAAAATGAATGTAGTTTACAGAGGAGTTCCGAATCCTGTAACTATATCTTTCGCAGGTGTATCAGATAATAATGTGTCGGCATCTGCTCCAGGAATGTCCAAAGCTGGCGGAGTTGGTAAATATATTTTAAATCCTGGTCAAGGAAATGAATTAAAGATAAATGTAAATGCGAAACTTCCAGATGGTAAATCTGTTTCTGATGCAAAAACGTTTAGAATAAAAGATATCCCAGCTTCGCAAGGAGCAATAGGTGGAGAAATTGGAACTGTTAAAGGTCAAAAATCTCGTTTACAAGTATCACAAGTATCTGTTAAACTACCAGATTTCGATTTTGAAGTTAATATTCAAGTTACTGGTTTTACTTTCAAAGTACAAGGTCAGCCTGCTGTTGTAGTTTCTGGAGACAGAGTAAATGCACAATGTGCATCTGCTTTAGCAAGAACAACAAGAGGTGATCAGGTGACTATTTCCGATATAAAAGTTAAATTAGCTGGTTCATCATTATTATTAAAAAAACCATCACCAGTTATTTACGAAATACAATAAATAATTACTTTTATCGTTACCTACATTATTTACAAGATTAAATTAATATAAAATGAAAAATTTTTTAACATTAGTAGTTTTAGTTGCTGGAAGTTTTACTTCTTTTGCACAATCTAATTTGCTCAATGCAAAAACTCCTGATGAAATCGGGAAAAAGACTGCTGCACAATTAGTTTCTGATAATGATAAACCATTGCCTTATGGTTATGTTCATGATAGAGATGTATTGTTAGGTAAAACAACTTGGGAAATTGTAGATATTAACGAAAGAATTAATTTTCCTTTGTATTATCCTGTTGATACTGCTAATATTGGTAAAGACAGAAGATCTTTATTTGATGTTTTAATCAAAAACATAAAAAATGGTAAAATAACAGAAGTTTATGGCGATGATTATTTCAATTCAAAGAAGACTTTGAAAGATATGGCAACCTCATTTACCTATATAGACACAACCGATACTGGTAAAGAAATAATAAATGCTAATCGCGATTTGTATTATCCACCTGCTACACTTGGTTCTCCTGAAAAAATTATAAAAAACAGAAAAGGTGTTGTAACCAAAGTTATTCCAGCCGTTCCTGCTGGACAAGCTAAAGGACAAGACTTGGATCCACAATTTATAAACAGACGAGAATTGACATCTCAAGATGTTTCTGGATATAAAATGAAAGGTTATTGGTATTTTGACAAACGCCAAGGTGAATTGAAATATAGACTCCTAGGAATTTGTCCAGTGGCACCAGAAGCCAAAGAAATCGGTTCTGACAACCCAGATGTTATTGAATTATTTTGGGTTTATTTCCCATCAATAAGAGATGTTTTGCATGATGCAAAAGCTTTTAATGATAAGAATTCATCTGCGCCATTATCTTTTGATCATTTATTAAATTCAAGAAGGTTTAATGGAGTTATTTACAAAGAAGAAAATGTTTTTGGAGACAGAGCCATTTCTGACTACATGAAAGAAAATGCTCAAAATCAATTATTAGAATCTGCTCGTGTAAGAGAAAAAATTCGTGATTTCGAATCTGATATGTGGAATTACTAATATTTAGTAAAACTATAAATTGAATTATAAACGCTTACTAAATTTAGTAAGCGTTTTTTTTATATATCTAAAAAATGAATAGTATTATTGAAGTAGATTACATAATTGTAGGCTGTGGATTAGCAGGAATTGCATTTGCAGAAACTTGCTTGCAAAATAATAAATCAATAATTGTTTTTGATAATAATTCTCAAACATCATCAACCATAGCTGCTGGTTTGTACAATCCAGTAATTCTGAAAAGATTTTCGGGTTTGCAAGATGCACAAAAACATATTGATTTATTAAATATTTTTTATAAATCTATTGAAGAAAATCTGAAAATTCAATTTGATTTTAAAATACCAATTTTAAGAAAATTTTTCTCAATTGAAGAACAAAATAATTGGTTTATTGCTTCTGATAAACCAGATTTAAGTCCATTCTTATCATTAGATTTAATAAAAGCTAATTATTCTGGAATAGATTCTCCGTTTGATTTTGGGGAAGTTTTGCAAACAGGTTATGTTGACACAGCTTTGTTGTTAAAAAGTTATCATTCTTATTTAAAATCAAATCAATTATTGATTCAAGAATCTTTCGAATACAATAATTTAGAATCAATTGACGATATTGTTATTTATAAAAATATAAAATTCAAAAATATCGTCTTTGCAGAAGGATTTGGAATGCATTCTAATCCTTTTTTTAATAATCTGCCACTGGATGGTACAAAAGGTGAATTGTTTATTATAAAAGCACCAAATCTAAATCTGGATGTAATTATTAACACAAGTGTATTTATTTTGCCATTAGGTAATGATTTATTTAAAGTTGGTGCAACCTATAATTGGGCTGATAAAACAAACCTTCCAACTGAACAAGGCAAACAAGAATTGATAGAAAGAATTAAAGAAATCTTGAATTGTGATTTCGAAATAATTGAACATTTCGCGGGTGTTCGACCAACTGTTAAAGACAGAAAAGCATTACTTGGAACTCATAAAACGCTTAAAAACATTCATATTCTAAATGGTATGGGAACACGTGGAGTTATGCTTGCACCAACAATGGCAAAGATTTTATTTGAAAATATTGAATTTTCAAAACCAATTGATATGTCTATAAATATTGAAAGGTTTTATAAGAAAATGAATTTGTAATAATCACTGATTTACTAGCCGAGACAGAAGGGAAAAACATTTTGAAAAGAAATTTTAATTTTTCTTGTCTAAAAACAACGACCGCAGGAAGTTCGTTTTTGGGTTTAGAAAAATAAAATTAATTGAAAAAATTTTTGGAATGACGGCTTGAAATAGCTTTTAATTAGGAACTAAATTTTTTATCAAAACTAACAAACATATTAATATAAATATTTCTAGACAGTCTAACAATAATTGGAAATAAAATGACTAATGTTACAATTATTGAAATAAATGTTCCTGTAAACCGTGCATTAAAAACAAAAAATGAGATTAAAAATACAGCCACCATTAGTGCAACATTCAAGCCATAACTAACATACATTGCACCATAAAAAAAAGCGGGTTCAATTTGATATTTTAATCCGCAATGACTACAATTGTCATTCATTTTGAGCAATTTTGAAAAATGCAGTAAGTTTTTGTCCAAATACATACTTTCTTTTTGACATCTTGGGCAGCTTCCTGTTAAAATGCTGTTTATTTTCGATCCTTTAGGTAACATTTTCCTTTTTATTTTGACATAATTAATTGACTTTGCAAATTTACATTTTTTTACATCGTTTTGAGTTAAAATTGAGTTACTTTTGCACGTTTTTAAAAGCGAAATCTTTAGATTAAACATTTAATAATTATTTGGTTTTAATATCATTTTTAAACCTTTAAACTTTTTTTTCAATGTTAAACATACACAATTTGTCGGTTTCTTTCGGCGGAACTTATTTGTTCGAAGAAGTAACTTTTAGAATGGGCGCTGGCGACCGAGTAGGTCTTGTTGGTAAAAATGGAGCTGGAAAATCGACAATGCTCAAGATTTTGGCTGGCGATTTCAAACCTGATTCTGGTCAAATTGCAACCGAGAAAGAAGTTCGAATTGGTTTTTTGCGACAAGATATTGATTTTGAGCAAGGCAGAACCGTTCTCGAAGAAGCTTATCAAGCGTTTACCGAAATTCAAATTGTTGAACGTAAACTCGAAGATATTAACCATCAATTGGTTACTAGAACCGATTATGAAAGTGACGAGTACAGTCAAATTATCGAAGATTTATCAGATTATACGCATCGTTTCGAGCTTCTCGGCGGTTATAATTATGTTGGCGATACCGAAAAAATATTACTAGGTTTAGGTTTCAAGCGTGATGTTTTTAACAATCAAACAGAAACTTTTTCTGGTGGTTGGAGAATGCGGATTGAACTTGCAAAATTATTACTTCAAGCCAATGATATTTTACTTCTTGATGAACCTACCAATCACTTAGATATCGAAAGTATTATTTGGTTAGAAAGTTTTTTACGCAATTATCCTGGCGTTGTTGTAATTGTTTCTCACGATAAAATGTTTTTGGATAATGTAACCAATAGAACAATAGAAATTTCTCTTGGAAAAGCTTATGATTTCAATAAACCTTATTCGCAATATTTAGAATTGCGTCACGAAATTCGTGAAAAACAATTGGCAACTCAAAAAAATCAAGCCAAAAAAATTGAAGAAACTGAAAAATTAATCGAAAAGTTTCGTGCCAAAGCTAGTAAAGCATCGATGGCACAATCGCTTATCAAAAAACTCGATAAAGTAGAACGAATCGAAGTGGATGAAGACGATAATTCTGTAATGAATATTTCGTTTCCAGTTTCTAAAGTTCCGGGTCGAGTAGTGGTCGAAGCCGAAAATGTTACCAAAGCCTATGGTGATAAAACCATTTTAAAAGACATAAATTTATTGGTCGAACGAGGTTCTAAAATTGCATTTGTTGGACAAAACGGACAAGGAAAATCTACTTTTATAAAAGCTATTGTTAATGAATTCGAATACAAAGGCAATATCAAAATGGGTCATAATGTGCAAGTTGGTTATTTTGCCCAAAATCAAGCCGAATATCTCGATGGCGAAATAACACTTTTGCGAACCATGGAAGACGCAGCAACCGACACCAATAGGTCTAAAGTTCGAGACATGTTGGGTTCGTTTTTGTTTCGTGGTGATGATGTAGAAAAGAAAGTAAAAGTACTTTCGGGTGGCGAGCGTAACCGTTTGGCATTGTGTAAGTTATTGTTGCAACCAATTAATGTTTTGTTGATGGATGAGCCGACAAACCATTTGGATATTAAGTCTAAAAATGTCTTGAAAGCTGCACTTCAAAAATTTGAAGGAACATTACTTTTGGTATCGCACGATAGAGATTTCTTGCAAGGAATGTCCAATTTGGTTTATGAATTCAAAGATCAAAAAATCAAAGAATATTTAGGCGATATAAATTATTTCTTAGAGCAACGCAATCTTGAAAATATGCGAGAAGTCGAGAAAAAAGACAGCCAGAAACTTGAAACAAAAGAAATAAAAATAACATCTAAATTATCTTACGACGATCAAAAAAAATCAAAATCATTGCAAAATAGGTTGTCAAAAGTAGAATCAAACATCAAAGATTTAGAAAAAGACATTCAGCAAGACGACAAAGCATTGGCATCAAATTACGATAAACACATCGAAGATGCTCGTTTTTTTACAGCATACAATAAGAAAAAATCAGAGTTAGAAAAACTGTTATCAGAATGGGAATTAATTCAAGAAGAAATAGATAATTTGTAGCTATTTCCTGCTCTATGTTGCAAGTTTTCTCAAATCTGTTTGGTTTTTTTAGGATCGAAAAGAACTTCCGTTGGTCGTTTTTTCAATCCCAAAAAACCTAAACATCTTTTTCAAAAAGCTTTCCACTTCGATCAGGGCTAAAGTCATAATGTTATAAAACTATTTTTCTAAAATGAAAAACAAAAATCTCCATTTAATAATTTCGACTGCAATTGTTGTTTCAGCAGCTTTTGTTTATGGGTTCAAGCCTAATTTATTTTTAGTTGTCGATACCAATACCATCGACGAAGCCAATATTCTAAAAGCAATTATGGGTTTGTATTTGGCTTTTGCATCACTTTGGATTTTGGGAATATTAAATCAAAAATTTTGGAGAACGGCAACAATTTGCAATATGCTTTTTATGCTTGGTTTGGGTTTTGGTAGAATAATTTCAATGTTTTTTGACGGAATTCCATCCATGATTTTTGTTGCAGGAACTTTAGGAGAATTGGTTTTGGGCTTTTATGCTTATTATTTGATTAATAAATCAAAGACGTTATAGGTTCTAAAAACCTATTAGATTTTATTATTTTAGGTTATGTTTTAGAAAGTTGTGGATTTTCATAATTTGGTTATTATTTTGTCATTTCGACGATAGGAGAAATCTCATTAGTTGATCGATTTATGTGATTTCTCCTATCGTCGAAATGACAAATAGAAGTTTTATTTCAATGAAATAAAGAGTTTGAAATACCAACATTATCATAAAATATAACCTTATTTTATTATAATTACTCAAAATTTAATTTTAAATAAATGAATAATT
The DNA here is from genome assembly GCA_031408435.1 of Bacteroidota bacterium. Classification (GTDB taxonomy): domain Bacteria; phylum Bacteroidota; class Bacteroidia; order Flavobacteriales; family Flavobacteriaceae; genus Flavobacterium. Next base: position 21,746 of record JANNWM010000099.1, read on the forward strand.
CAGAACTAGATTCAATAAAAATCAATGATATTCCATACAATTTGGCTGGAATTGAAGAATTGGCTTGGAAAAAATTGATAAACGGTTATTCAAAGAAAAAAAATGGTTTTCGCACAATGTGTTTGGGGACAATTGGTCTAGACAATGCCTCGGCTTTAAGAATCGTAATAAATAGAAAAGTAGATGAGTTACAAAAATCAATCTACTTTCACACCGACAATCGTTCTAGAAAATTTCAAGATATCAAATCAGATAATCGAGTTTCTTTGCTTTTTTATGATGCCCGACAAAAAATTCAAATTGCAATAAAAGCCCATGCATTTCTTCCAGAAAATAATTTATTGGCAATCGACCGCTGGAAAGCCACAAGTCCGCAGGCTCGATTGGGTTATATGACTATTGAATCACCAAATACAAAATCAGAAAAGCCGACTTTAGGTTATGACGAAAAGTTTTCTGAAATTAAACCTACAGATATTGAAAGTAATTTTTATCAAAAAAATTTCGATGTAATTGTTTGTAAAGTTTATGAATTAGAATTTTTGTACTTAGATTATTCTGGAAACCGAAAAGCTAATTTTTACTATGAAAATGGAGTTTTAAAGAACAGTTTTTGGGTTGTTCCATAATTTTTAAATATCTATTACGTAATCTGAAGGAATAAATTATTATATGAATTATGTAAGAATTTGTTTTAATTGTATAATTTTTTTTTAGAGCAACAGTATCATCTTTGCAAAAATAATTTTTTATCAAATAATAAAACAAATAAAAAAAATGAAATTAATTTCCGCATTCAAAACAATTCTTACAGCAATGGTTTTTATCATTGCAACCAATTATTCATCTGCACAAACGGCACAAAATTACGATCAAGGTTTTAGACTTGGAATAGGGATTTCTGGCGGATTGCCATTCGAAAAACCTTATGATTTTAATTTAGGAGCAGACGCACGATTACAATATGATTTGTCTAAAAAATATTCAGTTACATTAACAACAGGTTTCAATAACCTTTTTGTTGCAAGTCCAGGTAAAGATTTAGGATATGTTCCAGTAAAATTAGGTTTCAAAGCATTTGTAATCGAAGATCAATTTTATTTAATGGGCGAAGCTGGTGGCGCATTTGCAGTTACCAACAGCTACAACCAGAACTCGTTATTGCTAAGTCCAAGCATTGGTTATGTAATTGATAATTTTGATATAAGTCTAAAATACGAGCATTTTAGCGATTTTAAAGTTGTTAGAAACAACGCAATAGAGACAGGATTAAATCAAATTGCACTGCGTGTTGCTTATGGATTTAAACTATAATTATTGAGAATTCTTGTAAAAAAGCGGCAATTTTGTCGCTTTTTTTGTTTATAATTTTATTTTATTGAATTTGGCTCTATAAAACGTTGCACCATTTTGATTGAAATAGACTTTCCTATTCTCTTTATCTTGCAATTCAAAATTACCATTTACCGTGAATTTAAGTTCGGTACAAAGCCGTCCTGTTTCGAAAATAAAGGTTTTTTTGTATAGCGAATCTTTTTTGACAACTTCCATTTCTGAATCATAATCCCAAGAAAAAGGTTTGTCGTTGCCACGAATGCCAACAGTTTTTATGTCTTTTAAACTAGAAACATCTATTAATAAAGTTATAGAATGTTTGTTTGTTTTTTGAACACAACTTGTAAGTCCGAGAATTGTTATGTGAATTATTATGATAAATATTTTCATTTTATTTTAATTTTTTTGTTAATAAATAATCTACCCCAAATCGTCCTGAACCAAGAATCAAATAGAAAATACCTGTCCATAAAAAGCCCATTGCTGCAAGACAATTCCACAAGCCATTATCGATTTGTTGCATAAAAATTGCTACCAACATAGTGCATGTTACTAAAAATGAAGCAATTCTGGTTTGAAAACCAAGTACAAGCAAAATGCCTCCGACTGCTTCTGCAAATGCTCCCATCCAAGCAAAAAATTCTGGAGCAAGAGCAAAAATTCCGCCATAACCTGCAACATCTTTTGGAAACCAAAAAGCAACTTCGAACAATCCTAAACCATTATCTGGGTTAGACCAAGGCATTCCGAATTTATCGGCACCAAAACTAGAGGCAAGCAAATAGCCACAAACGATTCTTGGTATCATTAGTGTAAAATCTAAAACCCAATGCGGCATTAAAATTGGATTGGTTAATTTTTGTAAAAGTTTCATAATTTTAGAATTTAGTTTTTTTTGTTTTTAAGAATTAAGATTTGTAATTAATTTTGTCATATTTTGAAGTTTTAATTGTTGATCAATGCAAAGGTGCAATGTCTAGTTTAATCAAAAGTTGCAAATCATAATTTGAGGCTTATTAAAAAAGGTCTCAAATAAAAAAACCTTTGTAAAGCCAAGTTATACAAAGGTTTTTTGTGATAGTATCAAATTATTTTTTATTTAAAATACATTGATTAAAAGGTAAAGGTTATTCTAAGCCATTTTCAAATTTTTCAATTTCGCTAATAATGTTCTTTAAATTTTCAATTGTTTTATCATTATTTTGTCCATCTACGGCAGTGTTAAACAATAAAATTCTTGCAATATTTGTTTTTTGGTCAATTGTCAAGAAAGCTGCTAAACCCGGATCGCTTCCAGTATGCATAATTTTGCCTTTTCTGTTATAAGCCCAAAAAACTGCACGATTTGGTTCTTTTTCATCCATTTTTAATGGCATTGCTTTTTGGTCAAATTGTTTCTTGAACAAGGTTTCGTATGATAATTTTGACAATAAACTGGATTTGCCATTGTAACCTTTTAACATTTCGATGGAATATTTTGCTAAATCAGAAACCGATGTTTTTAGGCTTCCATCTGGATAAGTAGCGCAAGAATATGTTTTAAGACTTCCGTTTGAATTTTCTAAATATCGAAACTGAGAATCAGATTTGTCAACTTGATATAAAGTTGCATATTTGGCAACAAAATCTTCGTCATAAAACCAATGCGAATTGTTCATTTGCAATGGTTCGAATAGATGTTTTTTGGTAAATTTTGAAAAAGTCATATTGCTTTTAATTTCAATTAAATAAGCTGTTAAAGCCGATGCAATATTAGAATAATTATAGGTTGTTTTTTTAGATTTATCAAAATTGGCTTTGGCATAAAACTTGCCTTTTGGCGAATAATATTCTTTTAGATATTGTCCTAATTTTATTGTCGGTTTTTTACCTTTGTTATATGCTTGAATATAAAATTTTTCGTTATCTAACAAGCCCGAAGTATGTGTAACCAAACTATTTATTGTGATTTTTTTATTGGGTTGATATGGATTTATAATCTTAAAAGGCAAAATGGTATTAATGTCGGTTTCTAAAGTAAAATAACCCAAATCGATAGCTTTCATAACACTAAAACCAATAAAAATTTTGCTTACCGAACCAACTGGCAAAATAGTTTCTGATGTGAATTGTGTTTTTGTTGCTCTATCGGCATATCCAAAACCTTCCGAAAATTCGATATTCTCGTTTTTTATTATCGTTAATGCAAAACCTGGTAAATTAGATTGGCTTTGAATTTTGGTTAAATTTTCTTGTAGGGTTTTACGGTCTATTTGTGAATAACTAGAAAAGAAACAGTAAAATATTGCTACCAATAAATAATATTTAAGTTTTTGAGTTTTCATATTTTTGATGTTATATATTCTTTTGGAGATAATCCAGAATTTTTCTTGAAAGCACGATTAAAAGTTGCTTTTGAATTGAACCCGCAATCATAAGCAATACCTAGTAATGTAGATTTTTTGTGTGTGCCTATTTTGAACATTTCTTTCACAGCTTCAACACGGTAATTGTTAACAAAATCGTTAAAATTCATTCCAAAACCTTGATTTATAGCTTTAGAAATTATCGATGAATTGGATTCGAGTTTTTTTGCGATTTCGGATAATGATAATTCTGGATTTTGATACAATTTTTCGGATCGAATTAAAGTTTCAATTTTGGTTTTCCAAATAATAATATCAGTCGGAATTTCGATTTTAATTTCTTGATATTCAATTTCGATTGTATGGTATTCTTGATTTTGATTTAATAATAAAATAGGTTTATTATTAGAAAATGACATTTCAAAGCCAATTTTTGTTTCTATAGAATTAGCATATCCAGTAATGGCAATATAATATAATATTATTGAAAACAGTAAATAGAACCACCAACCACCGACATAATCTGTATATTCAGGGAAAATGGTAAAGAATATTTCGGCAAAAACTTTCAATAAAAGCATTCCTAGAAATGCAAAAAGATATTTACGAATCCAATCAAACAAAACAGAATCTGCGTTACTTGTAATTTGGACAATTAATTTTCGATAATTCGAATAATATTTGAGACTCAAAAACATGTAAACAAACATAGAAATAAAACCCGAATATTGGTACCAAGTATCGAAATCTTTATCCATTCCGTCTTCATAAAAGTAATATTTGCTTAGAATTAATTTATCATAAACAAAAACTATATAACTGTAAACCAGATATAAAAGTCCAGGAATTAAATGCAAAGACTATTTTTTATTTATTTTGAATGCAGGATTTAAAAGGCTTTGAATATAAAAAAACAAAATTGGTCCTATAAAAAATAAATGTTGAAACGGAATATAAAACATAATATCCCGAAAGGGCTGATTGTCGTACCAACCTGCAAAACCCAACATCCAAGGCGCAACATACAAACTGCACAAAAACACAAAGAGACTCAACCAATAATTAGGTTTGCTTTCAGTTTGAATCGCTTTTTTTAATAATAATACGCCATAAATTATTCCTTGCGAAAAGGTTATGAGTAAGAGCGAAGAATAAAAGTTAAAGTCGTAATGCATGTATTAGTTTTCAGTTTTCTGTCGCAGTTTTCGAGTTACAGAAAACTACTACAGAAAACTTATTTGAAAAAGTTTCTCAAAATCGTTAGGATTTAAAATTGTTGCAGATAAAAACGGGTTGTGCTCTAATAAATCCTTGTCACCAGTAACTAAATAATTGTCATTTTAAAAATCAATTAAATCTAATAAAAATTTATCTTTTTTATCTCTATTTATGAAATATTTGGGTTTGATTTTTATGTTTTCAGCGATTGATTCTAAAAGTTGAATCAGTTCTTTTAAGCTTTGCTCAGGAAAATATTTTTGAAGTTTTTCACGACTCGTGACGTCCTTAATTTCTCTAAAAAGTTTGTCAGTAACAATAATTGTGATTTTATCATTTTCAATATGGGTTTTTATAACAGCCAAACGTTTGCCAATTAAGAAACTTACCCAAACATTAGTATCAAAAATTACTCTAATGTTTTTGTTCGTCATAAATTTGTTGTCTTACAATTTCAACTTCTTCATTTATAGTTTCTAGACTTAATTTATCGGTTTTGAATGTTTTCAACAAGCTAGATAATTTAGAATTAATTCCTTCCTTTTCTAATTCTTTGGTAATTCTTATTTTTTCTTTCGTTGGCAATTGCATCACTAAATTAAGAACTTGATTAAATGTAAAATCTATTTGAAATGCTGTTTTCATATTGGATAATTATTATCAAAAATACAAAAAAAATTTCTGTTACAATTTTATTGTTTTCAATTTTCGAGTTACAGAAAACTACTACAGAAAACTTATTTAAATGGATTCCGTTCTTGCCAAACTACTTTTGGGTCAAAATAATCAAAAATTTTTGGCATAAATTTATTGATAATTTTGTTGTTGTGTTTAATGAATCCAAACATAATTTCTGGTTTGGCACCAACCGAACTTTTAATTTCTAGAGCCGTTCTTGCAAACACAATTTTCTTGAATTTTTTGTTGATCGAATAACCTATCATGTCGTATAACATATTGAGATACAACATTTTTTCGCGTTGAAAATTATCGTCATAACCCAAAAAATAGGTATCGATTGAGTCGCCGTTTTTTATTAAAGTATTAAATCCTATTAAATTATCATCAATAAAGTAGCCGTAAAATAAAAAATCGTGTCCTAGTTGTTTTTTGAATTCTATAAAATGATTTTCTGATAAATAAAATGTATTAAACGGTGCGTTTTTGGTTACATTCAAATACAATTCGTTTATTCTGGTGTTGTGAATAATGATTTGTTCTAAAGATAATTTGCATTTAACGATACCGTCGGCTTTTTTGTGCGAACGCTTGTATTGGTCTCGGTATTTTTTGGACAATGCCAAAACATAATCATCATTCGATTGCCAATTTTCAGGAATATCAAAAACCATATTAGGTTGAATTTCGAATTTATAAAAATCAACAAAAGCGTCTGTTTCGAAATTTTCAGATTCAGATAAATCAAAATCTTTGTAATTGAGAATATGAATTTTTTTTTGTTTGGATTCGAATATTTTTTCTATTTCTCGAACTGCTTTATTTAAATTTGAAATAAAATCAGAAAACAAAATTGTTTCTTTGTAACAATAAGCATTTTGTCCAGTCAGCATGTTGTTGCCAACAAACAAAACATTTGATGCGAATTTTCTGAGTATAAAATCACGAATTTTAGATTGCAAGCAGTTTTTTTTATCGCCAGTAATATTGATTCCATTTGTGGTTATCATTTGCGTAAGCGCAATTCCGACTAGATTTTGGTTTTGGAAAATGCCAATAAAATGACATTTCATATTATCGGGTGCCGAATTTTCGAGAACTTTGAGATAATTTATAGAAAGAAAAATGTTTTTTTTGGATAAATCATTCCAAGTATCTGGAAGCTTATCTGCAGAAGCGAAAATTTGAAAGGAAAAAGTATTATTCAAAACTTGTATTTATGTCGTCAAAAATAACTAATTTTATTTGATATTTATAATATTATCAAAATGAAAACATATACCGCAACTACAGCAAAACCATTTTTAGAAAACCTAAAAGATTGGGATTTTAAAAATAATGCAATTGAAAGAAATTTCAAGTTTCGGAATTTTTCTGAAGCATTAGCATTTATAGTGCAAGTTGGTTTATTGGCAGAAAAAGCCAATCATCATCCAGAAATTTTAAATATTTACAATAAAGTACAACTTCGATTGACAACTCACGATGCAAATGGTGTTTCCGATAAAGATTTTGATTTAGCAAATAAAATTAGTGTTCAGTGTTCAGTTGTAAGTATTTAGAATGAACATTAATAACCGAATACCGAACACTTTTTTTAAACCCATCCACAAATAATTGCACCCATAATTGTCAAAGTTAACGACCAATAACCAGCGTGAATAAAAACGTATTTCCATGATTTTCTTTCGAATCTTGCATTTATTGCGATTATTGGAAAAGCAAAAAATAAGCTAGACATAAACCCATGCAAAGCGCCGTGCTTGAAAGTTCTAAAAACTGTACCATATTCTGTCATAAATGCATTAAAAGTTTCTGAACCTTTGGTTGGGTCACCACCAACCATTGCTATTGCGCCATTTTGGTGAATGACAATAAATTGCATCATTACAGCTAAGAAAAAAGAAAATAAAAATGTAAACCCTAGAAGCGAAAACATGTTTCCTTTTTCGAGTTCGTCTTTGTTTAGGTTAGTTTCACGCATCCAAACGTTGCCAAAACCTTTTTCTGAATACCAAATAAATCCAATAATCATTGGTACAATTGCAGCTACTAAAATAGAAATCCAGTTCATAATTTATGTTTTTTAAAAGTTTTTTGTTAAACCAAATGTAGTAAATGTTTTTTATTTAACAATTGTTTATTTTATATAAAAGAACAGTAACAGTAATATGTAACCTATTAATCGATGATTGTTAGTTTAATTATTTGAATAATGATTGATTAAACTAAAATTAATCTTTTAAATTGTCATAAACAGGAAAAATTGTCGTTAATAGTTAATTTAAATATGGTTTATTGAGCAATAATTATTGAACAATTCTAGTTTTTAATGTTAATAATCGATTTAATTGGTATGTTATCGATTAGTCAATTAAAAGTTATTAACATAACAATAACATTATGTATTTTTGCAAACCAGATTGTTAAAATAATCCATAACTAACTTACAATGAACATGAAAAAATCATTTACTCCCCGTTTGATTTTAAATTCTAAGATTAAAATTATATCAAAAAATAATTTATTTTTTTGTTTAATGTGAATGCTAATCATAATTTATTAGTCCAAGTTAAACAAGAAATTATTTTTGATAATCAAATGTCTTCAATAAAAAATATTTTTCAGAAAAAATAATTTCTGGCACAATAGACAATATTTTAACTTTTGTCTTATGTGTTTGTTATGAGAAAATTTCAATAGTTTTAATGTGCAATATAATTAATTGGTATTGCAAATTTTAATTCTAGTTCCTTCTTATTTATTGTGAAACTAAGTTTTTTACAATCAAATTAAGATTTCATTCAATAAAAATTCAAATAAAAAAAGTTTTAGCCAAATATTTCAAACATGAAAAAACAATTACAATTATTAATTATTTTTGCTCTTTTTGTTACAAGTTTTCAAAGTTTTTCACAAACAAAAACAATTGCCGCTGGTGCTGTTGTAATAAACATGGGTTTCACGCCACAAACAATTGGCAATGGATTAAAACCTTATGGTTTGGTTTACAAATTGCTAAAAATACATAAAGTGCCTGTTATTTGGTCAATTAATCCATCAAAATCAAAAAATGGAATCGATTTTTCTGTCGATGGCCAAGATTTCAAAGGTGGTACTTTTGTAATAGAAGCTGTCTATGCAAACTTACCTGCTGTCCAAGCAGATATTGCTACTTTTGTTGGTTTGGATGTTTTAACTTACAAAACTTTAACTCCAGTAACTATTCCGGTTTATAAAGAAATGAATGAATTTCCGAATTGGGTTTTAGATGAAGACAAAGGAGATATAGCCGAAGTTTATTTATTAAATGCAAGTATTCCAAACACTGCTTACAGAACGGCATTGCCACTTGAATTAAATAATTGTGATGATTTATTTATTTTGCCTCACGCAGACCCAACATGGGATAATCACGGAGAGCCTTTATTGAATTGGAACGCACCAATTGCTGATGGCGGAAATGCAGGATGGCTTTGGGCTGGTTGTCATGCGGTAAGTGTAATAGAAAATTTAGGAAACGTTAGACCAGGAGCTACCTTGAGAACCAATTTTTTATCTGTAGATGGTTTATGGAGATTTGAAAACAAAAATGGTGATGGTTACAATAACCCAGTAACAAATGTGCTTAACCCACGACATAATAATACACCAACTCCACCCTTTAACAACCCACCATTGTATCCTACTGATCCTGTAATGCAATACATGAACTTAACAGATTTAGCACACAATGCTGGTTCAGAAAAAATATATTTGCCAACCAATGGCTGGAGACCAACCACAAAAGTATCGGTTTTCGACGCCAATCATGTACAGATGCCTACTGGTATTTTTCCAAATCAAGCAGCTATTATTGCCTATGGTTATGCATTTGGCGATGTAAATCGTGGTAAAGTAATGTACGAAGCGGGTCATGATCTTGTTAACGGATCAGTTGCAGAAAATGTTGCAGCACAAAGAGCATTTTTAAATTTTTCTTTTGACGCCCCAACTGGTAAAGCTCCAGTAATAACCAATAATAATAGCGCACCTGTTACTTTAAATTCTGGTGCAACCTTTACTTTTAATATTTCTGCGGTATCGCCAAGTGCTAATAATCCAATAACTTATAGTTGGTCATCTACTTGTGCTGGCGTTTTTACAAATACCACAACTGTAAATCCAACCTATACAGCACCAACCTTGTCACAAGGTGCAGCAGATGTTAGTTGTTTAATATCAGTAGTTGTCTCAGATTTTTGCGGCAGAAGATCTTTTAAATCATTTCCAATTACTATTGTTGCACCACCAGCACCACCAATTGCTAATAATGATAATTTTATAGTTTACAACACAAATACGTTATTATTAGATCCTTTGACAAATGATTCTGATCTTGATAACGATATTAATCCTAGTTCGTTAACAAATTTGTCACCACTTTCTGTTGCTGGTGGAAATTTTGTTTTAAATGGCAATGGAACAATTACATTTACCCCAACTATTGGTTTTACTGGAACGGCAGTTTTAAATTATCGAATATGCGATTTAACTCCGCTAGTTCCTTATGGTGGACCATCATGTGACGATGCGTTAATTACTGTAAATGTAGTTGCTAGTCCTTGTGCCGCTTTCCAGGTTGTATCATCTACAACTGCCCATGGTTTTGCAGTTACATCTTCATCAAATTGGGTAAATACTACTAACGTATTAGGAGTATCCGATGCTTTAGGTTCTAATTCAACCCAAGCCACGAGTTCAATAGTGATAGATTTAGGATTAGGAAACGCACCTTTAATAGGTTCACAAATTCAATTTAAAATTTTCAGTACCAACGGTTCAAATGTTTCAGGAACTATTAACGCATCAACAACCACAACTTTTCTTGCGACAGCAGCTGTTGCAGTTTCTACAACATCGGCATTGGCAAGCTCACAGATTGTAAACTTTACAGTTACACAAGCCAACACACGTTATGTTAAAATTACGGGCGTCAACAGGTTTGGCTTAGAATCGATTTCTTATTCTAAAATTGTTTGCGTGACACCTGATACCGATTTATCTATTGTCAAAACGGTTAATAATCCAACGCCAACAGTAGGTTCCAATGTTGTTTTTACTTTAAGTGTTAAAAATTTGGGTCCTGACAATGCAACAGGTGTTGTCGTAAACGATCTTTTGCCATCGGGTTATAGCTATGTTAGTCACGTTGCGCCAGTAGGAACAATATTTGTCAATGCAACAGGTGTTTGGTCAATAGGTAATTTAGCAAATGCAGGAACTAAGACTTTAACAATTACGGCATTGGTTAAACCTTCAGGAATTTATCTGAATACCGCATCGATCAGTGGAAATGAATTTGATACGGACACCCTAAACAACACATCAAACAAAACCACGGTGCTAACGCCGCTTAATTTCGCTATAACTGGTCAAACAGTTGCCGAAGGTACAGATGTTGTTTTTACAATAAGCTTGAATACTGCAAGTGCTGTCAACACAACAATAAACGTCGTTACAGCCAATGGAACCGCCGGAACGTCTGATTATACACCAATTACAACCACTTTAGTAACAATACCAGCTGGGCAAACATCAATTACTTTTAATGTTCCTACAATCAATGATTTCATTTCAGATACTCCTGAAAATTTTACTTTAAATGGAACGGTAACATCAGGAAACACAAGTAATACAACAACTTTTGGAACAGGAACAATTACAGATACAGATGCTCCAACAGCGGTTAACGATTCAGGATCTACACCTCAAAATACTCCAATTCAATTAAATATAACTAATAATGACACCGATGTAGATGGCACAATCGCAGAATCAACCGTCGATTTAAATCCAACTTTAGCTGGGCCTCAAACAACTTATACAAATGCGCTTCAAGGATCTTGGACAGTAAATTCTTCTGGAGATGTTATTTTTACACCAATAGCAACTTTTTTAGGTACAGCAACAGCAACATATACTGTTTTAGACAATAATGGCAATATTTCTAATATAGCTACAATTTCAATTTTGGTTATAAATGGATTAGATTTTGATAATGACAGCATTATAGATTCTGTCGATTTAGATGATGATAATGATGGAATTCTTGATACAATCGAAGGACTTTGTGGCATAGCTCAATCTACAACATTAGATAATTTCGATGATGCAATACCAGGGGTTTCTAGTCCAACAATTAACGGAAATAATTTTACTGTCCCGACTAATACAGTTTTTGGATGGCAAACTCAAAACGGAGGCGGTTTCAATATTATTAAAGTAAATGGTTTAGGATATTCTCCAGGGGCAGACAACGCTCAAACTGGTGATCAGTATGTTGATATTAGAAGCACAAATGATTTTCCAATAAAATCATTCACTGCACTTACTCCTGGAGTTTTATCAGCTTCTGCTTGGTTTAATAATCGAGATACAGCTGTAAGTCCAACAGGATATAAACCTTGGACAGCCAGAATGGAAATTCTAAACGCTTCTGATTCACCAATATTAACTGGAAATTTAATTCCATTTATTTTAACAACCGATCCAGAAACTTGGTTCAAATCGACCATAAATAACTCTCCAATTCCGGCAGGTTCTTATAAATTCAGAGCTTATGTAGATAATTATGGACATTTAGATACTGTGCAATTTTGTGTTTCTAGAGATACCGATGGCGATGGTCAACCTGATTATCAAGACCTAGATTCTGATAATGATGGCTGTTCAGATGCTAACGAATATTATGATTTAGCTACCGCAGATGGCGGTGATGGTGGGGTTTATGGTATTGGAGTTCCTACAGTTGCTAACGGATTAATAGATCCATTAACAGGAAAAGTAATCGCAGCTTCTTATATTGGTTCAAATATAAATCCGGTTAATTTTGGTCCAGCAATAGTTATTAGAACTCAGCCTACAAATCAAATTACAACAATTGGCGGAAATGCAACTTTTTCAATTGTAAACACCGGAGGATCAGCTTCAACGATTTACCAATGGCAAGTTAGTACTAATAATGGTGCAAATTGGGCAAATATTGTTCCATCAGCATTATATTCTGGAGTTACAACTAATATTTTATTGATTACTGGTGTAACAGCTTCAATGCAAGGTTACGATTACAGGGTTTATCAAGCCGATAGAATTTGTTCTCAAATAATTTCCAATTCAGCAGATTTAATTATTTCCCCAACGGTAACACTAACAGGCACAACGACAATAGCAGAAAACGCATCAGGTGTTGCGACCATAACAGCGACTTTATCAGTAGCGACAACAGTCGATAGCGTTGTAACAGTAGCCTATACAGGAACAGCGATCAACGGCACCGATTATGTACCATCGACAATAACGATAACCAT
>JANNWM010000100.1:0-6084 GCA_031408435.1 Bacteroidota bacterium
ACACCAATGGATGCAATCGAAAAATGGTACAAATTAAAACCCGAAATATTTAAAACAACACCAAACGAATTTAAAAATAAAATACTAACTTTGAATCAAATTTAAATCAACTTTCATCAATAATGTTATGAAACTTGACAAATAACAAAACAAACCTAATATTTGCTTTAGATAATATGCGTCGTCATTATATTTAAAAATATTGGCATTCATAATATTAAATCAAATTTTCAAATTCGGCTTTTGTTAAAGCATCTATAAAATCGTTCAAATCGATATATGCCATAGCTTTATGCCAATTTTTTACTTCATTTGGTTTGATTATATAAAACGAATCTGAATTAAACCCCCTAACATCCTGTTGATAGAATAAATCTTTAGTTATTGAACCAAATCCTAGATTTCCGATTTTATTTATTATTTCATTTAAATTAGATTTATAATCAACTAAAAACCAGTTTTGTCTTTTTGAAGAAATAACAAAATTCAAAGCGATATAATCATTTTCAATATAAGCGTCTATATTGAAAAATTGATTTTGATTGTTAAATCTCTCTGAAAAGTGAGCATAAAATATTCTAGCATAATCCTCCAAATAATGTATTGTATTAGGTTTAATTGCATTAAAAAGATATTGGCGTGGATTAATTTTAAGCCTACTAACTCTCCGCATTACAGGAATGCTGATGTCAATTGCATAGTCAATGATTGATTGTTCTTGGTCAGAGATATTATATGCTTTTGAGATATAATTATCTAATATTTTTTTATCGTTTTGTTTAAAAGGGTCTTCGTCTTTATGTAATTCTTTTGAGATTTTCAATAAATCATTATCAATCGCAATTGGTATTTCAAAAAACTCTTCAAAATTAACTCTGTTTCTATCTGCTCCGAACGACGAACTTTTCATTAATGATAAATAGATAAATAAATTAGAATTAATTATTGCAGAAAGAGTATAAAAAAAATCTTCGTACTTATTAATTTCTACATCATCATCTTTAGGGATTATCGATGCAATTGTAGATGAAAAAATCCAATTTTTATCTGTAAAAGCACTAACTGCGTTATAATTACAATTTTTATCAATCTCAATCCCTTTTTTAATCAATAATCTTTTACCAGTTAAGAATCTAATGTCAGGTAATTGAGCAACCTTTAAGTCATTATCAATTCTATTTTTTAATAAATCCTCTTCTAGTTTATCAATAAAATTCATATTGCTTTTAGTATGAAAAGGTATCAAATCCTTTTTGCCATCAACTTCTAAGTATTTGAAATTATGGTATGGAGTAGTATTTTTCTTAATTTTTACACCATCATCTTTTGCTTTATATCCTCCATGATATTCTAATTTTAATCCATCGAATTCAAGTTTATTTTTTTTAGAAGTATCAGGTAATTTAAAATCTTCAAACAGCCTGCTAATAAAAAAGAAATCAAGAGAATTACCATAAAGAAGTGTTTTCCATAACCAATCATGTTTTATAAACATTTCTTGGCTTACAATTTTTACATCATTTTTTTCTATAAGAATTGTTTTAAAATAATTGAAAAATTTGTTTGCTCTAGCAACAATGTGTTGAATATTGTTGGTTTCTTTTAGGAAATTATCAATTTCATAAAGACATATAGCTGCTGGCTGTTTGGCATTTTCAAAAATTTGATGTCCTCCAGCAACTTTATTTTGAACTCCAAATAAATCAAAAAACTGTATAATCTTGAAATTAGATAAAAAATATTTTCTCCAATTACTAGAATTTGAATTATAAAAATTTTTACCCGTAACAATAAAACAAAATTTTGTTTTATGATTTTTCGGTACTAAATCACTAACCCTTACTAAAAAAGCTTGTGATATTTCTTCTCCTCCAATTTCTAAATTACATTTTGAATTATTCTCTGATAACTTACGATTTGTAACATATTGTTTGTAGGTCGAATCCTTGACTTTACCCCAAGGTGGATTTCCAATTATGAAATCTAGTTTAACTTCATTTTTAAAAATATTATTGTAGTTGTGATTTATATCAAAAAAATCTGCACCAGAAAATAAATTTTTATTTTTTAATGGTTTGAATTTAAATTCCTCTATTTCTTTGGGATATTTTTTATAATCTAACAAAGTTATATACAGTGAAAATGTAGTTATTTCTATTGCATTTGAGTCAATATCAATCCCGAAAATATTATTTTGAACAAGTTCCCATAACCTTTCGTTTGAAATGGAAATGTTATTATTATGTTTAAGTTCACTCTCAATAATTTGTTTTAATGTTTCAACCAAAAAAATCCCCGATCCGCATGAAGGATATAATACTTTACAAGAGGAAGTATTGTTGTTTTTTAGATGTTTATTTACCGTTTGACTTAAAATGTAATCAACTATAAAAGGTGGCGTGTAATAAGCTTGTACCTGTTTTTGTTTAGTAAGTTCTGTTGCTTTATTCTCGTCTTTTGCATAATTTGAACTCCCCAAAAAACTTTCATAAATATTACTAATTAATTCAACGGGAATTATTTCAAAATCATAATACTGAAATAACGATTTTTGAATTGTATAACTTGAATTAATTTTTTTTTCAGAAGCAAAAAAAGATGAGCAAGACAAAAGATTGTAAATGACAGTTAAATGATCTTGGTTTACAAACCCGATTTCAAGTTCAGGTTTATCATCTTTTATGAATTCTAAAGGAAACAAATCACCCTTAAATTTATCTGCAATATATGTGAAAAACAAATAAGTGTTTTTTTTACTTAATAAAATTTCTGTAAAGTTTTTTTGTCTTATTTCTTTATCGTTACCTTCTAAAATGTCTTGACCGTTAAATTCTACGCCTCGGTCAATAAGGTATCTAATAAATATAATTCGTCCGATTAATTTATTTGCAATTTCTGGAAGTAATTTTCCTGAAGAAAATTCATTTTTTGAAACTAAAATTCTTCTACAATCTGTTATATTGCTTAGTAAATATTTGTCAACTGTTTTACTGTTTTTAAAATAGGTGTTATATAACAACTCCCATATTTTCCCGTTTCTTAAATTACTTATAGAAAAAGAGTCTTTTTTAAATTCTATTTTGCTTAACCAATTTGAATTTTGTTCTGAAAAGCTATAACCATTATAAATATCACAAGTCCCTTTTAAATCATTACTTATAAATACTACTGGGGCTCTACTTAAATTAAAAGTATTTCTAGCGATTTCTTTATATTCAAATTCTGACGGATTATCATAGAATATAATAAGTGGTATGTTGAAAGGCTTCACATGATTAGTCTCATAATCATTCTCAATACAAAATATAGCATAGGGTTTTATAATCTCTCTTATAACCCGACCAATTCTATGTGGGAAATTTTGAAATTTTGAATTATTAATATCTTCTCCCAACAAATAAAGACCATTGTCTATTGTATAGCCTAGTGAATTGAAAAGATTATTTAATATTATACTCATAGGTTCAAAAATAGAACTTTTAGATTAATGTTTACAGATTAGTGCAATTTTCAAAAATACTGTTTTAAAACAAATTTTAGTCTATTTTGAAACAGTATTTTAAATTTTTTCAAAGTCCTGTTTTTCTTAATAAAACTTGAAGAAATCAATAGGATTAAGCAAAGTTTGTTGTATAAATTGTTTTATTTTTAGACTTTAACGAAAAAAAAGCATCAATATTCGTTATATTGATGCAATTTTGAAATCTGATTTTAATTTATTTATGGCAATCTAATTTTTTCATTTGCTCTTCCAAGAAATCCATTAAGTCAAGGTTTCTTGATGCACTTTTACCTGTTGCTTGTAATTTATCCATTACATCAGCTGTTGTATTAAATTCTTGCTGTAAACCAGAACAATCTTTATTTTCAATCATTTTGAAAACCCGTTCTTTGACAATTGGGTCGAATTTATCCCAAAATTCTGCACGGTCTAAATCGATAGCTAATTTTTGAGGTTCAGTTTTCTCTGTTATAACTATTGACTTTTCGGTTTCAACCACTTTTGTTTTTGGTTTAAAAATCACACCTAATATTCCTATTGATAAAATTCCAAGCAATACAAACTTAATATTCTTCATAAATTTTGTTTTTTAAATTAGATTACAAATATACAAAAAATGTAGTATTTTAAGGTTACAAAATTCAATGTTTTTCGCTGGAACTTGCACCAATGCAAAGTCTAACAGAAATCGATATACAAAAACTATCAAATGAAGTTCCCAAAATTGTAGGTGAACAAATAGTCGTTTTCAGAAAATTAAGGGGTTTAACCCAAACCGAATTAGCGGAAATGGTAGGAAAAGATAGACAGTATTTGTATAAAATCGAAAAGGGCAAAGTAACTCCAAACATTGTAACTTTATCAATAATCGCCTCGGCACTAAAAATAACACTTTCGGAACTTTTTGAGAAAGTAGAACTATAAATCACTTTTTAGATAGTAATTTGGCTATTTAGGTTCGCATTGTGCCTATCAAACAAAATCATTACTTGCGACCCAGAAAATTCTTTGCCTGTACTCGTCTTAAAACCACTATTATTTAATTTAACAGCAATTAGCCTATAACTTAAATTATTTTGCCTTAAAGCGGCTATAAATGCAGTTGCTTTGATGTTGTTCGAGTTGTTTTGAGCCTTTTGAATTGTTGCTTCAATACCTTTAACTCTTGCTTCTGCTGTTAAATTTTGGGGAGAACCAAGTTTTACACCTTTCTTTTTTAATTCTGCCAAAGCTAAAATTGTTCGCTGACTTGTTCGTTCTCGTTCGTCTTGGGCAAGAACTGCCATAATGCCGATTGTAACGGAATTGGCTTCGGGAATATCTGTGCAAACAAAATCTACATTGGAATCTCTCAAAGTGAAAATAAAAGATGCGTTCCGAGAAAGTCTATCTAATTTGGCTATAACCAAAATTGCATTTTCTTTTTTACATTGCTCGATTGCTTTTAAAAGTTGAGGTCGGTCGTTTTTCTTGCCTGATTCAATTTCTTCAAATTCATCGATTAAAATGTCATCGGCTTTAAGAAAGTTTCTTACCATTGTTTTTTGGGCTTCTAATCCAAGCCCCGAATTGCCTCGTTTTTGTGTTGAAACACGATAATATGAAATGTATTTTTTCATAGTGTAACGGAGTGTAAACGGACATTTAGACGACTTAACGCCCTATATGATTATCAATATTTTTGATTTTATTAAAATTCAACATTTATTTTTTAGTTCTGTATTTTTAATTTAGTCTTTTTTATAGTGTACGAACTTTATGAATTTTTATTAATAATTTCTTTTTTTAAAGGTGAGTTTTTGAGGTGTTTTTTAAATTTTACAGATTAAATAGAACTCATCAAATTTTTGGTTTGTAGCCATTCATACCTATTTCTTTAAGTTCTTCAAGTGAGTAGTTGTCCCACTCACTTTCAGTAGCATCTTGGACAACATTGTGAGTAGTCTCAACATAACCTCTATGTTTAGCTCTAGTCTTTAGAAAAAAAATTGTTGCTGCTGTATTCTTCTCTCGAATCTGGGTAAGTAATGAAGTCTCAGCAAAATCAATACATCTTTCCTTGATTTCAAATACTTCATCTTTGTAGTTCTGGTCATCTGCTAAATACCTGTAATGTGTAGAACTTGAAACACCCGACATGTCAGATGCAGCTGTTACAACACCTAAAGTTTTCTTCAATGCTTCTAACATTAATTTTTTATTTCTAACAGTAGTTACTGCAACAGATTTTTCTCTCTTTTTTATAGGTGTCCCAATTATCCCAATTTTTGTTTTTTTTGTGATTGTTTTCATTGTGTTTAAATTTTAATTTTTAGCGATTAATTTTTTTCTATTTATCAAGTCCACCTCATAATTTTCGATGTCTTGGACTGCCGTCCAATACTGAAATCCATTCAATGTTAATGTGCGATAAACAATTCCTTCGTAAATATTGATAATTTCATAAAATCTTATGTGGCTTGCAATTTTTAGATATAGTTCATTATCTCCTAAATCTTTTCTCAAAGTATAATGATGTGGGTTATGAGCCATAGTAGATGCAAAAACCCAAATCCAACTTTCTAAAGTGATTTGTACAAAAT
>JANNWM010000101.1:0-2984 GCA_031408435.1 Bacteroidota bacterium
CATATTTGGGAAAGTGAAATAAATATAAATTCTCCAAATTATGGTAATTGATAAAATTGAAATAATTATTTTGGATGTTGTTTTCATTTATTTCTATTTTTCCGTTTTTTGGGAAGTTATCGCACAACGTCTCGTGGCTTGGCGTCAGTTGGGGATTTGGTTAGCCAAATGTATAAATTTAAGACTGAACTTCCAAGTACAAAACCAACTTTATAGTTTGCCTAAAACCCCAATTGCGCCAAACCGCTGTTGTAGGCTGGTTTTATTTTTTTTCTTCTATTTTATTAAATTCGTATATCATAAATTCGTACAAGTTTGTTACCGCTTTGAAAATGAAGAATAAAAAATTTAATAAATAGTTTACTAAAAATATTCTATATAAAACGATAACACAACCTTTCAAGGTTGTCCAAATGTCAATTTGATTTAAGTTTTCAATTAATTTTAATTTACTTAATTTTAGTTCAATTAAAGATGGAAAAAAGGAATTTAGAATTACAAAAAATATTGAAAATAACGCTACTAAAATAGAATAAGATAAAGAATACATAAAAAGTTTTAAGTAATTTTTTATTTGTTTTCTCTTATTTTCCTGTTCTTTAGTTTCGTTTATTTTTGGTTCTAAATCTTTAAATTTATCTGGAATTTTAATAAGAACTCCAAACATCAATCCTGAAAATAGCGATAATAACATCACTATTACTTTTGGATCTTCCATTAGTTTATCTTGATTTATGTAAACAATCAAACAACTAATAATTGGAATAATTATTTTGACAAATATGTAAGCATAACTCCATTTTTCTTCATCACCATTTATATTTGTGTATAAAGATTTTTTAGCGTTGGTTTTTATACTTTTTACATTCAAAAACATAATTAAATATCTTTAACTTTTGGTTGTTCAGCAATAATTCCTTCTAATATTTTGTCGCAATATTTTTTTAAATCGTCGAAATCTGGTACTCCAAAAGTACTTATAGAAATTTTATTTTTTAAATAAATTCTTGGCATAATATCTCCTGCGCCATCCATTTCAAATGTTGCAGTTTTTTTATTTGAATCTTTTAGCACAACATCTTTTTTGTCAAAAAGATTCAATCCAATTCCGTTAAAAGTTTTTTCTAAAAATGGTTTTGCAAGAGATTCTATAAATGACATTTGTATTTTACTTTTTACAGGAGTTATTTTAATTTCAATTTTATAACTTTCATTTATTGACATAAAACTGGCGGAATTATCAATACTAGTTGATAAAACTGTTTCTGTAAATTTTAGTTCTTTTATTTTTGCAGAATTTTTGAATTCATCTTTTATATATTGTGGAATAAATATATCATAATTTGGCATATTATAATCGTTCTCAAATTGATATATTTCCTTGAAAATAAATTTCAAAAATTCATCTCGAATATTATCCTGTTGATAAATTTGAAACATTATGTAACCGTTGCTGTCGTTAAGTGGAGCATAAATATAAAAGAAATATTTATCGTTAATTACATCGCCATCTAAAGAGTTTGCATTAGTTTTATTCTTTAGTTTTCTCCTTGTTTTTCCTTCTCCCATTTGTCCGCCTTCCAAAACGCCATAAATAATATTTTTAGTGGCACTGAAACTGGTTTGCTGGTTTTCATTTATCAAAGTAAAAGCCTTGTTTTTAACAACTTGATAATCAGTATCAAGAGTAGAAATGAACTTTTTAAAAAAATTTGTGTATAGTTTTACATTATCAACACTTTCAGTTGATTCGGTTCTTTTTATGAATAAATCTCTAAATGAATTCGTTCCTTTATATGATTTTCTTGGACTTAAATTAAACTTAAACACTTCTAATCTTACGCTTTCTGGTTTATTCATATTTATATTTACTTTTAGTTTGTTTTTTTTGCGGAATTTTCGGAGAAACTAGCCTACAACGTCTCGTGGCTTGGCGTCAGTTGGGGATTTGGTTAGCCAAATGTATAAATTAAAGACCGAACTTCCAAGTACAAAACCAACTTTAAAGTTTGCCTAAAACCCCAATTGCGCCAAACCGCTGTTGTGCGATCGGCAAAATCGATGCGATTTAGTTTAAGTTAAAATTAGTTTTTTCGCTCCATTCCAATGAATTCGGTAACTTTTGGTTACTAAACTCAATATGAATTACTCTTCGTCTTTCATTATTTGTTGTTTTGTTTGAAGCGTGAAAAATCAATGGTTTCATTATCATTATTCCGCCTTTTTCAACTTCACAAATCGTTTCTATTTCGTTTTCAAGTTCAATATTTTCGGTTCTTACTATTCCTTTTCTGTGCGATTTATTCAGAACTTTCAATGCTCCGTTTTCTTTTGTTGTTTTGTCAATATGAATTCTGATTGTGAAGTTTTGTTCCAAAATTTCTTTTGGCGGTTGAACCGCAAATTGATTTTGTTTAATTGTCCAATTCTCATAATTCTCTATTTCCACTTTTTTGTCGACAGAAATTGTCAAATCTTGATGATAAGCCACAAACCAATTCGATTTTTCTGGTTTGTCAAAATATATTGATTTCGTTATGAAATAATTTTCTCCAAAGTTCAGTTTTATAATTCCTCTCAAATTTTGGTTAAAAATAAAATTTAGCGTTTCTGGAATTTCTTTATGAAATTGACGAATTGCAAATAAATCTTGAGATTTTCTAAAAGTAGAATTTTCGGTTTCGTTTTCAGTAACTTTTTCTATTTCTGCAATGATTTTTTCGATTTCATTTTCGGAATAAACGTTGTCGATAATCGCAAAACCTTCGGAATTTATTTCGTTAATATGTTTCATTTTTTCGACTTATTTTCTTCTCGGTTTCTGTTGCTCATTGCTGTCGCACAACGTCTCGTGGCTTGCAGAAGTTGGGGATTTGGTTAGCCCTAACATTCAGTAAATCACTGAACACAAAAGTACAAAACAATGTGTAAATTCAAGACCAAAACCCCAATTTTTGCAAACCGCTGTTGTGTGCTGTACAAAT
>JANNWM010000102.1:0-3293 GCA_031408435.1 Bacteroidota bacterium
AGTTGGGGATTTGGTTAGCCTAAACTTTCAGTAAATCACTGACCACAAAAGTACAAAACAATGTGTAAATTCAAGACCAAAACCCCAATTTTTGCAAACCGCTGTTGTGCGATGGTTTTTATTTTTGGTTCGATTTATCAATCAAAAATGTTTGCAAATTTATTCCCTTTTAATTTTTCAACATTTATCAATTCTCTATCTAAATCTTTAAAATAATTTATGTCGTTTCTTTGGATCATTGTGAAAAATTCCATTGTCGAATTATCTAATTTCAAATTTTCTGTTACGTTTAATCTTTTTCTCTTTTCTAAATATTCGGCTTTTTTGTATGGTCCAAAAACACTATCATTTTTAATTTTTAGAATGTAGTATTCACTAAAATTATTTTTGTAAACTTCCAACATTTTTTCACGTTTATTCAATTTCTCAAATCCTTTTACGCTATCTTTTTCTTTCAAATTTACGATTATAAATTCTGAATTATGACCATAAAATAAAATATGCCCTTTAATTTTAAGTTCCGATTCAGTTTCGTTTTCAAATTTCGACAACTCGACTTCGTTTTCTAAATTTCTACAAAGTTTGAAGTTACTTTCAATAATTCTGGTAAAATCTTTATTTACGTTGTCACAAGAAATAAAAAAAGTTAAAGTGATTACAATTAAAAATTTAGTTTTATTCATAACTTTTGTTTCTATTTTTCTTTGTTTTTCTAGTTTCTGTTTTTCACGTAAAATCTCGCACAACGTCTCGTGGCTTGGCGGCAGTTGGGGATTTGGTTAGCCTAAACTTTCAGTAAATCACTGACCACAAAAGTACAAAACAATGTGTAAAGTCAAGACCGAAACCCCAATTGCGCCAAACCGCTGTTGTGCGATCGCTTTTTTATCTATTCAACTCTTGTCGCTGTATAAGAATTCGTTTTTGTTCCTTTTACAGTTCCCCAAATATTCGTTTTTGTTACAATTACTTGTTCAAACTTAAATTCATCTGCACTTATTGATGTAACTCTTAATCTTGACAAATTTTCAAAAATTATTTCCTTAACTTCATTAATCCACCATTTTCCTGCTTTTGAACTTCCGTTATCCCATTTTACAAGATAAGTTGCATCTTCATTCATATAAATTTTGCAACTTTCGTCTCTCCAAACTCCAACCAAATCTTTTCGAGTAAAATTTCCTTCGTTTAGTTTACTTTTTTCCTTTTCGGCTTTTTGAGTGTTTTCAATATTCACTCCAATATTTTTGGCACAAAGTGAAATAGTTGCTTGTTGAATTCTGTTGATTTCAACTTCTATTTTTGCTTGATATTCTTTTTTTGAATATTGTTTGGTGATTTCTTCGAGAAAACAAAGCGATAAACTTTCTTGTTGTTCTTTGGAAATGTTTTTATATTTTGAAGTTGCACTCATACATTCTTCAAAAACATTATTTCGGTCAGTTTTTGACCAATCTGAATTTTGAGAGAATGAAATTGTAGAAATTAGGGATAACGCTAATGTATAAATATTTTTGTTCATAAATTTAATGTTTTTAATTTGGTTTTAGTTTACAAGTAAAGTTGTTGTCAAATTACTTCCTTTTTTCAAATCACTATCAAATCTGGAGAAATTTGTTTTTAATGTGTAAGTCGTTCCACTTAAAGTAAATGCTTCAAAATAGTATTTTTTCAAAGTTGTGCTTGTAATTGTTGTGTTTAAATCTAAGTATGCTAAACCGTTTACATCAGAAGTTGCTTGTTTAATAATTGTTGGTAAAGGAGTATTTGGAGTAAACGGAGTTTCAAACATCATTACGATATAATTTGGTTTAAATACTCCTGCTGGAGTTGCAACAGTAAATTTTGCCCAAGTATTTACTGTAGTTCCAATACTTGTATTCGTTTCCGTTGTACTTAAACTTTCGTCTTTCGAGCAAGAAATTGTAAAAATTGTAACTAATGCGAGAATTGATACTTTTAAAAAATTTGATTTCATAAATTATGTTTTTTGCGTACTTTATTTTATGCTTTTTTGGTGTAAAAAGTCATTTTAAGGCTTTATGGTTTTTTCCGCTTATTTCTCCAACCTTTTTTTATTTTTTGTTTTACTTTCGGTTTTCTGTCGCTCGAAAGTGTCGCACAACGTCTCGTGGCTTGGCGTCAGTTGGGGATTTGGTTAGCTAAATGTACAAATTAAAGACCGAACTTCCAAATACAAAACCAACTTTAAAGTTTGCCTAAAACCCCAATTGCGCCAAACCGCTGTTGTGCGATGACTTTATTTTTTTGTTTCGTTAATTAAATTTTGCATTTCGTTCTCAATTTTATTCATTACAATTTCTTTATTTAATTCTGTAACTAAATCAGATTTTATCTTACAAAATATTCTGTCATTTTCTTTGTAAAAGTAAAATTCTAATTCGTCCGTCGTTGGTTTATTTTTATATAGTATAGTTTCAATATAGAAAAGTTTATCATCGTAGTTAATTACTAAGTTATAAATTCCTTCAGATTTCGGTAGTGAGTTTTTAATAATTTGATTGTCTTGAAAAATTGGATACAAAATAACTTTCCAAGTTCCTTCAGAAAGATTTATAGATAATTTTTTTGAATCTACATTTATATCAGTTCGAACTTGTATGATTTCTGTTTTAATTTCATTTTGAGCATTGCTTAAAAACGATGTTAAAATGATTAAAATTATTGTTTTAATTTTCATTGTCTAATTTATTTTATAAAGCTTTATGTTATTCGGTTCTTACTGCAATAATTAATTCTCTAAATCCTTTTTTACTTAATAATCCCCATTTTGTTATTGGTAAATTAGGAAATATATCTATTTCTCCGTCCAAACTTAAATTTACATAACCGATTTCGTTCTGATTTTCAT
Organism: Bacteroidota bacterium; assembly: GCA_031408435.1. Taxonomy (GTDB): domain Bacteria; phylum Bacteroidota; class Bacteroidia; order Flavobacteriales; family Flavobacteriaceae; genus Flavobacterium. The sequence continues at coordinate 2,873 of JANNWM010000102.1, forward strand.
CATAAAAAACTAAAATTTTATCATAATATGCAGTTCCAATTTCTCCCCAATCATAATTTGTGGAATCATTAAGTATTTTTAAAATTTTTTCTGTTTCGTTTAGTTCAAATTTATGAGTTGAAAATGGAAATGAATGGTTAAATATTTTTGAACTTTTTGCTTTCCCAATTAAAATTGTTCTATTCTCTTTTAAGTCGTTTTTTACTAAATTTTCATAATTCAATTTATCAGGCGTTATATTTTCAGAATATGTGGTTTTTAAATTATCTTTTATTTTATCCATATTTGGGAAAGTGAAATAAATATAAATTCTCCAAATTATGGTAATTGATAAAATTGAAATAATTATTTTGGATGTTGTTTTCATTTATTTCTATTTTTCCGTTTTTTGGGAAGTTATCGCACAACGTCTCGTGGCTTG